>JAENYX010000035.1:10096-29935 GCA_016841565.1 Clostridium thermobutyricum | reverse complement strand
TGAAAACTCTGATAGCCTATTCCAGTAAGTACGGCTGTACCCAAAAGTGTGCCGAGGCTCTTTCGGAGAAATTGTCGGGGCAGACCCACCTGGTCAACCTGAAAAGCAGTAAGGCGGTAGATCTCTCCCAGTACGACAGGGTTGTAATAGGAGGGTCGATGTACATGGGCAAAATTCAAAAACAGGTAAGCAGCTTTTGCACAAGAAACCTAAATCAGCTTAAGGATAAAAAGATAGGTCTTTTCATATGTTGTATGGCCGAGGGAGAAGAGGCACAAAGCGAGCTTCATAACGCTTTTCCGAAGGAACTGCTGGAGACTGCCGTTGCCAGTGAATACTTCGGAGGAGAATTCATATTCGAAAAGATGAATCCCATGTACAGGCTGATAATAAAAAAGACGGCCAAAACCGATAAGAATGTATCAAATATACTGGAGGAGAATATGAACAGTTTTGCGCAGCTTATGAATAAAGCATAGGCAGTCCGAAAATGTAATCCATGGGCTGCAATATTTTGTGCGGGCATGATTTTTAAGAATGTAAATGATCCGGTTAAGCAATAATATAGGAGACATTAACCGGAAGGCAGACAACTGAAAAAGAGTATTCCCGAAGGATAAATTTTGGGGAATAATAGCGGGGGGACGGCTTTATTTAAGTATAAAATAGAGCTGTCCCCAATTTTTTCATGTAACGTTTGGTGTAGTCTAAACGTCATAGTTAATGAGAGGGAACACATCTATTGAGAGGTTAGAGGTTAGAAGTATGATGTGGGACTTTAGCACTGCCCTATAGCAGTACTGAAATTCCCACATCCGGCATCACACATCTCACTTCTTAAATAAGCAGCCCGGCCGGGAAAGAAGGGATTAGATTCATGCCTGAAACCAATAGATACAAGAGAACAAAGGAGAACCATACAAAATCCATAGAGGAAATATGCAGTGCAACATGGGAGCCTTTATACCGGTATGTATATTTTAGGGTGCAAAACCGCCAGGAAGCCGAAGATATTACCCAGGAGGCCTATGTCAAAGCACTTTCCTATTCACATAAAGGGGCAGCCCAACCGGAGAATTATATTGCATATTTAAAAACCATAGCTTTAAATGTGCTGCGGGATAGGTGGCGCAAAAATAAACGTCAGGGGGTTAAGGTGGACATGGAAAGGATAAATCCATCTGAAATGGCAGTGGAGGATCCTGCGGTGGCAAGCAATCAGCGAATACTGATACAGGATGCGCTGAAAAAACTCGGCCGGGAGCAGCAGAGAGTACTGGAGTTAAGAATTATCAAGGGGTTTTCGGTAGCTCAAACTGCCGGCATGATGAACAAAAAAGAGAATGCCGTTCGTGTACTGCAGTATAGGGCGTTACAAACCCTGGCAGACATACTTGACGAGAATGGTCAGACAAAGGAGGTCTAATTCATGGATAATAATGAGCGGAAATTATCCCAATATATAGACAAACTAAATGCAGAGCAAAAGCCGGAGCAGCATGGGGAAGCGGAGGAATGTCCGGAGTTGGAAAGACTTTATGATACTGTAAGGATGGTTCGAGGTTTGAAGGAACCTGACCTGCCCCAGGCCGGTTATCCGAAAAAGCTGGCGGGCAGGATTAAGAAAGAATTAGACCCGGGAAGACCCGCCTCCAAAAGGAAGCGGTTATGGCTGGGCAGTATGGCGGGTATAGCCGCAGTATTGGTGGCTGCAGTTTTGCTAAGCTCTATCCTGCCCTTTGGTACATCGGATATGGTATATGCTATGGAAGAAGCCTTTCAGGATGTAAAAGCTTATCATGGTGTCCTTGAGATTGTTGAGACCAATGCCCGGGGAGAGCAGACCCTGCAGGCAAAGCTGGAAGTCTGGGCCGACAAAGAAGGACGTTATTATATAAAGGGGCTTGAGGGTTGGCAAAAGGATTTGCTCACTGTGAACAACGGCCGGAGCAAGTGGCAGGTCAGGCCGGTGCAGAAGGAAGTCCATGTTTTCCCCGCATTTCCCGACTCCTATCGTTTTATTCTTGAACTGGGCAACGAAATAGAGCAGGCCAAGAACGCGCTGTCGGCCAAAGTAGTAGGGGAGGATACTATTGCCGGGAGAAAAACGGATGTTTTGGAGGTAACCCCCCGGGGCGGAATGCCTTACCGGATATGGGTGGATAAAGAGACAAGGCTTCCGCTGCAAAAACAAACTGCAATGCAAAACGCGTTGCAGTCCACTGTAACCTATACAGCTATTGACTTTGGCGATATAATACCCGGGGAACTCCTTGTATTGGAAGCGCCCGATGGTTACAGTGAGGTTGACAAAAACCCGGAGCAGTTTGTAAACAGTGTGGAAGAAGCCGCCGATGCCGTTGGGTTTACTCCCGGATTACCCCGCGGCATACCCTCTGACTTCAGCCGGGATGGGATATCCATAGTGCCCGGCAGTGCCTTAACCAAACTATACTATACTGCAAATGATAATGATGCCAGGGTTATATTGATACAGGGCAAAGCCCAAGGGGATTTGAAACCTGCCCGTACAGCAGTACTTGGCAAAGTGGATGACAATACCGCCGAAGTCCAGTCCCCGGTTTATGAGGAGATGGGGATTCTGGGAGGCGGAGGGCTTTATGCAGGCGTAACCGACATCAGCTCCATTCGCTGGCAGCAGGATGGATTTGAATACGCCGTGGTGGGCAGCGCAGGGTTGGAAGATCTGGCTGCATTCGCCGAAGGCCTGTCGGGCGGCTCTTTTGAAATGCCGGTTGACGGTGGGCAGTCAGGTCAGCCTGCAATAGAGGTTCCGGTTGATATGGATGTGGAGCGAAGCCAGCAGAAAGGCGTGGATGCCGGAAGTTCGCCATGGAGGCTTGATCCGGTATATGTTGCCCAGGTATTCGTAAGCCTGGAGATGTCTCCGGGAGGTATTACCGGGGAGTATCCCATCGAATACCAGGAGTTGGAAGTTATCGAAAACACCGGTAAGGATGCAGTGGTGGAGATAAGCGGAGATGAAACTCCAATAAGAAAAGTGTATTTAAAACGGCTAATAAGGCAGGATTCAACAGGGATATGGACTGTGGTAGGGTATGATCCCACATCCGGCCAATAGACGGCAGTACAATCTAAATCACCCTTCCGGGTGATTTTTTTTGTCCGGGAATGGTGTCCTGACGGCTGGTTAATGGTTTATATAAGCCTGGCAGGTTTGGCATGCAGCTACAGGAGCAAATTATTATTGTGAAAAGGCAATGATTATTGGTATACTATTTACTGGTGAAAGAATAAACCTGTCTTGGGCAGACAACTGCTGAAATGATGAAACTTTATATACAGGGAGGGAAAGATATGTCAAGAACAATAGGAACAACAGTCAGAGGCATCAGGGCTCCAATTATTAACGAGGGGGATAACCTGGTCAAAATTGTGGCTGATTCGGTTACTGCATCCATGGCTTCGGAAAACTATCAGCTAAGGGACAGGGACGTGATAGGCATTACAGAATCCTTGGTGGCACGGGCTCAGGGGAACTATGCTTCTCTGGAAGATATTGCCTTAGATATCAGAAACAAATTTACCGGGGATATAGCTGTTCTTTTCCCAATTCTCAGCAGAAACAGGTTTTCCATGATTCTCAAGGGAATATCCATGGGGGCGCAAAAAGTGTACCTGTTTCTGAAATATCCCTCCGATGAGATGGGGAACCCTTTGATGGATTTTGAAGAGATGGACAAAGCGGGGATAAATCCCTATACCCATGTACTAAGTGAAGAGGAATATAGAAAATACTTTGGGGATAACGTGCCCCACCCCTTTACCGGCATTGATTATGTAAGGTATTACAAAGAGCTTGCCGTAAACAGTAATATAGAAATATATCTTGCCAACAATCCTACGGCGGCTTTGAGTTATACTAAGGAGATACTGGCAGCCGATATTCATAACAGATATAAGACAAAGAGAATATTAAAAGCAGCCGGGGCCGAGAAGGTATACGGCTTGGACGATATATTGAATAAGCCGGTAAACGGGAGCGGCTATAACCCCGATTTCGGATTACTGGGTTCCAATAAAGCCACAGAAAGTAAGATAAAGCTTTTTCCGAGGGACTGCAATGCAGTGGTAGATCAAGTGCAAAGCGAAATCCTGGAAAGGACAGGAAAGCACGTTGAGGTTATGATATATGGTGATGGAGCCTTTAAGGATCCCCAGTGCAAAATATGGGAACTGGCCGATCCGGTGGTATCACCGGGGTTTACCGACGGGCTGAAGGGAACGCCCTGCGAAATAAAGATAAAATTTATTGCCGACAATGACCTTAACAGCCTGAAAGGCGACCAAAAGGCAGAGGCAATAAGGCAGAGGATAAGAGAAAAGGGAAGTAATCTGTTGTGTAAGGATGAATCTCTCGGAACAACGCCAAGGCAGCTAACCGATTTGCTGGGCAGCTTGTGTGATTTGACCAGCGGCAGCGGTGACAAAGGGACACCTATAGTCCTGGTCCAGGGTTATTTTGACGATTACGCTAAGGAATAGTGGCAATGAGACTGGGCCTGCCCAAAGTATTTTATTGAACGAATGCATACGAGTATATTTTATTTATGGAGAGGGTGTAGATGTATTGGATGATAACAGACAAAATCCGGATAATATCAAGGATACAATAGAAAACAAACCCAAACGGAATATGGTTAAGATAATTGTTCCAATACTGGTGGCAGCGGCAGTTTTCGGCATATGGGCGTACAAGAATTTGACGCCGGTTGATACGTCGGATAAGGATACATCCAAATTTGCCCTGGATGCCACCGAAGACTTTGATCTTGAAGAAATTTTGTCCCACGGTCTGCCGGTTATGATTGACTTGGGCGCCGATTACTGTGAACCATGCCGGGAGATGGCTCCTATACTGAAGGAATTAAATCAAGAGTACAGGGGTAAAGCCGTTATTAAGTTTGTGGATATTGAAAAGAACCAAGGGGTGGCTCAGGGGTTCGGTATAGCGCTTATTCCGACACAGTTCTTTTTCGATAAGGAAGGTGAATTCCGTGGCCGGCATGAGGGATTTCTGTCCAAGGAAGATATTATCAGTATATTCGGGGAGCTGGGTGTGAAATGATTGATAATTGGCTGAATATACTGGGACAGTTAATTTCGGACAATATTTGGCTGGCTCCCTTGCTGTCGTTTACTGCTGGTGTATTAACAGCGTTTACTCCCTGCTCCCTTTCGGGCATTCCCCTGGTTATTGGATATGTGGGCGGCTATGCCGGAAATGACACCAAAAAGGCCTTCAGGTACTCCCTGACATTTTGCGGAGGCACGGCGTTTACTTTTACAATATTGGGGACTTTGGCCTCAATATTTGGGAAGCTGATGCGATCAGCCGGCTCGTGGTGGTATATTCTTCTGGGAGCCTTGATGGCGCTTATGGCGCTCCAGATGTGGGATATAATAAATATAATCCCACAGTCGCCGGCATTGGGCAGAAGCCCAAGGAAGGGTTATATCGGAGCTGCTGCGGCAGGGATGCTGGGCGGGATTTTTGCTTCTCCCTGTGCAACTCCGGTACTGGTTGTATTGCTGGCCATGGTTGCTCAGAAGGGCAGCCTGTTGTGGGGCATTTTGCTGCTGCTTCTTTACTCGGCCGGGCACAGCATACTGCTGCTTGCCGCGGGAACCTCGGTGGGTCTGGCTAACGGACTTTCATCGTCACGGCGGTTTGACATGCTGGGGAGAACGTTTAAGATTGCCATGGGCGGTGCTATACTTCTGTTATCCTTTTACATGTTTTATTTGGGTTTCTAAGGCTGAAGATACGGTTTTTTCTTTTATTGGGGGACGGCTGGTCTGTCTCCCAATTATATTTTTTGAAAAGCATATATTATCCCTTGACATTGACGTTACGTAAAGGTATATAGTTGTGTTGTCGGGAGGTGATTAAATGGAATACACGGTGCAAAAACTGGGCAAGATGGCGGGAGTCAGTACCAGGACACTGAGGTACTATGACGAGATTGGAATTCTTAAGCCGGCAAGAATCAATTCGTCAGGGTATCGGATATATGGTCGGAATGAGGTTGACAGGCTGCAGCAGATACTTTTCTATAAAGAGCTGGGCGTCAGCCTTGAAGGCATCAGGGAAATCATAACTGCGCCCACCTTTGACCGGTTGAAGGCACTGCGTCAGCACCATTTAAGGCTTCTCGAAAAAAAGGCGAAAATAGATACGCTGCTGGTCAATGTCAGCAAGACTATAGCCACGGCGGAAGGGAGGATCAGTATGTCCGACAAAGAAAAATTTGAAGGCTTCAAACAGAAACTGATAGAAGATAACGAGGCTGAGTATGGGAAAGAAGCCAGAGAGAGGTATGGCAATGATGCCGTTGAAAAATCAAACCGGATATTCAAGAATATGAGCAGGGAAGAATATGACAGGATGGTTGACCTGGAAAAGCAGGTGAAGCTGACACTGGCAGAGGCATATAAAGCTGGAAACCCGGCGGGTCATTTGGCACAAAAGGCAGCGGATTTGCATAAGCAGTGGCTGACCATTTGCTGGGGGCATTATGACAAAGAAGCCCATGCCGGGCTGGCGCAGATGTATGTGGACGATAAGAGGTTTACAGCATACTATGACCAGGAACAGCCGGGGACGGCTGAATTCCTGAGGGATGCGGTATTCATCTATACCGGGGAAAAAGAATAACGTTTTGCCTTAAATAGAAAAGCGGCTCATTCGACTTGGCCGCTTTTCTATTTCTTGGTGCGTAGATGTGTCAAACGATACTCGATGCTATATATCTTAGAGCTACGCTTGTATGGGGGTATCTGTTTTAATCCTATGATTATCATTCTTTATTAATGTATTCATGACAGGAACCATAAGCGCCGACACAATGATGCCCTGAAGCGGAGGAATGCCCATAGCATATTTGTTGGTTAAGTAGGCAGTGACGGTCCCTATGATGTAAGCTGCAATATTCGCAACCCTAATGCTTTTGAATTCTACATCCTTTAAATTGGGCATTTTAGTTTTCCATATAAACAGATAATCTCCTATAATGGTTCCGCCGAGCGGTGGGATGAAGATACCCAGAGCCACCAGGAAAGGAATGAAAAAATTATAAGCTCCTGTAGCAGCAAGAACTGTTGCAATCAATACTCCCCCAATTATATAAGGCCTTTTGTCTTCCTTGTTGAAGAATTCTGAGCCTGCCATACCAAAGGCATATGCGGCTGCATCATTAGTTGTCCAAATGTTTATGGTGAGTATTATTAAGGCCCAGAATATTATGCCCATTTGCAGGAACACTTCAACTATATCAGACTGTTGGAAAGCTATGGCACCTATACCACCGGCAAAAATCATAAGTCCATTGCCCAGGAAAAATGCTGCAAGGGCCGCAATGAAACTAATTGCAGTACTCTTTGCAAATCTTGACCAGTTTGTTACCTGAGTTCCCATAGAAGCAAAGGTACCGACGATGATTGTAAGAGCTGTTGTTATTGACATTGCATCACCTGAAGGTGCAATGTCACCAAGGGCAGACCAGGAGCCTACCTGCCGTATACCTAATACAGGTGTCCAAATTGTGAGTATGAGTATTAACGGAATAGCCAAGTATGACACAGTTGCCATGCCCTTGAAACCATAAACTGCAGTAAATCCCATTACTAAGCTCCAGAATATGGCCCAGAATAAATAAGAGCTTGGCATGTTAAATGCCCTAACAAATATTTCTGCTACATATGCAGCGGATACTGCATACCACCCCAACTGGGTTCCACCAAGTAGAAAACCTGCCCATTTAGCGCCGCCAAGGCCCAGGGTGTAACGGGCTAATAAAACAGATGTTAACCCGGTTTTGGTACCTATGACTGCCATGATGGCAACATAGAGTCCAAGGATTAAGTTCCCTAGAAGCATTATCCACATAAATCTGTTAAGTCCGAATGCAGCAGCCACTTGACCACCGGCAACCATGGTAGGACTGAAGAACGTACAACCCAGAAGCACAGCGCCTAAGGATAATAGACCGACACGGGCACTTTGCGGCACATGATCGAGTGGATAATCCTTGTCAATGGTTTGATTGGTACTCTTCCCCATGATTAGACCTCCTTAATTTTCATAATATGAAATCAAAGTTGGATTATATGAAATTAACATATATATTCTATGCTCTGGTAAAATTTCCTCTTTTTTTTAAAAGAATTTAATTTTTATTTTTGTTTTCCGAATATATTGCTTAAAATTCGTTGTGAATATATGATAATATTGAAGTAATTGGTCATAATTTGTAATTATGAGTTTACCATATACTTTTTATCCGCCAGTCTGACAAAACATTACTGCTAAAAGTGATGAGAGGAGAAAACCTATGGAAAATAGACCCGATAATAACAGCACCGGTTTGATAAAATCAGTTCAAAAAAGTTTGAAAATACTTAAATATATAATAGATGCCAATGACGAAATAAACCTTTCGGATATAGAAAAAAATCTGGGCTATAACAGCAGCACTGTCCACCATTTACTGAAAACCTTGATGGAAGAAGGCTTTGTAAGTCAGAACAAGGCTACAAAAAAATACGATATCGGCCCGGAAATTTTCTTTGCCTGGTTAGGGGGAAGAAAGCCGGAAAAATATTTTTCAAGAGTAACGCCAATGCTGGAAGAATGCGCACAAGCCACCGGAGAAACAACCAATCTGTTTATCAGAGATGATGACCAAGCAGTATGCATTACCGGTTGTGAATCCGAACAGACTCTCAGGGCATTTCTTATGATAGGCAGAAGGATTCCACTCACCTGTACCGCTGCAGGAAGGGCTTTTTTGATGAACCTTGAATATGAGGACATCAAAGGCATAGTGAACAGATCGGCTATAGAAAAAAAATTTTCCATAGCACCAACAAATTCGGAAGAGCTGTTGAAGGAACTGGAAGCCTCCAGAGAAAGGGGTTATACTATAGAAATAGATGAATTTGAAGAAATGATAACAGCGGTGGGAGTTCCTGTCCTTGACCATAATGAAAGAGTTATATGTGCCCTATCTACCATTGCTCCCAGCGTAAGAGTTGATGAGAAAAGAATGCTCCTTATAGCCAAAGAACTCATGCACACGTCCAGGAAAATAACCGAAGTAATGAAAGGTATGTTTTATTAGAGCTATGAATATGCAAGGCTTCCACTGAAATTTCCGGTGGAAGCTTTTTATTTTTGGAAAAATTGATTGATAATAGCAGGATTTTGTTTTTATATATAGAATATGAAATTTAAGATTTCGTAATATAATATATAAATTTCATATAATGAAAGGATGTAATGTAAGTGAATCTAATAATTCGAAATGCAAAACTCAGAAACAGGCAAGGCCTATGGGATATAGGCATAAAAAGCGGAGTAATTAAAGCAATAGAAGATAATTTACCGCAGAAAGGTGAGGAGGAAATAGATGCCAATGGCAAGCTTGTCGTACCTTCATTCATCGACCCCCATATACATCTGGATAAAGTTAATATAGTAGAAGTAGTAAGACCCAATAAAACCGGAACCTTAAAGGAAGCCATAGAGATCATCTGGGACAAAAAAGCCCAATATACCATAGAAGATATAGCAGAAAGGGCCGGAGATGTGATAGAAAGGGGTGTTGTAAACGGCACTGCAAAAATGAGAACCCATGTAGACGTTGACACTATTGGTGGACTGAAGCCATTGGAAGGCGTGATAGCGGCCAGGAATAAATATAAAAATGCTGTGGATATACAGATAATAGCTTTTCCTCAGGAAGGTATAATCAAGGATCCGGGATGCGATAAGCTTATGTGGAAGGCCATGGAAATGGGAGCCGATATAGTTGGGGGGATGCCTGCCAATGAGCACACACCGGATGACAGCAAAAAGCATATTGAGCTCTGCTTTGGTATAGCAGAGAAATTCAATGCTGATGTAGATATGCATATAGATGAGACCGATGACCCATTTTATAGAACCTTGGAAATGTTGGCCGACGAGACAATAGAAAGAGGCTGGCAGGGAAGAGTTACGGCGGGACATACCTGTGCCCTTGCAGCCTATGACGATCATTATGCCGGTTATGTGATAGAAAAAGTTAAAAAAGCCGGAATTAACATTATCACAAATCCTGTAACAAACCTCATGCTTCAGGGAAGAAACGACAAACAGCCGGTAAGACGTGGGATAACCAGAGTAAAGGAATTACTGGCAGCCGGAGTAAACGTCAGTTTCGGCCAGGACTGTGTCAAGGATACGTTTTACCCCTTTGGAAGTGCGGATATGCTTCAGGTTGCATTGGTCACGGCCCATGCTGCTCATATGAGCCTGCCCCATGAGATAGAAAAGGTGTTTGATATGATAACCCATGACGCAGCTAAGATACTGAGACTTGACAACTACGGCCTGGAAGCAGGCAAAGATGCGGATATTGTAATACTTGATGCTTTGACAGTTGATGATGCTATAAGACTTCAGCCGGCCAGACTGTATGTAATAAAAAGGGGAAAAGTTATAGCCAAAAGCCGGTACAACAGAGAACTCTGTTTATAATTTAAACGGGCTTCTTTGTTCAAAGGGAGCTTTACTTCGACTTAACTTTAGAAGTTGTCATTTGGGAGTTCAGCGACGCCAAGCTGCTGGGTAAATCTTAATGATTTGGAGGTGAGAAAATGACATTCAAGTCTATAGGCAAAAGCTGTACCAGAAGCGACGGGGTGGAAAAAACAACAGGAAGAGCCATATTTGTAGGCGACATGAAATTCCCCGGGATGCTTCATGCCAAAGTACTTCGTTCACCCTATGCCCATGCAAATATAAAGAGAGTAGACGTAAGTCAGGCGTTAAAACAGCCCGGAGTATTTGCTGTACTAACAGGGGAAGACGTACCGGGTCCATTTGGAGTAGCTATTGCTGACCAATATCCCATAGCCAGGCATAAGGTGAGGTTTGCCGGAGAACCGGTGGCTGTGGCTGTAGCCGTCAGTGAAAGGGCTGCCCATCAGGCATTGAAGCTTGTAGAAGTGGATTATGAGCCTCTGCCCTTCGTAATACATCCCAAGGATGCCATAGCAGAATCAGCGCCAATTTTGCATGAAAATCTAATGCGGTACCACGCAGCACCATATGTGGCGCCTGTTGGAGGAAATATTTATCAACATTTTAAAGTCAGAAAAGGCCAGGCCGATGAAGCCTTTGAAAATGCAGATGCAGTGGTAGAGGGAGAAACCTACTTCCCTTATATCCATCATGTTCAGCTGGAACCCCACTGCGCAGTTGCTCAATTCAGTCTGGATGGTTCTATGATAATGTATTCTACAACTCAGGCTCCCTTTGTAGTTCAAAGCTGCATACAAGAGCTTCATGGACTGCCCTTGAGCAGGATTCGGGTAATCACTCCATATATAGGAGGAGGCTTTGGCGGTAAATCAGACATAACTATTGAAGCATTGGTTTCATGTCTGGCCAAAGCCGTTCCGGGAAGATTTGTAAGATTGCTTCTCTCAAGAGAAGAAGCTTTCTGCGGCACTGTTCTGGGAAGGGGCGGCTACTGCAAGTATAAGGTGGCAGTCTCAAAAGAAGGTAAAATACTGGGCATGAAAGGAGAAAGCTATCTTGGAAGCGGAGGCAATGCAGACTATGCGGTAAACGTGATAACGGGTATGGGGCTGGCCGGAACAGGGCCCTATGAGGTACCGAATCTCAAACTGGATGTATATGGAGTATACACAAACGTTCCTCCAATAGGTGCGTCAAGAGGCTATGGACACCCAGAGGTTCATTTGGCAGTAGAAAGGATTCTGGAAATGGCGGCTCATAGGATTGGAATGAATCCTGTTGAGTTCAGGCTAAAAAATCTATTAACAGAAGGTAAGGCAAATGGCATAGGCCAGGTGATGAAGCATAGCAATGGCAATGTAGTTCTTTGCACACAAAAGGTTGCCGATGAATTATACAAAGTACCAAAACCGGATAAGGGTCAGAATATATTGGTGGGAAGGGGTATTGCAGCCTATATGAAGGCCCCCTGCATGCCCAGTAACGTTCAATCCAGTGTGTTTATCAAGCTTAACGCAGATGGCAGCGTAACCCTTGCAACCGGGGCCATAGAGATGGGTCAGGGCACTTATACCGCCTTGGCGCAAATAACTGCTGAGGCTTTGGATATACCCTTTGAAAAAGTCAATGTTACAAAAGAGGTTGATACATTCATATCACCCTACGAATGGCAGACGGTTGCCAGTCATACCACCTGGGGAACAGGCAACGCAATTATTCTTGCAGCTCAAGACCTGAAAAGGAAGCTTAAAGAGGCAGCGGCTTTAGTGTTTGATACAAAACCGGAAAACATAGTACTGGATGGAGACAAGCTGTATTTTAGAGATAGAATTCTAAGGTGGAGCGATTTAGCTATGGGCTACAAGAAGCCGGATGGCTCTGCCCTGACACTTCAGGTCATGGGAGAAGGCCATTTTGTACCTAAGGGCGTTCAGAACCCGGATCCTGAAACAGGCCAGGGGAATGCAGCTGCCGATTGGACCTTTGGCTGTGTGGGAGTAGAACTGGGTGTGGATAAAACAACAGGCCAAATCCATTTATACAGGCTCTTAAACAATATAGATGCGGGCACCATCATCAATCCGCAAATAGCTAAGGATCAGGTTCTGGGAGCAATGACAATGGTATTGGGCTCTACCCTGTCTGAAGGTCTGATATTTTCCCGGGAAAGGGGAAATATGAGGAACAATAATCTGGCGGACTATAAGATACCAGGGATAGAAGACATGCCTGAGGAAGTACTCATTGACTTTGTCCAAACGCCTGAAGATTCTGGCCCATTCGGAGCCAGAGGCCTTGGAGAGCATGGCGCAGTATCACCCGCTCCCGCAGTTTTGAATGCCATATATGATGCAACAGGCCAGGACTTTTATGAGTTGCCTGTGACTGCAGAAAGAATAATAAAGGCATTGGAAGGGGGAGAACTGGATGATACCCAATTTTGAATACATAAAGCCCAAGACCTTGGAAGAAGCCTTTTCATGTTTGGAGACTGAAGGCTCTGTGATTTTGGCCGGCGGCACCGATATAGCAGTTAATCTAAGAGAGGGGAAACTAAATCCCCGGCTTGTGATAGATATTAAGGCTCTGCAAGAACTAAAGGGTATAAAAGGAACAGCAGACGGTATTTGGATTGGCTCATTGGAACCGGTGCAAAGAGTTGTGGAGCATGCTCTGATACAGCCCTATTCAGCATTGGTGGAAGGAGCAGGCTCTTTAGGCTGCCTGGAAATACGATACAGGGCAACAATAGGCGGAAACATCTGCAATGGCTCACCGAGTGCGGATACAGTGCCTGGATTGTTGCTTTATGAAGCAAAGGCCGTCATAGCTTCCAAAACCGGAGAGAGAACAGCCGGACTGGAAGACATTCTGTTAGGGCCGGGCAAAGTTGATTTGAAGAAAGGTGAGTTATTAAAGGCCATTATACTGCCTAAAGCGAAAGAAGGTTCTATGAGCAAATATTACAGAATAACCAGGGTAAAGGGCATGGACTTATCCGGGATAAGCGTTGCTGTATATGCCGAAAACCTTGGAATGGAGGGCAAAAGCCATATTAGAATTGCTCTTGGCGCAGTGATGCCTACAGTGGCAAGAGGCAGAAAAGGGGAAAGAATATTAGAGGGCAAGGGACTGACGGATGAACTTTTGGAAAAGGCCATAAAAGAGATATTAAAGGACGTCAGCCCAAGAAAAGAAAGCCTGAGGGCCGGGCCTGAATACAAGAAGAGAATGGTTGATGTATTGATAAGAAAGGCCATCTCAGAAATTAAGGGAGGTGTCCCTAATGAAGCATAGTATTAAAGTAAAGATAAACGGGCAGCTATATCTTGAGGAAGTTGATACCGGTATGACCCTTCTTCAATTCATAAGGGATACCATTGGCTTTACAGGAACAAAAGCCGGATGCGAAAATGGTGAATGCGGTGCTTGCACAATTATAATGGATGGAGAACCTGTAAGATCCTGCCTAATACTGGCCGTTGAAGCTGATAATGCTGAGATAACTACCGTAGAGGGTCTATCGGAAAAAGATAAACTCCATCCGTTACAGCAGGGGTTTATTGAGACAGGAGCAGCTCAATGTGGTTTCTGCACACCGGGGATGCTAATGGCCGGCAAAGCTCTATTGGATAAAAAGCCGGATGCAAGCCATAAGGACATAATTGCTGCACTGAGCGGTCATCTGTGCAGATGTACCGGCTACAAATCCATAAGCAGATCAGTGGAAATAGCTATGGAAAAAATCAAAGGAACACGCTAAGCCTGCCCCTGCAATTGGGGCAGGTTTTGTGCTTTTGCTGCTACCCGCCTCCCACCGGTGGAAACAGCGAAAGCACATCCCCTTCAACAAGCAGTGTATCAAGGTCCCGGTCTCTGCCGTTGACCAGAAGTAGGGCCACATCCTCCTGTCTTATATCAAGCAGCTCCAGGATTTCAATTACCGGGGAGTCCCGGTCCACTTCAATATTAAGCGTTTTTTTTCTCCCATTTCTTAACGTGGCAAACAATCTGACTTCTATTTTCATGATTTCCGTCCTCCCTAAGGACAAATAATAAGCTTCCGGGACCAAAGGCAGTCGGCGCAGGAGGGGCTTCCGGTATAGCAGTCGCAGGATGTATCCTTTACCAAATCACACCCTTCAACATAATCGCAGTCAATACAAGAAGGGTATCTGTTATTGCTGACAACAGATCGGAAACGGCTGTACCGTTCGCTTTCCCAGATGTCAATAAGATGCTTTTCATGCAGGCTGCCGAAGGAATGCTTCAGTACGGTTTTTTCCCTGCCAAATACATATTCCTTGTATGTATGGGAAAGCCTGTAACAAGGGACCATTTCACCCCCTGCATTGATAAAGGCAGCTTGCTCTTCCACAAAGCTGCACCTTCGCTCGGTTTTCAGCTCACAGTTGGGAAGCACCAGATTAATTCCTTTATTAAAGGAGTACTTTACAGCCTGCTTGAATAAGTCTTTAACATACTTATTTTCATACCGGGTGTACAAAATCTTATGGGTATTTTCCCTGATTTGCGGTAATAAATTGGATAACACAAGCTTATGAGCCTTCAAAGCGTCGGCCAGGTCAATCATCTTTAAAATATCCCCGGCGTTATCCATGGAAAGAACCAATTGGAGGCCGAGGTATGGGGAGCTTTTTCCGGTCTTCTCTTTTATTGTGTTAATTCTGTCAATATTGTTTATGACGGCGTTTAAATCGGTATTCCTGATTTTCATGTAGTTCTCGTGTAAACCGTCAACCGAGACCATGAAAAGGTTCACGTACTTAGCAATCAAGCCCGACAGTTCATCATCAATGTTAATGGCATTGGTGGTCAGTGTGAGGTAGTAATCCCCAAGGGCTTCTATTGCCTCATATATAAGGGGTGCACAGGTGGGCTCCCCAATGCCTCCCAGGACCACCGATTTCAAGTTTTTCATCCCGTTTATTTCATTCAATACTTTATAGAAGATTTTCCGGTCCATATCCTGCGGTTTTTCATCCCAGGAATGTCTGTAGCAGATGGAGCAATTCAGGTTGCACCTGTTGGTCAGTTCCAGATAGAGCTTATGTATTGTCATATTATCAACCTTCCCGGCTTATTTGGTTTTAAACCAGTCTATTGAAATGAAAGTATCATAAAGGCCTCAATCCGAAGCCTTTATGATACCATTCTAATTAAGAACTGTCTCTACTAACGCACCAATCAGGCATCTATTCCAAGCTGCTTAAGCCTTTCAGGCGTAGGTATTCCGTTGACATCCCAGCCCCTGGCTTCATAGTATTTGGGAAGGAGCTGATCCAGCTTATGAACCCATCCCTTTGAAGGCCCGTCGGAAATAGGATCATTCAGCAGTCTTCCGGGCAGAGTATCTTGGGACGAATCTATGCCGGCTTTTAAGTTATATAACTTTTCAAGATTCCATATCCTTTCACCGGCTTGTATAAAGTCATCTCCGGTCAGGCTGGTACCGCAGACGGCATTTACCAGACCGGCATAATCATCGGCACCCAGCGCAAAGGAAGTAAACAGGCAAAGCCCGCAGGAATCTATAGCTGCGGTGAAATCCTGGAATATCTTTGCCCATTCAGGCTTTCCTTCCAGGGAAAATCTGTCCAGTTTTTCGGGGAGCCCCAGTATCTCCGGAGAAATCATATAGCCCCTGACATGGCACCCGCCCCTGTTGGAAGTGGCATACTGCACTCCATGGCCCTGTATGCCTCTGGGGTCGTAAGCCGGCAGTTCCTGTTTCTTGACCGTCATGGACAGCTCGGGTGCGCCATACATCTGGCAAAGCCTGTATGATCCCTGGGCCAGCTTGGCGCCCAGCCCGTCACTATCTGCCATCCTTTTTGTCCATTCAACAATGGCCTCGGCATTTCCCCAGACCAGCTCAGGTCCGCCATTCAAGTCAGCTTTTTTGATATAGCCCTTATGGTACAATTCCATGGCAGCGGCTATTGTCGCACCGGCCGAAATGGTGTCTACACCAATCTCATTGCACCAGTAGTTTGCTTTAATGATGCTTCCAAGGTCCGATACCCCGCAGTCGGAACCATAGGCCCAGATGGTTTCGTATTCCGGTCCGCAACCTTCAATGTCATCCGCCTTGCAGTACCTGCCGCAGGCGATGGGACATCTGAAGCAGGGGTCTTTCTTCTGCAGGTATTTCTCGGCCAGGGTCTCGCCGCTGATCTCTTCGGCCTTATCAAAGGCCGAAAGCTGGAAGTTATTGGTGGGAAATACGCCGCTTTCATTGATAATGTTGACCAATATGGCAGTCCCGTAAGACGGGAGCCCCTGACCGGTGACCCCGTTTTCTTTAATCTTTTCCATACACACCGAGAAAGCTTCTTTAAGCTTTTCGGGATGGGCTATGTTGACTTTTTTGGTTCCCCTGACTACTATGGCTTTAAGGTTTTTGGAACCCATGACTGCGCCAACTCCCGAACGGCCTGCTGCTCTGCCCAGGTCATTCATTACAGCTGCTATTTTTGACAGCTTTTCACCGGCGGGTCCAATGGCTGCAACCCTTACTTTCTCCCCGTGCTCTTTTTCCAAAGCATGGGTGGTATCCGATACAGCCTTTCCCCATAAATGAGAGGCATCCTTAAGCTCGGCATTGTCATCCGAGATGTTGAGATAAACCGGGGCAGCAGCTTTTCCTTCAAAGATAATGGCGTCATATCCTGCCAGCTTGAGTTCGGCTCCCCAGTAGCCGCCGGAGTTGGAAGAAGCTATGGTTCCGGTAAGGGGGGATTTTGTAACCACCATGTACCTTCCGCCGGTGGGTGTATTGGTCCCGGTCAGCGGGCCGGCGGCAAAGATCAGTTTATTTTCCGGGCTTAAAGCATCAACGCCGGGATCGACTTCATCCATCAGAATTTTCGAAGCCAATCCTCTGCCGCCGATATATTTCTGTGCTTGTTTCTCATCCAGCGGTTGGGTTTTAATTGTCATCTTACCTAAATCAACTCTTAAAATCTTGCCATTGTATCCATTCATGGCAAACCTCCTCACATTAAATTCTTAAATACAGGAATAGAGCAAGGTTCATGCCAATATAAAAGACCCCTTTGAAACATAGCAGTTTCAAGGGGCTGAAAAGCGTTGGTTCGGGTAATGTACCATATATGTACAGAATAGTGGAAATAATCTGTTACATCTCGGAACAGTGTTCCAAAACAGAACTATCTATTCGGAGGTTTTTCATTTTTCTATAAAGGGTATTTCTGCCTATCCCTAAAGCCTTTGCGCTTTTACTAATATTACCCTGGTAAAGCTCCAGCACCTTAAGTATGTGCCGTTTTTCCACGGCCGACAGGCTAAATCTTTTACTCCCATACAAGTCTATGGTATCGTGGGCCAGCATATCGAACGGCATTCCGGAGCTTTTGGACAGCACTTTTCTATCATCGCCAATTGTCTCCGGAACGGTCTCGGTGTTTATCATCCACTCTATCAGGTTTTCCAGTTCCCTGACATTACCCGGCCACTCGTATTCCAGCAGGGATTTCATAAACTTATCAGGTATTTTTACGCTTCTCCGGTTCATTTTTTTTGATTTGGTTGTCATGAAGAACTCAAACAAAAGGGGTATATCAGTTTTTCTTTCCCGCAAAGGCGGGAGACGTACAGGCAGGACATTGAGCCTGTAAAACAAATCTTTTCGGAAATTCCCTTTGCGCACCTCTTCATAAAGGTTCTTGTTGGTGGCAGCAATAACCCGGATATTGACCACAGTATTTTTAATACTACCAACTCTGCTGACAATACCCTCTTCAATAACCCGGAGCAATCTGGTCTGCAAATCCAGCGGCATTTCCCCTATTTCATCAAGAAAGATTGTCCCTCCGTCTGCTATTTCGAATTTCCCGGGCTGGCCGCCGCTTTTTGCTCCGGTAAAAGCGCCCTGTTCATATCCGAACAATTCCGACTCAATCAGGTTCCTGGGTATGGCACCGCAGTTTATGGCCACAAAGGGTTCATCACGCCTGTTGCTGCAATTGTGTATAGACTGTGCAAAGAGTTCTTTCCCGGTACCGCTTTCGCCCATTATGAGAATGTTTGAACCGCTGTCGGCTACCTTTTTGGCAAATTCAATTACCTGTAAAAAGTTTTTATCCTTACCGACTATCTTATCAAAGGTATATATAGCCTGGCGTCCCATTATTTTATTGGCTAGTTTTCTTATTTTTTTTACTTCTTTAAATACAAAAACGATATTTCTTAAGTTTTGCTCATTGTCTAGGATAGGATAGGTGCATAGGTTGAACTGGAGTTTATTCTTCCGGGCGTTTACAAAGACATCTTCATCCATTACACTTTGTCCGGTAAGGCTGGCAGCTTTTACCCGTTCCCATCCATCGAACAGATTCCAGGCCTTAATCTTTTTCATCTCATTGGTACTATAGCCGAACATATCGGCTATATACCGGTTAACGGTTACAATATTTCCATCAAGGTCGGATGTCAGTATTCCTGCAATAATAGAGTCTATGACTGTTTCGGTATACATCTTTGCCATAGATAATTCCTGGGTATACTTCTTTATCTCCAGCATTTTTTCTATGGCATTTGCCGCTGCCACTACCATACCAAGGGTATGGGAGTGGACGGATTCACTGTAACCGGTCAGATCAAGAGACCCGATTATTTCACCCTTTGTGTTTCTGATGGGCGAAGCCGAACAGGTCCAGCGGTGATAGACCTTTACATAATGCTCCTGTCCTGACACCTGTACCGGTTTACCCTCTACCAGTGTGGTACCCATTGCATTTGTCCCTATGTTCTTCTCATCCATATATGCCCCGGGTATCATCTTGAACGAAAATGCTTTGGATAGTATCTCTTCATCTCCTATCAGGCTCAATATACAGCCTTGTTCATCGGTTAGTATGGAAAAAAAGTTAGAGCCCTTTACGAAATTATATAGTTGATTCATAAATGGTTCTGCCGTTATAATCAATTCGCGCTTGGCTTCCAATCTTTCGAACAGATGGCTGCCGTCAATTATTTTTCCGCTGTAAACCCGGTTTATATCTACATTGTAGCTTTTGCACCTTTTATGGGATTCCACAATATAGTCTTTTTTGCTTGCGATTTCCGGGACATTCATTTCATTCCCCCCTTTGGCCTATGGTAACCTCAGGCAACGTTTTTCCATTTTGTGCATATATTATAACATATTGTATGAGCCGGTGTATCCAATATTCGGAAAAATATCTGTGCTCAGTATCACAAAACAAAAAAAGACCGGTTTGACC
>JAENYX010000035.1:0-9996 GCA_016841565.1 Clostridium thermobutyricum | reverse complement strand
TTGCCATTTTTACGGCTTTGGATACTATCATTGATACCAGCTCCTGGGGTGATGTTACAATGATGATGCCGTCAACTGCTACAGACTGAAATACAGTCAGCGCAACGTCTCCGGTACCCGGGGGCATATCGATAAACATGAAGTCGACGTCGCCCCATATCACGTCTGTCCAGAACTGCTTTACGGTATTGGCAATGAGAGGGCCCCGCCATATCACAGGGTCGGTATCTTCTTTCAGTAACAGGTTTATGGACATTATATTGATTCCTGTGCTGCTTTCAATGGGCAATAGACCCTGCTCGTTTGACATGGCTTTACTCTTTATACCGAAAGCTTTGGGGATGGATGGCCCTGTTATATCAGCATCAAAAATTGCAGTATTATATCCCTTTCGTCTCATCAATACTGCCAGCAAAGACGCAACAAGAGATTTGCCAACACCGCCTTTACCGCTTATAACACCAATTACTTTTTTTATATGGCTGAGCTGATGGGGTTTTTCTGAAAAATCTGTTTGCTTTTCCTGCCTTTCGTTACACTCGGTACTACAACTTTTACAGTTTTGGTCACAATTTTCGCTCATTGTTATTCTCCTTTTGTCGTTTGATTTTTTATTGGGTGTCTTCTCCATGCATACGTCTGTGGCATGGATTACATCCGTATACCCGTTCATTCCCGTCGCATAGTCTATAATCTCCGCCTTCTATCTTGAGTAATTTTCCATCAACCAGAGATTGCGCAAGCTTCTTCCGTGCTTCATTATATATCCTCTGAACGGTTGTACGGGCCACATTCATTCTTTCGGCGCATTCCTCCTGCATCATTCCCTCGGAATCAATAAGCCGTATGGTTTCATATTCTTCAACCGTCATTATTATAGGATTGGCTTCAGAAAGTCGTGTGTTAAGCGGTCCAAACAGGTTGGTCCGGGGCAATTTGCATACTTTTCTCCATTTTCTTGGCCTTGGCACTGTTTATACACCTCCCATATCACCAATATTAGTATTAGGGAGATTTATTTCTTTAATACTAATGGGCGTCCGAAAGACTGTCTATAATTCTATTATATATTGTTAAGGGCATATGTCAATAATGATTTTTGACGCAGGCCCGATAACGACTGCTGCATTAATGTTATGAACCGGGAGAGACCGGATTTGGACAAGGAACCTGTCCCATAATTTGTGATGAAAGTATGAAATTTCAGGGTATAGAACCTTTAGGACCGAAATTTGTGTTAATATTTATATAATAAGCCGGTTTGGAAGGTGATAGTATGGCTGACGAAAGGATTCTTGTGGTAGACGATGAGCCCGGAATAAGGGAAATGCTTAAGGAATATCTTGCTGCCGAGGGCTACATTATTGACCAGGCGGCAGACGGCATTGAGGCACTGGAGTTGTTTAAAAAAAGTAAATACTCCCTTGTAATTCTTGATATTATGATGCCCAAAATGGATGGGTGGACGGTGTGCAGGGAGATACGCAAAGCATCTCAGACCCCTGTGATAATGCTTTCAGCCAGGGGAGAAGAATATGACAAACTTTTTGGCTTTGAACTGGGTGTGGATGACTATATGGTCAAGCCCTTTAGTCCCAAGGAGCTATTGGCAAGAAGCAAAGCCATAATCCGGCGCAGCCAAAATGCCGGTCCTGGTAATAACAAAAAAAACAATGCCCAATTTGAGAGCTTAAAAATAGACTTTGATTCAAGGAATGTGACAATAGACAATACACCGGTGGCATTGACTCCAAAGGAGTACGAGCTGCTGAGATTTTTTGCCGCAAACCCCAACAAGGTGTTTTCCCGTCAGCAGCTGCTCAACCAGGTGTGGGGCTATGATTTCTATGGCGATTTCAGGACGGTGGACACCCACATAAAAATGCTCAGGGAAAGCCTTGGACAATACAGGAGGTTTATAGTCACGGTATGGGGGATAGGATACAAATTTGAGACGGGAGAGGTAAAATGAAGAGTATATCTCTGAAACTGTGGGCAGGCATGATGCTGCTGGTTGTGGTGGTTCTGGTACTGCTGTGGTCCTTTCAGATTGTATTTCTGGAGAACTTTTATACCGGTCAGAGGGTTGCCGAGGTTAGGAACAAGGGCATAGAAATTGCAGAGGATGTTGATGGTCTGGACAGTACCGAATTGGAGAGCAGGCTTGACAGCTTTGTATACGATTATAATTGCAGTATAGATCTTGTGGATGCGAAGGGTAATACTGTTTACAGCAATGAGCCCGGCATGCGCATGCCCATGATGGCTCATAACAACCTCAGAGCGAGCTTGTTCAGAGAGATAATGTCAGGAAAGATTGTTACCGCACCCATGACCCACCCCAGATTTGACAGTAATTATATGGTTGTAGGTATACCCGTTGTCCTTGATGGCCAGGTAGCCGGTGCACTGCTTATAAACATGCCCCTTGCGCCTGTGCAGGATACTGCAGCCATATTGAAAAAACAGCTGGTCTATATTTCGGCCATTTTATTTGCCGCCGCCCTTTTGCTTTCCTTTGTCATGTCCAGGTCGTTTATCAGGCCCATATTGGAGATAACCGGGGCTACCGACAGGATGGCTTCGGGGGACTTTGGGGTAAGGCTTAAATCAAAATCCGGAGATGAGATTGGCAGGCTGTCGGAGGCTATTAACCATCTGGGGCAGGAGCTTTCCAAAACAGAGCAGCTTAGAAGGGATTTCATAGCCAATGTATCCCATGAGCTTCGCACTCCTCTGAGCCTGATAAGGGGTTATGCCGAAACCATAAGGGATGTATCGGGAGAAAATAAAGAAAAGAGGGAAGGGCAGCTTGAAATTATAATAGAAGAATCCGAGAGACTGAGCCGGATAGTGGATGATATACTTCATCTCTCCCGGATGCAGTCGGGCAATCTGGTTCTGGATATAGCCCATTTTGATTTAAACCATACAATCAGGGACGCAATAGACAAGTATGAGATACTGAGCCGGCAGATGGATATTGGAATAATTTATTCAGATACTCCAAGCACTATTGTAAAGGCCGACCAGGCAAGAATTGAGCAGGTTCTGTATAATCTCATAAACAATGCTTTTAATTACAGCAAGCCGGGGGGTTATATAACGGTATCGGTCAGAAGGAAGGATAAAGCGGCGAGGGTGGAGGTGTCGGATACCGGCGAGGGTATAGCCGCAGAGGATTTAAAGAATATCTGGGAAAGATATTACAAGGGGGACGGCTCGGACAGCAAAAACACAATAGGCACCGGTCTGGGATTGGCAATCGTGAAAAGCATACTGGAGTCTCACAACAGTAAATTTGGCGTGGAAAGTACCGTTGGGAAGGGTACAACCTTCTGGTTTGAGCTGAACTTGGATAATATTTTATAAACCTTTCATCCTTTTATCACAGTTCTATCACATTTATCCTTTATAATTAAAACCACAAACCGGTTAAAGGAGGGTGGTTGAAATGAAAAGCTTTGCAAGGATTGCAGCGCTGGCAATAGCAGCAGTGGTACTTACAACAGCGGGGGTGGCATTGGCGGCCGAGTTTAAAAGCCCGGTGGAAATATTATCGGAGCTGTCGGGCCAGTCAATAGAAGATCTTCGTGACCAGAGGCTGGAAGGGGAGCCCTATGGGGCCATAGCCGAGGAGTATGGAAAGCAGGATGAATTCAGAGACCAGATGCTGGAACAGAAGAAGGCTATTCTTGAGCAGAGGGTTGAAGATGGAGTTCTTACCCGGGAACAGGCTGATGAGATAGAGGATTCATTGGCGGCATTCTGTGACGGAGAGGATAGAGGTTTTTGCGGACAGGGGTTCGGAGCCGGCTTTGGAATGGGCTTTGGAGGAGGCCGGAACGGAGATGGAAGAGGCTTGGGAAGAGGTTTCGGCAGAGGCTCGGGAATGAGATTTGGAAGGTAGAGAAGTTTAAGGGTCAGGGCATCAGCCCTGACCCTTAACTATTATCATATACATATTAATTGGGGATATTCCGCCCTGGCTTTTTTTAATTTTACGGCTGTGATAAAATATAAAAACGTAGTCAAGGATAATTGTATGGGCACCAGATGATGCCGCAGCAGTCTATAAAGGAGTGATTTTAATGGATGAAAAAACACTTGAAGGTATACTATCAAGGATAGACGGTAAGGGATACAAGGCATACAAGGACCTTACCGGTACATATAAAATAAGGAATTTCACGCTGTTTATAGATTACGTGCAGGGGGACCCCTTCGCGTCGCCGTCAAGGATAAGGGTAAGAGTGGACCAAAAACCGGCCGGTTTCCCCAAGGAACTGTTCAGCGGCCGGTCCAGGAGGATCGGATTTGAAGACTTTATAACCCGGGCGGTGGCAGGTGCCATCAGGTCAACCGCTCAGGGAAACAGGGGCACCGGCAAAAGCGGCCTTATTGCCATCCAAAGCTGCGGACAGGAAATGCTTGAGCGCACTTCGGTTGTTATTAACCAGGAGTATGTTGAGGTTAGGCTTACCATGGGCTTTCCGGCCAGCGGAAGAAGGGTGCTGGCAAGGCAGGCCCGGGAAATGCTGCTGGAGGAACTGCCCCGCATAGTTGACGACTCGCTTTTATACAGGGCTCTGGACGGGGAAAAACTGAAAAACCATGTTGAGACTATGGAGGACCAGGACTGTCTCAGGAAAAAACTTGGCGGGATGGGACTGGTATGCTTTATTGCCAATGGGTCGGTTCTGCCAAGGGAAAGCGGCGTAAGCCAGAGGCCTTTGAAAAGCGGAGCTATACCCTTTACTTCTCCGGCCTCCATGGAGGTTGAAATTAACCTTCCCAACCGGGGCACTGTTAAAGGTATGGGTGTAAAGAAAGGGGTAACCCTTATAGTCGGAGGCGGATATCATGGCAAGTCCACGCTGCTCAGGGCGGTTGAAAGGGGAGTGTACAATCATATACCCGGAGACGGGAGGGAGATGGTGGCAACCTCCGAGGATGCCGTAAAGATACGGGCTGAGGACGGCAGGGGAGTGGAGAAGGTTAACATATCGCCTTTTATAAACAATCTTCCCAACGGTGATGATACGGTGCGCTTCTCAACCCCGAACGCCAGCGGTAGCACGTCCCAGGCCGCCAACATAATTGAAGCCCTGGAGCTGGGGGCAGGGATACTTCTGCTGGACGAGGATACCAGTGCTACAAATTTTATGATAAGGGACGGCAGGATGCAGGAACTGGTGGCAAAGGACAAGGAACCCATAACCCCGTTTATAGACAGGATAGTACAGTTGTATATGGAAAGGGGAGTATCCACCGTGCTGGTGGTGGGAGGCTCGGGAGATTATTTTGATGTTTCGGACAGCGTGGTAATGATGGACAATTACCGGCCGTTAGATGTAACCGGCAGGGCGAAGGAAATTGCAAAAAAATATGGCTCTGTCAGAGAGAAGGAAATGGCAGGTTCTTTCGGCGGCATAACCGAAAGGAGACCGGTTCCGGCCGGAAGGACGGATGACAGGTTTAAAGTAAAGGCAAGGGGTATGGACGCCATACTTTACGGCAGGGATGCTATTGATTTAAGCTTTGTGGAGCAGTTGGTGGAGCACAGCCAGACTAATGCCATTGCCTTGATACTTAAATACATGCAAAGATATGTTGACGGCAAAAATACCCTGAATAGGGTACTGGATAGGGTTATGGAGGACATAAAAAATAAAGGGCTGGACGTAATATCACCCTTTAAGGGACATCCCGGGGAACTGGCACTGCCAAGAAAATTTGAAACAGGGGCTGCCATAAACCGGCTGCGCAGCGTGCGGTTTTCCCAATAACAGGCATAGAGGGATGAGCCGGATGCTGAAGCCGGGGCTTTCGTTGAATAGGACCGGCCGGAATATACAGATGGTTTCCACAATTCTTGAATTGTACATGCCCGCAGCCGGACAGACTGGTGTCCGGCTGCTTTACTGTTCGGGGTTATTCTCATAGGTGGAATGCTGTGAATTGTATTGGTTGACCTGCTGGTATTTGTTCAAGGTCTCTGTCCCGCCGGAGTACTGGGTAACCTGGTCCCTGATAACGGCGATATGCTTTTCCTCGGCTTTGGCAAGGTCGGCATAAAGTGCGGCTATTTCTTCATTTTGGCTGTCCTGGGCCTCCCGCATATACCTGACATATTGGAGCAGAGCCTGTTCCTTTTGATGTAAAGCTTCCTGCAATTGGCTTATGGTATGCATAATTGTCCTCCCTTTTTTGAGTATTGTTTGTGACCTTGGGAGGAAATATACCATATCTAAGGGCTTGAATATATCTTTTAAAACCCAAATACCTTTCCGGAATTCATTGAGCGGTACCGGTTTCCAAATCTTTGCTCCAGCCTGTACTGGGCTTTTTGCCCGGTACAGTGACCCGGAATTACAAAGTGGGGATTTATTTTTTCCAGGCGGTCTATGGTTTTTTCTATTACATTATCATCTGCATTTATTAGGTGCAGACCGCCTATTATCCCGTATATGTTGTCAACGCCGGTTATTTTTTTGGAATGCTCCACAATGTTAACTATTCCGGCATGACTGCAGCCCGATGCTATAAACAGGCCCTTATTCTTAAGGTTTATTATGAGGGACATGTCATCCTGCAGGTTGTCGGGGACAAGCCTTCCGTCCTCAAGATTATAGGTTCCTATCAACTGTCCTTCAAAATCGGTGATTCTTTCAACTTGGCCGCTGGAAAGCACTCCCTGCATCAGGGGGAAGGGCTCTCTCACAAGGGCCAGCTGCGCTCCCAGTTGGGACAGCCTTTCGGGGTTGTTTCTGTGGCCGGTTCCGATTTCTTTTAAGAAGGGGTCCAGGGCGAAGTTTTTTCTGAATAGATCGGGGTGTCCGAAGACCGGTATTTCTTTGTTTATTTGTTTAAGTATATCGGCCAGGGCCAGGGTGTGGTCATAGTGGCAGTGGGACAGGAAAATCATATCTATTGAGCCGGGTTCAATGCCTGCTATTTTCATATTAAACATCAGAGCCTCTGAGGATTGGCCCACATCCAGCAGCAATCTTTTTTTTACGCTGCCGGCTCCAATATCCAGCAAAAGGGCTATGCCGTGGCTTCCCAAATATTCCGATTCATATCCGGCGTAGTCCTCCATAAGTACCGTAACCTTCAGGGAATCCACCTCTCCGAATTCCTTAACATCATACATCATGCATACCTCCCTTTATTCTGATTATACCATATCCCGGAGGAGCGGTATTTAAGAAACTAAATGGGCAATCTGTGAAGATATGGGTAAATGGATAAGTCTACCTGAAAAGAATAAGGATATTAATGTAGCAGGAGATGTCATTGGTGGATGCAAAGGAAGTGGTATGAAGGTACTGGGGGATTCTCTCCAGCCTTTGAAGGCGGGGGATGTGGACAAAGCGGGGTTGGACAAAAAGAAGCAGACAAGGCCATTAAAGCCTTGTCTAAGGAAGAGAAGGTTGTTTCACCAAAAATATGTTTCTAAAATGCCAGGTTATCTTCAAAACGCACGTAATCAAGTAATTTGGTGTCTTTAAACAGCCATAGACCTACATAGCCTTCATCAATTATTTTTCTTTGCTGATCAAGGTCAACAAGGGGTATACTCAAAAGCTCACTGGTTTTCCTTGCAGTTATAGGCCTGAGATCTCTGTGGAGAATAAACCTCCACATTCCGTCATTTCCGTCGGCTGTTGTTCCATATTTTTTCTTTAGCGCTTTTATTCTCAGTCCGTTTTTTATTATGTTGAAAAGACTATAGATATTATGAGGCGATACGGTACAAAGCAAATGATTGTATCCAAAATCCTTGACCATTGGTATGGCTTGCTGCAGTGTCAGACTTTGCAGTGAGTTGCCCCTATACTGGGGATGCACAACCGTGGTTTCAAGATGAGCCACCTTTGTCAGTTCCTGCATCGGCATGTTTATGTCATTTCCCAAATTTTTTTCGGCTCTGCCGGGGAAGCCTATATAACGGTATGCAATCAGGTCCCTCGCTTTGTTGAACACTCCGATTACCTTTGCTCCCTGCTTCATATCATCAAACATTTCTTCGTAAGAATCCATGCATAGAACCTGCTTGTTGGGAAGTTGGCGGTATACATATTTTTCGAGTGCAATCACATCTCTGAGCTCATCCATTGTTATTAGTCTCATAATATATTCGTCCTGTTCGGTTCTGTCACCTATATGTTTAATCAACTGTCCTGTCTTTAGCATCATATGCCGACCTCCTTCGTAATACTATTGGTATGTATACAAGAATTTTCATAATGTGACAACCTGCAACATTTCATTAAGTTGCCTCTTTTATCTAATATTATCACAGACTACTCATTTTTGTCAATTAAGTTGTCAGGTGAAATTAAAAAAAACTGTCATCTTTTCAGATAACAGTTAATTCTATTAATTCCGGTTGACATATTTGCTTACCCTTTCGGATATATCGGATTCATTACCCACATACAGGATAATATCATTTGGGTAGAACACCATCTTCGGCCCCGGCGACAGATACAAATGACCCGAGCGGTTTATTCCTATTATTGTTGCACCGGTATGATTCCAGAAACGTACCTCGCCGATTGTTTTTCCTATTAGATGACTTTTTTCGGGTATCTTTAGCTCCAGGGGATATATGATTCCGATATTTCGAAGCAGCATGGCCTGTTCGATAACCGAGTCCATTCTTTCCATGACCGAATCTTCAATAGCCTTCTTTTGCTCCATCAGTTTGATGATTTCCTCCCTGAGGGATAAAATCCTGTCCTTGGACTTGTGCTCCTTAATAAAGGTATTGGCTGCTTCCTTTGATTTTATAAGAACACCTTTTCTTTCGATAACATTCACAACCTGAAGCTCTTCCAGCAGTGCCAGCGATCTTCTTATGGTCTCAGGGGAGACACTGTATTTGCCCGACAGCGTGGACCGTCCCTTAACCATTTCCCCGGTTTTCCATTCATCGTTAACAATACTGTAAGCTATATCCAGAGCTATCTTCTCATACTTTGCGACGGCTTCACCTTTATCCTCGGCATGATTCTTAAGATACATTTAAACACCCTCTGAAATTTGATTTGGTTATTATACCGATTACATCATCTACTCTTATTTTTCAATGTTTTGCCTCGATTGTCAAGTAGATTGTCCATTTTCCTGCATTTTTCCGGCAGCCGGACGGGATTGGAATCTATCTGTATTTTATACATCGGTTAGCAGAATAGGAATAAGGAGGGAAATAAGCGTTTATATAGAATATATAAAATGTGATTTAACATTTGGGATGTCGGTTTGCATAGCCGCGCCAAGTTTACCGGAACGGGAGTATGAATGGCCATGAAATTGCACGAGGGACACAGGAAAAGGGTAAAGGCCAGGTTTCTGTCCGAGGGGCTGGATGCCTTCGAGGACCATCAGGTGCTGGAGATGCTCCTCTTTTATTGTATTCCCAGGATGGATACAAATGAACTGGCCCACAGGATGATCCGGGAGTTTGGCTCACTGGCGGGATTGTTTGAAGCCCACCCTAATGATATAAGCAGAAGGTGCGGGGTCAGCGAAAACACCGCCGTACTGGTATCGCTGATACCATCATTGGCAAGAAGGTACTTTAAAATCAAATGGGGAGACAAACCGGTTCTGAATGCCTCATCTAAGGCAGGGGAGTACTGCATATCCCTTTTTGCCGGAAGAACCTATGAGGCATTCTTTGTAATATGCCTGGATGCGCAGAACAGGGTCAATTATTCTGCCCTGGTTCAGGAAGGGACTCTCACCGAGGCACCGGTATACACCAGACTGATTGTCGAAGCTGCCCTGAGACACCAGGCAAACAGCGTAATAGTTGCGCATAACCACCCCGGCGGCAAAATGCAGCCCTCAAGGGCCGATATAGAGGTAACGTCAAGGATAACCAAGGCCCTGGAGACCATATCGGTGAGTGTGGTGGACCACATAATCGTGGCCGGGGAGAGGTACTTCAGCTTCAAGGAGAATGGGTTGATTTAGGGAAGGTGC
>JAENYX010000034.1:9229-32719 GCA_016841565.1 Clostridium thermobutyricum | reverse complement strand
CCTCACATCAAAAGGAACAGGGCTGGCAACATTATAAACAGCAACGCCCGAATGACCAATCAGCATGTCTTTTTTTATTTTTCGTAAAGGTATTTATGGTGCTTATGTATAGGACTTGACAAAGAAATGCTATATCATATATTATTTAGTATAGAAATATATAATATATGATATATTTCCACAAACTGATAAGGCGGTGGACTAGTGAGCAATAATTATTTAACAAAATCGGAGTTGGTGTTTGATACTTTAAAAAAGAGAATCATTAGCGGCGAAGTTGAACCCGGAACAGAACTGATAATAAGCAGGATCTCAGAAGAGTTTAATATTTCACCTATTCCGGTAAGGGAGGCATTAAAAACACTGGCATCGGAAGGGTTCGTAGAGATTGAGCCCCATAAATCAGCTAAGGTTGCGGAGTTCAATTTGGAGAAGTTGCATCAAATTATTACAATTAGAGCGGGTCTGGAAGGCTATGCTGCCAGGTTGGCTGTACTTCATATAAATGAATTACAGTTTAAAGCCCTTGAAAATATTGTGAAGAACATGAAAGAAGCGATGGTGAAAGAAGATGCTGAGAGTTTCAATACTGACAATTTGAAGTTTCATAGACATTTGTATCAAATACCTCCTTACCCTATGTTATATGAAATGATAATTAAAGTATGGGATGGCGGTAAATGGACAAGGTCTGTATTTGCAATAAGTCCCATACGCATGAAAAAGTCTATCGAGGAACATACCAGAATATTAGAAGCCATAAAGGATAGAGATGAAGATAGAGTAGAAAAATTGGTAAGAGACCATAGATTAAATGCTGGTAAAGAATTAGAAAAGAACTTTAGAAAGCAGTAAAAAGCCCTTGAAGGGTTTTGAATAGTTTTACAAATAATTCTTTAGTCTGGAGAAGCTATGGAAAATCTAATTACTAACTTCAATATATTAATCCCGATGGTGCTTTTGGTAGCCGTTGGGAAGATTCTGTCAAAAAATAATTTTATAAACAAAAATTACGTGGATACAAGCTCTAAGTTGGTTTTTAATATAGCTCTGCCTATTACACTTTTTATAAGCACATCAAGAATCGACTTTAGTAGTGGTATAAGCACAAACACAAATAAGCTAATAGTCTATGGTAGTCTGGTGATGTTGCTCAGCTTTGTTGTTGCGGCTATCGTTTCAAAGTATTTAAACATAGATGATAAAACAAAAGGAGCATTCATTCAAGGAACTTGCAGGAGTAATTTTGCAGTTGTTGGGTACCCGATTTTATTGAGTATTTTTGGTGATGAAGTTATTTTGCCAATGGCACTTTTTACTATTTTTTTAATTGGAATAACGAACGGTATATCAGTCATAGTATTGACGTTTTATGGCAATAGAAATGGAAAAATCAGAATAAGGACTTTGACAAAAAATATCCTGTTAAATCCTTTGATAGACAGCTTAATAGTTGGTTTTATTTTTTCTTATTTTTCTATTAAGCTACCCACATTTATAAACAGCACACTTTCGCAAATATCAAGCCTGACTACACCTTTAGCATTAATAAACATTGGGGCAATTTTCAGTTTGTCATTTGAAACTGGAAAAATAAAACCATTAGCGACATCCGTGATAATCAAGAGCATTATTATACCGTTAACAGCAGTTCTTGTAGGTGTTCATTTAGGATTTAGGGGTCCGTTATTAGGAATAATTTTTATAGCTTTAATTTCACCGACACCTCCAAGCTCTTTTGTAATGGCAAAGATGATGGATAGCGATGAAAACCTGGCTGCAAATATTGTGGTAGCTTCAACAGTTGCTTCCGCAATTGTAATCTTTATTGGAATAACTTTATTGCAATCACTTTCATTAATATGATTATTGTGATTGCGGATATTTAAAACTATTTATCTGCTTATTGTGAGTGGATAAAAATAATTATTATAATCAGGAGGTTATTATGTACAAGATTATTGATTTAAGTGTATGTCATGAGAACAACGCTACCGAACCGTTTCCGCCGACAATTGAGCAGTCACCCCATGAGAAAGGTGTAGTAAGGTTAGGAAAAGTTGCTGGTATCGAACCTACAGATTTTCCTGAAAGCACAGCTTTAGCCACAGACTTTGTGAGCTCCTCAACTCATTCAGGAACACATGTAGATGCACCTTTTCACTACGGACCTTTATGCGAAGGTAATCCGGCGAAAACTGTTGATCAGGTCCCCTTGGAGTGGTGTATTGGACCTGGCGTGGTGCTGGATATGACTCATAAGGCACCGGGGGATGAGATTATGCCGGATGATTTGGAAAAGGCTTTGGATAAAATAAACTATACTTTAAAACCCGGAGATATTGTCTTGTTATACACAGGTTGTGACAAATACTGGGGCACCGATACCGCTACCTATTTGGCAATGCAGTCGGGGTTAGGCATTGAAGGTCTTGACTGGTTACTGGACAGAGGCATAAGAAACATAGGTATTGACGCGTGGACGTTGGATAGGCCGGTCCAGGCTATGGTAGAATCGTTCCGCAAAACAGGAAATAAGCAGCACTTATGGGCAAGCCATTATCATGGACGAAAAAGAGAGTACCTGCAAATAGAAAAACTTGCGAACCTTGGGTCATTACCCACTCCTTATGGATTTACAGTATCTGCGCTTCCGGTTAAAATCAAAGGCGGAACGGCAGGATGGTGTAGAGCAGTAGCAATCTATAACGATTAGCTTCCAATACTTTCATAAAAATGGGTCGGAATTATAGGTAATTGAAGTAGATTTTAAGGGAGAGGATTTGTGAATTATGAATCGAACAGAAGAGAAGATTCAAAATTTTTACAAAAGGCTGGCAAGTATTATGGCAATAATTGTAGGAAGCTTCCACCTATTAAATGTAAGTGGGATTCTTGTTGTTTCAAGTATGCCACTAAGAGTGATTCATTTACTGTTTATGATTTCTATTGCTATTCTTGTAAGGCTGAAAACAAAGAGAAATACTCAATTATCGCTAGTACTAAGAGGAATTGGAGTATTGATGAGCATCGGCGTGGGGGTTTATATACTAAACAGATGGCAGGCAATAATAGAAAGCGGAGGCGTTACAACGAGTACTGACACTTACTTTGGAATAATAATGGTGTCATTAATACTCATAACTACATGGAAGTCGATAGGAAAAGTACTATCCGGAATTGTTGCTCTGTTTATGCTTTACCCGTTTGTTGGGCCATATATGCCAGGTGTTTTGGAAAATCGTGCATATAGCCTGGATAGAGCCTTTAGCTTCTTATTTGCATCAACACAGGGGATTTACGGTATTCCCATTAGTGTGGCAGCAAGTTATATAGTAATATTCTGTATTTACGGAGCTTTTTTGAGTAAGTTTGGTGCAGGCGACTTTTTGTTTAAATTTTCTTCCGCCTTAACTTCGAAGCTTACTGCTGCTACTGCTAAGACTTCAATTATATTCAGTGCCCTGGTGGGGATGATCTCGGGATCTGCTGCCGGAAATGTTGCAATAGCAGGAGCAATTAGTATACCTATGATGAAAAAAAGAGGTTACAGTTCAGTTAAAGCCGGGGCCGTACAAGCTGTGGCGGCAACAGGAGGACAAATAATGCCTCCGGTAATGGGAGCAGCAGCGTTTCTAATGGTTGAGATGACGGGGGTTCCATATAGCGGTATTATGAAAGCAGCAATAATACCTGCTTTGCTGTATTTCCTGTCAATCTTCTTTATCGTTCATTTTACTTCTCTAAAGGACAAGGTAGACTTAAAAGATGAATCAAGACAGGCCCATGTTCTATCAGAAGTTTTAAGAGAAGGATGGTATCTGGCATTACCAATTATTGCACTTATGTACTTTTTGATTAGCGGCTTTTCGCCTTTTAAGGCCGCATATTATTCAACTATTATGCTTATAGTTGTATTTGTTATCGCTCATATAGTAGCAGAAAAAAGATTAACCTATGGTTTTGCAAAGGATCTTATTTCAAAGGTACTAAAATCAATCGAAAAAGGAGCATATGATACAGTCCCGATAGCAATTGCCTGTGCAGCTTCAGGAATAATTGTCGGAGTTATAACAATGACGGGAATTGGTGCTAAATTAACAAATCTAATAATAATGGCATCAAATGACGTTATGTTAGTGGCCATGGTTTATACCATGATAATATCAATAATCCTGGGGATGGGATTGCCAACCACAGCGGTATATCTTATTGTTGCTTCAGTTGTTGCACCGGCACTTGTAAAGATGGGTATGCCCCTTCTTACTGCACACTTGTATGTATTCTTCTTTGGATGTATATCAACAATTACTCCCCCGGTTGCATTGGCGTCATATGTTTCGGCAGGTATTGCCGATGCCGATATCAATAAGGTTGGATGGGTTGCGTTTAAGTTCGGATTGGTTAGTTTTCTATTGCCTTATATGTTTGTATATGGACCTGCTTTACTTTTGGAAGGATCTATTGTTCAGGTTGTAGCATCCGTATTGGTAAGTATTGTAGGTGTCTATGCATTATCAATAAGTATAGTTGGTTATTATAAATTGAATATTAGTATGATTAACAGAATTATTCTGTTTGTTGGAGGTATTCTGTTGGTTAACCAGGGTTATGTTACAGATATTCTAGGGTTCATATTAATTGGGTCTGTATTCTTTATGATCTACAAAAATAAAAGAATGGATGTGGTTGCAGGTGAGCAAATGGAAAAATAACGATAACTGGTGGGTAAGCGGCTTTAACTTCAAGGATGAGGTAACCAAACAATTTGAATTTCAGGAAAACATTCAGATACATGATGCTACTTTAAGAGATGGGGAGCAAACACCTGGCGTTGTCATGAGGAAACATGAAAAAGTTGAAACGGCTAAAAGGCTGGCTGAAGTAGGAGTACAGCGGATAGAAGCCGGCATGCCGGCAGTATCGGCAGAGGATAGGGATGCTATTGCAGAGATTAATAAGTTAAATCTTGGTTCTAAAATATTCAGTTTTGTAAGAGCAAAGGAAGAAGATTTAATTATGAGTAAAGAATGTGGGGTTGAAGGAGTAATCATTGAAGTGCCTCTGGGCAAGCCCAAACTTGAGATGCAGTTTAAGTGGGAAGTTGATAGGGTAATTCACAATAGTATTATAGCGATAAAAAAAGCTAAAGAACTCGGCCTGTACACGGTATATTTCCCGTATGATACAACAAGAGCGGATGAAGCCGACCTGGAAAAAGTATTGGATGAGATTATGAAGGAGACCCCGCCGGATTCAATCGGGTTGGTTGATACTATGGGTTCCGCACTTCCGACTACAATCAGCTATATGACAAAACTAATGAAGAGTATTACCGGTTTACCCGTTGAAATCCATACCCACAACGATTTTGGCTTGGCTCTGGCTAACAGCCTATCTGCACTTACATCAGGTGCAAGTGTTGTTCATACCTGCGTAAATGGTATGGGTGAAAGAACGGGGAATTGCTCCCTCGAGGAAGTAATACTTGCTTTGAAAGTACTGTACGGCCTGGAAACCAATTATGACATTGAAAAAGCAGTGGAATTATCAGAATACATGGAGGAAATAACAGGTTATAAAATGGCTTTAAACAAACCTGTTGTCGGTAAGAATAATTTCACCAGGGAATCCGGAATTGGAGCCGACGCACTGTTGAATACACCATTAGCCATGTTCGCGTTAAACCCAAAGTTTTTAGGCAGGGCACCAAAGCTTGTGCTTGGGAAGAAAAGCGGGCTTGCATCAATCAACGTAAAGCTGAATGGAATGGGAATCGAGCTTGACGATGAGAAGAAAAGACTTCTATTAAATGATGTTAAGCATGCCGGTCAGGAAATGAAAAGGCTGGTATCGGACCAAGAATTCCTGGAATTAGTCAGCAAATATAAGAACGTCTGATTGCCCACTCATTAGGAGGTGTTTAAATGAAAGAGTTGTACGGCAGTATTGCCAGAGTAGACTTAACATCCGGAACGGTAAAACATGAGAAATCAAAGGATTTTTACAAGTGGCTGGGCGGGAGAGGTTATGGTGTTAAGAAGGTGTTTGATGAAGTGCCTAAAGATGTTGACCCATTATCTGCCCAAAACAAGATAGTTATAGCAGCGGGGTGTTTCACCGGAACGTCAATCCCCGGGTCTTCAAGGATTAATATAGTATCCAGGAATGTATTTAACAACGGTATCACATATGCAAGCGGCGGGGGCGATTTTGCTCCTGCACTTAGAAAATCCGCAATAGATGCTCTTATTATTGAAGGAAGATCAGAGAAACCGGTATACCTTGAAGTAAAGGAAGGGTTTGTCAACATTAAGGATGCTGGAAATGTATGGGGAAAGACCATTACCGATACGGAATTGGCTATTAAAGAAGAGTTGAATGACAAAAACGTGAAAATTGCCGCAATTGGCCCTGCAGGTGAAAACCGGGTAAAAATGGCATGCGTGATTATTGACAGAGCTCACGCTGCTGCCTGGGGTGGCTGCGGGGCAATACTTGGTTCCAAAAATTTGAAAGCAGTTGCAGCCTATAGTAATGGTCCAAGGGAAATTGAGATTTTTGATAAAGAAAAATTCACTGATGAGTTAAACAGATATAGGTGGATACTTTCGGCGTCCATTCCGGCTGCAAACCTCAAACGGGTAGGAACCCATGGTACAGCCGGGGCGGGAGGTTTAACAGGTAAAGCGCCTACCTCGGTAAGAAACTCATTGGATGAATATTGGGACCCGGACAAGAATGGCAAAGTAACCGAAAGCGCCTATAAAGAATATGAAATCGGAAGGTCTACATGTTACAATTGTCCGATAGCTTGTCTTCATGAATACGAGATGAGTTACGATGGGGAAATAGTAAAGGGTGTAGGGATGCATGCAAACTCGGTCAGAGGTTTTAGTTCCAACTGGGATGTAGATGAACCGGCTGCGGTTTTTAAAGCTCATGTTTTATGCAATGAGTATGGCCTTGATGTTGATGGGACTTCATCTACAGTTGCATGGGCAATAGAGTGTTATGAAGAGGGTATAATAACCGATGAAGACACTCATGGAAGAAAACTTACATGGGGAAATCATAAAGAGCTTATCAAACTGATTGCCGAAATTGCTCACAGAGAAAAATTCGGGGATGTATTAGCTGAAGGCGTGGTTAATGCATCAAAAATTATCGGAAGAAATTCAATAAAGAATGCAATGCAGATCAAAGATGTTGCTATAAACGAACAAAGCCTGAGAACTCATAAGGCATGGGCATTGGGGATAGCAATTAGTTCACGGGGGAGCGGACATGTAAGCGCATCCCCTCAGACTGAAAAAAGAGGTATATCACCCGAAACAGGAAAATGGCTATTTAACAACCCTGAAGCCGGGAACCCAATATCGTATGAAGGGAAAGGCAGACTTGTCGGTTGGTATGAAATTTATAAGGCGTTAGTAGATTCGGTAGGGATATGCTATTTTAATGCAGGCTGGTATGAGTTTGCATTGTCGGATGTAACTTATTTTAGAGAGTTCTATAATTCCATAACCGGAGCGGAGTTATCAAATGAAGAAATGTGGAGAATCGGAGAAGAAGTTATTAATATAGAAAAAGCAATCAACACTGTTTACGCAGGGTTAACGAGAAAAGATGATTATCTTCCCGAGAGAATTATGAGTATACCTATAAGCGATGGCAAATTTAAAGGTGAACTAATGCATAGAGACAAGTTTGATAAAATGCTTGAGGAATACTACGAATTTCATGGTTGGGACAAGAAGACCGGCTTACAGCATGAAGAAGTGCTAAAAGAGAAGGGCTTTGCCAAAATTGCAGAGTTTTTGACTTCTATCCAATAAACATAATTCGTTTTGGAATAACTATAGAGAGGAGGTAAATCCGGAGAGGCAAATTCAAGTCTTCTGTTAGTAACAATAAAAAGGAGGATAATAAATGAAAACCTTTAAAACGAGTTTAAAAGTACTTTGCTTAGTTGTTGCATTGATAGTTGTGGTTTCCGGTTGTGCACAAAAGGGGCCGGAAGGTGAAACACCAGGAGGGCCTGATACTTCGGGCAAAGCTACCCAGATGGGAATAGCAACTGCAACGGTAGGCGGAGCCTATTATCCGATGGGCCAGGCAATAGCAAACGTAGTAAATGCTCATTATGATGGGGTAGTCCTTAATGCAGAGGTTACCAATGGGGCATTGGAAAACAACAGACTGGTTAATGACGGGGAAGCAGCACTGGCTATTACAAATGCAGACCTTGCCTATTATGCTTATAATGGACAGGCACCCTATGACGCAAAACAAAACGTTGTAGCGCTGGGCAATTTACATCCGAGTGTATTCCATATTATTACTCTGGCGGATTCTCCAATAAACAGTATCGAAGACTTAAAAGGAAAGAGAGTAGCCTGCGGCCCTGCAGGAGGAGCTTCCATTGGCATAATGCAAAACATCCTGGCTGAGTACGATATGTCATTCGATGATATTATACCAAGTTATTTACCATACTCAGACGGATATACCCAAATGTCTGATGGAAACGTAGATGTTGCATTAGCAACCAGTGGTTATCCTGCAGCAGCTGTAATGGAGGTAACAGCGACAAAAAGTATTAAGTTTTTAGAAGTAGACCCTGACATTCTTGAGGGTATGCTTGATAAATATCCCTATTATACAGATGCAAACATTCCTAAAGACGTTTATAAACTGGAATCTGATGCAACTGCTATAGGTATATCTAATGTATTTGTATGTAGTCCTGATATGGACGAAGATCTAGCATATAATATTGCAAAGGCGTTGTATGATAATGTAGCTGAGTTAAAAGAGAACAACAAGACTGCCGAGCAAATAGATGAGACTAAACTCAGTGAAACTTCAATACCTTTACATCCCGGTGCTCAAAAATATTTTGACGAGAAATAACTTTATGCAAACACTCTGATATTTGGCTCTTACCTACCAAGGGGCAAGGGCTCTGTTGGAATAAAGCCCAAGCTTATGGTAAGGCTCTACCGGGGACGGGAGAGGCAGCTTTTATGCAAGCTGCCTCTCTTTATGTCTACAAACCGAACTCTTCATTTTTCAGGGGTTTTACTTTTTTGAAGGTTTTGGACTGTTTATGAAGAAGTATATTATAATGACCGGAAACAGTTTCCAGAAGGTTTATTGACCTGTAATATCCCTGGAACCGGAAAACCACGTACAAGTCCGGAAAGCATACAACAGATGTAGGAGGGCAAGCAATGCTTATAATGTCACTTATATCGCTTTTGTTTGTTGTTTTGGGGATACTTATCAAATACTTTAAGTGGTATTGGCTGATTTCGGGTTATAATACAATGTCCCCTGAAAAGAAGAAAAACGTTGATGCACAGGGGCTGGGCAAATTTATAGGCAATTCCATGTTTGTTATTGCCGGCATATTTTTGCTTGGTGTATTCATAAACAGCATGGGATATGTGTGGGGAATAGCGGCGGCTTGTATCTTAATGGTTTTATATATTATCTGCATTCTGATTGCCGCTCAGAAGTACGACCACAACAAAAAGGCTCCAAAGGACAGGGTCATTTTAATAGTTGTCATTACATTTCTTGTTATGGTTCTTGGGAGCACGGCAGCCCTTATGTATTCCGGCAGCCGGCCCGTGCAGGTGGAAATAACCTCAGAACATGTAGGTATAAAGGGAGCCTATGGAATTACCATACCTGTAAGCCGGATCAGGGATATTTCGTTGAAGGACAGCATGCCCGAGGTGCTGGCCAAGACTAACGGATTTAATGCCGGAGGAGTACTAAAAGGAAATTTCCGGGTGGAGGATCTGGGTGATGTAAAGCTGTTTGTGCAGTCAGAAGAGGGCAGATACGTATATATTGTCACTGCCGATGGGAATACGGTGATAATAAACTACAGGGATGAACAGCTGACAAGGGAGTTATATGAGAAGCTGATGTCGGTTACGTTGGATAATAAGGGTTGACCCTGATTACCGGTGGCCTTGGAAGTAACTACAGGCTGGCATTCCGGCGAGTACAAACAACAAAACTCCTTGATTTTTCAGGGAGTTTCTATTTTACTATAAGGGGGGAATGATAATAAAAACAGCCAGGCCGGCCGGAAAGAGCTGCTTAGAACAATACACAGCTTCATAATTATTTTTGTAATAAACAGTAAATAATAGAAAAGGGCATTAAACGAAAACTGTCGGCATAAGAAGCACTTTAAATAATAAAAGGAGTGATTTTTTGAACAGACTTGGCAAAACTCCTCTGATGCGGGCTAAAAAATTGGAGAAATATCTTGGCGTAAAACAAATATACTTAAAGCTTGAGGGGACAAATCCATACGGACACAAGTATGACAGAGTTGCGGTAGTAATGGCAAAGGATGCCATGAATCACAAAAAGAACGGCCTTTTGGTAGATGGTTCGGATGATTACATTAGTTCTGTTATTCAGGTGTGCAAAAATTATGGTCTGACGGTTAGAGTCCCTCTATTCAAAAGAGAGAAATGGAAAGAAAACCTGCTTAATAGTGAGATTATGATAGACTTCAGAGCAAACGGTACCGGCAGCAGACATGAAATTGTAGAAAAGTATTGCAAAGAGAATAATTTCTACAATGCATACAATCAGTATGCAAACAAGCATCTTAGTACAATTTCTTTGCAAAAAATCGGGGAAGAGATTGCCGAAAAGCTGGGGAACGATATAAGCACCGTATTTACGCAGTTAAGCTATGGATATACCGTATCAGGTCTATATAACGGTTTTGTAAATAAGTGGGTTGAAGGGGAGATAAACAAATATCCCCAGATATTTTCATGTACCATACCAAAGGGAAATATCATTTATGACGATTATAAAAAGAATATGGAGATGGGACAGCTTGAAGACTATGATATAAAGGTCAACAAATACACAAGAAATCTGTTTACAGGTGAAGGGGCCCTGCTTGAGGATACATTGAAAGCCATCCGGGATACGGGTGGAAAGATAATATCAATAGACGAGAAGCTGCTTAAAGAGAGCGTTCAGTTTTTGAAAAAGCAGGAAAACATAATATTATCCACCGAAGAGGGTTATTCGTTTGCCGGGTTTTATAAGCTTGCCAGGGAAGGGAAGATAAAAAACGGCAAGCATGTAATAGTCCTCAATGACGGTAAGAGCGATATTGAGCTTTGCAGAGTTACCGATTTCAAAACGTATTCAAAGGAAACCATATCCCTATGGATAAAGGACTGGATGCAGGATTATTATGACCCTATAGAAGAAACTGAAGATGCGGTGGCATCTGCAATAAAAACCGGGTTTATAATAATAGCCTTTAGAGATGATACGCCCCAGGGTGTATGTGTGGTTGTAAACCTTGGGTTTAAGGACTTTATTCCTACTTATCATCTTGCATATATATGTACAAAGGAAGGGAATAAGGGTCGCGGCATAGCTACCGGGCTTATTAATCAAATGATAGAACTGACCGAGGGCAAGCTGTCCCTGCATGTGGACCTTGATAATAAAAGGGCCAGAAAGCTATATGAAAAGCTGGGGTTTAAAACATCTTACTATAGAATGATATATTCCGAAGGACATTAGAGGGAATACAAATCACCAAAAAAAACCTCCTCTCATAATATGTACTGCAAAAGAGGGGAGGTGAAGTTATGTCTTCAAAAGGTTTGAGCGGCTTCTTTGGGGGAGGGTTTGACACTCTGTTTCTGCTGCTGATAATAATAATCATCTTTTTTGCCTTTGATATCTAGCAGGCTATCAGCGGGCCGAAACACGCCGGGGTCCCTTTCACTCACTTTCCCGGGTTTCTTACTGCGCACAGGGCGTACATTGTTGCCTGCATTGGGGTAGGCAGTAATAGGCCCTGAGGAGGAAGCAGCCTATTCATAGAAATAGGCTGCTTTTTCTGCACCGAGGATGCTAATGAGCGTGCTTGACAATGGTTTCCGACTGCTTGTAGGATTCCATCAGACGGTGGTCGGGCTTGTCATAGGGACGATACCATTGCCTGTTAACTGCCAGGTCCATCAGAGCTCCATTCCCCGCCAGGATCTGGGTCAATGCCGCTGTATACATAGCCCTAAGCTCAGGTGTTGACGTTTTGAGAACAGCCATTAGATATGCTGAGGCAGCTGCTTCCCCGCCCATGAGCATATCATTTGCCACCATTTCGTCATTTGCCTGCTTACCTACTCCCGTGAGTGCGTTTAGTAATGAAGGCATTTCAGTGCACCTCCCCTGCATGGATGACATTATTCTCATTGATAAATTGCTGTATACCCTTGATCCTGCCTTCTGCTGCCAGGACTGTAGCTTCTATCATTCTTTGAAGCTCCTGGTCGCTGGCCAGAGCCCGGGCTGCTTTTACTTTGGTAAGGGCATTTGTCTCCATTTGAAGCAATTCGCCAAGAGACAGCATCTCAGCATCGGATAAATTTCTCAATTCATTCGCCTCCCATGTGATAGTTCTTTATTATTGTTTTCTGGCAGGGGGAAAATTATGTAGCGGTGAATAAGCCTTTTTATAAAGGGATTTGCAGAGCAAAGACGAATATTTATACTGATACATGAAAAGAATGTCCTATGCATGTATATTTCAGTGTTTTTAAGCATTGTGGTTCATAAAGGGACGGATTTTCCGGGGAAGGTGATATTTATGGAGAAGTTGATTCCGGCAGGCGTCTTTATTATTCTGACATTGAATTTGGCCGGTTTTTTTATGATGGGCTATGACAAAAGCATGGCCGGCAGGCATAAGCGGAGAATACCTGAAAAAACGCTGATCGCGGTTTCCATTATCGGCGGAGCTGTGGGCATTATGCTCGGCATGAGGTGCTTTCATCATAAGACAAGGCATGCATTATTTGTCTATGGTATACCGGCTCTGCTACTGGTAAATCTGGTATTGTTCCATTACATATACAGGCTTTTGGTATAGGCAGGATTGTCCTGTGTATCAAAGGCTGCCTGTTGGACGGCAAATATTAAAGGAGATGAGCAAGCAATGGATTTTGAAAGGATGAAGAAGCAGATAGAGTTTATAGAAGGAATTGATGAGATAAAACATGTGTTCAGGAAAACCCTGCTGATGGACGGGTCAAGGCACGAAAACGATGCTGAGCACTCCTGGCATTTGGGGGTTATGGCACTGCTGCTTTCGGAATATGCCAATACCGGAGAACTTGATGTCCTGCGAGTGGTTAAGATGGTACTGGTGCATGATATTGTGGAGATTGATGCCGGGGATACATTCTGCTACGATGAAAAGGGCGCATTGGACAAGCGGGAAAGAGAAGAGAAGGCGGCCGACAGGATATTCAATATACTTCCCGCCGACCAGGCCCGGGAGATCAGAGACCTTTGGGAAGAATTTGAAGAGTGTGAAACCCCCGAAGCCAGATTTGCTGCTTCCCTTGACAGGCTTCAGCCACTGCTCCATAATTACAAAACCTGCGGTGCATCGTGGAAAAAACATGGGATTACAAAGGATAGGGTAATGGAGAGAAACTGTCACATCGAGAAGGGCTCAAAGCAGCTTTGGGCTTTCGTAGAGAGGCTTATAGAAGACTCGGTCAAAAAAGGATATCTGTCCGAATGACAGCAGCAGTTAATTTGGATGAGTATATAGATATAAGGAGGAGACCATATGTCAAGGAAAAAAGTATACATCACCCGGCCAATACAGGACCAGGCAATTGCGCTGCTAAAGGAACATTTTGATGTCAGCCTGAACCAGGAGGATAAGGTGGTGGATAGGGAAAGGCTGATGAAAGCCGTAGAGGATGTGGATGCACTTCTCTGTCTGATAAACGACAGGGTGGACAGGGATGTAATAAACAGGGCGGTCAGAGTTAAAATAATAGCCAATTACGGTGCGGGTTATAACAATATAGACGTTGAGGAGGCTGCCAGGAAGGGCATTTTTGTAACCAATACCCCCGATGTTCTTACAGATGCAACGGCCGATCTTGCATGGGGCCTTTTGCTGGCGACAGCCAGGAGGATAGTAGAATCAGATAAATACACAAGGGCAGGCAGGTTTGAAAGCTGGTCCCCAACTCTGCTTCTCGGCCGCAGTGTGGCGGGTAAGACCTTAGGTGTTATCGGTGCCGGCAGGATAGGCAAGGCGGTTGTAAAAAGAAGCCTGGGATTTGATATGAAAGTTCTCTACCATAACCGGAACAGGGATAAGGAGCTGGAAACGCAGTACAAGGCCGAGTGGGCAGACAAACAGACGTTGCTGAGTCAGTCCGATTTTATTTCCCTGCATGTACCTCTAACCGACCAAACCCGTCACCTGATAGGACAGCGGGAGTTTGAGACCATGAAGGATACTGCAGTACTGATAAACACTGCCCGGGGACCCATTGTGGACGAAAAGGCTCTGGTAAATGCACTGAGGGAAGGGCTGATATGGGGAGCTGGTCTGGATGTGTACGAAAGGGAACCTGAGTTTGAAAAGGGCTTGAAGGGACTTGATAATGTAATTCTTGCCACCCATGTAGGCAGTGCTACCATTGAGGCAAGAACCAGCATGGCAATGATGGCAGCAGAGAACGTAGTCTCGGTGCTAAGCGGAGGCAAGCCCCTGAACCCTGTAAATATTGCAGTACTGTAGAATAAATCACTGTTTACAAAAAAACACAAATATGTGTTGGATCGAGAGGTAATTGTCGGCCAGTGTAGAACTAACAATCAGAAAAAACTATTTATCGATAGGAGGGTAATAATGACCTGTCAGGCTTTATTGATACATCCCCGATATTCAAAGGTCCAGGAGGTAAATGAGAATATTGGCATAGGCTATATCGCGGCTTATTCAAGAGCAAAGGGCAAAAAGGTTGAGATATTGGACATGGCTGCCAGAGGCTGGTCAGTTAAAGAGTCTGTAGAGCATATACAGAGCAGCCCGCCTGAGGTTATAGGCTTAAGCATATTATTCCAGGAAGGGGCGGGAGAGGTACTGGACTTTATCAGAAAGCTGCGAGAGGCCGGGATCAAGAGTCATATAGTAGTCGGCGGCATATATCCTTCCTTTGAGTACAAAGCTCTTTTACTGAATCATGCTGAAATAGATTCGGTATGTATTGGCGAGGGAGAAGAGACTTTTTACTGCCTGATGGAAAGTATTGAAAACGGTACCGATATCACTCAGGTGGAAGGGTTAGCCTTAAGGGTCGGTGGAGAGATAATAACGACGCCCCGGCGCCGGTCCGTGGCCGACTTGGACCGACTTCCATTTCCTGCCAGAGATGTGCTGCCATTTACATTAAAGCATGTAACCTATGCGTCCATGGTGTCCAGCAGAGGATGTTACGGGCATTGCAGCTTTTGCAGTGTATGTGAATTTTTTTCATCCATGGGTGCCAGATACAGGTATAGGAATCCTGAAAAAGTAGTGGATGAAATAGAGACAATTATACAGGAGTATGAAGTTACCAGGTTCACCTTTGATGATGCCAATTTTATGGGGGGCGGTAAAACCGGGAAAGAGAGATCTTTGGAATTCGCCCGTATACTTCGGGAAAGGAAATTATCCATAGAATACAGCATACAATGCCGTTCGGACGATATAGAAACACAATTGTTCGAGACTTTAAAAGAAAGCGGACTGGCGAGGGTATACCTAGGAGTAGAGTCGGGAAGCCAGGAGCAGCTAAACAGGTATAGAAAAGGCCTTAATGTGGAGGACAATCTCAAGGCACTTGAAATCCTGGCCGGTCTTGGCATATTTGTTCAAATGGGCTTTATCATGTTTGATCCCAGTGCCACGGTAGACGATATATCTGCAAATCAGCAGTTTCTTGCAAAGATTAAGGCCATGTTTCGGGAGGATAAGCTGGGATATTTGTCTCCCACCACTAAGCTTATTCCACTGTCAGGAAGCGAGTATGTTGAAAAGCTGAGACAAGACGGGCGGCTTAAGGGTGATTATCTGGGGTATAGCTATGATTTTGCGGATAAAAAAACAGCTCTGCTTTATAATGTGTCTTCAGCTTCGGCCAATATGATATGGGGAGCAAAGAAACTGATGAAGGAAAGAAACAGTCGTAACGACGGCTTCCCCGACGGCTGGCGTAAGGTCAGATGAGAATAACAAATTGAAAACTGTATCATGACAGAAAGGGATAGTTCCGGTATGAGCGCTAAGGATATTATGATACAGGGAGCGGTTTCGTCGGCGGGCACATATATCCACGGTATATTTGACAATAGCGAATTTGCATTGCATATGGTCAATAACCTGAGAAGAAAGAAAGGCCTGGATGTACTTGATGTACAAAGGCTTGATTACCAGGCATTCAAACAGACGGAGTATGACAGGCCGGCACGGCAACTGAGAGAGCGTCCGGACTTGTCAGGAGTATATGAAATTATGAATACATGGAAGCAACAGAGCATCTGATATAGCATTAATGCTCAGACTTGGTAACTCATGCTTTTCTTATTTGCTCCATAACCTCGGTAATTATGTCTTTAACGTAAGACATCTTGTTAACTCTGTATACATTGTCTCCTGCAAAGGCGAATCCGTTAAGCAGATTGCCCTGCTGCGCGTTAATCAGAGCTTCTGCTATGCAATAGGGTGACTGAGCGGGATTACAAGTTTTAAGGCAATTGGACAGGCACTTAAAAGGCTTTTTGATGCCGGCCTCAACATCCTTTAGATAGGCGTTTCTTATGGCTCTGCCGGGCAGCCCTACAGGACTTTTTATTATTACCACATCTTCTTTCTGAGCATTTATATATTGGTCCTTAAACTTCTGGTCAACATCGCATTCATAGGTGGCAACAAAGCGGGTGGCCATTTGAACTGCCGAAGCGCCCTTTGCCAAAACTTCGGCAGCGTCATTGCCGTCATATATTCCTCCCCCGGCAATTACCGGGATGTTTCTTCTATACTTATCCTCAAAGGGTTTAATGGCTAAAATTACTTCTTCAACAAGCCTGGTGAGGGGGTATTCGGCTATGTTCCTTAGCTGTTCCAAGGTAAAGCCCAGATGTCCTCCCGCTCTTGGGCCTTCTACTACTATGGCATCGGGCAGATAACTGTATTTTCTGTCCCAATGCTTGCATATGACCGAGGCAGCTTTTGCAGAGGATACGATGGGTGCAATTCTTGTAATAGAATCCCTGACCAGATCGGGAAGCTTCAGCGGTAATCCCGCTCCCGAAAAAACTATATCAATTTTTTCCCTAACGGCTGTTTGAACCATCTCTTCAAAGTCGTTCAGGGCCGTCATTATGTTGACACCTATAACACCCGAGGGGCTTGCCTGACGGGCTTTATTAATATTATAGGCCAGAGCTTCCTTATTGGCCTCTTTTTTGTTGCGGAGGTAACCGGACAGGCTAAAACCGGGTTCTACACCTGAGATAACGCCTACTCCTCCATTGTTGGCTACGGCAGAAGCCAATTTCCACATTGATACTCCGACGCCCATGCCTCCCTGTACTATGGGCAGACAGGGCTTAAGCCCGCGTATTTTCAACTCCGGGATTTTCATAAAAACACCCCTTTATATTAGTACCAGGTAATAATACCAGTCTATAATATTATATACTTTTATAATTGGTAATACAACAAGTATTTCACATAATTCCGCTTAATATGCCGAAATATTGGCCGAACAGGTCGGTGTGAGCATGTATGGAACTGTCTGCAGAATGGACCGGCGTTTGGTTGAATACATATGCCTTTGATGGTATAATTTGTCTGGTATATTAAACCTGCAGGGACGGTGGTATCAAAGGCGTACCGGACAATAATACAGCCTCCCTGTCATTATAAGGCGGTGGAATGAATGGAAAGCATATCAGGAATCCGGTGGATTTTTAACCCGGGGGCAAGGGAACTGTATTACAGTAAAGTGCCGGTAAAGGCCTTCGCCGAGAATGAAGTAAAAGCAGTAAGGGAGTTCCATAAGGGGTTTACAGAGTATAAACCCACACCACTTCACAGGCTGGACAATATGGCCCGTCGGCTTGGAGTGAACAGCATTTGGGTTAAGGATGAATCCCGGCGGTTTGGTCTGAATGCCTTTAAGGTGCTGGGCGGTTCTTACGCCATAGGGAAATATATAAGCAGCAAGCTGGGCATTGATATGAGAGAGGTATCCTTTGAAAAGCTAAAGTCGGCTGCCCAAAGAGAAAAGCTAGGCAGGACGGTATTTGTAACCGCCACCGACGGCAACCACGGCAGGGGAGTTGCCTGGGCGGCCAACCGGCTGGGGCAGGAGTCGGTGGTGTTTTTGCCTAAGGGGGCGGCGTCAGCGCGTTTGGAGAATATCAGAAAGGAAGGGGCCAAAGCCTGTGTTCTGGACCTGAACTATGATGACTCGGTAAGATATGCAAAGGAGTACGCAGACAGGCATGGCGGCGTATTTGTCCAGGATACGGCCTGGGAAGGCTATACTGAAATCCCGGGATGGATTATGCAGGGATATGCCACTATAGCCCACGAGATTACCGGGCAGCTTGAGGTTCATGGTATTCACGAGCCCACTCATATATTCCTGCAGGCCGGAGTGGGTTCCTTTGCGGCATCCATTCAGGCCTACTTTGCGGACAAATATAAAGAGAACAGACCGGTTACGGCTGTTGTGGAGCCGAACAAGGCCGACTGTATATTCAAATCGGCTGCCATAAACGACGGCAGGGCCCACACCGTAACAGGCAGCCTTGACACCATAATGGCCGGGCTGGCCTGCGGTGAACCCAATACCGTTGCGTGGGACATATTAAGGGATTATTCGGACATGTTTTTTTCCTGTGCAGATTATGTATCTGCCAGGGGTACCAGGGTGCTGGCAAACCCTGTTGGCAGTGACCCAAGGATTGTCTCGGGAGAATCGGGCTCGGTGGGAATTGGGCTGCTTACCCTGCTGCTGGATCGGGAGGAGTACAGGGAGGCAGTCAGGCTGCTGGGGATAGACAGGGATTCCATTATTGTTTTTATAAGCACCGAGGGGAATACCGATCCGGTTGGTTACAGGAAGATTGTATGGGACGGTTTTTTGCCCACCCCCGGGGAATAGAGCATTATGTGTCATAAAGTCCACCCGGGAGACGCGGTTTTTCAAAGCATAATTGGTTTTACAAGGCATGGGTCTAAAATCCCTGGACACCAGGGGTTTTATTTTGTGTTTATAAAAAAAGAAAACTTTTTTAAGTTAATCTGGGTATATATAAGTGAAAGGACTTAATGAGAAAGGAAAAGGAAGGAGGGCATGGATGGACAGGCAGCTAATTAACAGAATTCTGGAAGGGGACAGGGATTCATTTAAAAAACTGTATCAGGTCTATGCCGACGGCGCTCTAAGGACTGCAATAGGGATTACGGGGAACAGAGAGCTGGCCAGGGATGCGGTACAGGAGACCTTCATCCGAATATACCGGAATCTCGACAGCTACAATACCGAAAAACCTTTTAAACCCTGGTTTTACCGTATATTGGCCAACGAATGCAACCGTTTAATGCGAAAAGAGCCAAAGCTTATTTCACTTACAAAGGTTTTCCGGGAGCAGGGATATGAGATTGCCGACAAGCAGAAAGAGGATTACAGTGATTTATACCTCGCTATTCAGTCTTTAAAGGATATTTACCGTATCCCTGTTGTTCTGAAATATTTGCAGGGTTTTACAGAAAAGGAGGTAGCCGAAATACTGGAGCTAAACCAAAACACAGTAAAATCCAGGCTGTTCAAGGCAAGGGAAATGCTAAGAAAAAAGTTGGAATCCGCTGAGAGGAGGGTTGGATTTGGACACTAGAGATTTGGATAACAAAATAAAAAAAGCATTGACAGAGGGTACCGGGGTTGATTCCCGGGAAAAGGAAGATGTCTGGCGGAATATTGAAAAACGGCTTAATACAAATTTTAACCCCGGGGAGAGATACATTATGAAACGAAAAAGTGGCTTTATAAGGCTTGCTGCATCAGTGGCCGCTGTCATTATACTGGTTTTAGGCCTGCAGACCCAGCCCGGTCATGCTCTGGTAAACCGGATAAGGGAAATGTTTGCCCCCGAGAAGAATATCACTCAGGACATAGAGGGTAATAAAGAAGAGCAGGATGTACAGCTGAATGAAGGAAAGGATGCCGATTATGTGATATATGTTGATGAGGAAAGATACATGTATGTAGAAGACCTGGAGGCCGACAGGATAGTGCCCGATCCTCCGCTGGAAGAAAGATATCCCGAGGTATCAATGGAAATAAAACAGGTCAGGGATAAAAAACCCGAGGCACTCATTGAAGATATGGAAACTCTGCTAAAAGAGGAATTTTCGGATGTGACGGCACCTGAGAGGGTGGAAATCCCTGTCTCTGGTTGGATGGTCAGAGGTCTGGAGGGAAGTCAATGGGACAGCCGTCTTGTTAAGGTTTACGTGATAAGCAACCAGAAGCAGGGCAGCTTTGTTATCACCCAGAGATATTTCCTGGAAGCCGAGGAGGGACATGGGGCAAGGTTTGACCATATGCTTAAGGAGTTTTATATAGTCCAGGAATCGGATCAATAAACCAGCCGTCCCCTTTATGTAAAGGGGACGGCTTTACTTAACATATCAGTTTTCTTGCATGTTGCCTTATTCCACCGGTATGGGCTGGTTAATATCCATTATATCCTCGTCGTCGATTTCCGGAAAGTCCACATCTACATCAAGGTCATAGAGCTCAAATTCACCTTCCGAATGGGTTAACACTTTTACCGAAAAGTCAGGGGCATCCTCACCGAGCATGGTCATAGCTTCTGTCATGAACTGTTGCATAGGCATAGTCATATCCTGGGACAGCCACATTTTTTCATAAAATTTGGTCTCTTTGTTAATGTAGTATTTATAGGACAGCTCCACCTCCATATTGGTTATAAGATGTATCATCATCTGTTTATACTGCTCGGGGTCAAAGGTTGGATCCTGCTGCAGCTGCGGGTTTTCCATCTGCAGTGCAACAACAGAATCCATTACCTTTTCCATAATTTCCATATAGTATTCCTGGTAGGTGTCCTTGTCAATATCGAAGCTTATGACATAGTATTCCCTGCCATCTGTTTCAACATCGTCTTCATACCTTGCAAATTCCTTAAACAGTTTCAATTCATCCTCGGACAGTTGAGACATCTGGTAGGGTTCCCGGTCGGATATGGATTGTATTTGGTTCATAATAGAGCCAAGGTCCTGCATTACCCATTTATCAGTACCCGCCATTTTTGTGTACATGAGCGAACCATCCATAAGGATTTCGGTTTCCTGGACTGCCTCTTCAATCCCGATATCTGATTTAACCATTTGCTTCATATATACTTTGTCGGGGGGTTGGACAGACATATCCATGTCAATCTGCATGGTTATATTCATTCCTTCGCCAAGTAGAGCCGTGATTTCAGGGGTTTCCTCCAGTTGCTCGGGGGTCACGCCTTCAATTAAGATCTCCATTTGGGTCAGCATGGTGCCCTTTTGTTTATAGGTGTTTGCATTGGCGCTGTTTTCATTAACAAGCACCAGCATATCCGAGGCCGCCATACCGTCCCGGGTAAACAGCTGCTGGTGAACGCTCTTTGCCGTTGAAATTAAACTTTTGGCTTCCTCTGCGGTAATTGGTGTCTGAGGGTTAAAGGTATCGCCGGCTTCTGCTACTAGGCCGGTGCTTAATGCGTATGCTATATAGGGCTTTGCCCAGGAATTTATGTCCTGGCTGTCCGAGAAGGTTAGAGCCTGGTCTGCGGCTTCACCGGCAGTTTCCTTTAATCCGGCCCTCTCGCCAAAGGCGTTTACAAGCATAATAACCGCCTGCTCCTTTGTCACGTTTCCCTCCGGGTCAAAGTAGGTACCATATCCCGAAGTGATTCCCTTTTTATAAGCTGTTTCTATGTAAGAAATGAATTCCGGGTCGGTTACATCGTTAAAGGATGACTCAGTTACCTCTATAACATCCATCTCCGCCTGTGTCACTATTTCCTTTATGAATTCCGCCCTTGTAATATTTGCATCCTGTTCCTGTGCCAGAGAAACGGCAGGAGCGCTCAGAATTATAATAAGCATTAGTAAAAGGCATAGCTTTTTCATCACAAATCCTCCCAAATATAGTTTTTTTATATATTGTTATAATTATATCATGCCTGATGATACAATGATATAAAAAGTGAAGAAATATTGGCGTTAATCTGTGGAACCGCTGCCGGGTGTCATATTGGTTTTTCCTCTTATCTTTGCCACTATTAATACAAAAAGGGGAAACCCGTACAAGAGCGGGATGGTGTAGAAGGGAAATACCGTATCGGTATATATAATAAATTGGTTAGGGCTCTTCACAGAATAGCTGGCAAGCAGCAACAGCCCGGCTGTCGCAGGTATCACCAGCGGGCGATAGCTCTTCATGCCCAGCAGCTGAGACAGACAAAGCACAAAAATATATATAAATACCGAAAGTTTGACGAAGTTTCCCAAAAGGATTACGGCAACGAAAAAAATATCATACCTCTCAATAAATGCTGTTGGCCTAATGTACCGGACTATGGTAAAAAAAGGGTTAATAAGATGGCGGCGGAGGGGCCCGAAGACTGCGGTAAAGAAGAACTCGTTGACAAAGCCTCCCAATCCGACAAGAGTGATGGTGATGACAGAATAGCGGGTTATTTTGCCATTATCCTTTATATAGGGCACCAGAAACAGCACTAACATTATTTCGCCTGCCCAGGCCAGTGGGGCCAGGCTGGCGCGAAGGATGTTCGAAATCCCATCGCCAAAAACCGGCATCAGATTTTGCAAATTGGCTTCGGGTATATGCAGCAGAAACAATAGGAATAGGATTAGAGTTGTCGGTAAAAAGATAAATTGGCCACAGCGTGAAATGCTCTCTATCCCTCCATAAACAGCATAAGCTGCCGGAAGGACTATTACAATCAATACCAGGGAAAAAGGTGCATTGGGCAGTAAGGATAGATTTGTAAAGCTGCCAATCTGCCAAATAACAAAGCTGGAGTTGTGGAATAGCCAGACCAGAAATATCATGAGCAGCAGCTTCCCAAGCCATATACCCATGACTTCCTGTACGTAAGATACAAAACCCCTGTCCGGGAACTCTCTGGCCAGGGCCCCAATAACAAGGCACAACCCGGCCCCGCCAATTGTGAAGATGACAGCAACAGTCCATGCATCCCTCGGTGCATGGATTGATATCAGCGTAGGGAGACTGATCAGCGCCGTTCCCATGATAGACCAGAATATTATACCTATAAGCTGGCCGCCGCTTATTTTCTGCTTTTGCATATTCTTCACCTACTCGTCGTTTACAGGCACAATGGGTCTGTACCCGAAATCGGTTCCTGTAATTTTCACATCAACCTTTGCTCCGATTTCAATCTCGGGATATATGTTGCTCCAGTTTCCGCTGTACTCACGCCAGATATCAGGATAGGTTGCATGGATAAAACGTCCTGTACCAAGGGCATCCGACCCCAGCTCCTGGCATTTTTCTATGGTCCGGG
>JAENYX010000034.1:3010-9129 GCA_016841565.1 Clostridium thermobutyricum | reverse complement strand
ATGACCGGTGCCCAGGGGTCCTGGCCAAAAGTCAAAAGGTCCTGGGTAAAACGGTTCAGGTCATTGTAATGGAAATAGTCATCTTCCCCCGAGCCCAGCCTCAGTATGGAAAACAGCTCTTGGGTCAGCGTTGCTTCGTATTCGGGCTGAGCCGACATGACATCTTCAACTCCCTTTGCCACTAAAACGTAATTCCTAAGGCGGATGTTTTGCTTTCTAATCAAAAAATCCATTGTTTCTTTAAGGCCCCTGTTTACCAGTCCTTCCCCCAATATGACCATTCTGGTGTGACTCAGATACGTATACCTTGGCGCGCGGGTTGTAAGCTTGGACAGAGCTTCCTGCAGCGTGTTTCCAAAGGAACTTGCTATCCATCGGGTCGGGGTTTGCTGCCCACTGTCTCCCCCGGCCGTTCCCGTTTGTGATACTCCCAGACTGGGTTTAGAGGCCATATAAGCCATTCTGTACTGTCCTTCATGGTCAACCTTAACCCAATCAAGCAGTATGGAATTAACCAGTAATAATTCTTCGGGCTCCCTGCGGTCCCAGCAGCCGCCGGCAATCGGTAATAATAGTATGATTATCAGCAGTACTCTGATTTTGCTGCCCATGCTTATCTTCCTCTCGGTTTTTGCCATCTCTGGCGCCTGATATTGGCTTTCCCGGTCTGAACGGGTCTCGTTTCCATTAAGGCCATGGGAATCCTGAAGAATAAATCCTTCCAGTCGGACAAAGCAAAGGGGCTGATGGGGGAGAGGTAGGGCACGCCAAAACTCCGCAGGCCGGAAAGGTGTACCAATATAAGCAGTATTATCGAAATAATACCCGGCAGCCCGAAGGCCCCTGCTGCGAACAGCACGGTAAATCTGAGCATCCTGATGGCATTCCCCCCTTCAATAATAGGGACGGTAAAGGAGGCAATGGCGGTCAGGGCTACGATAATTATAGAAGTAGGGGATACCAAACGTGCTGCAACGGTGGCCTGGCCGATAACCACAGCTCCCACAAAGCTGATTAACGGTCCCACAGGCCGCGGCAGGCGAATGCCGGCCTCCCTTAATATTTCAAAGGTGAACTCCAGCAGCAGCATCTCCAGAAATATGGGAAAGGGAAGCTGTTCTCTGGACTGGGCAATGGTATTTAAAAGCTCTGTAGGTATCATTTCATGATGGTAAGAGGTTATGGACACATACAGGCCGGATACCGTTAGGGTAACGATTAGGCCCACAAATCTTAAAAATCTCATAATACTTGAAGGGAGGTATTTGTCGTTATAGTCCTCGGGAGACTGGATAAGTTGGGACACTATTGACGGAACAATAACGGCAAAGGGGCAATTGTCCACCATTATCACCACCCGTCCCTCCAGCAGACAGCTGCAGGCCCTGTCGGGTCGTTCTGTTGAATAGCTGGCGCTGAATATTGAAAAGAGGGAATCGTCTATGGTCTCCTGAATGCCGGACAGGCCGATAATCCCGTCGGTATCAATCCTGCCAATTCGTTCCTTTACTTCGCCAACCAGCCCTTCCATGACTATGCCTTCCATATATAAGAGGTTTATCTGGGTGTTTGACAGTCTGCCCAGAGTTAGCTTTTCAATCTTGAGGCTGGGATGCTTTATAATTCTTCTTATCAATGTTCTGTTAACCTTGATGTTTTCAACAAAACCCGCCCGCATTCCTTTTACTACGGTTTCAGCCTGTGATTCCTCCACCGGTCTTTCTTCCCACCCTATTGCTTCAACCGTAAAAGCATTATTCTGACCCTCTACCAGTATTCCTACACTGCCGGATAATACTTTCATTATCAGCGAATTGGGGCTTTGCTCAATGGTAACGGTACTTACCGGCAGCAGCCCGTCATATATTTCCTCAAGCATTTTTGTCCTGTCGGTTTGGTTAAGCTCTAATAATACCAAGGGTTTAAGGATATTTTGGGCAATAAAAGCTGTGTCAACCATTCCATCAATAAAGAAGACGTGGGCATTGATTTCTGCTTCCCGGCCAATCTTTATTGAGCGCCATTTTATATCACAGCATTTTGATAAGGCTTTTTGTATATATGTAATATTTTTTTCTAAATTCTTTGATAATTTGCCCATGTTTTCAGCCGTAGGCTTTTCATTTCCTCGGGGTCTTATCCTTCTTTTTAAGCGGCCCAGCATATGACCAAACTCCTCCAAAGGAATATTCAGTATTTATAATGTCAAATTTACCAACAGGATATACACAGGGCCATGGTCTAAATCATAGCTTCCGGTATCGGTGGTATATTTTTGAATCAATTGTTAATCTTATGGATAAAAGGAAGGAACTGAGGGTGAAAACATGATAATCAGACTTGGTTATGTTGCCATGTCTATGGTACTTAAGGACTGCTCGCCGTCCCATACCGTTACCGCAACCAACCTTGAAAAAATCAAAGAAAGGGAGATAAGGATATTAAAGCTCCAAAGGCTGGCACGGGAAAATCTGCACAATACCCAACGGCTTCTTTATTATAATGAGGCCAGCGATATCTATGTATACCGTATTACTTCCAAGCTTATACCCCTGGCCACCCATCCCATCGCACAGGGCTGGAACTGGACGGATGGACTGAAGGATGAGCTGAAGTCTCTGGGAGAGTATGTAAGGGAGCAGGGCCTGAGGATAAGCGCCCACCCTGACCATTATACCCTTCTCAACTCGCCAAGAGAGGACGTCATTGAAAAATCACTGCAGGATCTGGAATACCATAACAATATTTTTAAGGGTATGGGACTGGATGGCACGGCAAAGCTGGTTATACATGTGGGCGGCTTGTATGGCCATAAGGAAGAAGCCATGGCAAGATTTGTGAGTAATTTTAAAAAGCTTCCGTCATATATTAAAGAACGTATAACGCTGGAAAACGACGACAAGGTCTATACGGCGGGGGATGTTCTTGATATATGCCGGGAGATTGAGGTGCCTATGGTGCTGGATATCCACCATGATTGGTGCAACAACGACGGCGGAAATATTAGCAGACTGCTTGGGGAGATTTTTGATACGTGGGAGGGCCAGGCTCTTGTGCCCAAGATACACATTTCCAGCCCCAAAGGCCAGAAGAATTTCAGGAGCCATGCAGATTATATAGACCCGGAGTTCTTCCTTGAGTTTTTAAAAACAGCAAAGAAGACCGGACGGGATTTTGACGTTATGATAGAGGCCAAAGAAAAAGACCGGGCGCTTTTTAAGCTGATTAACGATCTGGAAGATATTAAATGGATAAGGATAATAAACGGGGCATCGATAGAATGCTGATTAGTGGCTAGAACGGTAATGAAAACTTGATAAACATGGATGTTTCAAAGACAAACTTTATGGATATTTATATTAAATGAACCATAAATAAATTATGAACAATATAAAACAGGGGGTCTGATTGTGAAGAATTTAAAAGGAACCAAAACTGCAGAGAATTTACTGAAGGCTTTTGCAGGAGAATCCCAGGCGCGCAACCGTTACACCTATTATGCGTCGGTGGCCGATAAGGAGGGCTATAAGCAGATAAGAAATATCTTTATTGAAACTGCCGACAATGAGAAGGAGCATGCAAAGAGGTTTTACAAATTTCTATTGGCGGGGTTCGAGGGCGCACTTCCGACGGTTATAGAAATAAATGCCGCCTATCCTGTTGCCCAGGGTACTACCTTGGATAACCTCAAGGCAGCCGCAGACGGAGAAAACGAGGAATGGGCAGATCTCTATCCATCATTTGCCGATGATGCCGACCGGGAGGGTTTCCCTGAAATAGCGTTGGCTTTCAGGAACATCGCATCTGCCGAAAAGAGGCATGAAGCCAGGTATCAGAAGCTTGCCGGGAATATAGAGAAGGGCCAGGTGTTTAAAAAAGACGATAAGGCTTTGTGGAAATGCGGTAATTGCGGATATGTACATGAAGGTAGTGAAGCACCCGCGGAATGCCCGGCTTGCATACATCCTCAGGCACACTTTGAATTGTTTACAGAAGCATATTAAACTGTTTGCAGCAATAAAGATGGAGTACTGTATATTCACTGTACAGGACTTCATCTTATTGTTTTTTTATGTAGGAGTCAGAAGGCTTGGCAGAATTAACTTGAAACTATTGGATAAATTGACTAAAATATAACTGGCAAGCATTTTTATATAGGTATAAGAAAAATAAGGGAGGGTTTTATCAGTGTATAAAAAAAGCTTGGGATTTTTAGTGCTCCTGTTGGTGCTGGCAGTGGCTCTTGGGGGTTGCAGCAAGGTAGCAGAAAGCTTCAATGTCGGTATGGTTACCGATGCCGGTACTATAGACGACAAATCCTTTAACCAGGGAACCTGGGAAGGTGTACAGAAAGCAGCCGCAGACCTGGGACTGGAGGCAAAATACCTGAAACCCAGCGGAACAACCGAAGCTGACTATATTAAAGAAATAGGCAACTTATACGATGCCGGCATTAAATTCATAGTATGTCCGGGCTATAAGTTTGAGACTGCTATATTTCAGACCCAGGACAAATACCCCGATGCAAAGTTCGTTATATTGGACGGATACCCCCATTCAGGGGATTTTGTACCGGTAGTAAAGGAAAATACAGTATCCATTTTCTTTGCAGAGCAACAATCCGGGTTTCTTGTCGGTGTTGCCGCTGCATTACAGCTTGAAGAAGGGGAAGTGGGCTACATAGGAGGAATGGAGGTTCCCGCTGTGCAGAAATTTAACTGGGGCTTCCAGCAGGGTCTCAGCTATGCAAACGAGAACCTGGGCACCAATATAGTAATAAAGGCCGAAAACGTAATATATCAGGGCTCCTTCGACAATGTGGCCGCAGGTCAGCAGCTTGCCGCCCAGATGTTTGACAAGGGCGTTGATGCAATATTCTGCGCCGCCGGCGGGGTTGGCATAGGAGCCATCAACGAAGCAAAATCCAGGGCAAAGGCCGGTGAGGAAGCCTGGATATTAGGCGTTGATGTTGACCAGTATGATGATGGTATATATGAAGGAGACAAATCAGTAATACTTACTTCTGCCATGAAAAGTGTTGGTCAGGCAGCCTATGACATGATAATAGCAGAAAGTAAAGGAGAGTTTCCCGGAGGCCAGACCCTTGTCTTTGATGCAAATAATAAAGGCGTAGGTATCCCCTCGGAAAACCCCAACTTAAGCCGGGAGGTACAGGACAAGGTTACAGAGATACTTGGCAAGCTTGAAAGCGGTGAAATCACAGTATCCGACGTACAGGGCGACCTAATCAAGTAATTGATATTATGCAAACATAGCCGGAAGAGGACAGGCCTTGCCGTCCTCTTCTTTCTATAATGAGTAGAACCGGCAATGGTGTTGCTAGGTTTTACCGGCAGCATTGGCTGTATGTATAGTAGATTAGTCCATGGATTTATGTATTTCATAATGTAGTTAAGGAGAGGGTGCCATGAACCATGTTGTGGAAATGCTAAACATCAGAAAGGAGTTTCCCGGTATAGTTGCAAACGATGATATAAGCCTTCAATTAAGACCCGGTGAGATTCATGCTCTTCTGGGCGAGAATGGTGCCGGAAAATCTACCCTGATGAGTATCCTTTTCGGTCTCTATCAGCCCGAACGGGGTATCATAAAAATTCGCGGAAAGAAAGTGGATATTGCCAATCCCAACGTTGCCAACCAATTGGGGATAGGAATGGTTCATCAGCACTTCAAGCTGGTACATAATTTTACCGTTACCGAAAACATTATTCTTGGCATGGAGAGCAAAAAGGGTATTGTTTTAGATATAAAATCGGCAGCCCTTAGGGTAGGTGAGCTATCTGAAAGATACGGTCTCAATATCGACCCCTACGCAAAGATTGAAGATATTTCGGTGGGCATGCAACAGCGGGTGGAGATTATAAAAATGCTATACCGGGATGCCGAGGTTCTTATATTCGATGAGCCCACTTCGGTGCTTACGCCCCAGGAAGTCCGGGAGTTAATGAAAATTATGCGCAATCTCATAGCCGAGGGTAAATCCATAATTCTTATTACCCATAAGCTGAAGGAGATTAAGGCAATCGCCGACCGGTGCACAGTAATCCGCCGGGGCAAACTGATAGGCACGGTGGACGTGGCTGAGACCTCCGAGGAAA
>JAENYX010000034.1:0-2910 GCA_016841565.1 Clostridium thermobutyricum | reverse complement strand
GCGTATATACCCGAGGACCGTCACAAGCATGGACTGATACTGGATTATTCAGTGGGGGCCAATATGATTATGAAGGTATATCATCATCAGCCCTTTTCCCAAAATGGTCTTTTGAACAATCATGCAATACGGGAACATGCCCAGAGGGTTATGGAGCAGTTCGACGTTCGCTCGGGACAGGGTCCGGCAGCCTCTGCCCGGTCCCTTTCGGGAGGCAACCAGCAAAAAGCCATAGTGGCACGGGAGATCTACCACGATCCCGAATTGCTTATTGCGGTGCAGCCTACCCGGGGGTTGGATGTGGGAGCCATAGAGTACATCCATAAACGTATTGTAGAGCAGCGGGATAATGGTAAGGCGGTTTTGCTTGTTTCCCTGGAGCTTGATGAGATACTCAATATATCCGACCGTATTGCCATAATAAACGGCGGAGAACTGATAGGCATAGTAAATGCCTGCGACGTTAACGAAAACCAGGTAGGTCTTATGATGGCCGGCGTAAAGAGAGGTGAGACGGCTTGAAAAGATATTTCAGCAAGGAGCTTGTAATAGCATTGACAGCAGTAGTCCTGGGCCTGCTGGCAGGAGCCATTCTTATGGTCTTGATTGGAAACAATCCTTTTTCGGGCTATATATATCTATTCCGGGGAGGGTTGATGAGTATTGAACGGGTGGGCAACACCCTTGCCACCGCAACTCCTCTTATTCTTACCGGACTATCGGTTGCCTTTGCCTTCAGGACAGGACTCTTTAATATAGGCGCTGCCGGGCAGATGCTGATTGGCGGTCTGTGCGCCACAGCCGTAGGTCTGACATTAGTCCTGCCCAAACCTCTGCTTCTCACATTGATGGTTGCCGCTGCCATCCTTGGGGGCGCCGTCTGGGGCTTCGTACCCGGCCTTTTAAAGGCAAAATTTAACGTACATGAAGTGGTTGCCACAATTATGATGAACTGGATTTCCTATTGGACGGTCTATTATGTGGTTCCGGCCTATTATAAGGGGGCTTATCTTGAGACAGAATCCAGAAAAATCTCGGAAGCCGCTTCATTGAAAGTGCACTGGCTTACCGACATGTTTAGAGGGTCCTATGTTAACCTGGGGTTTTTCCTTGCTGTTATTTCGGTAATTATTATTGCCTTTGTACTAAACAGGACCACCCTTGGCTATGAATTAAAGGCGGTGGGTTTTAACCGACATGCAGCCGAGCATGCAGGCATCGGTGCCAACAGGAATATCATAATGGCAATGATGATAGCCGGGGCCCTGTCAGGGCTTGGGGGCGCAACCTTCTATGTGGGTTATGCTTCGAATATACAGATTGGTATTTTGCCTACCCAGGGCTTTGATGGGATAGCCGTTGCCCTGCTGGGGAGCAACTCTCCCTGGGGCGTGTTTGGCGCAGCCATTTTCTTCGGCCTGCTCCATTCGGGAAAGGGGTTCATGAATGCCATGACCAATATCCCGCCCGAAATAGCCGATACAATAATTGCAACCATTATTTATTTTGCTGCCACCAGCATCTTGATTGAAAGAAACTGGGACAAACTGAAAAAGAAAGTGGGAGGTGCAAAGTAGAATGTGGACCATTATTGTTCAGATATTTCCATATGCCATCGCCTTTACCATTCCACTTTTGATAACAGCTCTGGGAGGTCTTTACAGCGAACGGAGCGGCGTAGTAAACATAGGCCTGGAGGGGCTAATGGTGGTGGGCTTTTTCACCGGTGCCCTGGTTATTTCAAAGCTGGAGCTTACTATTCCTGAACACTCTATATGGCTGGGATTGCTAGCCGCCTTTATTGCCGGCGCATTATTTTCGCTGCTTCATGCCTTTGCCTGTATAAGCCTTAACGCAAACCAGGTTATTAGCGGAACGGCAATAAATATGATTGCCGGAGCCCTTACGGTATTTCTTGCCAGAAATATGACAGGCAGCGGCAACATACTCATTGTTCATGGACTTATACGACGGAACATTCCGGTGCTTTCGAAAATTCCCATACTGGGTAGATTGTTGTTTACTCAAGTCTACGCAACTACCTGGCTGGTGCTGGCAATACTCTTTGTTGCATGGTTTGTTCTTTACAAGACGTCCTTCGGACTGCGTCTGCGGGCCTGCGGTGAGCACCCCCAGGCCGCCGATGCGGCGGGGATAAACGTGTACATGATGCGATATATGGCGGTCATGATATCCGGCGCCTTTGCCGGCCTGGGTGGGGCTATTATTCTGGTTACCTATTCCGGAGAGTTCACCGGTACCGTTTCGGGGCTGGGATTTCTTGCCCTTGCCGCCCTTATCTTCGGGCAGTGGAAACCGCTGGGGGTATTGGGAGCCACTTTTTTCTTCGGCTTTGCCAGTACCATTGCCAACGTATCCCAGGTGATACCGGCGCTTACGGTCATTCCGGGAATTCTGCTCAAAAACTTCCCCTATATTGTAACTTTGATTGTACTTGTTTTATCCTCTAAATATTCCCAGGCACCCAGGGCGGCAGGGGAACCCTACGACAAGGCAAAACGCTGAAAAAGGGGTGCCTGTTACGGCACCCTTTGAGGTATCATTCCATTCCCAGCCTCTGGTACAGTGCGGTGAAGAAGCGGTCCAGCAGCTCGGTATGGTTGGGTACGGCAATGTCGCCGGCGTAGGTCCCCAATATAAGAGAGGCATAGATACCGGCAATTACCCAGAAAACTGCAAAGGCCACAAGCTCTTTCCACTGTTTTTTATTTATAAGCACCGGTACCTGCATAAGGGCGATTACCAGCATACCTGTCCATACCCCAGCCATGCGCATTGGCCTACCTCCATTTCTCCGCATCCATGGGACTTGCCGTCAGCCCGGTATTTCTTATACTCATATCCACTTTGATGTCTATCTGTATATCCTTAAAAACCTCATACCACCTG
>JAENYX010000033.1 GCA_016841565.1 Clostridium thermobutyricum | reverse complement strand
CCGTCCCCGTGTCTGCACAGACACAGACAAGAGAACCGTCCCCGTGTCTGGTCCCCGTGTCTGTATCCCTCTGTTTGATAAATAGTGGAGGTGAAGATAAAGAAATGAAGAACCTTTTGGGAATGAGAGAGATGGACGGCCAGGATATTCTGCAAATACTGGATACTGCTGTCCTGATGAAGCCTATAATGGAAACAAAGAATAAACGAACAAACTACCTGCAGGGCAGGATTCTGGTTACACTGTTCTACGAGCCAAGCACCCGCACAAGGGTATCCTTCGAACTGGCTGCCAAGTATCTTGGAGCAACCACCACAAATATTTCGACTTCTTCCAGCAGTGTGGTCAAGGGAGAAACGCTGATAGACACCGCAAGAACCCTGCAGGCCATGGGAGTTGACATAGTGGTAATGAGACACCCTATGACGGCAGCCCACAGACTGCTGCATCACCATCTGGATGCAACCATAATAAACGCCGGCGACGGGATAAACGAACACCCCACCCAGGCGCTTTTAGACATGTTCACCATAAGGGAGCATAAGGGCACTCTAAAGGGGCTGAAGGTGGTAATAGCGGGAGATATTCTGCACTCCAGGGTTGCAAGGAGCAATATCTGGGGACTTACCAAGCTGGGAGCCCAGGTGGCTGTTGCAGGGCCTTCCACCCTAATACCAAGGGGAATTGAAAATCTGGGGGTTGAGGTGTACCACAACGTAAAAGAGGCGGCAGTTGATGCAGATGTGGTAATGGGCCTCCGGGTACAATTGGAGAGGCAAAAGAGCGGTTTGTTCCCCACACTGAGGGAATACAGCATGCTGTTCGGTATAGACGACAGCGTGCTGGAAGTGGCCAAGGATGATGTGCTGATAATGCATCCGGGTCCTACCAACCGCGGAGTGGAAATGCCAAGCCGGATAATAGACGGTGAAAATTCCGTTATAGAAGAGCAGGTTACAAACGGTGTGGCGGTAAGGATGGCCATACTGTATATGCTGACAAGGGAGGGGGCCATGTAATGAGCAGGATACTTATAAAAAACGGCAGGGTAATAGATCCGGCAAGCAACACCGACAGCGTAACCGACCTGTTAATAGAAGGCGGAATCATAGCTCAAATGGGAAACGGCCTGAAGGCCGATGATTGTACCCAAATCAATGCCGAGGGTATGCTTGTTCTTCCGGGACTTATTGATATGCACGTGCACCTAAGGGAACCGGGGCAGGAGCATAAGGAGACCATAGAAAGCGGTACCCGCAGCGCAGCGGCGGGAGGTTTTACCGCCATAGCATGTATGCCCAACACCGATCCCGTCATAGACAGCCCTGCGATGGTTGAATATATTAAACTGAAGGCCGAAAAAGAAGGCCGTGTAAAGGTGCTTCCAATAGCTTCCATAACCAGGGGCCTAAAGGGCGAAGAATTGTCACCCATGGGAGAACTGCTCGGTTACGGTGCAGTGGCTTTTTCGGATGACGGGCGTCCGGTGGGTAGCAGTAGTATGATGAGAAAGGCTATGGAATACGCCTCTATGTGGGATGCCCTCATAATATCACACTGCGAAGACCCCGAGCTGAGCAGGGACGGCGTAATGAACGAAGGGCAGATGTCCACCGTACTGGGGATGAAGGGCATTCCCACGGTGGCCGAGGATATTATGGTAGCCCGTGAGATAGCACTGAGCAGGTTTACCGGGTGCCGGGTCCATATCGCCCATATTAGCACCGGGAGCTCGGTTGAGATGGTAAGGCAGGCAAAGGCCCAGGGCATCAGAATAACTGCCGAAGCCACACCCCACCATTTCAGCCTGACCGATCAAGCCGTCGACGGGTACAATTCCATGACCAAGGTTAATCCACCCCTGCGAAGCGGCGAGGATGTGGAGGAGGTAAGAAGGGGCATTGCCGACGGAACCATAGATATAATAGCTACTGACCACGCTCCCCATCACAGGGACGACAAGGATGTGGAATACAATAATGCGGCCTTTGGAATTTCCGGACTGGAAACGGCTGTACCCTTGGCGGTGACTCACCTGCTGAGGCCGGGGATATTGACCCCTTTGCAGCTGGCTGAGAGAATGAGCCTTGCTCCGGCAAAGCTACTGAAGCTGGACGCCGGTTATATCCGTCAGGGAGGCCCAGGTGATATAACCATAATAGACCCCGAATGCGAGGTAGTGGTGGATGCTGACAAATTCGTTTCAAAGGGCAGGAACTCACCCTTTGACGGTATGCAGCTCCGGGGTAAGGTATTGCACACCATAGTGGAGGGTAAGCTGGTCTGAAAAAGCCGCCCGACCAGCCAGGATACGCTTTGAACGCGGTAAAAAAGCAAAGGGATGAAGAAAAAAAGTATTGAATAATTATGCATAAGGATGTATAATTATAAAAATGATACACTTCAGTATACTATGTGAAAGAAAAAATAAAGGCGGCGGTTGATGTGTTTGCAGACAGATTGATAGAAAAAATCAAAGAGAAGGGCAATCCATCGGTTATGGGACTGGACCCCCGGCCGGAGATGATACCCCGCTGCATATGGGGTGACCTTGGTGACAGCGACCAGGATACAGGTCTGGCAGTGTTTAGGTTTAACAGGGCACTTATAGATGCGGTATACGATATAATCCCGGCCGTTAAGCTGCAGATTGCTTTTTATGAAGCCCTTGGGCTGGAAGGTTTAAGGGCTTACGGTCGGACCATTGATTACGCCCGGGAAAGAGGGCTTTTGGTTATCGGAGATGTAAAAAGAGGGGATATTTCCTCCACGGCCGAGGCTTACAGAAGGGCCCATTTCAATGGTTATATGGAATGTGACGCCATAACATTAAACCCCTTTCTGGGTTACGATTCCATACAGCCTTTTCTGCAGTCCTGCAGCCGGGACGGCAAGGGTATTTATATACTGGTCAAGACATCAAATCCTTCCTCGGGAGACTTGCAGGACCTGAGGGTGGCAGACGAATATTTATACCAGTATCTTGCAAAAAAGGTATCCGACTGGGGAAACCCCTATAAAGGTAAATACGGCTACAGTGCGGTAGGTGCGGTGGTGGGAGCTACATATCCGGAGGAACTCATGAACTTAAGGGACATTATGCCCCATACACCGTTACTGGTTCCGGGCTACGGAGCCCAGGGAGGGAACGGCAGCCATGTGGTACACGCATTTAACAGTGATGGACTGGGAGCACTAATAAATTCTTCCCGTAAGATTATGGGTGCATATATGAAAGCTGAAAAGCCTGAGAATGTGACCGGGCAGGAATTCAGAGAATATGCCCGTGCCGAGGCATTGCGAATGAAACAGGATATAGTTGGTGAATTAGCTAAGAGAAGCTAAGAAAAATCCAGGGGGAGTGGTAAGAATGAAAGCGTATCTTGTACTGGAGGACGGCAGCGTATTTGAAGGCAACGCCTTCGGGGAGACTGGAGAGACGGTTGGAGAGATAGTGTTTAATACAGGCATGACGGGGTACCAGGAGATTTTAACCGACCCTTCCTATGAAGGGGAGATAGTAGTAATGACCTATCCCCTGATTGGCAACTATGGCATGAATGAAGGCCACGGCGAATCAATTAAACCCAGAGTCAAGGGTTTTGTGGTCAGGGAATTCTACAGGGATGCCATAGGATGGCAGGAGGGAGACGATATAGAGAAGTATATGAAGAAGTACGGAATTGTAGGCATTGAAGATGTTGACACCAGAGCGCTTACAAGGATAATAAGGGAAAAGGGTACAATGAAGGGTATGATTACTTTAAGTAATAATCTGGACAAGGATAATATAATAAGCTGCCTGGGAGACTATGACAACAAAGGCGCCGTTAACAGGGTTACAACCGATGAGGTATACTACGTAAAACCAAAGTGCCTCAACGTAGCCGTTCTGGATTTCGGGGTCAAGAAGAGCATTATACATTCGCTTAGCAACAGGTACTGCAATGTAAACGTATTTCCGGCCTTTGCATCACCCAGGCAAATACTAAGCCTGAATCCGGACGGAATACTGCTGTCCAACGGTCCGGGGGATCCCAAGGACATGTTATCAATAATGGACAATATAAAGGAGCTAATCCACAAAAAGCCTGTAATGGGTATATGCCTGGGACATCAACTGCTGGCCCTTGCTCTTGGGGGCAATACCCTCAAAATGAAATACGGACACAGGGGATGTAACCACCCGGTTAAGGACCTGAAGGAGGATAAGGTATACATTACTTCTCAAAACCACGGATATGTGGTGGATGCCGACAGCTTAAGCAGCAGCAAACTGGAGGTAACCCATATAAATGTAAACGATGGAACCCTTGAGGGGTTCAGGCACAGGCAGCTGCCCGTCATGAGCATCCAGTTCCATCCTGAAGCATCCCCCGGTCCGCAGGATACGCAGTACCTGTTCGACAGCTTTATTGCAATGATGGAGAAACACAGGAGGGAGAAGGAATACAACTATGCCTAAGCGGAAGGAGATAAAAAAGGTGTTGGTGGTTGGTTCAGGGCCTATTGTCATAGGCCAGGCAGCCGAATTTGATTATTCCGGGACCCAGGCATGCCAGGCTCTGAAGGAGGAAGGTATCGAGGTAGTACTGATAAACAGCAATCCGGCCACCATTATGACAGACAGTCATATAGCCGACAAGGTATATATTGAACCTATAACCATTGAATTCGTTGAACGGATAATCGAGAGGGAAAGGCCGGACAGCCTCCTTGCAACCATGGGAGGCCAGACCGGCCTGAATATTGCAATGGAGATGAACGAGAAAGGCGTACTGGCCCGGCACGGGATAAAGCTTATAGGGACCAGTATCGAGGCCATTACCCTGGCCGAGGACAGGGAACAGTTTAAGGATCTCATGGAGAGCATAGGACAGCCGGTGGTGGAAAACGCAATAGTAACAAAGGTTGAAGAAGGGGAAGAATTTGCACGTCTGACGGGCTTTCCTCTGGTGGTGCGTCCGGCCTACACCCTGGGCGGGAGCGGCGGAGGCATTGCGCGAAATGCAAGGCAGCTGGAAGAGATACTAAGACAGGGTTTATCCTTAAGCCGGGTAAAGCAGGCCATTGTTGAAAGATGCCTTACCGGCTGGAAGGAGATTGAATATGAAGTAATAAGGGATGGAAAGGGAAACTGTATAACGGTGTGCAATATGGAAAACATAGATCCGGTGGGGATACACACCGGCGACAGTATAGTAATAGCCCCTTCCCAGACCCTGACCGACAGGCAGTACCAAATGCTGCGTACCGCTTCTTTGAGCATAATATCTGCTCTTGGGATAGAGGGGGGATGCAATATACAGTTTGCGCTGCATCCCAAGACCAATCAGTACTATGTGATTGAGGTTAATCCAAGGGTAAGCAGATCAAGCGCCCTGGCTTCCAAGGCAACGGGGTACCCTATAGCAAAGGTGGCGGCTAAAATTGCCGCCGGATACAGCCTGGACGAGATAGAAAACCGTGTCACCGGTAAAACAAAGGCCTGCTTTGAGCCGGTGCTTGACTATGTGGTTATAAAAATGCCCCGGTGGCCCTTTGACAAGTTTGTTGGAGGGGAGAGGCAACTGGGCACAAGGATGAAGGCTACGGGGGAAGTCATGGCCATAGCCAATACCTTCCAGGCAGCCCTTTTGAAAGCCATGCGGTCGCTGGACATGGGGATTACCAGCCTGGATTTGCCAAGACTTGAGGGCATTGAGGACCATGAGATTCGCAGAAGGCTGGCCGAGGGTGACGATGAAAGGCTGTTCATTATATCCCGGGCACTCAAAAAAGGGTTTAGCGTGAAGGAAATATGCAGCCTTACCGGGATTCACCCTTATTTTATAACCAAGATAGGAGAAATAGCCCATCATGAAGAATACTTAAAGAGTAAGGAGCTTTACCAGCTAAACCGGGAGGAAATACTAAGGGCCAAAAAGATGGGATTTTCGGATAAGGCCATAGGAAGGTTTACCGGAGCCGGTGTTAAGGATGTTTTCAGTCGAAGGGTACAGCTCAACGTTCTTCCGGTATACAAAATGGTGGATACCTGCGGGGCGGAATTCGAAGCCCTTTCACCGTATTATTACTCAACCTATGACAGCCAGGGGGAAGCCATTATGGGCCGGGGCAAAAAGATAATTGTGATAGGCTCGGGTCCAATTAGAATTGGGCAGGGCATAGAATTCGACTATTGTTCGGTTCACTGTGTCAAGGCCTTAAGCAAGCTGGGCATAGAAACCATCATAGTGAACAATAACCCCGAAACTGTCAGCACAGATTTTGACGTATCCGACCGGTTGTATTTTGAACCAATAACCGAGGAGGATGTTCTCAATATTATATGGGAGGAAAGACCCGAGGGAGTGGTCCTGCAGTTTGGCGGACAGACGTCAATCAAACTGGCGGGATTTTTACAGGAGATGGGAGTAACTGTTTTCGGCACGCAGCCGCGGTATATCGATATGGCCGAGGACAGGGAAAAGATGGACCTTCTGCTGGAACAGCTGGACATTCCCAGGCCAAAGGGAGTGGGTGTAAACAGCATTGATGAGGGAATTTCAAGGGGAGAAGAGCTGGGGTATCCGCTGCTTATAAGGCCGTCCTATGTGCTTGGAGGACAGGGAATGGAGATAGTGTATGACCGGAACGACCTGGAGAATTATCTTAAGTTTGCATTCAGCTACCCCCAGAAACACCCTGTACTGATAGACAGGTACCTGATGGGCAGGGAGGTTGAAGTCGATGCCATATGCGATGGCAAAAAGGTGCTGATACCCGGGATAATGGAGCACCTGGAACGGGCCGGTGTCCATTCGGGGGACAGCATATCCATATATCCTCCAATCAATCTTTCAGCCCACACCAAGGATCTGGTTGTGGAATACACCAAAAAAATCGCCCTTGCCATGGAGGTTAAGGGAATAGTAAACATACAGTATGTGGAATATGACGATGAAATATACGTTATTGAGGTAAATCCCCGTTCCAGCCGTACGGTACCCTATATAAGCAAGGTTACCGGGATCCCCATGGTGGAACTGGCTACCAGGGCGGCTCTTGGCGAAAGCCTTGAAAGTATGGGCTGGCCTGATGGGCTGCAGGCGGAGTCCCCGCTGGTGGCGGTAAAGGTACCGGTATTTTCCATGGATAAGCTTCCAATGGTTGAAACCGGGCTTGGTCCCCAGATGAAGTCCACCGGTGAGGTGCTGGGTATGGGCGAGAATTGGCAGCAGGCTCTTTATAAGGGTTTTATAGCCGCCGGGTATAAAATTCCCGTAGAGGGCAGTGTTTTGACATCGGTTTCGGATAATTACAAAAAGGAATTTTTGCCCATAGCCGCCGAGCTGCATCAGTTGGGATTTAAGCTTATTGCAACCGGCGGAACGGCCGGATTTCTCAAGGAAAACGGGATACCCTGTGTTGTGGTGGATAAGGCCGGTCAGGGAATGCCGGATATTTCAGAACTCATACGCAGTGGTAATATAGATATGATAATTGATACGCCTACCCATGGAGGGGACTTAAAGAGCGGTGGTTTTGCCATAAGGAGGGAAGCGGTTGAAAATTCGGTGACCTGCTTTACTTCCATAGATACCGCCAGGGCAATGGTGGAAATAATAAAATCAGGGATAAGCATGAATGGCCTCAAAATATTCCATTTGGGGGAATTGAAGTCATGAAAAAGATTGAAATGCTGCATATGCTTGAAAACAAGCAAATTGCAGACAGAATATACAGTATGAAACTCCACAGCCCCGGGCTTTGCTCCCGGTCCATGCCGGGACAGTTCTTTCATATCCGGTGCGGGGAGGATAATTTTCCCCTTCTGAGGAGGCCCATAAGCCTTTCATACACCCTGCCGGGGGAGTCGTGCATTGTCCTTGTGTACCGGGTGGAGGGACAGGGCACCGCATATCTTGCGGCACAAAAGCCCGGGAGCATGGTTGACGTGATGGGTCCCCTGGGCCGTGGATTTACTGTGGACGATGGTTATAAAAAGGTTGCCATAGTAGGCGGGGGCATGGGTATAGCGCCGCTGGTAGAGCTTGCGGGTAAATACCGGAACAGGGCGAAGGTTTTTGCAGGTTATGCCGGCAGTACCTTTTTGATTGAGCAATTACAGAAAAGGTCACACAGCGTAAAGGTGGCAAGCGAGGATGGCAGTGCAGGCTACAGGGGATACGTTACCGACCTTTTGGCGCAGTATTTGGAGCAGGCTGCACCACAAATGGTGTATTGCTGCGGGCCCCGTCCCATGATGAAGAAGGTGGCGCATATATGCCGTCAGCATTCCATTGGCTGCCAAGTGTCCCTGGAGGAAAGGATGGCCTGCGGTGTGGGGGCCTGTCTCGGATGCAGCTGTGCCATAATAGGGGAGGACGGCAGCAGGGAATATGCAAGGGTATGCAAGGATGGCCCGGTTTTCACGGGCGAGGAGGTTTGCTGGGATGAGTAAAGTAGATATGGCGGTGGACATTGCAGGCCTTAAGCTGAAAAACCCTGTTATGACGGCTTCGGGTACCTATGGTTTCGGAGAGGAATACGGGGAGTTTTATGGACCCGACAGGCTGGGGGCAGTTGTGGTAAAGGGCCTTACACTGAATCCGCGAAAAGGAAACCCACCTCCCAGAACAGCCGAAACACCGGCGGGTATGCTCAACAGCGTAGGGCTGCAGAACCCGGGGGTGGACTTTTTTTTACAGAAGGAGCTGCCCCGTCTGCTGGATAAGGGTGCATGTGTTATTGCAAACATTGCAGGCAATACAATTGAAGAATACTGCATTATGATGGAAAAACTTGATTGTTCCGGGGTGTCGGCGGTGGAGCTAAATCTTTCCTGCCCCAATGTGAAGGAGGGGGGGATGGCCTTCGGGCTTGAACCGGGGATGGTATATGATGTGACAGAAAGGGTGAATGAGAGGGGCCATAAACCGCTTATAGTAAAGCTTTCGCCCAATGTGACCAATATAGCGGAGATAGCCCGGGCGGCCCAGGAAGGGGGAGCCCATGCGGTTTCCCTTATAAATACTTTGCTGGCCATGGATATTGATATATGGACCCGAAGGCCGGTTCTGGCCAATATATACGGCGGGCTGTCGGGCCCGGCGGTAAAACCGGTGGCTCTTCGGATGGTACACCAGGTGGCTCAGGCGGTTGATATACCCGTCATAGGGATGGGCGGAATAATGGACTGGAGAGACGCCGTACAGTTCCTGCTGGCAGGAGCAAAGGCGGTGGCGGTTGGAACGGCAAATTTCGTTAACCCTTACGCCCCCATAGAAATAATTGAGGGGATTGAAAAATATATGAAGCAGCAGGGATTTTCTGCGGTGGAGGCTATGGTGGGCGCTCTGCGTTAGAGCCTAAATCAATAAAGACAGGCCGTGATAAGAGAGTTTGCTGAAAAACTTTTGTTTTTTGCTTGTCATTCTGAAACCAAGTTGAAGAATCTGACTTTGTCATTCTGAACGTAGTGAAGAATCTTATGTTTTCAATAGTTTAGAAATCCTTCGCTATAGCTCAGGATGACAAAATGGACTTTTTCAGTAGCCTCAGACAAGGAGGAGTTTGTATTGAACAAGGATGCAGTAATGGACATTTTCACAAAGACGCAGGCGGTTATGAAGGGGCATTTTCTGCTGACATCCGGCCTGCATAGCGATACATATATACAGTGTGCACGGGTGCTTCAATACCCCGGGTACACGGCAAGGCTTGTGGCGGAAATGGCATCGGAATTCAGGGATAAAAAAATAGACCTGGTTGTAGGACCTGCGGTGGGCGGGATTTTGGTAGCCTATGAGACCGGACGCTTCTTAAATGTGCCGGCCATTTTTACCGAGAGGGAAGCTGGTCAAATGACGCTGAGAAGGGGTTTTGACATTCCTGCCGGCGCCCGGGTGCTGGTGGTGGAGGATGTTGTTACCACCGGAGGCTCGGTTATGGAGGTAATAAAAGTGGTGAAGGAAAGAGGGGCCGAAGTGGCAGGAGTGGGACTTTTGGTGGACAGAAGCGGAGGGAGCGTTGACTTTGGAGTAAGGAAACAGGCTGTGCTTACGCTGGACGTCAAGACCTACCGGCCGGGGCAGGACTGTCCCATGTGCCGGCAGGGTACTGCGGCGGTTAAGCCGGGAAGCAGGGGTCTTAAATAGAGGGCAGAAACAATAAAACTGGCATTAATATCCGCCCCGGGGAATAAATTCTTAGGGGTGGTGTTTTTATGAGGTTTTTCAAGTATAATAGAAGAAATAAGCTGATATTGGCAACAGTGATTATACTGCTTGCAGCTCTTGTTTTAGCACATTACATTTACGGAAGTTTAACCGGAAACAATGACGGCAGATATAATTTATCTTACATATCTGTGAAAAACATAAACAGCTTTTTCAAACCGGCAGTCCAAAAAGCCGTTCAGGATATAGTGCAGGCTACTCTGGATAATACGGGTTACTCCAGATGGGAAGAATGTCGGCATCAACTGGATATGCTGGTTGAGGAAGCCGATATTATTCCCCATAAGGGCAGGGAAGTGCTGGTGGCCTTGTCGCTGCCTCCCCAGGAGGGAATGATTGCCTGCTACAAAAGGGATGGTCTAGGCCTGGAGTATATGGGGAGAATTCCCGGCCTGCTGCCGGTGACCGGTATTACAATCCTGAACAACGCCTGTCTTGACAGCAGGCTTATCATAGCCGACCAGAACCACGATGAAATGCTGGGTGCATTTTTCAATGCCCGGTACAGGGACATATTCCTTTGGAAAGACGGGCATTTTGACAGGGTACTGGGGCTGCTTACCGGTTACAATTCTTACTGGAATCAGGCATGGGACGGGATTAAGGAGGATGCCCACTGGCTGTGGCTCAACCAGTCGTCCCAGGTGGAATATTCGGATAACGGGGAGACAATTTATGTCAGGCACACCCAATCGCTGCTGCAGTCAATGGCAACCGATGCCGACAGCATTCCGGACAATAAAGATTTTGCCGTCAGGTATTACAGAATGGTAAAGGAGGAATACCGGTGGAGCAGCCATTGGGAGGGCTATATACTGGGGGAATACACAGACAGGGTAACCGGTGAAAAAGTGGCCTTGCTTGAGGATTACAGGACCAACATAGCAAGCTTTATCAGGGGTACCAGTTTTGACATGGTGAAAGTGGCCAGGGAAAACGGGGAGATTTTAATTATTCCTTCCGAGCGTCTGGAATAATGGGACGGTTCTTTTGGGACACGAGGATAGGTTCTTTGTCCCGCTGCCGGGTAAACCGAGCCGGCTGATTAACCGGGCAAAACAGTCGGGGGATATCCGTTGGCGGTACAGTTTTTAAGGGGTGATTTAATGAGCTCATTAGAAAGGGACAAGCCCTGGGACGGGGGAAAGGAAAGGAAGCTGGGGATTGCCCTGGTCCTGGCGGGAGGAATCTGCTGGGGTTTTATTGGCATTTTTGTACAGGCACTGGGCCCGGTGATAGACACCTTTACGCTGTCGGTACTGCGCCTTGGCATTGCCAGTGTACTCATGATACCGATAATTATATACCAATCGGGTATAAAGGCTTTTCTGATACCGGCAAAAAGCCTGTTGTTTTTTATCATCTTCGGTTTATGCTACTGGCCGCTGTACCAGCTCAGTTATTTTTCGTCTATTCAGATGATTTCGGCAAACATAGCGGTTATACTCCTTTATACGGCGCCATTTTATGTCATAGTACTGGCCAGGATTTTTCTGGGCGAGGCCATTACCAAAAAGAAAGTCGCAGCCGCAATCTTAGGGGTGGCGGGGGTATGGATAATGTTCGCGTCCTGGGCGGTCGACACCACACCCACCATGCTGTTGGGAGGTATTTTAGGCCTTGGGGCGGGGTTTTTCTTTGCAACTTATTATATATACGTAAAAAAGGCGCTGAATGCTTCCGATCCCTTTATCACATCCTTTTACTCCATGTTTTTCGGCTGCATATTTATTGCGCTTGCTACCCTTGTATTTTTCCGGGACAAATTACACTATCAGCCGGATGTAAGATCGGTAATGCTGATTGTGGGCATTGCATTTGTATCCACCACATTAGGCAACACTTTGAGCATAATGGGGATTAAAAGGATGGAAGCAGGGGAAGCCGGGGTGTTTGGGCTGATAGAGCCAATTACCACTCTGGTAGCCAGCTGGCTGATTTTCGGTAGCCTGCTTAAGGGTTGGCAGATAGTAGGGGCGCTTCTGGTGTTGTTTGGGGCATACATGATTTACCGCCAACCGGGACCGGGGGCCGATGATGCCGCCCACAGCCCCAACCGGCAGTAGGTCTGGTAAGGAGTGAGGGACTTCACTAGTGGGTTTTATTCATTTCAAGATATACAGCCCGGGAAATCTTTCCTATGACCTCCCGCGCTTCTTTGTTGCTATCCATTTCATTGGTAAGCACGCATATTATATATCTGCAGTTTGGCAGGTATACAATGCCCACATCGTGTTCAAGGTTATCAAGGTCTCCCGTTTTATGGGCAATCAGTACATCCTCCGGGAGGTACAAATCCAGCCTGCCCCTAACCTGCTGTTTTTTGAGGATTTCAAGCATTATGTCGCTGTATTCTCTGTCAATGTTTTTCCCTTCATATATCAATTCAAGAATACGACACATATCGGCAGCGCTGGTAAAGTTCTCTCTGCCTGCCTTGGCCGCAGCGGAATCCATCATCTTTCTCTGAAGCTTGGTATCCTTCAATCCCAGCTGTCGTGCCATGGCGTTTACTTTATCCATTCCTACCATATCGATGAGCATATTGGTGGCCATATTATCACTCAGTATTATCATTAGAGTTACAATTTCTTTTAGGGTGAATTGGTGACCGGTATCTAGCTCTTTTAATATACCGTCGCCGCCGACTCTCATATCGTCCCTCAGCATAATGGGCTGGTCCGAATGAAGCAGACCCTCTTTAACCAGCCTGAATATCTCCGACATTATTACCAGTTTGATGGTGCTTGCCGAGGGGTAAACGCGGTCGGGGTTTATGCTTATGGTATCTCCGGTATTAATTTCCTTGACTACCACACTGACATTGCCGTTGACATTTTTAAGCATTTTGTTTAACTGGTCCTTCAAATCCAATTTTCATCCCTCCTATACTAAGTTATGGTTATATCCGGCTTCTTAGCCCAGGAAAGATTTCAATACTATAAACAGTATTGTTGCAACGGTTATGGTTATACCGAATTTGACCATGTTTTTCAGATCCTTTGACCGGGCAAGTCCCATTTGTCCAAGCATATCAGCTTCAGGATATGCAAAGGATGTGATTTGCGATCCTACCAGCAGTACTGCCGCCCACAGGGTGGAAGACAGTCCCAGGCCCTTTACCAGCGACCCGAACATGTTGTCCATTACCACCGACTGTGCAACGGCGGCGCCACCTATACCGAATATACCGGTCAGAGTGGAAATGAGTGAAAATACAACTTTGCTTTGTGATTGAAGCAGCGGCTCTATCAGCCCTACCAGTGCTTCAAAGGCGCCGGCTTCGGCAATGAATGTAATGAACGGATGGAACAGTACAAACATAACAAAGAGCCAGATCATCCGACCGGCACCTTCCATCATTGTTTCGAACAAGTCATTAAGTTTGAGTCCTCCGGCTACTCCCGAGAAAACGGCTGAAGTAAACATAACAACAATGGCATAGGAAGAACCGCTCTGTGAAGCTATGCCATAGCCTATAAGTACAATGAGGGATACAAAGAAAGCCAGTGTAGCTCTTTTTGTTTCCTTTGTAGGCTGGTATTCCAAATCCGGTTTTTCTATGTTTTCGTACATATATACACCTTTGGTCTTCTTTTGTATTCTCATGGCCATGAAATACGTGACCAGCCAGCATATAAGCGCTACGGGGAGTCCTGCTCCCAGGAGATAGCCTCCGTAGCTTAAGCCTGTAAGTCCCATTATTGTGACAACCTGTGGTGAATAGGGTCCTATGAACAAACCCGTTGCTCCTGCACCCTGGAAAACTGCAGCCAGGGTTGACGGAGTTATGCCAATTACTGCTACCAGCGGGATTACGATGGGTGCGATGATTGCGTTGGCACCGGCCAGTGTTCCCAGCAATGATACAAGGACTATGGAGCAAATCATGGCTGCGATAACGGCTTTCTTTTCGGTATCAATACCTATTTTCTTCATCAGTGTAATTACAATGTTTTCGGCCACACCTGTTTTTCTTAATACTGCTCCCAGGGCTGAGCCCATAATTATGATAAATCCGATTAACGCCAGAAAGGAGCCCAGGGCTTCGGCTATAACGCCTCCCATACCCATAAGCGGCTGACCTGTAATTACTGCGCTTAACAGTACGCAGATTACCACATTTAGTATGGGGTTTATGTCCCTGAACGCAAGAATGATGTAAATTATAAGTGGTACCAGAGCAAAAATTGGTGATAAATTAAACAGCATTTCTGTTTCCTCCCTTTATTATTTTATTTTGATGGTGCCCATGGTGATTCGACAAAGTATTTAACCAATCCTATTTTTTCTCATATTTCTCTCGGAAACCATTGAAATACGGTCGGGGGATGTAAATAACATGGTATACAAAACGGTACTATGATTTTTCTGTATTATAGGATACAATTGGAATAAGAGATAATAAGTCGGAGCCTATTCAATAGGGGGTGCATGTATTGAGCAGGTGGACCAGACAATTCGCCAGATTATTTATCCCCGTTATTCTGACTGCCGGTCTTGCCGGGTGCAGTGTTTATGACGGTATTGGGCGGGGTGGCTATAATGATTCGACGGGTCGGGGTTCTTCACTTAAGAAACTGGTTTTTGGCCGCGTAAGCGACTCAATCAGTTTGGATCCCGCAACTGCCACAGAGAACGAATCCTTCAAGGTTACCGTTAATATATTTGAGACATTGGTGAAATATGAAGATGAAGGAAATGAAATAAAATCCTGCCTTGCCACCAGTTGGGAGGTAAGCGAAGACGGTATGTCGTGGTTTTTTAACCTGCGTCAGGGGGTACGCTTTCACGACGGAACGGTATTTGATGCACATGCGGTGGTTTTCAATTTTGAACGGTGGATGAATGAGGACAATCCATATCATATGGGCAAGTTCAATTACTGGCTATATGTATTCGGCGGATTTCCCGGTCTGGTCAGAAGCGTCACCGCCCTTTCGGATTATAGAGTGAAGATTGTGCTTTCAAAGACCTATGCTCCTTTCCTAAGTGCCTTAACAATACCTGCATTTGGTATTGCAAGCCCGGGTGCAGTTAAAAAATACGGGAATGATTTCTACAGGCATCCGGTGGGGACAGGCCCTTTTCGCTTTGAAAGCTGGCAGAAAAACAGGCGCATTGAGCTTGCGGCCAACAAAGAATACTGGGGGAATACCCCTAAAATAGATCAACTGGAGTTTGCAGTAATCAAATCAAGCCGGGACAGGCTGGAGCAGCTTAATCAGGGTAGAGTCCATATAATTGACAGTCTGAGCCCCGATGATGTGCCTGCCGTCAGGCAGGACCCCAATTTAACCCTGTTTCTCCGGCCCAGCGCCAATGTAGGTTTTATGTCAATGAATATGCAGAAAGAGCCTTATAATATACGGGAGGTCCGGCTGGCCATAAACCACGCCATTAACAAGGACAGGCTTGTTGAGGAGGCCTATGCCAATCTGGCTAAAAAAGCCAAAACCCTTATTCCGCCTTTCCTGTGGGGATATAACGATAGCATTCAACCCTACGGCTATGACCCCGAGGAAGCAAAACGGCTGCTTGCCCAGGCAGGTTATCCCGATGGATTCGAGACCGAGCTTTGGGTTATGGAACAGCCCCGGCCGTATTTCATGAACCCCTGTCAGGTTGCCGAGTTTATCAGGCAGGATCTGCAGGATATTAACATTAAGGCTGATATCAGGGTTTTCGGCTGGGAGGAATACATCGAAAAGTTAAAAAACGGAGAACATGAGATGGCTCTTATAGGATGGATTGGAGACAACCGGGATCCGGATAATTTCTTATATACGCTACTGGGGTCATATAATGCATATCACGGAATGGCCAGTAACTATTCATTCTATAAGGATGAACAGGTTAATCGGCTGCTGGTACAGGCAAGGCAGACTTTGGATACTTCTTTCAGAAGCGAATTATACAGAAACGTACAGCAAAAAGTTCACAATGACGCTCCGGTGGTTCCGTTGGTGCATACAATGCCCGCACTGGCAGCCGGCAATTCTGTCAAAGGTTATATACCGCACATCTCGGATGTGGAATCATTGGAGCAGGTGGACATTATTCAGCAGGATGCAACAAGTTTGCATTAAACCATGGAGTATCGGCAAAGGGGGGGGGCATGGTATGGAGTTGAAGACCACCGCCGAAAGACAGGTATTGGCAATAATAATAGCTGTTGTTTTTTTGACTGCAGGTTGCATTCAAAGGAGCACGTCCGAGCGCCGGACGCTTCCCAACCTTCCGCGTCCCATTGCCGGCCAGGCCGCATTAATGACCTCTGCCGGGCAGAGCACCGACACTTACATAGTACGGGATATTGCAAACCGCATAATGATTAATAGTCTGTTTATGCCTCAGGCCAGGGTAACGGATATGAGCGATATTGAAACCCTGGTTATTGTGGTAGGATACAGCTCCATAGGCATGAAATCCCAGGGCCTTGACTACCGGCAGGAAAAAACGCGTGTACTGGAGATTCTTGACAAGGCGGAGTCGGAAGATTTGGTGGTATTGACTTTATATATTGGTGGTAAACAGAGACGCGGGGACAGGACCGATGAACTTTTGCGGATTGTTTCCTCCCGGACCGATTATCTAATAGGTATCCGAGAGGCCGATTATGACGGTTTTTTCACTTCTCTTGCAGAGGAAAACAACTTCCCGCTGACTCTTGTTAAAGGTGTTGGAGATCTGAGAGAGCCCTTTGCTTCTGCTTTCAGGTAACAGGGGGTATTAACAAAAAACCACAAAAAGGAAGATGTCCATTGACGGTATTAAGTGAACCCATGCATAAAAAAGCTCCTATTGTTCTGACAGTATCGCTGATAGGATTCGGCATGATCTTTCCGCTTGTTTTTCAATATACATGGTTTGATGTCACCGATCTTATCAGAAGTGCTGTCAGTAAAGGAGACAGCGGGAATCTAATTCTTGCTTCGGCACTGACATGCCTGTTGTTTTCAGTGCAAAGCATATTCTTATTCCTGGGCGTTGTATTATACATGGGGTCCTTTGGGTTTGAGACTGTGTTAAGAAGAGTTTCCAGGTTTGCGGCTATGGTTGTTTTGATTGCTTTTTTGCACTGGTTAAGCTTCCTGATACACCAATTGCCCTGGGAACCGGTGTCTACAGTTCTGGCAGCGCTTATTTCACTTTTAATGGTTGAAAGGGTATTAAAAGAAACCGGCAATTACTTACAGGTGTCCCTGGTATCCATACAGGTTTTCTTTGCTTTCCAGTGGTTGAACGTTATGCCGGCTCTGTCTCCCTACAGCATTGGACAGAGTGATATTCCTATCAGCATAAAAATTGCCGGCTTGTACCTGCAGTCAGGTACGGTACTTGATTTTACCGGTTTTGCTTTTTTTCTGCCGGTAATTTCTTCGGCGGTTATTACCGCCATACTGTTCACAAATTACAACCAGAGTATGCGCATAATACGGGAAAACCATGAGAAGGAGACCGAGATTCAACAAATGAAGGCTACTATTATGGAAAACCGGCTGTATCAGGAGATCTATTCGCTGGTGCACGATTTGAAGACTCCCCTTGCCACCGTGCGGGGGCTGAATTCGCTGCTGGCCGTTGCAGGTAACGGCGCCAAACTTGAAGAATACAGTGAACACATAGAGAATTCCGTAGTTAAAATGAACGAAATGATTTCCGGGATACTCTATGAATCGGCACGCCAAAAACTGAAACCCCAGGAATTGGTCAATTACATCAGAGCGCAGCTGCCTCTTGAGGATTCGAGCATTAATATTGACATTAATTTGGATGAAAACCTGCCCGAAATCTATGTTAATAAAATAAGGGCGGCAAGAGCAGTTCTAAACCTTCTGGAAAATGCCATTGTTGCGCCCTGCCGGCATCTGTTCAAAGAAATCCGTTTTAATGTGGCAGCATGTGATGGAGGGATAATAATAACCATCCGGGATAACGGAACCGGTATAAGGGAAGAGGATATAAACCGTATATGGGAAGCGGGGTTTTCCACAAGGAATACCTCCGGGCTGGGACTGACTTTTGCCAAACAGATAATAGAAAACCACAGCGGCTGGATAGAAATAAAAAGCTGCCCCGGGGAAGGAACGACAGTAAACTTGTTCCTGCCTTCGGCAGCCAATTTTTCAGGCAGCAGCAAATAATCAGCAAATATTTCACCGGGGAATAGGGGGAATGACTATGAGTAATCACAGGATTCTTGTAATTGATGATGAGCCCGACATATTATATACAATCAGGGAAATATGTCACGTAGGCGGATGGGAGCCCAAGCTGGCGTCAAACGGTAAGCAAGGATGTGACCTGTTCACCGTCTACCGGCCAAATCTTGTGATAGTTGATTATCACATGCCGGGCTTTGATGGTCTGACCACCGTAAAAAAGATACGCCAACAGGACGAAGCTGTATCAATATTGGTTCTTACGGTGGATGAGCGCCAGGAGATAGCCGAGAAGTTCATGACTGCCGGAGCTACGGATTTTGCAGTCAAACCCATAAGGTCACCCGATTTGATATCCCGCATAAAAATAAACCTCAAGATAAATGAGATTCAGCGCAAGCACATGAATGAAATGCAGCAGGTTTTTGTAGATAAAGGCATCAGTACCGCTACCCTGAGCATTATTTGCGACTTCCTGAAGGAACAGAAAGAGGCTGTAAGCATAGAACAAATAACGGCGGGAGTGGACCTGGCCTATCAGACGGTGCACAGGTATTTGCAGTATTTGGTTGAAGAGGGCAGGGTTAATGCCGTGCCGCACTATGGTAAGGTAGGAAGGCCCAAGAATAAATATGCTTTAAAATAGAAAAAGGGGCATGGACTGCCCCCATTCGTTCTAGTTAAGGCCCAGTTTTTTTCTTTTTTCAATAATGTGCCTTTCTATATCAATTGCTATCTGTTCGGGATCATCCCCAAGGGCGATTTTACCCCCCGTCAGATGCTCCACATCCTCGGTGAGCAGCTTGACAAGGTTGGGAGCCCCGGTTATAAATGGTACAGGGGAAAGGTGTGTGTATGCGCCGTAGGCAACGGCGAAGAAACCGTCAATTGTTGCCTTTTGCTCCATCCACTCGGGCGCCGTGACTGCTATGGGCAGGTCGGGTATATCAACCCCCAGATGGTCGGCCAGGGCGGTTACCAGCATGGAAATCCTGCCGGTATCGGTGCAGGTCCCGAAACTGAGTACCGGCGGTATACCAAGGCTTTGGCAGACTGCCTTCAGTCCAGGCCCCGCCATTTCCAAGGCATTGGTATTGCAAAGGCCGGCAACCTCAAGGGCGTGGTTACCGCATCCGCCGCTGACCACAAGGATATCCCTTTTTATAAGCTCTTTTGCAACGTTTACAGTTACCTGATCCTGGGGACCGTTTCGCAGAGTTGAGCAGCTTACCAGGGCTACTACTCCCTTAATACTTCCCTTGGATATCACATCCACCAGCGGGTCAAGACTGTTGCCCAGGGCTTTGAGTACCGCCTCGGTGGAAAACCCGGCTATGGCTTTTTGTTTTATGTCGGGCACAACGGGCTTTATATTGTTCTTTCTTTTGCTGAAGTTCTCAATACCAAGCTCAATAAGCCGGTCTGCTATAAAGTTGGCTTCGGGCGGTTTGTAGTCATAGGTATGCTTAAGGCCGGGTATCCTCACTATGTCGTTAACACTGACCATGGTTATCTGGTATTTGTCGGCATACTGGCCTATTGCCGGGGGGGAACAGTTTTCCTCCATGGTGAATACATCCACCGTTCCGGTTGCCAGAAGCGGTTCTATGGACAGCCAATTGCCCATAAGGCCTACAAATATGTCGTCTATTTCATACCTTTGCAGCAGCTCCTGCCCTGTTTCTATGGAGCCTACTATCCTAAGTCCCTTTGCACCGGCTGCCTTTGCTTTTGCCTGAACCTCCGGAGTTCTTGCCTTGAGCAGTGTGGCAACCCCCGCCCAGGGCTGGTGGCCGTTGAATACTATGTTTACATAATCGGAGTCCATTATTCCAAGGTCAACGTTGGTCTGGTGGGGCGTGGGAGTCCCGAAGAGTATATCCTGCACCATCTCAAGCCCGATCTGTGCGGTATAAATGGTGGCAAGGCCCAGCCTTAATGCCTTCTTTGCCAGCGAAACATAATCACCGTCAACATTAGTAAGGCAACTGGCTATGGCATCCTGGATCTCATATACAACCCCTGCAGGGTAAATGGCAAGGTCCTTCCATATTTGTTTTCTCTTTTGGGGTGCAAAGGCTTCCACCATTTTGCTTGGACTGTCGTAGTCCTTGTGCAGCTCCTCCTCCAGGAAATCACCAAGCTGTATTGCCATCTCATTCATATCCAGGGCTGTATCAATACCTGCTTTTTCGCACATCCACTTGAGCTTATGGGTATCGGCCAACGAAAAAGGGGTTTTGCCCTCCCCGGTTGATTTAAGAGTCCTAAAAGCCTGGTAGGCATGGTGGCTGTATGTCCCTGCTCCCATAATATTGCGCATTAGTAAATTCCGCATGGCCATGGCATCGCCTTCTATGCCGCAGACACCCCTTGTAACTCCTGCCTTTTCGTTAATCCTGCACGGCCCATGGGTACAAAGCTGGCAGCTCAGCCCCTGGAGGCAGAATTTGCATCTTAATTTTTCCTGGTCACTCCAGCGGTCAAAGGCGTTGGTCAAACCGTCATCCCTTATTCTCCTGAGCATTTCTTCCACCGATTGGTGATAGCTGACACGGCCTTCGGTTCTTTCCAGTACGGTCTCAGTCATGGAATTAGTGGAAACCTCCTTCTGGTAATTGGTTGGGTATATCATGTGTAGTATTTCCTTCAACTGGGCGATTATGCTTTTTAAATGGTATATTTGGGTTACCGTGCAAACCTATGATTAATAAAACACGGGACAGACCCGGATCAACCTTTTATAATAGACTGATGTCCTGTTTGCACCCAGTACCCGAGAAAGGGCATTGTGCCTACTGGCAATTTTATAATAGACTGATGTCCTGTTTGCACGTCAGGTACCGCCTTGGTTTTGTATAAAATATATCTAATGCTTATCCGAATTTTGTGAATACTTGCTAAAGGTCTGGAAGTATAAATGTGGAAATCCTGATTAATGGCATGAGGTGAACACTATGACCGGATTTAATCTTAAGTATAAGATTTGGATTGATAACAACGGGAAGGCCTTTGGCGACGGGCCTATGGATATTCTTACCCGCGTGACGGCCACCGGCTCGTTAAAAAAGGCGGCCCGGGAAATGGGCATGTCCTATTCACAGGCCTGGAAGCTGGTAAGAACCCTGGAAAAGAGACTTGGCTTCAAGCTTCTGGAGAGAAAGATTGGAGGCAGGGCCGGTGGGGGATCGGAGGTTACGGTTCAGGCAGAGCTTCTGATGAAAAGGTTCGCCTTTTTTAGGGAGGAGGCCGACAAGATATTGTCGCAGCTTTTCGCGGAGTTCTTTGGGGAGTATTAGAAAATGTGTCTTGAACAGGGTTAATAATTTGTTGGTTGTGCAGGATACATTTTTTTTAAGATACGTTATACTACGGGAAGTATAGCGAAAACAAATGCCGGCAATCCTTTGGGAGGATGTTTAAATGCACAATACTTTTCTGACAGGTCCGATAAACATTGGCAAGAGTACCATAATACGCCGGGCTGTATTGGAATTGTCATATCTGGATATACCGGCGGGAGGATTTTATACTCTTCCCTATGTCACCGACGGAAATGTAACGGGATTCTATATACAACCGCTTAATAAAATGAATTACCTTCCTCCCTTGGAGTACAGGATGATAGCAAGAAAAATTGGGTCGGAATGGACAGCCGACACAGCGGCCTTTGAGAGCATAGGAGCAGGAATTCTGGAGGACAGCTTGAAAAGTGCAGTAGACCTGGTGGTTATGGATGAACTGGGATTTTTTGAAGCCGTAGCCTTTGGTTTCCAGGACAGGGTAATCAGTCTGCTGAGCAGTCCCAAAATGGTTCTGGGTGTTATGAAATCCGCGGATGTGCCCTTTCTCAATGGGATTAGAAAAAGAGAAGACGTAGGGCTGATTGAAGTAACAGGGAAAAACAGAGACATTCTTGCCGAAAGAATACTCAAAAAAATAAGGAGGATGAAGATATGAGGTGCCCTTGGACCGTAAAAAGCATTGAGTGGTACCGGGAAGCCGAAGGCCTGACCTCATACTACAGTAGAATAATGGACATGACCGGCCGTTACCTTGACCGGAATGGCAGTGTTCTGGATGTGGGCTGCGGAATTGGATCGCTTACCATGGAGCTGGCAATGAAATGCTCAGGGGTAGAGGCTATTGACAAGTCGGGTCTGGCGGTTGCGGCTCTTGGGGAAAGAATTAAGGAACTGGGCCTTTCAAACATACAGCCCAGAAACGTTTCCTTTGAAGAACTGTCACTTGGCCGCCGGTACCATGCCGTATACTTAAGTTATGTGATGGGTCTGGTACAAGGGTGGTCACTGAAGAAAATTCTTGAACATTCAAGCAGGTACGTATTCATAGCCATACCCGCCCGGGGTATTAAAAACGATTTTAATGTACTGTCTCTGGCCGGGAGGATGGGGATGGACACGGGTACATTAAGACAGCCGTGTCACAAAGATATTATTCCGATAATGGATGCACTGGGAGTTGACTACTGCGTTGATGTATTTGAAAGCGAGTTCGGACAGCCCTTTTGCAGCAGGGAAGAAGCTATGGATTTCTTTAAGCATTATTACCCGGATTTTGCAGCAAGAAATGGAGAATTGAACCAATGGCTTTCGGAAAACCTTGAGTACAGGGATGGCAGGCATTACTTACCCAGCTCCCGTGAAAGCGCACTTATAACCATTGTTAAATGAAGGAGGCAAGGATATAACCGTTTTAAAGAAATAATCCCAGGGTCATTATACACAACGTTTTCCATCAAACCTATAAATATTTGCTCATACTCCCGGCCGGTACTTTCCCAGGTTACCGGTTTTTTACATAATCAGAAGGCCATTTTTTTGTAGATACTTCACAAAGGAAACTTAAAGGGAATAAGTGAAATAGATAGAAAACGCATTTCTTTGGTGAGTCCTAACAACCCGAAAGGAGGGACTGTTTTGTTAAAGCATTTCGACTACCATCGTCCTACCAGCCTGAAACAAGCCGTTGAGCTGCTTTCACAACCCGGGGCAAAACTCATTGCAGGAGGAACCGATCTTATAGTATCCATGAGAAGCAGCGGAAAGGTACCGAAAGCTGTTGTAGATATAAAATGTATAGAGGAGCTTAAGGGTATAAGCCTGCTTGACGGGGAAATTGAGATAGGTGCCGTTACCACAATCAACCAATTAATTGAATCCGTTGAGATACGGCAGCGGTTTCCCATCCTGGTGGAGGCAGGGAAGGTATTGGCGTCACACCAGGTCAGAAACCGGGCTACCGTGGCAGGTAACGTATGCAACGCTTCACCGGCCGCCGATATGGCCCCTCCACTTATTGTACTGAACGCAAGAGCGGTTGTTTATGGGGGTAATGGCAGGAGGGAAATACCCCTGATTGACCTTTTTACCGGAGTAAAAAAGACCAGCCTTAGCAATAACGAAATACTTACTGCTTTAAGGATACCGGTAAAGGAAGGTAAAGGCAGATACATTAAAAAGGCAAGGATTAAAGGCCCGGATCTTTCAACGGTAGGAGTAGCCTGTTACAGGGAAGGCCAAACCCTGAGAGTTGCCGCAGGAGCCTGTGCTCCTGTACCCAAGGCTTTTGAAATGGATATTTCCGGCATGAAGACCCAGGATGTTATTTTACAGGCAAAAAAGTCTGCCGGCAGTATGATAAGTCCCATTGACGACGTCAGGGCATCGGCCGAATACAGGAAGGCTTTGGTGGAGGTATGCATTGAGAGAATATTAAGAGAAGTCTTGTCAGATGGGGAGGGAGAGGTGTGAAGAAAGAGATATCTCTAAAGGTAAACGGTGATAATTACACCGGATTTGTATCAAGTAACAGAACTTTGCTGTCTTTCCTCAGAGAGGACTTAAACCTGACCGGAGCCAAGGAGGGCTGCGGAGCGGGCGAGTGCGGAGCCTGTACAGTGATAATGGACGGCAAGGCTGTTAACTCCTGCCTGGTTTTGGCGGTCGAGGCCGACGGAAGCGAGATACAGACCATAGAAGGGCTGTCGTCCCAGGGAAAGCTTCATCCCATACAGGAGTCCTTTATACGGCACCAGGGAGTGCAATGCGGTTTCTGCACACCCGGCATGATTATGTCGGCCAAAGCTCTTCTGGACAGAAACCCTCATCCCAGCCGCCAGGAGATTAAGGAGGCAATAGCAGGCAACTTGTGCAGGTGCACCGGTTACACGCCCATAATCGATGCCATACAGGATGTGGCCCAGGGAGGTGGGACTGATGAATGACGGTACCTACATAGGAAAGGGTATACCAAGGATGGAGAGCTTTGACAAAGTATCCGGCTCGGCCAGATATGTTCATGACATGTATTTTCCGGGGATGCTTCACGCAAGGGTGTTAACCAGCCCCCATGCCCATGCCCGTATTGTGGGCATTGACACCCAAAAGGCCCGGTCACTTCCCGGGGTAAAGGCGGTGCTGGTAGGGCAGGACCTTCCTTATAAGCTGGGACTTTATCTTATAGACAAGGATATACTGGCAAGGGGTAAGGTGAGATATCAGGGAGAGCCCGTTGCTGCCGTCGCCGCAGAAAGTCAGGAAACCGCCCAAAAAGCTGTTGAGCTGATTGAAGTGGAATATGAACTGTTGGATCCGGTGTTCGACCCTCTTGCTGCCATGGCAGAGGACGCGCCCATTGTACACCAGGAGCTGGGATCCTATGATTTCATGAAGGGTGTATTCAATCCCATACCGGGAACCAATATTGCCAATCACTTCAAGCTGAGAAAAGGAAACACCCGGGAAGCCTTCAAGCAGAGCCACCACGTCTTTGAAAACACTTACACCATGCCTCAGGTAAATCATGTACCCCTTGAAACCCACACAGCCATTGCAGAATGGAAAAAGAGCGGTAACATATGCATACATACATCGGCCCAGTCACCCTTTGCTGTCAGAAATCTGATGAGTGTGGCATTTAAAGTACCCCATAATAAGATCAAGGTTGTTGTACCCTATGTAGGAGGAGGCTTTGGAGGAAAAGCCGGGATTCATCTTGAGCCGCTTGTAGCCTGTCTGTCCAGGGAAGCGGGAGGAAGACCGGTGAAGATTGTTGCATCCCGTGAAGAGGAGTTCAATACCATACCGTCACGTCAGGGCCTTACTGCCAGGATTAAGACAGGCGTTAACAGAGAGGGCAGAATTATTGCCCAGGAGATTGCATATTACTGGGATGCGGGGGCATACGCCGATTATGGTGTGAACATAGGCAGAGCTTCGGGGTATTCGGGGGCAGGACCCTATGACATAGAGAATGTAAGCCTGGATTCCTATACAATTTATACAAACCTTCCCTTTGGAACAGCCTACAGGGGTTTCGGGCATGTTGAATTCTTCTGGGCCATAGAGAGGCAAATGGATATAATTGCCCATGAGCTCAACATTGACCCCTACCGTTTAAGGATGGTAAACCTTCTAAAGCCCGGTTCAATAACCATTACCGGAGAAAGAATCAGGGAGAATACCGGCAGGGTTGACCAATGTCTTAGGGTTGTGGCTGAGGAAATTGGATGGGATAAAAGGGATGAATACAAAGGGAATAAGCAGCAAAATGGGAAGGTGAGGGGCAAGGGCCTTGCAGTGCTTCATAAAGCGCCTGCCATGCCTACCTTTACCTCATCTTCGGCCATAGTGAAATTTAACGAGGACGGTTCGGCAAGCATATCCACAAGCGGTGTGGACTATGGTCAGGGAACCTATACGGCTCTGGCCCAGATTGCCGCAGAGACCCTGAAGATGCCCATCGAAAAGATTCACATGGTCTGGGAATGTGATACCGATACCGGACCCTACGATTGGCAGACGGTCGCCAGCAGATTTACAATGATGGGTGGCAATGCGGTGATTGCCGCCGCCAATGATGCCATAAAGCAGATGAAGGAAGTGGCCTCGTCGGTCCTCAGGGCTCCGCTGGAAGAGCTGGAAGTTGGAAACGAGAGGATATATATAAAGCACAATCCCGAAGAGTCTCTTACATACAGCCAGATGGCAATGGGGTATACGTATCCCAACGGCAATTCCATAGGAGGCCCGGTGATTGGCAGGGGTAAGTACATTGCCCAGGGCTTGACCAACCTGGATACGGGAACGGGCCAGGGGCTACCGGCCCTGGACTGGACTTACGGCGCCCACGCCGTTGAAATAGAGCTGGATGTGGAAACCGGGGAAATAGAGATTAAGAAAATTGTGTCTGCCTTTGATGTGGGAAAGGTGATAAACAAGCTGTTGTGCCAGGGCCAGATTACCGGAGGAGTTGTACAGGGTATAGGTACAGCGCTGTACGAGGGATACAAATATTCGGCCGACGGGAGGCTTCTTACCAATTCATTCACCGATTATAAGATTCCAACTTCACTGGATATTCCCGACACTGCCATACCCCTTTTTATTGAGACGCCACAGCTTGATGGTCCCTTTGGCGCAAGGGGAGTGGCAGAGCATCCCATGATATCGGTAAATGCAGCCATTGGCAATGCAATATTCGATGGGGCAGGCATAGATATTTTTGAACTGCCCATAGTTGCCGAGAGGGTTTGGAGATCAATAAAAAAAATAAAAGGAGGTTGGGCAAAGGGAGAGTAAAATGCAACAGTGACAGTGGTCTGGAGGTAGGAAAAAATTCCTGATAAAAAATATGAAGGGAGGATTATTAATGGCTGATGGTAAAGTAAATGCCAAAGCTTCAAGCAAAGTTAGCGGACCCATTAGGGCAAATGACCAGCTGCCAACACCCCAGCTGCTGATTCTGGGGCTGCAGCATGCTTTTACCATGTTTGGCGCCACCATACTGGTGCCTATACTGACGGGGCTTAGCATAAGCGTTGCATTGTTTACCGCAGGTATAGGGACATTATGGTTTCACTTTGTGACAAGGGGAAAGGTGCCGGTATTTCTCGGGTCATCCTTTGCATTTATTGCCCCGGTAGCGCTGGTGGTTTCGCAGAGCGGTATTCCGGCAGCCCAGGGAGGAATAATTGTTGCCGGCCTTATTTACTGCGTAATGGCCTTACTGATAAAATACCTGGGCAGGGAATTCATGGAGAAAATACTTCCCCCTGTTGTAACAGGCCCTGTCATCATGGTTATCGGTCTTAATCTGGCACCGGTTGCAATCGGCAGTGCCAGCCAGAACTGGGTAATAGCCCTTATTGTATTGGCCACGGCAATAATCATAAATATATATGTAAAGGGGTTTTTCCGTCTGATACCGGTAATCATATCGCTTATGGTAGGGTACGTAGTCTCGATGTTATTCGGCATTGTAGATACAACTCCTATACAGCAGGCCCAATGGTTTGCAATACCCGATTTCACATGGCCGGTATTTGATGTTGCCGCCATAGGGCTGATAGCTCCGGTTGCTATTGCTACAATGGTAGAGCACGTGGGCGATGTATTGGCGGTTGGAGCAACGGTGGAAGAGGATTTTGTCAAGGACCCGGGCCTGCACAGGACACTTATAGGAGACGGTGTGGGAACTGCCCTGGCGGGTATATTCGGTGGTCCGGCCAACACTACTTATTCCGAAAACACGGGAGTATTGGCACTGACAAAAGTCTGGAAACCTTCGGTTATGAGAGTAGCGGCGGTTATGGCAATAGGCCTTTCGTTGATACAGAAGCTTGGGAGCTTTATACAGACCATCCCGGAACCGGTAATAGGAGGTATATCCATCGTTCTGTTCGGGATGATAGCCAGCGTGGGTGTCAGAACGGTAGTGGAAAACAACGTTGACTTCAAGAAAAACAGGAATCTTCTGATAGCAAGCGTAATATTGGTAGTAGGCATAGGCGGAGCCATGATAACAATATGGGGCAATCTGCAGTTTGGAGGAATGGGGCTTGCAGCAATTATAGGTATAATACTCAATCAGATCCTTCCGAAGGACAAATAAATGTGGTAATATTTTGATGGGGAGAGAAATCTCCCCATTGCTTTACTATTGAAGGAGAAAGGTTACTCATGGGGGGGCGGAGTATGCTGGCAGAGGCCATAGGTATGGGCACCGGTGAGATGATAACGCTTGTTGGAGCGGGCGGCAAGACATCGCTGGCCTTTTCCCTTGCCGGGGAACTGCTGGGTAGGGGTAGCACGCTCCTGGTAACCACCACAACAAAAATATATTACCCCCGGGAGAGTTTTACATATGTATATACCAATGAAAAAGGAGAATTTGAGAGTCAGTTGATTAAGGATTTGGCATCCAGGGGAGTGCCGGTATTGGGTACGAGTCTTCTGTCTCATCAAAAAATAAAAGGATTGGAGCCCCACCGGGTAGACCGGATTTTTTCATGGGGGTTGGTGGAGCATTTGATTGTCGAAGCCGACGGGGCGGCGAGGAAACCAATCAAGCTTCCGGCGAAACATGAGCCGCCGGTACCTTCAAAGACTACAATTGTACTGGGGTTGGTGGGGATGGATGCAGTGGGTAAGCCCCTCAACCATAGCAATTTTCATAGAGCCGAAATAGCCTGTCGGGAGATGGGATATTCCTATGGACAGCCCATTGACGAAGATATGGTGTCACGGATTGTAAATTGGAGAGAGGGTCTTTTTAAAGGAACACCGCCGGGAGCCAGGAAGGTGCTGGTCCTCAATAAGGTTGACGGCCCTGAAGAGAAAATAACTGCCCGGAGGATTGCAGCCAGGGTGGCCCAAGCAGGGAAAAGCGGTTATATTATACCCGAAAGGATAGTATTTTCATCCCATATTTTTGGCAGGCCAAGGGCAGAGGTGTTTATATGAATGTATACGGTATTATTTTGGCGGCGGGAGAGGCTAAGAGAGCGTCCGGACGAAAGCTTTCAAAGCCTGTCATGGGGAAGCCCATGCTTGAGTGGGTGGTGGAAAAGGCAACCCAGTCCCATTTGGCAGGAATAATAATGGTGGCCGGAAAGGAAAAGGAATTGGCAAAAGACCTTGCAGTACTGTACGGGATTGATTATGTTTATAATCCCAATTACATACATGGAATGAGCACTTCGCTTAAAATGGGCGTGGAAAGCCTGCCGGAAGATGCCGACGGATTTGCGGTGCTTCTGGGGGACATGCCCTTTATCAGGATTGAGACCATAAACAGGATTATAAGGGAATTTGTCAGGGAACAGGGTATTGTAGTCCCCGTCTTCCGGGGCAGAAGAGGACATCCTCCTGTTTTTCCCGTGTCCTTCAAAAAAGAGATAGGTTTGCTGGAAGGAGACGAGGGGGCAAGGAGTATAATCCAAGACTGCAGGCATGAAGTGAGGCTTTTGAATACACAGGACAGAGGAGTTGTCCTGGACATTGACTGTTTCCCGTTTCACCCGGAAAAAGTGCTGTAGGAGGGGTTTTTGTGAGTATTTATAAGGAGATATTAAAAGCCCAGGAGGAAAAGAAGGATTTTGCAGTAGTAACCATAGTAAAGGCCCGGGGATCAACTCCAAGAGCCCAGGATGCAAAGATGCTGGTGCTTGGGGACGGAGAGAGTATAGGTACAATCGGAGGAGGGGAACTAGAGGCCAGGGCAGTGGAGGATGCAAGAGCAGCAATAATAAGCGGCAAATCAGTTCTTCGTGAGTATAAACTGGATGATGGCAAACAGGACGGTCTGGCCATGAAATGCGGCGGGGACGTGGGGATATTCATCGAGGTGCACAATTCAAGGCCCAGTCTGATAATTGCAGGGGCGGGGCATGTAGGCAAGGCATTGAGCCAGGCAGCCTCACTGCTGGACTTCGACATAGTAGTTTTGGATGACAGGGCCGAATGGGCCAACAGGGAAAGGTACCCTCAGGTATCGGAGGTATTGGTCTGCAAGAGTATACCAAAAGCTCTCGAGGATATGGATATGCCTGAAAACAGCTTTGTGGTTGTTGTCACCAGAGGACATATGCACGACAAGGAAGCTTTGGCCGCCGTGCTGAAAAAGAATGTTAAATATATAGGTATGATAGGAAGCTACAGAAAGGTGAAAGAAATCTTTACCCAGCTACAGAAGGAGGGATACACCGGAAAGGACCTGGAGAAGGTGTACTCACCGATAGGACTTGATATAGGCGGAGAAAAACCTGAAGAAATAGCCGTCAGCATAATGGCAGAGATTCTAAAGGTAATGTACTCAAGGGACGGGAAGTCGCTTTCTTGGGGGAGGGATAGCCTGTGAGTTCCGGTGGATATTTCAAAGATACAAGGGTTTTGATAAGGGGAGCCGGGGATATAGCCACCGGTATAGGGCACAGGCTCTTTAGGAGCGGCTTTAAAGTGTTTATGACCGAGGTGGAAAGGCCTGCCTGCATAAGACGCAGTGTTGCTTTTTCCCAAGCGGTGTATGAAGGCAGGGCAGAGGTGGAGGGTGTGACTTCGGTACTGGCCAAGCATCCCCGGGAGGCACTGGAAATGTCCGGCAGGGGATATGTACCGGTACTGGTAGATCCCCGGGCAAAATCCCGGGAGGTACTCAAGCCAACTGCCGTGGTGGACGCTATTATGTCAAAGCATAACCTGAACACTGATATGCAAATGGCCTGTATTGTCATAGGCGTAGGGCCGGGGTTTTTTGCAGGCAAAGACTGTCATGCCGTTGTGGAAACCATGAGAGGCCATGACCTGGGGAGAGTTATATATAACGGCGAGGCCAGCCAAAACACAGGAGTTCCGGGCCAGGTCGGCGGCTTCTCAAGAGAGAGGGTTGTTTATGCACCCCATTGCGGAGCTATAAAGGTTTTTTGTGATATAGGTTCACGGGTGGGTAAAGATGATTTAATAGCCGGTATTGGAAAGACCGAAATAACCGCTCCCATTGCCGGAGTTGTCAGGGGGATTATCAGAGACGGGTTTGTGGTCACAAAGGGAATGAAGGTGGGTGACATAGACCCGAGGTCAAACGCAGCAAATTGTTATACCATTTCCGATAAAGCCAGAGCTGTGGGCGGAGGTGTGCTTGAGGCTCTGTTGTATTTTCTTGTAAAAGGTTGCCATAATCAATTTTAATTTTCAGAAATTTCTAAATTAAGCAAAGGAGTTAGCCGGGAGTTGTAGAAAATATATTTTAAGGATAAAAAAGGAAGGGTGCCTATGTACAGGGAGAGGGGTATAACTGTAGAGGAGGTTTTACAGATTGATATCCTTGCCGGGGCAAAGGTTATCGCCGGAACCGCCGGCCTTGACCGTGTGGTGTCGGGCGTAAATGTGATGGAGGTGCCCGATATATTTGACTGGGTGAAAAAGGGGGAATTGGTTCTTACAACGGCGTATTCTATCAGGAATGACCCCGAAGCACAGGTGAAACTGGTCCCCGAGTTCCACAAGAGGGGTCTTGCGGGACTGGGCATTAAAACCAAAAGGTACATAGACAGCCTACCCGACAGGATGGTGGAAATAGCAAATGGATTGGACTTTCCCATCATAGAGCTTCCCATTGATGTGTCATTCACCGATATAATCAGTCCTATACTTGCAAATATCGTAAACAAACAGACTACGCTTCTCATCAAAATAGATGATGTTCACCAGAGGCTGATGAACGTTTTACTGGAAGGGGGAGGTCTCCAGGAGATAGCCAATATCCTGCATACTCTTGTAACAAACCCGCTGATTATTGAAGATATAATATTCAATAACAGATACCTGGCCGGTGGCAGGGATTTTTTACAGAGGGCAGCAGGGATGTCTTTTGGTGGTGGCAGCCATGGAAAGGCAAACCAGATAACCGACAGCGAGGTAAAGCGCAGAACCCTTCCAATCATTTCAGGAAAAAAGATGCTAGGATATATACATCTCTGGGAAACAGAAAAGCCCATTCTTCCCATTGACCTCCATGTGATTGAAGACTCGCTGGCAATAGCCGCATTGGAGATAACCAAGCAGATTTCCATATTGGAAGTGGAGAGAAAGTACAAGAACGAGTTCCTGGAGGATCTGCTGTCGGGGAATCCGGGTATGTGCAGTATTGCATTGGAAAGAGCCTCATTTTTCGGGCTGGACCTGAGCAGGGATTATGCGGCTATCGTGTTAAAGATAAGCAGCCTGGAGGAGACCTTTGAAAGGACGCTGAATAATGCCTACTATCTGCAGCACTATAAGAACTCAATTATAAGGACCATTGACAGGGTTCTGGAGGAGAAAGGGTATAAGTATGTATTAGGAAGCAAAAGTGACCAGATAACCATCCTGCTGGGCGTTGACAGGGAAAAGGATTTAACCGGTATAAACAATAGTGTCTCAGGAGTGGCAGACGAGATATATGAAAGGATAAACCATGAAATACCCGATAGTAAGGTTGTACTGGCGACAGGCAAATATTTCCCGGGACATGATAATATATGGAAGAGCTATAACACGGCAATGAAAAGCATAATCCTTGCAAAATACCTTAACAGAAGAATTATTCATTTTGACAGCCTCGGGATATACAGGCTGCTGTGTAACGAAAGCATCCAGCCCGAGTTGGAATCCTTCCTCAACGATAATCTGCAGCCAATCCTTGAATACGATAAAACACGCAACGGAGAGCTTGTCAAAACCCTGGAAATGTATTTCAAGTGCAACGGCAACCTTAAAAAGGTGTCGGAGTCAATGTTTACCCACTATAATACAATTTTGTACCGCATGCAAAAAATACGGGAGCTTACGAAAATGGATATAAACGACCCTGGGGACAGGCTTAGTCTTCAGGTAGCATTGAGTATAATGCATATAGATATCAAATAAAAAGACAGAAGAATCGTC
>JAENYX010000032.1 GCA_016841565.1 Clostridium thermobutyricum | reverse complement strand
ACCTAGCACCTAGCACCTGTGAAAGGAGTGTGGATATGAAGATTCTAATAGTAGGAAGCGGAGGACGGGAGCATACCCTTGCGTGGAAGATTGCACAAAGTCCTCTGGTAGACAAAATATACGCCGCTCCCGGCAATGGGGGCATGCAGGGAATAGCGCAGTGCGTTGATATTAAGGATACAGACATAGAAGCTCTTGCAGAATTTGCAGCGGCAGAGAATATTGACCTGACGGTAGTGGGACCCGAAGCCCCCCTTGTTGCAGGAATAGTTGGTGAGTTCCAGAAAAGAGGCCTGAAGGTTTTCGGCCCCGATGGCAGTGCTGCCCGGTTGGAGGGGAGCAAGGTATTTTCAAAGGAATTTATGAAAAAGCACAATATTCCAACAGGGGATTTCAGGGTGTTTACGGATTTTGACCAGGCGGTTGAACAGGCAGGGCTCTTTGGTTTTCCCACAGTAATAAAGGCAGACGGTCTGGCTGCCGGCAAGGGGGTTATCATTGCCGGGAACCGGCAGGAGGCCGAAGCCGGGCTTAGGGAAATTATGGTGGAACGGAAATACGGCCAGGCCGGAGACATGGTATTGGTGGAGGAATTTCTGGAGGGCATAGAAATGACCATGCTGTGCTTTGTGGACGGTAAAACCATAATACCCATGGAAAGTGCAAGGGATTACAAGAGAATTTTTGATGGGGACAGGGGACCCAACACCGGGGGCATGGGGACCTTTTCTCCAAATGACGTTTACACTCCTGAAATAGAACAGGAATTCCGGAGTAAGGTAATGACACCTGTTATCGAGGCTCTGAAGAAGGAGAATATTGAATATAAGGGAGTTTTGTACTTCGGTCTTATGGTTACATCAAGCGGGATAAAGGTTTTGGAATTTAACTGCCGTTTTGGAGATCCTGAGACCCAGGTTATTCTGCCGCGTTTGGACAGCGATCTTGTGGAGATTATGAATTCGGTGGTGGACGGCAGGCTGGGAGAGCAGAATATCAGCTGGTCGGAGCAGCGCTGCGTTTGCGTGGTCCTGGCATCGGGAGGATATCCCGGAAGCTACCGCAGGGGCTGTCTGATTGAAGGCCTTGAGCAGGCGGCTGCCCATAAAGCCTATGCCTTTCATGCAGGCACCAAGCTGATGGAGGGCAAATACTATACAAACGGAGGACGGGTACTGGGGATTACCGCCCTGGGGCCGAGCAGGGACCAAGCCCGGGAGAGGGCGTACCGTGCAGCTGCAAAGGTGAGGTTTGAGGGTGTTCAATATAGAAAGGATATAGCCAGATAATGACATAAATTAAAACAAGGAACCGGGTTAGGAACCCGATTCCTTGTTTTTCTCATCCACGTTTTCCCTGCCAAACAGATAATATGCGTTATAGGCGAGTACCACAAGGCCAATAATAGAATTAAAGTATGTCCTGCTTGTCACATCCATTAGATTCCAAAAGTTTACAGCTGCCAGGACAGCCCCAACTACTACATGTATTAAGTGAAAAGTAGTCAATATTTCACCTCCCCTTTGAAGCGTTTTTGCGTTTTATTATATATTGCCAATAATCCGGAAAATTATTCTTGAACCCCAATATTATTCTCCTTCATCCTCCCGAGGGGACGATAGCTCTTCTCCGCTTAGTACTTCTTCTCCGTTAATGGGATTTAAAGGAAATACCAATGCGTTGGTTGTCCTATAGATGGACGGGTATTTCCCGGTGTTATAGGTTTCAAATACATTGTCGGGAAGGCGGCCGTATTCACCATAATTTTTGTGTTTATCTTTTTCTTTGTATGTCATTTCGCTCTTCCTTTCATATAATAACAATTATTTTATGCGAAAAAGCCCTGTCTATTCCCCGGGCAGCATAGAAATAAATGCTATTTTACCGATAAAAGTGTTAAAGTATTAAACTTTTTGGGTTATAATTAGAGTTAGAACAAATGATGGGGAGAGATGGCATATGTCTGTTAATCCAAAATTGAAGGATGCGGAAACCGACCACCTTTTCAGAGCCATATTACAGTTGCGTACCATAGATGAATGCTATATGTTTTTTGAGGATGTGTGCACCATAACAGAGCTGAAGGCCTTGGCCCAAAGATTTACAGTTGCCCATATGTTGAAAAAGGGCAAGACCTACAGCGAAATTGTGGAGGAGACCGGCGCCAGTTCGGCCACCATAAGCAGGGTAAACCGCTTCATTAAATACGGAGCCGACGGGTATAATATGGTGCTGGACAGACTGGCCGAGTCAACGGTTGGCGACAGGGAATACAAACCCGAATAAGAAAGGAAGGCTTAGGGCCAGTGTTTATTGTAAGGCGGTAGCGTGTATGTATAAGGTAGCATAATCTTAAAATTCTTAGGAGGTAGACCTATGGTAAAGGTTGTTTGTACTTATACCCTTACGGAGGAATTGCTGGAAAAGATAAACCAAAGGCTGGGAGACCGGGTGGAAGTTATTAAGGTCAAGGACTTTGACAAGGCCGACCAGGAAGTATTGTCGCAGGCTCAGGTTCTTTTGACCAATCAAATGGAAATTGACCAAAAGAACCTTGAAAAAATGAAAAACCTGCGGTGGATACAGTGCGTGTTCTCGGGAATCAACCATTTCCCTCTTGACTATTTAAAGGACAAGGGGATAATATTAACCAATGCAAGGGGAGTACACAGGATACAAATGTCCGAGTTTATAGTCAGCCTTCTGCTTTCCATAGTGAGAAATTCCTATCACTATACAAAGGCACATCTGGACAGGAAATGGGATCCCGCCAAGATTGATGAATTATACGGTAAGACGGTTGGGTTTATTGGTGTCGGTGCCGTAGCGCGGGAGACGGCCCGGAAGCTGAAACCCTTTGATATGAGGATTCTGGGGGTTAAGAACAGGGTAGAGGATGTTGAATATTTTGATGAAGTTTATAGCAGCCTGCAGATGGACAGGGTGATTGAACAGAGCGACTTTGTTATAACCCTTGTGCCTCTTACCGAGCAGACCCGAAAAATGATTGGCGAAAGCCAATTCAAGAGGATGAAGCCAACCGCCTGGTTTATAAACGTGGCCAGGGGAGATGTTGTAGATGAGCAGGCACTGATCAGGGCCCTGAGGGAAGGCTGGATAGCAGGGGCAGGACTGGATGTATTCCAGAAGGAGCCTCTTCCTGCCGACAGCCCAATATGGGATTTGGAGAATGTGCGACTTACTCCCCATGTAGCAGGACCTACACCCCACTACATGGAAAGGCTTATGGAGATCTTTATAGACAACCTGGAGGCCTTCGTTTCGGACAATAAAGCGCAAATGGTCAACGTTATAGATTATAACAGGGAGTATTAAGACAGCTTGAGCACCTGCATTTGCGGGTGCTTTTTTAATATAGAAAATTCCTGAAATACCAAACGATAACTGCAGAATTTTGCCACTCCATAGTGAATATGCAGACAAATTAAGAGGTTAATCTTTAGAAATGTCGAATATAAAATCAAGTAGAGTCTCATCTATGAGTAACAGCAGCGCTGAATCTAGAAACATCAGCATCCTGTCAGGATTAATTAAACTAAGCTAACAATATATTGAACAAATCAACATAGAAAAATGTGTGTAGCATCAGGGATATTGGATGCGAGTAATTGGCATAGAATTGTTGAATAAAGAAAGTTATTTTTAGCTCAAAAGGTTTATCTGAAAATCAATTTTGGAAGAGTTAATTGATAAAACATACTATTATCTTAGAACCGCAATACTTTATATGACTATTGACTAATGAAACATACCTAAAACGAGGTGCTGACAATTCATGATAAAGAGAAATGTCATTAAAGCATTCATAATAATAATAGTTTTACTAGCGAGCGCACCTTTCGTTATTGCTGATACTATAATTGATAAAACAATAAGAGTTGGAGGAGATAACCATAGGCCTCCTTATCAATATATTAATGATAATGGAATATATAAAGGGTTTAGTATAGATATTATGAATGCCATAGCGATAGAGATGCTCTTTGATGTTGAGTTTAAGCCAATGCCGTGGTATGAAGTTACCTCTAGTTTGGATAAAGGCGAGATAGATATCGTTCTTGGTATGACAAATTCCAGATATTTTAATAATATATATGAGTTTTCCGATTCTTATCTGAACATTTCCGATGCCATTTTTGTCAGATATGATAATAAGTATATCGTGGATTTAGAGGATTTATCCTCTGTGCGGGTAGCCGTTCAAAGAGATAACTACCCCCAGGAGATACTTAATTATGTGGATGAAAAGTCGTTACACTATGTTGACAATCAACAACAGGGCATATTATTGCTAATGATGGGAAATATAGATGCTTTTGTTGGTGATAAATTAGTGGGAATGTATACCATACAGAAATGGAAGCAGACTAGCTTTATAAAGATTGTAGGGGCTCCTATACAGAAAGTTGAATATTGTTTTATTGTAAAATCAGAGAACGAAGATTTGATTAAATTGATAAATAAGGGTTTATCAAGCATAAAAAAGAGTGGCGCTTATGAGAAAATATATAATAAATGGTTTGGAGAAATAATACGGACACCGGCGGAGATTCGTAAGGAAATTACTGAAACGGTACTTATTCTATTGGGAATTGGAATAGTAGTTTTTTTAATTATATTAAGGATGAATCAGCTTTTGAAAAAAGAGATTAGAAAGAGAACTCGGGAACTGGAACAAGCAAATAACCAATTGATTGTGAATAACGAAAAGATAATGAAAGAGGATATTTATAAGAGACAAATATTAAATAGTTTGTTTAGTGCAATGATTACTTTGGAATTGGATGGAACCGTTGGATTTTGCAATACAAAAGCAAGAAAGCTTTTGCAGCTTTTTAACAGTGAAGAAATTGAAGGAAAGTCTATTTATGAGACCTGTTTGGACAGATTTATTGATTTTGAACACGTAAAAGGTGTTTTAGCGAATGAGATATCATTTATTAATGATGAGAGTAAGTTGGTTACCCATAAAGAAGAAAGAGTTTTTCGGTATTACGTTAATAGTCTAATAGACACAAATGAAGAATTAGGGGGAGCTTTAGTAAGTATCAAAGATATTACTGAAGAGAAAAAAATGCAGCAATTCCTGTACCATAAGGATAAAATGAGTTCATTAGGACAGCTGATGGCAAATATTGCCCATGAGATTAGGAACCCATTAATGTCCATAAAAACCTTTACGGAATTACTGCCGGAAAAGATAAATAGTGGTAAATTTCAGCAAAAATTTTTGAAATATGTGCCAAGAGAGTTGGATCGAATAAATAATCTGATCACTGACCTGTTGGATTATGCACATCCTCAAGTTACTCATAAAGAGGAATTTCCTTTAGATTACTTGATAGAAGAAGTATTAGGATTGTTTGAAACGAAAATCAGTAAAGAAGAAGTTGCAGTGTATACTAATATCTCTGATGATATTAGGATATATGGTAACAGGAAGCAGATAAAACAGGTATTAATCAATTTAATTCTAAACAGCATCTATGCAATGAAAAAAGATCCCAAGCTAACAATATATTCGGATGCTGACAATGATAAATGCACCCTAAGTATTTGTGACAATGGGATAGGTATACCGGAACAATATATCAATAAGGTAATAGAGCCTTTTTTTACCTTGAAAAAAAATGGCTCAGGATTAGGCCTGTCTATATGCTATGAATTTATTAGAGAGAATGGCGGAGATATCAAAATCGAAAGCATAGAAAATAATGGAACTTGCGTTACAATTATCTTACCTACAGAAAAGGGGTTGGGGGAAAATGAATAAGCTATTGATAGTAGATGACGAAGCATCCATTTGCGATTCGTTAGAATTTGCTTTGGAGGAAGACTATAAGGTATATATCGCCCAAAATCCCACGGATGCTTTATCGTTACTAGATAAACATGACATAGATATTACTTTGCTTGACCTAAAGTTAGGGGAATATAATGGAATGGATCTACTAAGAAAAATCAAGAGAGATTATAAGGACGTTAATGTTATTATTATGACTGCTTATGCCAGTACAGAAACAACCGTTGAAGCAATAAAAGAAGGTGCTTATTATTATCTCAAAAAACCTGTTATCGTTGGAGAATTGAAAATATTACTGGAAAAAGTTTCGGAATATCTGAGGCTGAGGGCTCAGGTAGAGTATTTGGACAGGGAAATGAGAGGGAAATATAGATTGGGAAGCTTTTTAGGGAAATCTCCTGCGATATTAAAGATATTTGACTTAGTAGATAAAATAAAGGATATTAATTCAAATGTTCTAATAACAGGAGAAAGTGGCACAGGAAAGGAATTGATTGCCAGGGCCATTCATTACTTAGGTAATAGATCTAAGAACCGATATGAAGTAATCAATTGTGCTGCAATCCCTTTTCAATTACTGGAAAGTGAATTATTTGGGTACAAAAAAGGTGCTTTTACGGGCGCAAACTCAAACAAGGTAGGAAAGTTTGAAACGGCTGACAAAGGGACCCTATTTTTAGATGAAATAGGTGACATGGACTATGAGTTGCAATCAAAGCTATTGCGCGTTCTCCAGGAAAAAGAAATCTCCCCTTTGGGTTCTAATAATAAAAAAAGGATAGATGTAAGAGTAATAGCAGCAACTAACCAAAACTTAGAAGAAAAAATCAGAAAGAGAACATTTAGGGAGGATTTGTATTACCGTTTGAATGTAATACCTATAAACCTTCCTCCATTACGAGAAAGAAGGGAAGACATACTGCTGCTGGTGGATTACTTTATTAAAAAATACTGTCTGGCCTTTGATAAGCCTATGAAAGAAATAGATCCTCACGCATTGGACTTGCTGGAAAGGTATGATTTTAGAGGTAATGCGAGGGAGTTAGAGAACATTATACAAAGGGCAGTGGCTCTTGGCACCGGAAATATGATTATCAGTACTGATTTACCCGCGAATGTTAGGGAGAACAGACCGAATGGAGTTGGAGAGCATGGTTTATTTACTATACGTTCAGGAGAAAGCATAAAGGATGTGGAAAAGAAGCTAATCATTAATACGCTGGAAGCCAACAACGGAAACAAGAAAAAAACAGCCGAGATTCTAGGTATCAGCGAAAGATGCCTTTACTATAAGATAAAGGAATACTCCATAAAATGGTGATTGCTTATATGCCTATGGATCCTCGAATAAATCGGTGGGGAAATGATATAGAGAAAAATAGTTAATGCAAAGTTTGCACATATTAACCAAGAACACTGCAAATATTGCATACTTTATTAGAACCTTCTGAAAATCATTGATGCGAGTCATTGGATTTCAGGAGGTTCTATCGTTAAATAATATGGCATAACTCTTGCGTTTAATCTGATATGACTTGAAAAACCATATTACTAAAAAAAAAGAGGAGGAATGGAAATGAAAAGAAAGCACAAGGTGTATGCATTGATAATTGTACTGGTTTTAGTTGTAGCCTCACTGGTAGGTTGTGGACAAGGAAAACAGACGGGAGAAGAAGTCGGAGATGCTAATACACAGGTTACAAGAGTATCGCTGGCAACCGGTGGGACAGCAGGAACTTACTATCCCATCGGAGCAGCTATTACCTCAGTAATTACAAAATATGTTCCAGGAGTTGAAGCAACAGCGGAGTCCACAGGCGCATCTGTTGCAAACCTAAAAATGATACAGGAGAAGAGCGTAGACTTTATATTAAGTGCTTCCAATACAGCTTTTGGAGGTTACCAAGGTGAAGATCCCTTTGAAACGCCTGTAAGCAATATTAGAGGGATAAGTGCTTTATATCCTGAAACCTTCCAGTTCATAGTGCTCGATAGCTCAAACTTAAAATCTCTGACTGATTTGAAGGGTAAAAAGGTTGCGGTAGGCGCTGCAGGTAGTGGTACTGAGCGTACTGCCAAAATACTATTGGAAGCCCATGGACTTACTTATGATGATATAAAACCGGAGTTTTTGAATTTTGCTGAAGCTGTTACTGCTTTAAAAGATCGCCTTATAGACTGTGCTATTGTTGGATCCGGAATACCTACAGCGGCAGTAGTTGATGCTTCTGCAACCCTGGATATCGATCTATTGACAGTTGACGAGGAAATTACAAAGAGCGTTTTAGATGATATTACCTATCTCCAATTCGTAACAATTCCTGAAGGTACTTATAAAGGGGTAGATAGGGATATATTAACAGTTGCCAGTCCGGCGTTGCTAATTACACATGATGAAATGGATGAAGACACCATATACGAAATAACCAAGGCTATATTTGAAAATCTGCCTCAAATTCAAAGCGCTCATGCTCTGGGAAAAAACATCAATCTTAATAATGCATTAAACGGTATGTCTTTGCCACTGCATCCGGGTGCAGAAAAATACTATAAAGAAAAAGGCTTGATTGAATAAATTACTTAGTTTTATCATTATATATTAAGAATATGAGGAGTTGTAATATGAAAACGCAAGCAAAGTGCTTTGTTATATTCGTATCGATTTTAGTTATATCAACATATTTGTTAAAACCCGTTTATGTATTAACAATAAAGGATATGGAAAAGCATAGTATTTTGCTTGCCCAAAAAGTAGAACCTGGGTTTGAATTTGCAACTCTTATTCGGCATTCTGTACAAAAAACCCCTGTTTATGAATACTATCGTGTAGAAATGGATGATACTCTTACGGTTACCAGGACTGAATTACAGGATTTAGGGTGGGGAATGCCCTCCACCCTAAATCATAAAGTGGAATTCACAGACAGTTATATGATTATGGATGAGATTAATCGTAATATTCAATATCTGCCCTTTAGAGTGAATTATATTGCAGAGCCTCACTTAATTATAGGAGACTTAAAGGTAGATTTAATGGAATATGTAGGGAATGATCAGTTGATAAATATACGTGTGCAAAGACTGCCGAATGTTAGTTATATCTTAAGGGGGAAAACCAATGTTTTTTAAGAAAAAACCTAAGCAGCAGCTTACCCCGGAAGAACAGTTGGAAAAACTAAATGAACAGTTTGAAAGGAAACGGGTTCTTGAGGGGCCTATCGCAATATTCATAACCATAGTTGCTGTTTGCATGTCAATATTCCATCTTTGGTCAGCTGGAATTAAGATGCTTCCAACTGCGCAGCATAAAGCAATCCATCTAGCTTTTGCAATACTGTTAACATTTATACTATATCCTGCAAGTCGCAAAAGCAGAAAGAAGTTACCAGTATATGACATTGTATTTGCATTATTGGGGGCGTCTTCTTGTATATACCTTCTTGTTGAATATCAAGACTTGATTTATCGTGCCGGAGCCCCAAATAAGTTGGATATAATTATGGGAGGAATACTCATAGTTCTTATAATGGAGGCCACAAGAAGGACTATGGGTTGGCCGTTGGTAATAGTATCCGGAGTATTTCTGGCCTATGCATTTTTGGGCCAATATATTCCGGGAGGCCTAGGTCATAAAGGCTATAGCCTGACAAGAATAATTGAGCATATGTACTTAACCGGCGAAGGTATTTTTGGAGTGGCAATATATGTTACTGCAACCTTTGTTTTTCTATTTTTATTATTAGGATCATTCCTTAGTGAAACAGGAGGAGCTCAATCCTTTATTGATCTTGCTTTTTCGTTGACCGGAAAGTACAGAGGAGGTCCGGCAAAAGCTGCTATTGTAGCAAGCGGTACAATGGGTATGGTATCCGGCAGCTCTTTTGCTAATGTTGCAGGGACGGGAGTATTTACCATACCTCTAATGAAAAGTGTAGGTTATAAATCTGAGTTCGCAGGAGGAGTAGAAGCTGCTGCTTCTTCGGGGGGACAAATAATGCCCCCTATTATGGGTGCTGCTGCTTTTATTATGGCGGAAATGACCGGAATCCCATATGGAAAGATAATACTGCATGCTGCTCTGCCCGCTCTATTGTATTATGTTGCCGTTTTCTTTATGGTGGACATTGAAGCAGCAAAATCAGGGCTATCGGGATTAAAAGCACACCAATTACCCACTTTTAAGGAAAGCTTCAAAAAGGGAGCCTTTTTACTATTTGCACCATTGAGCATTGTGGTAATGCTAATATTAGGATACTCTCCGATAAAAGCATCGTATATCTCTGTTTTAATAGTAATTATTACTAGTATGTTTAGGAAAGAAACCAGATTGAATCTTCCAAAATTAATCAAAGCTCTTGAAAACGGAGCCAAGGGGTCTCTTGATCTTGTTGCCGCCTGTGCGGTAGCTGGACTTATTGTTGGAACGGTCACTTTAACAGGATTAGGGTTAAAATTCGCTGATTTTATTATCGTATTGGCCGGTGGCAAGATGTACCTTGCTCTAATTTTGACCATGATGGCAAGTATTTTTATGGGAATGGGGATGCCTACTGCAGCTCTCTATATAATTCTTGGAGCAATGGTAGCTCCTGCTTTAGTTCAGATGGGAGTGCCATTAATAGCTTCTCATCTATTCATTTTTTATTTTGGATGTTTTGCCAGCGTTACGCCGCCGGTTGCTTTAAGTTCATATCTAGCAGCCAGCATAGCCAAGGCAAACGCTGTAAAGACTGCCCTGACGGGGCTCAAGTTGTCACTTACCGCCTTTATACTGCCCTATATATTTGTGTTTTCACCGGCATTGTTATTAATGGACAGTAGCGTTGTAGAAATTATCGGGGTTATCATTACTTCCATAATAGGAGTGTATGCTCTGTCATGCAGTTTAGAGAACTTTATGTTGACGAGAATAAAAATATGGGAAAGATTTATATTGTTCGGTGCTTCAATTCTTATGATAATTCCAGGGATATCATCAGATATAATTGGAATAGGATTGATTGGTACAGTAGTGTTTTCTCAGTTTATTAGGCGAAAAAATAATACTGAATTATCATCTGTGGGGGTAGAAAAATGAAAATAGCAGTTCTTGGTGCCGGTAACGGTGGGATGGCTATGGCAGCAGATATGGTAATGAAAGGTCATGATGTTTCATTATATGATAAATATCCGAAAGCACTTACAGGGATACAAAATGAAATGGGGATACACTTGAAGGGGGCTGCAGGAGAGGGTTTTGCCTCTGTACATGTAGTTTCCACTGATATAGCAGAGGTTATTAGGGATAGAGAGCTAATCATGGTTGTTACTCCTGCCTTTGCCCACAAAAGTATTGCTGAGGCTTTGGCATCTGTGATTGAAGCACCACAGATGGTAATACTTCACCCCGGGCGTACAGGAGGAGCTTTAGAGGTAAAGAAAGTAATTGAGGAGAGGCGTCCTGGTTTAAGCCCCATTGTTGCCGAAGCGCAAACCCTAATATATGCAAGCAGGAGGACAGGCCAAGCTGAGGTTACAATATATGGGATAAAGAAACGCCTTGCGTTTTCTGCACTTCCAGCTAAATATAATACTATACTGAGTGAAAAGCTTAAGAATATCTTTCCACAATTTTATCCTGTTGAAAATATATTGGAAACCAGCTTAATGAATATTGGAGCGGTTTTTCATCCTGCACCTGCTATTCTGAATTGTGCCAGGATTGAAGATACAAAAGGAGACTTCGAATATTACCATCAGGGAATTACTCCTACAATAGGAAAGGTTTTAGAGAAAATAGATGGAGAAAGAGTTGAAGTTGCAAAAGCTTTTGGAATAAATACATTGACTACTGTTGAGTGGCTTATGGATGTCTATGGCGCTGAAGGGGAAAATATATATGAGGCTGTCCAAGCAAACAAGGTATATAGCGGTATAAAAGCTCCTTCAGATATAAAAGCCCGCTATATTTCTGAAGATGTTCCAATGAGTCTTGTTCCTATATCTGAATTGGGGAGACTGGCAGGGGTTAAAACTCCGGCTATAGATACCATGATTAGTCTAGCTGACATTATGCACGATCAAGACTATAGAAAAAACGGGCGAGATTTGGACAGAATGGGAATCGATCGTTTGAGTATTGAAGAATTAAAATTATCAGTATATTAGGGGGTCTTACGATGCAAAGGCAGGATATTTTATATTTAAATCAGAAAGATGTAATAAACTGTGGTGGCTTAAATATGGCGCATGTTATTTCTGATTTGGAGAAGGTATTTGAACTTCATAATAAAAAAGATTATGTTTTACCACCAAAAGTAGCGCTGCGTTGGGGAGATATGCATAGCGAGGAAACGATAGGAAGAATAAATGCAATGCCCGGTTATGTAGGTGGCGAAGTAGACATTGCAGGTATAAAATGGATTGGCAGCGCTCCTCAAAATCCTCATAAATATGGACTTCCCAGGGCGTCGGCACTTATTATATTGAACGATTCTGAGAAACATTTCCCCATTGCTGTAATGGACGGTACCATAATTAGTGCTATGAGAACAGGTGGCGTTACAGGGGTAGCTGCCAAATATTTAGCACGAAAGGACTCTACTGTAGCGGGTATAATCGGCGCAGGAACACAAAATAGAACGCAGCTTATGGCACTTAAGGAGATACTGCCTAAGCTATCAACAGTAAAAGTGTATGATATTATGAAAGAACGCTCAATAACCTTCTCAAAGGAAGTTAGCCAAGCTTTACAGCTAGAAGTAGTACCTGTCTCCAGTGGGCAAAAAGCTATTGAGGGATCAGATGTTATTGTAACAGCAACTACTGCTAAGGAACCGGTCGTAAAGGCAGAGTGGATAGGCGAAGGGTGTTTTTATTCACATATTGGAGGATACGAAGCAGAATTTGCTGTGGTAGAAAAAGCGGATAAAATTGTTGTGGATGACTGGTATCAGATTAAACATAGAGGAACTCAGACAACAGCTATGATGTTTGAGGAGGGAAAGTTAAATGATAGTGACATATTTGCAGAGATAGGCGAGATTATTACAGGTAAAGCTCATGGTAGAGAAAACAACAAGGAGTTCATATACTTTAATGCAATTGGACTTGCTTTAGATGACATCATAGTAGCAAATAGAATATATAATAATGCTTTGGAAAAGGGAATAGGCACAACACTTGAGTTATGGGAAAAACCGATTTGGTCTTAAGTGTAGCATTAAGGTAATTCGGATTAAGTCCGGCACCCGCATTTGCGGGTGCTTTTTTGTATAGACCCTATGACATAAATGTGTTCAACCTTGACCCCGAACAACGGGCAAACATAAAAAACCTCCCTAAATCCCTGGAGGAATCCGCCGACAGACTGCAGGAGGATTATGCCTTCCTGCTGGAAGGCGGGGTTTTTTCAACAGGCATAATAGAGGATCAGGGAGGATGCGCACAGGATTAGTATAATTCCGCATCCTGCGGAATATCAATTGTACTATGATTTATAGGTATGTACATTTAGCAGAGCATTTGTCACCAGGATAGATGTATTGTGAACTGCCGGCTTGGTGGCAAAAAATGTCGAGCAATGACACTATAGAAACATTCCAATAACTACAAAATAATACCATATTGAGGTAAAATAATACTTTATTTCCCTTGAATTTAAGTTTAATATATAGAGTAGTACAACCGTATAAAATGGGGGTGGTGTTAACAAAATTTGGCCAGATGAGTTGGCAGTAGAATAAATAAGGAGGGTCTTAAAGTGAAAAAAAGAGTTGCATTGTTTTTCGTTTGTGCAATATTAACTCTAAGCTTGACTTTGACTGGATGTACTCCTAAACCCGCAGATACACAGTCCGGTGCCGAAACGGTTAAGGTTGGTTGGATTGGCTCACTGACCGGGGATCAGGCAGTGTGGGGTACCTGTGAACTCAATACTGTAAAAATGCTGTTTGATGACATAAATGCCAAGGGCGGAATACTGGGCAAACAGATTGAGGTTGTGGGCTACGATACCCGTGGCGACGCAACCGAAGCCGTAAACGCAGTAAGAAGGCTCACTTCCCAGGATAAGGTTGTAGCAGTAATCGGGCCTAATGCAAGCGGCCAGGCAATCTCCATTTCTTCGGTACTCGAAGAGATGAAGGTACCTGACATTGCAACCGTTGCTACAAATCCAAAGGTAACGGTGGTGGATGACAAGGTTAAGCCGTTTAATTTCAGGGTTTGCTTCATAGATCCCTATCAGGGAGCGGTGGCAGCCGGATACGCATACGATATTCTAGGCTTCAGGAAAGCTGCCGTACTCTATGACGTAGCCGATGATTATTCCCAGGGCCTGACGGAATTCTTTGAGAAGTACTTTGTTGAGAAGGGCGGAGAAATAGTAGCCAGTGAAGCTTTCAAATTCGGTGATGTGGACTTCAGGCCTCAGTTAAGCAGAATTAAAGAGGCAGGTCCCGAAGTAATATTCATGCCCTATTTCTTTAAGGAGGTTGCACTAAGTGCAAATCAGGCCAGAGAGCTTGGTATAGATGCAGTACTTATGGGCGGAGACGGATGGCCTTCGGAGGTACTGCTGGAAATGGCCAAGGATGCCATAGAAGGAAGCTACTTTGTTAACCATCTGGACTTTGACGATCCCGACGTTCAGGACTTTAAAGCTGCTTACAGAGCCAAATATGATCTGCCGGTAGAGCTTAACGGTTATCTGGCATATGACGCCGTACAGATGCTTGTTAGTGCAATTGAGAAGGCAAACAGCTTTGACCCGGTAGCAATAAGGGATGCCCTTGAAACAACCCAGGTCAAAGGAATCACCGGGCAGATAAACGTCAGCAAGGAAACCCATAACCCGGAAGGTAAAGACGCTGCTATCATAAAGATAGTGGACGGCGGATATGTATTCCAGCAGAAGTATTCTGCAGATTAGCCCAATAGAGAGGGGTCACCCTCTCTATTCTTTAATCCGATGCTTAATTCGGGTTCTACTTAAGGAGGTAAATCATGTCCGAATTTCTTCAACAGCTAATCAACTCCGAATTTCTTCAGCAAATTATCAACTGGCTGTCGGTAAAAGGCGTCTATATTCTTCAGCAGCTAATCAACGGATTATCGATAGGAAGTGTTTACGCATTGATGGCGGTTGGTTATTCCCTTGTTTACAGTATAATGAATTTCAGCAATTTTGCCCATGGAGGGGTAATAATGATAGGGGCCTACTTAGGCTTCTTTGCAATGACTGTGTTTGAAATGCCCTTCGCGGTAGCCTTCTGCATTGCAGCCTTTGGAGCAGGACTGCTGGCGGTTATTATAGAAAGGGTTGCTTACAGCCCCTTAAGGAAAAGGAATGCTCCATTTCTTTACTTTATAATATCTGCGATGGGTGTATCTATATTTTTGGAAAACATAATAATAGCATCCCCCATAGGCCCTACATTCAGGACCTATCCAAGGGTGTTCGGGGCAACTCCATTCAATGTCGCAGGGGTGAATATCGGGCGGCTTGACGTGTTGATGTTTGTTATATCGGCGGTCAGCCTTGCACTGCTTATTTTTATAATAGAAAAGACAAGAACGGGTATGGGCATAAGGGCCAGCGCATACAATCTGAGAGCCAGCGCTCTTATGGGGGTAAATACCGACAGGATAATCCTTATAGTGTTTGGGCTGGGAGGACTTCTTGCAGGAATAGCCGGGATACTGTTCGGAATGAAATATACCGTTTACCCACAGATAGGAAACATAACTCTCAAATCCTTTATTGCAGCAGTATTCGGAGGGTTGGGAAGTCTTCCCGGCGCGGTTGTGGGTTCGGTGCTGCTGGGTATTATCGAGACATTTACTTCGGGTTACTTATCCTCACAGTACAGAGACCTGATAGCGTTTGTTCTGCTGATATTCATACTTGTGGTACGCCCCAGCGGATTGATGGGCAAAATTAATGAGGATAAGGCTTAGGGGGGGGCTGATAATGGACTGGTTTTATATAAAGGGAATTTTAATTCTGTCGGGAATAAACCTTATGGCGGTATTGGGCTTGTCTCTTTTAACCGGTTTTACCGGGCTGTTCTCCTTCGGCCATGCCGGGTTCATGGCTATAGGAGCCTATGTCACCGCAATGGGTACCATCAAGTTCGGCCTGCCATTTATCCCGTCCCTTGTTTTGGGAGCAATTGGTGCAGCCCTGGCAAGCCTTTTTATCGGCAGACTCACACTCAACCTGAAGGGAGACTATTTTTGTATTGCCACTCTGGGCTTTGGCGAAGCCATACGGCTTATACTGGACAATGTCCAGTATTTCGGAGGGGCAAGGGGATGGCCGGGAATACCAAGGGACACAAACCTTATCAATGTAGTTATTGTGAATATCATAGGAATAATAATTCTTGTTAACATTATACGTTCAAGGCACGGAAGAAATTTTAAAGCCATACGGGAAGAGGAGATGGCATCCCAGACCATTGGCATAAACGTATTCAGGTACAAAATTACTGCCCTGGCAATAAGTGCGGCCTATGCAGGGATGGCCGGCGGATTGCTGGGTCATTACATGGGCTTTTTGCAGCCCAAGATGTTTCAATTCATTAAATCCACCGAGCTTACAATAACTGTGATTTTCGGAGGCCTTGGCAGTATTTCGGGCAGCGTTATAGGAGCTCTTGTGCTGACTTCGCTTCCTGAGCTGCTGCGTACCTTTGCTATATGGAGACTGGTTGTGTACGGAGCGGCGGTGGTATTCATCATGATAACAAGGCCCCAGGGTCTAATGGGGGGTTATGAAATCCCTGTCGGGAAAATCATAAAGCCTTTCTCCCGTTTGGTCAGATCCCTAGGGAAAAAGCAGGCTGTGGGGGGAGGGAAGAAATGAACATACTGAAACTGGAAAATGTGACCAAGCAGTTCGGAGGGCTGACGGCGGTGGGAAATGTAAGTTTTGAGGTTGAAAAGGACAGCATATTTGGTCTCATAGGTCCCAACGGGGCGGGTAAGACCACCATATTCAATCTTATAACGGGTATCTATAAGGTGACCGAAGGCCAAATATTGTTTGAAAATAAGGATATCAACCGTCTGGAACCCTATAGGGTGGCCGAGATGGGCATAACCAGAACCTTTCAGAATATCAGGCTTTTTAAAAAACTGACCACCTATGACAATATACTGACGGCGTGCCACTACAATGCCGGATACAGTATATTGGATTCCATAATAAGATTCGGTAGATTTAAAAAGGAAGAACAGGGCTTATTCGAGCAGGCCCGGGAGCTTATGAGCATAATGGGCCTTGAGGACCGGAAGGACGTTGTGGCCGGAAACCTTCCCTACGGACTGCAAAGAAGACTGGAGATTGCCAGAGCCCTTGCGTTAAAGCCCAAACTGCTTTTACTGGATGAACCGGCGGCGGGTATGAACCCCGACGAGACATTGAAGCTGATGGAGCTGATAAAGGGAATAAGGGACAGGTTTAATCTGACGGTTGTTGTTATTGAACACCATATGGACTTGATAATGGGTGTCTGTGAAAAGATTGTGGTGCTGAACTTCGGGAATAAGCTTGCCGAAGGCAGTGCGGCACAGGTACAGTCTAATCCCAAGGTAATTGAAGCATATCTTGGGGAGGAGGAGGTGGTGGTTTGCTAACAGTAGATAGCTTGAGCGTTTTTTATGGAGGCATACATGCTCTTAAGGGCATAAGCATAGATGTACGGGAAGGACAGATAGTATCCATAATAGGCTCCAACGGCGCAGGTAAATCCACCCTCCTTAATACCATCTCCGGGATAGTAAAACCAAAGGAAGGCCGCATTAAGTATAAGGGGAAGGAGCTGCCCAGGCTGCCGCACAGAATAGTCAAAGCCGGGATATCCCAGGTACCCGAGGGGAGACTGGTGTTTGCCAACCTGACGGTAAGGGAAAACCTAATGATGGGTGCGTACCTGAGAAGGGATACCAAGGGCATAGAAAAGGACCTGAAGGATGTGTTCAGGCTTTTCCCCAGGCTGGAGGAAAGGATTAACCAGCCGGCAGGAACCCTGAGCGGAGGAGAGCAGCAGATGCTGGCAATGGGAAGGGGGCTTATGAGCAGCCCCGAACTAATACTGCTGGACGAGCCATCGTTGGGTCTGGCGCCCCTTTTGGTAAAGACCATATTTGAAATAATAGAAGATATAAAGAAGATGAACAAAACCATACTGCTGGTAGAACAGAACGCCTATAAAGCCCTTTCGGTGGCCGACAAGGCCTATGTGCTGGAGCAGGGCAGGATCACCAGGGAAGGCAGTGCCCGGGACCTGCTGCGGGACAAGACCATTCAGGAAGCGTACCTGGGTAAAGTACAATAAAAAAAGTAAGCGATAATGAAGGGGACGGTTTTTTGTCATAGACAAAACAACCGTCCCCTGTCTGTTGGAGGAACCCTGTTTTTTTTGTAGAATAATAATCAGGAAGCGGGACTGGCCATTAAGTACCGAATGATATGATATAGGGAAGGAGAAAGCATATGAAGATATGGAAGGCATATATATCCATTATTTGCATATTGGTGCTGCTGATGCTTGGCGGTTGTTCGGGAGAAGAAACGTCGGGTGCACCGGGTGGGCAGGAAGGAGACGTACCGGGCCGGGCGGAGGAAGGCCACCGGGAGAACAGCGGGGAGAACGGAAGGATTGAGGTAGGGACTGTAAAAGAGTTATACCAGGCCATAGGCCCAAACAGGGAAATACTAATAAAGCCGGGCACCTATTTATTATCTGAACTGGAAGGACAGGAGGAGACAAACTCCTGTGTCGGCCTGCTAAATATGTCGGAGGATATTGAACTGACCATAAAGGGTGTTGAAAATCTTGCTATTACAGGGCTGGGGGACAAGCCGGTGGAGATTTTGTCACAGCCGGGAGACGCCAATATTATGGTCTTCGATAATGTCAAAGGAATCAAGCTATCTAATATACGGGCAGGGCATTGGCCGGAAAAATCGTTCTGCTCGCAGGGAGTGTTGAAATTTACAAACTGCCAGGATATTGTAATAGATGACTCCCAGCTGTTCGGGTGCGGTGTCCGGGGTCTTGAACTTGAGGATGTAAACGGGTTTGAATTCAATAATTCCTACATAACCGACTGCACAATGGCCATTATGGAAATAAGGGATTCAGAGGATATAGGTTTTTTGAACAGTGGTTTTATGAGAAACCAAGGGGTAATGCTGTTGAATATCCACGGCAGCCGCCATGTAGTCTTCGAAAACTGCGATTTCAGGGACAATGTCGCCGGTGGCACCGAGGGTGCGGCATTTATATACTCGGATGGAGGTATACGGTTTAAGGACTGTGTAATCAAGAATAATAAATCGGTTCACTATTCAATGGTTATAGGCAATCCTGAAGGGGTTGTTCTTGAAAACGTAGTGATGGAAGGAAATTACTTTACCAAAGACGGAAAGCCTCCAATGGGCAATTCGGCAGGCAACATGGTTAATGGTGGTATAGCTGCTGCCTATGGCGAATGGGTGTATTATATAAACGGAGCCGATGAAAACAGGCTTTATAGGATGAACCGGGACGGGGATAATAACACAAGATTGTGTGATGACAGCGTATCATATATAAACGTAATACGCGGTGTGGTATATTATGTTAACCGGTCGGACAACAACCACATTTATTTGATATATGGGGAAGACAATGAGAGGATAAGTGTAAATGATACCCCGGCAAATTATTTCAGTATTGTTGGAAATAGGCTGTTCTACACTGACTTGCAGGAAGGCGGCGTACTGTGTACATTATATATGGGAGAAGGACAGTCGGTGGAGACCTTGAACACACAGGAATCACGATATGTGAATATTGTGGATGATATGATATACTATGTCAACGCCGGTGACGACAGTAAGATTTGCCGAATAGGGACTGACGGCACAAATTATGAAGTGATTTGCAATGACCGGGCGGCATATATAAATGTAGTCGGAGACTGGATTTATTATATTAATGTGTCGGATGGGAACGGAATATACAGGATACACACAGACGGGACCGGCAGAAGCAGGGTGAGCGGCAGTCGGGCCGGTTCTCTCAACGTGAATGAACAGGGGGTGTTTTTCAGCAACACCTCCGACGGTGGTAAGCTTTATAAACTGGACCTCGAGGGGGAAGGACCGGAGGTAAAACTGAACCATTGTGAGAGCAGTAACATAAACGTTATAGGCCATTGGATATATTATATGGATGCGGGAGAGGACATGGCCACATATCGTATTAAGGCCGACGGAACAGACAGGGAGAAGCTGGAGGGTATTTAGAAAGAAACTACATGTGTATCATGTTCAGGTCAGGCAGATTTTGTGGTAGAATTAAGGGTAGCAAAAGTCACGCTTTTAGAGGAGGAGCATAATGGAGTATCTTGATGGATTAAATCCGCAGCAAAAAAAAGCCGTGATGACAACCGAGGGTCCCGTTCTCATCCTGGCAGGCGCCGGAAGCGGCAAGACCCGGGTTCTTACGCAGCGCATAGCTTATCTTATAAGGGAAAAGGGAGTACATCCCGGAAATATACTTGCCATAACCTTTACCAACAAGGCTGCGGCCGAGATGAGGGAGAGGGTTACAAAGCTGCTGGCAGATGAAGACTATCCTGCATGGGTCAGTACCTTTCATTCGGCCTGTGTACGCATATTACGACACGATATAGAAAAAATCGGATACGACAAAAGCTTCGTTATTTATGATTCTTCAGACCAGCAGGTGGTTGTTAAGGACTGTCTGAAGGAACTGAATATTAATGAGAAGGATTTTACGCCCAAAAAAGTGGTTTCCATGATAGGGAAGGCAAAGGACAACCTGCAGTCCCCCGAAGAGTATATTGCTTCGGCGACGGATAGCTTTGCAACCGAGCAAATAGGCCGGGTGTACAGGTTGTATCAAAGAAAACTAAAATCAAACAACGCTTTGGATTTTGACGACCTGATACTTAAGACTATAGAATTGTTTACCGGATACCCCGAGGTGCTTGGGTTTTATCAGAACAAATTCAGGTACATATTGGTGGATGAGTACCAGGATACCAATACACCCCAGTACCGGCTGATACACATGCTGTCTTCAAAGCACAGGAACCTGTGCGTTGTCGGCGATGACGACCAGTCAATATACAAGTTCAGAGGTGCAAATATAGCCAATATACTGGATTTCGAAGTTGATTACCCCGAAGCAACGGTGGTTAAGCTGGAACAGAATTACCGTTCCACAGGAAATATACTTCAGGCTGCCAATTGCGTCATAGCCAATAACAGCCGCAGAAAGTCCAAGAAGCTATGGACTCAGAGAATGGAAGGGTACAGAATAAGGCGCCGGCAGGCGGCCAGGGAAAGAGAGGAGGCCGAGTTTGTGGTCTGTGAGGCCATGAGACTTTGCAGTCATGAGAGCAGGAAGCTGTCGGATATGGCCGTGTTATACAGGACCAACGCCCAGTCAAGGGTGCTGGAGGAGGCCTTCATAAGGAGAGCGGTTCCCTACAGGGTGGTGGGAAGCCTTGGGTTTTACCAGAGAAAGGAGATTAAGGACATTATCGCCTACCTCAGAGTTATACTTAATCCTGCCGACGACATATCTCTAAAGAGAATAGTCAACCAGCCCCGGAGAGGCATCGGCGATAAAACCATAGAAACGCTGGAGCAGTACGCTGCCCGGCTGGAAATAGAGTTGTACGGGGCAATGAGAGAGGTCGGGGAATCGGGATGTTTACCGGCAGGCGCTGCCAACAGGGTTGGAGAATTTGTGAATATGATGGACGGTTTTATTGCCATGAGTGACAAGCACTCGGTGGTGGCGTTGCTGTCCGAGGTGCTTGACAAGACCGGATATGTAAAAGCTCTGGAGGACGAGGGTACAATAGAAGCCAGGGGAAGGATAGAGAACATACAGGAGCTGGTTTCGGCAGCGGTGGGATTTGAGGAAAACTGCGAAGGGGAAGGCACTCTCCCCGAGTTTCTTGAAAGCGTAGCCCTTGTATCCGAGACCGATAACCTGGATGAAGGAGAAGGCGTAACGTTGATGACGCTCCACAGTGCAAAGGGGCTTGAGTTTCCGGTTGTGTTCATGACGGGGATGGAGGATGGTATATTTCCTCTTTCCCGGGCCATTGACCAACCCGAGGAGCTGGAGGAGGAAAGAAGGCTGTGCTATGTCGGTATGACAAGAGCCCGGGAGGTCTTGTACCTTACCGGGGCAGAATGCAGAACCCTGTACGGGCATACCAGCAGCAGCCTGCCTTCAAGGTTTCTTAAGGAGATACCCGAAACCCTTGTTGAGGTTATGGGAGAGAACACCGGTTCAAAGGAGGTTCCGATTACCCATAAGCCCGGTACCCAGAAAGGCAGTATCGGGGGTTACAGGCCGGGCAGCCGGATTCAGCATAGGATATGGGGCATGGGGACCATAATAAAGGTAGAGGAAAAAACCGATGATATTGAAATAACCATTGCGTTTCCCGGACTGGGGGTTAAAAAGGTGCTGGCGTCGGTTGCACCCATTAAAGCTATGAATTAAGAAGGGAGGAATACCTGTGGCTAAGATAAAGGATACCATCAAGGGTGTTTTTAGGTTCCTGGCCGATGTCAACAGGGGTTTTTTCGAAGGCGCAAGGGAGAATTCGGTACGTATTGTTAAAAAGGATGCCCTGGACGGAAACGACTATTTCATATTGCTTTGCTTTTCGGACTTCTTGGGCATACCCTCCCCCGCCTCCTATTACACCCTGGAGCTCTTGCCCTATATGGCCAAGGAGCTGGAGGGGTGGGAGATGAGGATGGCCGAGAAAAAGGATATAATGGGAGAACAGTTTGAAAAGTACAATTTCCATTGAAGGAAGGGGAGAAGGTTATGTCAGGTTTGATTGATAAAGAAATAGTATTCTTTGGAGGCAAGGGCGGGGTGGGAAAAACCACCTGCTCCTCAGCCTATTCCCTAAACCTTGCAAGAAAGGGTTACAAAACGTTGGTGCTTTCCACCGACCCTGCCCATTCGCTGGGCCAGATATTCCAGGTAGAGCTGGGAGATGCACCAAAAAAACTTGACACCAATCTCTATGGCATAGAAATAGACCCGGAGACCGAAAGCGGCAGGTATATAAACAGGATAAGGGAACAGATGCAGGGAAGCTTTAGCGCCAACATAATAATAGAGATACAGCGGCAGCTTGACGCCGCCTACCATTCCCCCGGCGCCGAGGAGGCTGCCATATTCGACCGGTTTATAGAGATAATTGACCTGGTGGGCACCGAATACCAACGGGTGGTGTTCGATACCGCGCCTACCGGCCACACTCTCAGGCTTTTGTCACTGCCCGAGCTTATGGGAAGGTGGCTGCAGGGGATGATAGAGCGTCGCCGTAATGTAAACGATATGATGAGGATGGCATCGGTGGTGGATAAATCCCTGGAGGAGAGGATTAAGGATGACCCGGTTATGAAGATACTGCTGGATAGAAAACAAAGATTCGAAAAGGCAAGGGATTTTCTTATAGACAACAAAAGAGCAGGCTTTGTATTTGTACTTAACGCCCAGCAGCTCCCCATACTGGAGACCGAAAAGGCAATCAATTTTCTTGAAAGAAACGGCATACCGGTGGAAGGGATAATAATAAACCGTATACTGCCCGAGGAGACCGACAGCCGGTTCTTTAATAAAAGGAAACAGGTTGAGGTAAAGTATTTGAAGGAAATCGAGCAGAAATTCGGAGACAGGGTTTTGTACAGGATACCGCTCATGGAGTACGACATCAGTGGTTATGAGAGTATAGACAATGTGGCAAAGATTTTTGGAAGATGAGGTGGATTTATGGAGCATTCCCCCGAGCAGATCCGCAATAAGATAGAACGACTCAGGAAGCAGATAGAAGAACACAGCTACCGTTATTACGTATTGGACAGCCCGGTTATATCCGACCACCGGTTCGACGAGCTTATGCTGGAACTGCAAAGACTGGAGGACCAGCATCCGGAATTTATTACTCCCTATTCTCCTACCCAGAGAGTTGGGGGGAGAGCATCCGAGAGATTCCCAAAGGTAGTACATTCGGAACCGATGCTGAGTCTTGCCAACGCATTTGGTGAAGGCGAACTGCTGGATTTCGACAGGAGAGTCAGGAATACCGTCGGTGAAAGGGTGGAATACATAACCGAGTTTAAGATTGACGGGCTTTCGGTAGCACTAAGGTATAACAGCGGTATATTTGAGATGGGTGCTACCAGGGGCGACGGTCGGGTAGGCGAAGATGTTACGTCCAATCTAAGAACCATCAGGACCATACCCTTAAGACTTAAACAAAATTCAAGCCTGGAAGTAAGGGGAGAGGTCTTTATGCCTCTGGAAGGGTTTGAAGAGCTCAACAACAAGCAGACCGAGCAGGGTTTAAGTGCCTTTGCAAACCCAAGGAACGCGGCGGCGGGTTCGTTGAGACAGCTTGACCCGGCCATAACGGCATCCCGGCCGCTTGACATATTTATTTTCAATTTGCAGTACATAGAGGGGAAAGAGATACCCACCCATATCCAGGGTCTCCAATACCTCAAAGAGCAGGGGTTCAGGGTCAGCCCGGGGTACAGGGTGTTTGACAATATCCATGATGTAATAGAATGTTGTCTGGACTGGCAGCAAAAAAGAGATGAGCTTGATTTTGAAATAGACGGCATGGTTATAAAGGTGAATTCTCTCCGGCAGAGGGAGATGCTGGGGGCCACCAGTAAAAACCCCAGGTGGGCGGTGGCGTATAAGTTCCCTGCCCAGGCAAAAAAGACCCGGGTTAAGGATATTATTATCCAGGTGGGAAGAACCGGAGCCCTTACCCCCACTGCCATTTTGGAACCGGTAAGGATTTCCGGCTCCACCGTATCAAGGGCCACCCTTCACAACGAGGATTATATAAGGGAAAAGGATATACGGATAGGTGACCGGGTGCTGGTCAAAAAGGCCGGGGAGATAATACCCGAGGTTACAGAGGTTTTAACAAATGAAAGGACAGGTAACGAGAAGGAGTTCCGTATGCCCGACAAATGCCCCGAATGCGGATCTGCGGCTGTAAGGACCGAAGGGCAGGCAGCCACCCGGTGTACCGGTATTGCATGTCCTGCCAGAAACAGGCGCAGCATAATCCATTTTGTGTCCCGGGATGCAATGGATATATCCGGTCTTGGACCATCCATTGTGGAATTGCTGCTGGATAATAATTTGATAAAAGACGCATCCGATATTTACAAGCTAAAAGACAGGAAGGATCAATTGATTAACCTTGAGGGGATGGGCCAAAAATCGGCGGAAAACCTGTTGGATGCAGTAGAAGCTTCAAAGACAAGGGGACTGTCCAGGGTAATCACTGCGCTGGGCATACCCTTTGTGGGTACAAGAGCGGCAGCTTTACTGGCAGAGTATTTCGGGTCAATGGATGCCCTTAAGGATGCCAATGCAGAACAGTTGACCGCCATTCCCGAGATAGGAAGCGTAATGGCTCAAAGTATAATTACCTTCTTTGAGCAGGACCAGAATGTTCGGTTTGTCGAAAGGCTTGAAGCGGCGGGAGTTGTAATGAGCACCGGTAAAAAGGATAATAACCGGGCTCAGCCGTTTAAGGGTATGACATTTGTGCTGACCGGTACCCTGGCCGGCTATACCCGGGACCAGGCTGCCGGGATAATAGAAGACCTGGGAGGAAAGGTAACATCGTCTGTCAGTAAAAAAACTGATTATGTTTTGGCAGGGGACAACCCCGGCAGCAAGCTGGACAAGGCCATGAAGCTGGGGGTTAGGCTTATAGACCAACAGGAATTTGACAGCCTTATACAACAAGGCGATGAGAATATCAACCGGGATTTGGAGGTGAAGCAATGATTACAAAGAAGGATGTTGAATATGTTGCCGGACTGGCAAGGCTTGAGTTTTCCGAAGAGGAGAAGGAGAGATTGGTGAAAACCCTTGGAGATATACTCGAATACGCACAGAAATTAAATCAGGTGGATACCAATTCGGTTAAGCCTACGGCGCATATTTTACCTTTAAGCAATGTATACAGGGAGGACCGGGTAAGACCTTCCATGGACAGGGAAAAAATACTGGGAAATGCCCCGGACAGCAGCAATGGATGCTTCAGAGTCCCAAGGGTTATTTAGAATTGGAGGTAATAGGGTGATGCTGCATTACAAGACAGCTCATGAATTGACTGCAATGCTTAACAATCGTGAGATAAGCGCAGAGGAGATGGTTGCCTCTGTTATAGGCAGGATAGATGACGTGGAGGATAAGATAGGGGCCTATATTACTCTGTCGGCCGACAGAGCTTTGGAAAAGGCGCGAAGAATAGACAGCACCCCGTCGGGGGGCGGGGAGCTGCCGGCACTGGCCGGTATACCAATGGCGCTTAAGGATAATATGTGTACCGAAAATATAAGGACAACCTGTGCCTCAAAGATTTTGCACAGCTTTGTTCCACCCTACAATGCTACAGTGTATAACAGGCTGGAGCGGGCAGGATGTGTGCTGGTGGGGAAGACCAATATGGACGAGTTTGCAATGGGGTCCTCAACCGAAAATTCAGGGCTCAAACCGACATTTAACCCCTGGGATACACAAAGGGTGCCGGGAGGGTCCAGCGGCGGTTCGGCGGCAGCGGTGGCCTCGGGCATGTCGGTCTTTGCCCTGGGCTCGGATACCGGAGGGTCCATAAGGCAGCCGGCAGCCCTGTGCGGGGTGGTGGGTATGAAGCCTACCTACGGCAGGGTCTCCCGTTACGGACTGGTGGCATTTGCTTCATCCCTCGACCAGATAGGGCCCTTAACAAGGGACGTGGAGGACTGTGCATTGGTTTTAAACCATATATGCGGTTACGACAGGTATGATTCCACCTCGGTGGACAAGCCGGCGGAGGATTTCACATCGGGTCTCAGGGGAGGTGTTCGGGGTCTGAGGGTGGCCGTACCTTCCCAGTATTTTGGGCAGGGGATTGAACCGGGAGTCAGGGAAAGGGTGACCGGGGCCATAGAGACCCTCGAAGGGCTGGGAGCGGTATGCAGCGAGGTATCGCTACCCCATACCGAACATGCCCTTTCGGCCTATTATATAATCTCATCGGCCGAAGCCAGTTCCAATCTTGCCCGGTACGATGGTATAAGGTACGGCTACAGGGCCGAGGGCTATTCCGACCTTATGGACATGTTTGTAAAGACAAGAAGCCAGGGGTTTGGGGCAGAGGTCAAGAGAAGGATTATGCTGGGGACCTATGCGCTGAGCTCGGGTTATTATGATGCATACTATAAGAAGGCCCAGAAGGTAAGGACGCTTATAAAGGCGGATTTTGACAGGGTGTTTGAGGAGCATGATCTTATTGTATCACCCACTTCTCCCACTGTGGCTTTTAAAGTGGGAGAAAAGCTCCAGGACCCGCTTCAGATGTATTTGTCGGATGTATTTACCATACCGGTCAATATTGCGGGGCTGCCGGCCATTTCAGTTCCCTGTGGCTTTTCGGAGGGGCTGCCGGTGGGACTGCAGCTTATAGGTAAACCCTTTGCCGAGGCCGCTCTGCTGCAGGCTGCCTTTGCATATGAGCAGAGTACCGAATTCCATAAAATGTACCCGCAGGTTTAAAGGAGGCGCAAACTGGTGAAATATGAAACCGTAATAGGACTTGAGATACATGCCGAATTATGTACCAATACCAAGATATTCTGCGATTGCACCACTGAGTTCGGGGGCCGTGAGAATACCCACTGCTGTCCCGTGTGCCTCGGCCTTCCCGGGGTACTTCCGGTGCTGAACAAAAGAGTGGTTGAATATGCTGTTAAAGCAGGACTGGCCACCAATTGTAAAATAAGCAGGTTTAGCAAGATGGACCGGAAAAACTATTTCTATCCTGATCTGCCCAAGGCATACCAGGTATCCCAGTACGACATTCCCCTGTGCAATGAAGGTTTCCTGGAGATCAAGGGGGATTTCGGCGTCAAGAAGATTGGCATAACACGAATACACATAGAGGAGGATGCCGGGAAACTGATACACGAGACTCGGGACGGCAGTACTCTGGTGGACTATAACCGGTGTGGAGTCCCGCTTATTGAGATTGTATCCGAACCGGATATGAGTACAGCAGAGGAAGCCCGCCTGTATGCCGAAAAGATAAAATCCATACTGGAATATGCGCAGGTTTCCGACTGCAGGATGCAGGAAGGGTCCTTAAGGTTTGACGTCAATCTTTCCATACGTCCCGAAGGCACAAGTAAGCTTGGTACCAGAACCGAGATGAAAAACCTCAATTCCTTCAAGGCGCTGGTAAACGCCATAGAGGACGAAAGGAAAAGGCAGACAGAGGTTTTGGAATCCGGCGGGCAGATAGTCCAGGAGACCCGTAAATGGGATGATGTGAGTGGAGAGAACACTTCCCTGCGGAGCAAAGAGGAGGCTCACGATTACAGGTATTTCCCCGAGCCCGACCTGGTGCCTATTGTGCTTGAAAATGATTATGTAGACAGGATAAGAGAGGAGCTTCCCGAATTGCCGGAAATAAGGATGAAAAGGTATATGAGCGAATGGGGGCTTCCCGAATATGACGCCGGTGTAATTACGGCGGTTCTGCCCATGGCGGAATTTTTCGAAGGTTGTGTAGGGGAATTCGGAGGCGACCCAAAGACCGTCAGCAATTGGGTTATGGGTGAGCTTATGCGGATACTGAACGAAAAGGGTATGGGAGCCGAGCAGATACCCTTTGGACCGGGATATCTGGCCCAGCTTCTGAAGCTGGTGGAAGGGGGGACGGTGAGCAGCTCGGCCGCCAAAAAAGTGTTTACCGAAATGTTCGAAACCGGGGAGGAGCCCCAGACTCTGGTCAAAAGGATGGGACTTGTACAGATAAGTGACGAAAGTGAACTTACCGAGGTAATCAGGAAGGTGATGGATGCAAATCCGCAGTCGGTGGAGGACTACAGAGGAGGGACCGAGAAGGCCATGGGATTTCTGGTAGGCCAGACCATGAGAGAGACCAAGGGCAAGGCAAATCCCGCCCTGGTCAATAAGATACTGAAACAACTGTTGAAAGAATAAAAGCTTCCCCGGTTAGCCGGGGGAGCTTTTAGTTCTCACCAAACCTTCGCTGCAGCATATATTGGAAGTAATAATGCTGTTAAGGAGGTATTTTACTGCATGGTTGAGCTAACACTGCTCCATTGGATTTATACCCTAATGGTTATTGTAATATTGGCAGTCATGATAATGCGAAGGGACACCATCATCCCATGTATAGCGGGAATTTTTTTATTGGGACTGGCGGCAAAGGGCTCGGTAATAGGTGCCACCCGGGGGATATTTGATGCCTTTATAGTTGCAGGCATTGAATTATTCGGGATTATACTGGTCATATCCCTTATAGTAGCTATGTCAAAAATGATGGAGAGCATTGGGGCAAATGTACTCATGGTTAAGCCCTTTTCCAGGCTAATCAGGACCCCCGATTATGCTTTTTGGTTTATTGGATTTGTAATGCTTATGACTTCATGGTTTTTCTGGCCATCTCCGGCCACTCCCCTTATTGGAGCGGTACTTCTGCCGGTTGGCTTAAAAGTGGGGCTTCCGGCCATTGGCGTTGCCATGGCGATAAATCTGTTCGGTCACGGGATAGCGCTGTCCAGCGACTACATAATCCAGGGAGCGCCCACAATAACCGCTACTGCCGCAGGGGTTGAGGTTACAGACGTGATGGTCAGCGGCATACCTCTAATTGCAGTTATGGGAGTAACCACTGTAGTGACAGCCTATATATTCTTAAAGAGGGATATGCGGCTGGGCAGAATTGAGAATACCGTGGTGGAGCAATTTGACAGAAAAGCCCATACCGATGTTACGTGGATAAGCAGATTGACCGCCATTCTGGTACCCATTGCATTCTTCCTGGATGTTGTGGCCATGTTCGTTTTCGGTTTAAGGGGCGGCGATGCCACATCCCTTGTTGGAGGGACTGCTGTGCTGATACTGGTGATTGTATGCATACTTCAATACAGGGAAAAAGCTCTCAACAAAATAGCCGGTTTTCTGAAGGATGGATTTATATTCGGCATGGAAATATTCGGGCCGGTAATCCCGATAGCAGCCTTCTTTTACCTGGGAGAAATGGCTCCCATACAAGGGGCCTTGGGCGAAGGTATACTGCCGGCAGGGTCCCAGGGGATTTTGTCGGACATGGGCCGGGCGTTGGCGGCTGCCGTTCCCATGAACAAACCAATGGTTGCATCCATGGAGACGGTTGTAGGTGCAATAACTGGCCTTGACGGTTCAGGCTTTTCAGGAATGTCGCTGGCCGGGTCTCTGGCAAGGGTTTTCGGTACCGCAGTTAATGGAAGCATAGCAGTTCTGGCGGCCCTTGGCCAGATTGGCGCAATTTGGGTGGGCGGCGGAACCCTGGTGCCCTGGGGGCTTTTACCGGCTGCAGCCATCTGCCGGGTTCTTCCTATGGACCTGGCCCGCAGGAATTTCAAGCCGGTTATGATTGGTTTAATAGTTACTACCATTGTGGCTATGTTTCTGATTTGATACTGGTTTGGGCAGCCGGCGAATTTTTTTGCTCAAAATACGCACACTTTGAACCGCCGACAGCGGCCACAATGCCTACATGGTTAAGCCGGCATTTGCCATTCCTCTGGTGAATGCAATTCTCGGAACAATTGATGTTGGTCAAAAAAATTCACCTCCGGATATTAGAATGCCCATTAGCCATTCAAAAAAAACGTATAAACACCGGCGAGAAGACACGGGGACGGTTATTTTGTCTGCTCTCCGGTGTTTTGTTGTCGGTTTTTTGCTCAACTAACCCGAATAATACCACTCCTTATTTCAAAACTTAACAGCAGGGCTGCAAAACAAAGGAGGTATTGTATGCTTTTCCCCGATTACGGCCAGACAGGAGTTGTATATCACGTTATCAACCTTAATGACCTTTTAACGGTGAAGACCGGAGGAATAAAGTATGATGACAAACTGACCTATCAAAACAACTATAAGGATTTTCATGCTTATTTGAATCTTCACAGGACTCAAAAAATACCTTCCTGGGTGGACAGGACCAAGGCTATATTTGCCAGTATGAACTTCAGTGATAATCATACCTGGCATTCCCATAGTATGCTGCTTGCAGTCAGAATTGACCCTTTAAGGTGCTGGATAGCAAATGAAAACAAGGCCAATGAGCTGTATGAGCCCTTTATCCTCCAAAACATTGATGAGTTCTGCGGGGCAGAGGGATACCTTAAGGAACGGGGACAAGCTGTAATAAAGGAATACTGGGATACTTCGCTGTCCTTTACAGACAATCTTAAGCAAAGAAGGGACAAAGAGGCGGGATACGATGCCGAGGTAATGGTGTTTCATGATATAAGGCCGGCCGACATACACTATATTGCCATTGTGTCGGATCACAGGGTTATGACGGTGGAACAGTGGAAGAAGACATTTTGCAGCAACTGAATAAATGGTATAATCATATAGGAGAATTTTTGACAAAAAGCAGATTGGTACTATTAAATAATAATATTACATAATGCAAAGAGGGGATAGGTCATGAAAAGCGGAAAACTGCCATCGGATATTCTGGAGAAAAAGATTTTTTCCAGCCTGCGGTTCAAAAGGGAGGAAGTACTTGTGCGCTCGCAGATAGGTGAGGACTGCAGCGTATTGGACTTCGGAGAGTATGCCTGTGTTTTATCAACAGATCCCATAACGGGCGCTGCCAATGAAATAGGCAAGCTTGCCGTTCACGTATCCTGCAACGATGTGGCAGCCAACGGTGTGGAGCCCCTTGGGCTCATGCTTACCATATTGGCGCCAGAGGAGACATCCCTGGAGGTCCTGGAGCATATTGTCAGGCAGGCAGCCCAGGAGGCAGCTTTACTGAAGGTTGAGATAATAGGAGGGCATACCGAAATAACCTCGGCGGTAAATCGCATTGTGGTATCTACAACGGCGGTTGGCAGAGCGGCAAAAAGCAAGGTGGTCAAGTCGGCCGGAGCCCGCCCCGGACACTGTATAATCATCACAAAATGGGCCGGCCTTGAGGGTACGGCAATTATTGCCCACGATCTTGCCGACCGGCTGCAGGGCAGGATTGACCATCAAAAGCTGGAGAAGGCCCGGTCGCTGATGGAACATATAAGCGTAGTGAAGGAAGGAGTTATAGCAGGCAGCATGGGCGCATCGGCAATGCATGATGTTACCGAAGGGGGTGTGCTGGGAGCTCTCTGGGAAATAGCCCAGGCATCGGGGGTAGGTATCAGGGTATACAGCGACAGAATTCCCGTATTGGAAGAGACAAGCCTGATATGCCGGGAGATGGATCTGGACCCGCTAAAGCTCATATCAAGCGGGTGCATGTTAATCACCTGTCAGGACGGTGAAAAAATGCTTGAGGCTTTAACTGGAGAAGGCATCCCGGCTTCTGTTATAGGCCGGGTGACCGGGGAAGGGATGATACTTGTGAAAGACGGTATAGATATGCCCATAGACCCGCCCCAAAGCGATGAATTGTACAAGGTTATTTAGATCACAGATCACAGGTGCCAGGCGCCGGTTGGCAGTTTGTAGTTGCAGTGTAAATCTAATAGGTCTTTTTTCATTACGCCTCTCCAAGATATCGGGGAGGCGTTTCTTGGAACTTTTTTTGTCGAATGGGAGTCAAAACAGGTGGCGGGTTCCAATCCGGAGCCCGGATAAAAGCTGCTGAACAATGTACGCCGGTCATTGTCCACCGACAACTATGTTACGCAGGCATTACAGCAGTATTACAGGGGTATTAAATTTACATATTTGGACTAATACCAACAAAAAATAGGGAGCTTTCATGTTATAATAAGTCGAACACATATGGTCGGAGATTTGGAATTCGGCGCAGAATTTATATTGCATATTTAACATCAGGGGGTAATGGAATTGAAGAAGGCAGCGGCACTGGCACTAGTTATCGTACTATTAATGACGGCAACAAGCGTATACGCACTTAAGGATCAGCAATTGATATTACATATGGATGGTAAACAAATCACATATAAAGCCCCTCCGGTCACAATTAAACTAAACGGCAAAACGCTGGAATCCGACGTACCTGCAGTCATAATTGACGACAGGACTCTTGTACCCATAAGGGTGATAACCGAAAGCACCGGAGCCCAGGTGGGCTGGGACGGACAAAAATACCAGGTAACCATAAATACCGGTGACAAACAGGTAATCATGAATATAAACGATAATGAAATGCAGGTGAACGGAAAGCCGGTAACCCTTGAGGTGCCTCCAAAGCTTATTAACGACAGGACCATGGTACCCGTCAGAGCCATTACCGAGGTCCTGGGCCTGAAAGTCGAGTGGGATGCTTCAACCTATACCGTACTCCTGAATTCTCCAAAGGCAGATATTCTGGGTCTGAAATATGACAGTACAAAGGATGCAATTATTATTAAGACTACCGGCAATTTAATGCACCAGACAATATTCCTTCAGGAACCCGACAGGCTGGTTATAGATTTCCCCAATTCTGTTTTCAGGTCGGACATAGACAGGATAGACATTAATCAGGGCAACATTATCAGGGTAAGGGCATCACAATTTGAGGTAAATCCCAATATATCAAGGGTGGTTATTGACCTTACCAGTCCTTCAGGATATAGCATGGCCTATGATGAGGATGCCGGGCAGATTGAGATAAGAACGGTTAATACCGTCAAGGGAATTTCGTTTCAGGAGGATGAAGGAAAGAAGAAGCTTGTGGTAGAAGCTACTTCAAGACTGGATTTTGAAACCATGATACTGCAGAAACCCGACAGGATTGTGGTGGATATGTTTAACACATACCTGGGCGATTTAAAGGACGGTTCCATAAACGTGGAAAAGGGTGGAATCAAAGCGGTTAGGTATTCGCAGTTTGAAGAGGATATAGTAAGGGCTGTAATAGACCTTGACCATGCACTGCAGTATAATGTTGAAAGCAGTGAAAACGGGCTGGAGATTTTCATAGACGGCTTCCCCCTGCAGTCAATAGAATATGGCGGGACGGGATGGAAAACCGGTACCCTTTCGATAGATACGGTTGAGGAAGTTGAGTATAGTGTCACATATGATGACCATAAAAAAACAATAATTGTGGAAATACCCCATGAGGATGCGGTTATTGAGGAAGGGGAAGTATACATCAATAACGGGGTTGTGGATAAGATAGTTTCAATACCCTATGATCCTTCCGAAAAAGCAGGATATATAGTGATCTACCTAAAGGATGCGGCCAGATACAAAGTATTATCGCCCGACAGGGCCAGTAAAATAGAGATTGAGATGTCGGCCATACCTTCTCTCTATCAGGATATGCTGATAGTAATCGATGCCGGTCATGGTGGGCAGGACCCGGGTGCCACCAAAAACGGAGTCAAGGAGAAAAACATTAATCTTGACGTATCTTTTAAGCTGAAGGCATTGCTTGAAGGTATGGGCTTTAGGACTCTTATGATAAGAGAAGATGATACTCTGGTAGAACTCTATGAAAGGGCAGGTATAGCCAACGAAGCCAATGCCGACCTGTATATAAGCATTCATTCAAATGCTCATTTGACCGACAGCTCCATAAAGGGAGTGGAAACCCTGTACTACCCCTCTCAGAAGAGCGAACTGGACAACAGGGACAACTACACCCTTGCAAGGATAATCCAGCAGGAGATGTTAAGGGAATTAAAGACTGTTGACAGGGGATTGGTACCAAGGGAAGGGCTTGTTGTTACCCGTGAAACAAAAATGCCGGCGGTCATAGCCGAGCTGGGCTTCCTGACGAACAGCCAGGAAAGGGCGCTGCTGGTTACCGAGGAATACAGACAAAGGTGCGCCCAGGCGCTTCTTAACGGAATAGTACGCTATGCAAATGAGATACTGCTAAAAAGCAGTTAACAAAAAATACTTTAAAAGGCCGGAAGCAAAAAGCTTCCGGCCTTTTTGC
>JAENYX010000031.1 GCA_016841565.1 Clostridium thermobutyricum | reverse complement strand
TGTGTACAAGGGCTGCAAAAAGGAAGATAAGGCAACCGCACAGGCAGCCAAATAATTAGCGAAATAAATTTTACGTTCCCTCTACATTAATTTCTTATTTTTGGCCCTTCGGGGCCCATTTTTTTTCGGGCTTGATAAAACGCCGGTCAATAAGATATGATAAAAATATCTGAAAAAGGAGGCAGCTTAAATGGTAGTGCTGTTCAGCAAGTTATATTCAGAACAATTGGGCTGCAGCAAATACGAAATAGAGCTGGAGCAGCCGGTTAAGCTAATACAGCTTCTGGAGCTTCTTGAGGATTCCTTTCCCTGGTTTGGAAATAATTCTAAAGGAACAACAGCCGAAAAATATGCCGCACATTTTCTCTGTATCAGCGGCGGCAGAATCCTGCGCCTTGAAGACAGCATCGGCAACCAGGATATTATGGAGGTTATACCTCCGCTTATCGGAGGATAGCGGCAGGGGATGGGTTTCTTTGTTATGACGCTTAATGTCTGATTAAATAGGAGGAGAGATTGTTATGATGGGCGGCTACTGCGGAAAAGTTTTAAGAATAAATTTGGATGATGGTTCGGTACGGGAGCAATCACCGAATCAGGACCTTTACAGGAAGTATATAGGCGGCAGCGGCATAGGGGCAAGATTTCTGTACGATATGACCGACGGGGATACCGACCCTTTGGGTCCTGAAAACCCGCTGATATTTATGACAGGGCCTTTTGCTGGTACCACGGTTCCCACCTCGGGCAGGCATCAAATTATTGCAAAATCGCCCCTGACAGGTATATACGGCGAAGGAGATGCCGGAGGCACATGGGGTACCGGGCTTAAAAGGTGCGGGTATGACGGAATAGTGATAGAAGGCCGGTCGGCAAAGCCTGTATATATTATGGTACGGGAAGGCGGTGCTGAGATACTGGACGGACAGTCCCTGTGGGGACGGGATACCTATCAGACCGACCAATTGCTTAAGGGTATTCACGGAGACAAGGTCACGGTGTCATGTATAGGACCGGCGGGGGAAAAGCAGGTGAGGCTTGCATCCATAATGCATGACGGGAGTCATGCCAGAGCGGCAGGAAGAACCGGGCTGGGAGCGGTGATGGGCTCAAAGAGACTTAAGGCTGTGGTGGTTTGCGGGCGGATGGAAATTCCGGTTGCCGACAGCCGGGGTTTAAAGCGCAGTATCAAAGAAATATCTCCCACCATAATCCAAAAGACTGTCGGTATGAAACAGCAGGGAACGGCAGTGGGCACGGTGGGGGCAGAAAAGATTGGAGACTTCCCTCTTAAGAACTGGGCAGGTTCCACTTGGGATAAGATTGAGAATATATCCGGGCAGCGTATGCAGGATACAATCCATACCGGGAGATATTTCTGTTCAGGCTGCATTATTGGCTGCGGAAGAGAAGTGGAGGTCAGGGAAGGCCCCTACGCCATGAAAGGGGCGGGGCCGGAATACGAAACCCTGGGCACTCTGGGAGGATTGTGCCTTGTGGACAATCTTGAGGCAATAGCCTATGGAGGGGAATTGTGCAACAGGTACGGAATTGATACTATATCCGCCGGCAGTGTAATAGCCTTTGCCATGGAGCTATATGAGCGGGGGATTATTAACGTTGGGCATACCGGCGGATTGGAGCTTGATTGGGGCAGCGACCGTGCCATGATTGAAATGATACACATGATAGGCAGAAAAGAAGGATTGGGAGAGCTGCTGGGCAGAGGCGTAAGGGAGGCTGCACGGCAGATAGGCGGAACAGCCGGGGATTATGCAATACATTCCAAGGGATTGGAATTTCCCGCCCACGATCCCAGGGCTTTCAACAGCCTTGCGCTCGGTTATGCCACCGCCAACCGGGGGGCCTGCCATTTGCAGGGGGCAAGCTATTTCTTCGAGAAGACAGCCACCATGCCCGAGTTAGGTATACCCCAGCCAAAGGATAGGTTCAGAGCCGACCAACAGGGGGAGTTTCAGAAGAATACTCAGGACCTGATGGGTCTTATGGATTCGCTGAAGGTATGTAAGTTTACTCTGTACGGCGGGCTGCGTACAACCCATATCCGGGATTGGCTGAAATATGTGGTGGGATGGGATATGGGATTTGAGGAGCTTATGACCGCAGGGGAGAGAATATTCAACCTCAAACGGATGTACAACGCCAAATGCGGCATCACCCGCAGTGACGATACAATACCCAAAAGAATATTAAGCCAGCCCAGAACCCGTGGGGGTGCAAAAGGCAACCTTCCTCCTTTGGAACCTATGCTGGATGAGTACTATATTGCCAGGGGATGGGACAAAAACGGAATACCTCTTGAGGCTACTGTCGATAGATTGAATCTGTCCTGGTAAATAAAAATGGCAGCTTTTATTGAAGTCATTAGCAATATTTGATATAATTTGACAATAGCCAATAAATACGTATATAGCACCATATATTAGCAGAAGGTATTGTTAGAATCCGGGTATTCTCGGAAGGACAGACAATAGGACACCGGAGGAGCAGCAAATGAGGAGAGATGTTAACACCCCTGAGAACTATATTTGTTTGAATGGAGAGCGTGACATTAAACTACTGCTGGACAGCTTGATGGATTGTGTTAGTGAGGCAGTTTGCGTTGCGGACCCTCAGACCCATGAGATACTGTATGCCAATAAAGCACTGAAGGATATGGCAAAGAGGGATGTAACGGGTTGCTTATGTTATAAGGAGTTGCATGGAAATGATGAGCCTTGCACCCGGTGCATAAGCTGCTGTATTAATAAGGACATGGATAAACCCTGGCACCGGGAGGTATATAACTCCTATTTAGAGAGGAGTTTTTCTATTACAGGCAAAATGATGAAGTGGCCGGACGGGCGGAAGGTAGTATTTGAGTATGCCGCCGATGTAACAAATAACAAAAAGGCTCAGGAGGACCTGAATAAAAGACTGGAAATAGAGAGAGTGGTTAAGGATACTTCGGCCAGGTTTATCGGTATACACAATTTTAACGGTGCAGTAAATGAAACCCTTGCGGATATTGGAAGCATCAGCATGGCCGACCGGGTCTACCTCTGCTGTCTGCAGCAGAATATGTCTGTTATGATGAATACCTATCAGTGGTGCGCCGATGGTATCAGCTTCAGGGAGAGTGAATTTATAAGATACAAGGTGGAAGAATTCCCCTGGTGGATGAAGAAACTAAACAACAGGGAGATAATATATGTAGAGGATATAGAAAACATGCCCGGGGATGCCCGGGCCGAGAAGGCAACTCTGAAGGACCAGGGGGTTAAGTCCATACTCGCCCTGCCCTTTGATGTCAATGGGGAGTTGTATGGATATATAGGTTTTCAGAACTTTTCCAAGTCGGGCGGCTGGAACAAGGATGACATTTCAATTCTCCGCCTTTTTGCAGAGATAATTGGTAATGCCTTTGAACGGCGCAAGGCTGAACAGGTGCTGCGGGAATCCGAGGACAGATACAGGACCATCTTTGAAAGCACAGGGACGGCAACCATACTCTGCGATGAGGATATGACCATATCTCTGGTAAGTACTGAGTTTGAAAGGCTGACAGGGTTCCCCAGATATCAATTGGAAGGCATCAGGAAAGTGACCGATTTGTTCTGCCAAACCGAGATTGATAAGATTGTGGAGCATTATGAACTGAGGAAGAATGCGGGAGGATTAGCCCCGGGAAGTATGGAGACCTGGTTTAATGACAGATTCCGTAATAGGATACATGCTATAATAAACATATCCTTTCTGCCCGGCAATTCAAAGAGTATATTCTCGGTTCAGGATATTACCGAAAGGAAAACTGCAGAGGAGAAACTGACATACCTGGGATTTCACGATTCTCTGACCGGGCTGTTTAACCGTGCCTTTTTTGAAGAAAAAATGCGGTGTTTTGAAGAGGAAAGCCACCATCCTGCAGCCATTGTCATGTGCGATTTTGACGGTCTGAAGGCTGTAAATGATTCACTGGGACACAGCGGAGGGGACGAACTTCTTATGGCAACCGCAGATATTTTAAGGAGAGTCTTTCGACCGGAGGATATAATAGCAAGGGTGGGAGGGGATGAATTCGCCGTTTTGATGCCCCATACCAAAGAAGAGGATGCAGAGGATTACTTTCACAAACTGGCTGAGGCTGTATCGGTATATAACTATAATAAAGCAACCCCCGGTCTGCATATGTCGGTCAGCTATGCCGTAAGAAGCGATATGACAAAAAGCATGAGAGGTTTGTACATAGAAGCCGATAACAAAATGTACAGGGAAAAGCTGCATCATGTAAAAAGCTCCAGAAGTGCGGTTGTACAGACTTTGACCAAGGCCCTGGGAGCCAGGGACTTTATAACCGAGGGGCATACCGAGCGCCTGCAGAATCTGGTGATATGTCTGGCCCAGACGGTGGATAACAAAAGGGACAGGCTTGCAGATCTTCGGCTTTTTGCCAGGTTTCACGATATTGGGAAAATTGGTATATCCGACAGCATTTTATTAAAAGAAGGCCCTCTTACCCATGAAGAGAAACGCAAGATGAGGATGCATTCGGAAATAGGCTACAGCATTGCAAAAGCTTCCCCTGAGTTAACCCCCATAGCCGACTGGATACTAAAGCATCATGAGTGGTGGAACGGAAATGGATATCCTTTGAGGATAAAAGGCGAAAGTATACCTTTGGAATGTCGGATTCTTGCAATAGCCGACTGTTATGATGCTATGACCAATGACAGGCCTTACCGCAGAGCTTTATCCTGCCGGGAGGCTGTGCAGGAATTGAAAAGGTGCGCCGGGACACAGTTTGACCCCTGTCTGGTGGAGCAGTTTATATCTCTTCCTATTATCAAAAGCTGTAATGACCCAGCCGTGTTATAGGCTGCTTTTTCATGAATCCCGATTGTAATAGGGTGTCATAAAATGATTTTATGTAGCATAAGGGGCCCGGAGTTATCCCGGCCCCTTCAATAAATCCGTTTGCGAATGGTTGTGCCGGATTTCGGGTAGTAGAATAATACTATTTGTGGATAAAGGTTGCGCAGTCGGTTTCTTCCGTATCCTTTGCATCCCGCGGCTGAATCTCAATATTGGCAGCGTTGCAAAAATCGCCCTGCTCATGGTATTGACAGCTGTCAACAACACATTTCACGCCTGGCAGGTGTTCATTTCTCTTGTCAACTCTCCCGTGCATTAAAACATTCCTCCTTTTCTTTTCTCTATTTAGTATCTTATTTTGGTCAGGTGTTTATACAGTTTATTTATGTCAGGCATTGGGGATGTTTTTTGACAGTTGATTATTATTTTACGTTGGCGTATAATCATGTTATATATGAATACATGCTCATATGTTCAAAGGAGGATTTATAATGAAACGTAATATTACGGTCTGTGACTGCAATGTAATACACCGGGATGTTGTGGACAAAGTGGGGGCAGCCATGCCGCAGGACGAGAAGCTGTATGACCTGGCCGAGCTCTTTAAGGTTTTTGGCGACACCACCAGAGTAAGGATACTCTGCGCTCTGCAGCGGGAGGAAATGTGCGTTTGTGATATGGCGGTGCTGCTTGGAATGAGCCAGTCGGCAATATCCCACCAATTGAGAATTCTTAAACAGGCTGGTCTTGTTAAATATAAAAGAGATGGACGGGTTGTCTATTATTCTCTGGATGACCAGCATGTAAGCAATATATTTACACAGGGTTTCGCCCATATAAGCCATAAATAGACAAAAGGGGGGAAGATGACAGTGAGGAACGCATCAAGGATAGAGCTTTTGCTGGAAGGGCTTAATTGTGCAAGCTGTGCTGCAAAAATAGAAGCAAGGGCCAATATGATTGAACATGCGGACGGTGTGTCTTTAAACCCCGTTACCAATATTCTGACAATAGTAGCAGCAGACACCGGCAGGCATGAGCAGATTGTCTCGGGTGTAAAAAGTATAGTAAAGGATATAGAACCCGGTGTGTCGGTGGTGGAAAAAGCCAAAGAAAGAGAAGGAAAGATAATAAGAAGTACTGAAGGGGAGTATAACAGGAAGACAATAGCCGAGTTTGCGGCAGGGGCACTGTTCCTGCTGGCAGCGGCTGCTTTACGTATTGACCTGCACCTGAAGGTTGTACTATATCTGGCAGGTTATCTGCTGGCAGGAGGGAGTATCCTTCTTGCTGCCGGAAGAAATCTGATAAGGGGAAGGGTCTTTGATGAAAACTTTCTGATGGGTATTTCCACCATAGGCGCCTTTGCCATAGGAGAATATCCCGAGGCTGTTGCCGTAATGCTGTTTTTCAGAGCAGGGGAGTTTATGCAGGATTTGGCGGTAAACCGTTCCAAAAAATCCATTGCCCGGCTTATGGATATAAGGCCCGAATACGCCAATATAAAAGTGGGGAGCGATATAAGAAGGGTATCTCCCCAGGAGGTAAAACCGGGGGATATTATACTGGTAAAACCGGGGGAGAGAATTCCCCTTGACGGTATTGTGGAAGAAGGAATATCCACAGCCGATACTTCCGCGCTCACCGGCGAGGCCGTGCCGAAGGATGTGGAGCCGGGGGCCGAGGTGCTTGCAGGGTTTATCAATAAAAACGGTATGCTTACCATAAAGGCAGCAAGGGAATTCCGGGACTCGGCGGTGTCTAAGATACTCGAGATGGTGGAAAATGCAGCCACAAGAAAAGCACCCACCGAAAAGTTCATAACCAGATTTTCCAGGTACTATACCCCGGCGGTGGTATTTGCCGCCGCTGCGCTTGCCTTTATCCCGCCGTTAATTCTGGAACAAGCGGAGTTCTCGGATTGGGTGTACAGGGCGCTGGTGTTCCTGGTGGTTTCATGCCCCTGTGCCCTGGTGGTATCCATACCCCTTGGCTTCTTCGGCGGTATAGGAGGGGCATCCAGGAATGGCATACTAATAAAGGGAGGCAATTTCCTCGAAGCGCTGGCAAAGACAGATACCGTGGTGTTTGACAAGACCGGAACGCTGACTAAGGGCATTTTTAAAGTAACCCGGGTAAACCCGGTGGATGGAATGGACGGCCGGGAGCTTCTGGGGTATATTGCCCATGCCGAGTACGGCTCCAGCCACCCCGTTGCGCTGTCGGTAGTGGAAGCCTATGGGGAGGATTTGGGCGGCCGGGGGCTGGAAAGCTATAATGAAACTCCGGGGCTGGGAGTAAAGGTAAAATTCAACAGTAAAGAAATATTGGCCGGCAACGCCCGGTTAATGGAAAGGGAGGGTGTAGCTTTTCAGCCGGCGGATTTGGCCGGAACGGTGGTATATGCGGCATTGGATGGCAGATATATAGGCAATGTAGTGGTTGCCGACGAAATAAAGGAGGATGCGGCGGATACCATTAAGGAGCTAAAGGCCCTGGGTGTAAGAAAAACCGTCATGCTGACCGGTGACAGGCAGCGGGTTGCGGTGGAGACGGCAGAAAGCCTGAATATAGATGAGGTACATTTTGAATTGCTTCCCCACCAGAAAGTTACTCTGGTGGAAATGATGGAAAGGGGCAGGTCTGAAAAGGGCAGGTTGGTTTTTGTGGGAGACGGGATAAACGATGCCCCGGCTTTGGCAAGGGCGGATATCGGCGTTGCCATGGGCGGTCTGGGTTCCGACGCCGCCATTGAGGCCGCCGATGTGGTTATTATGACCGATGAGCCGGGCAAGCTGGCCATGGCTGTCGGGATTGCCAGGAGAACCAGAGCCATAGTTTGGCAGAATATTGTATTTGCACTGGGGGTAAAGGCAATAGTGCTTGCATTGGGAGCCGGCGGGTCGGCATCTATGTGGGAAGCGGTATTTGCCGATGTAGGCGTGGCTTTAATTGCCGTGCTGAATTCAATGAGAGCAATGAGGATTAAAGCCTGATACAGGCTTTAATCCTTTACTAAACAGCAATAATAGATATATAATAAGATGTGAATATACCACTTGAGATAAGGACGGAGGAATATGACTTGTCAAAGGATATGCAGGATAACAGGCTAGGGACAGAGCCCATAGTACCTCTGCTCTTTAAGCTGGCAATACCGTCAATTCTGTCAATGTTCATTCAATCCATGTACAATGTAGTGGATAGTATATTTGTATCAAGGATAAGTGAGGAAGCGCTGGCCGCCTTGTCGCTGGCCTTTCCCATCCAGATGGTTTTGATAGCCGTTGCAGTGGGTACGGGAGTGGGAACCAGTTCGCTTATTTCAAGGCTGCTTGGCAGCGGGAAAGAGGACAGGGCATGCAACGTGGCGGGACACGTACTGCTGCTGGCTGCGGTATTCGGTATCATTGCTGCGGTTGCCGGAGTGTTTCTGCCCGAGCGCCTGATAGGAATGTTCACCGACGATTCGTTGCTCATTGACTATGGGGCAAGATATATAGGTATTATTCTTTCAGGCTCAACTGCAATGTTCATACCAATGATAGCCAACAATATTTTAAGGGGAGAGGGCAATACCTTTATTCCCATGATAACCATGCTAATAGGTTCAATACTTAACATAATACTCGACCCCCTCCTCATATTCGGGTACGGGGTTTTTCCCAGGATGGGAATAGAAGGCGCAGCAGTGGCAACGGTGTTTTCAAGGATTATAAGCGGTTCATTTATTCTATTCATGTTATTCCGGGGAAACAACCAGGTGCGGATAAAACTCAGGGGTTTTAAGTTCGACATGTCAATAATAAAGGAAATATACCAGGTGGGCTTTCCGGCGGTGGTAATGCAGGTACTGGCATCGGTAATGGTGGGAGGTATCAATACAATACTGGACGGCTACAGTTCCACGGCTATAGCAGCCATGGGTATTTACTTCCGTTTGCAGTCCTTTGTTTTTATGCCGGTATTTGGTCTCAATCAGGGATATATGCCCATAGTGGGATACAACTTCGGGTACAATAATCCGGGCAGAATGAAGGAAACCATGAAGGCGGGCTTTACGGTGGGATTTATTTTTACCGTTGTTGGGTTTATAATATTCCAGGTATTTCCCGTACAGCTTATAAGGATGTTCGGCGAAAGTCCCGAGCTCCTGAGGATAGGAGTAAAGGCGCTTAAGACCATAAGCCTGGCTTTCCCTGTTATAGGCCCGGCAATAGTGGGGGCTACAACCTTTCAGGCGGTGGGGAAGGGGATGCCCAGTCTGATATTATCCTTTGCCCGGCAGATTATAATACTTTTGCCTATGGCATTTCTTCTGGGAAGGATTGGAGGATTGGATCTGATATGGTATGCTTTTCCGATAGCCGAAGCCGTAGCGGCGGTATGGATGGTAATTTGGCTCAGGAGTACTCTGAAAAACGTATTTAATATGATGGAAAGGGGCGTATAGCCCCTTTTTTGTATTCGGATTCCCAACGGGAATTGTATCAGTCTCAGGGTGAATCATCGGTGATATAGCCGTCAAAGGCTGTAACCAGAGAATCCACGACAAATCTTTCATTATCCGGGAGATGCATATCCTTGAAATACGCCAGGGTGGCATCCTTTAGCTGGCTTATATCAGCGTTATAATAACTATTGTATGCCACCAGGCGGCATACCTGCTCAATGTCCTGCCGGTCAAGCCTGCCCAGCAGCTTCACAAACTCTTCCCGACGGCTTCTGAAAAAGGTGCCGGCAATAACGCTGTACTGGTCTTTAAGGTCTCCGTCCAGACCCTTTCTTGCCTGAAATACCTTGAGCATATTGCTGCCCTGCTGTGTCCATGGAGCATTGGTAAGCCATTTCATCAGGTCCATGGCTCCGGGGCTATCGTCTCCAATAGCTCGGTATTTTTCTGAATATACGGCCCAGTCAATATCAGGAAGTAAATCAAGTATTTTGTTAAAACCTTCCTGGTCTTCTGTCTCAAGAGACAGAAATAATTCGTGCACCTGTTCCTCGGTTGAAACCACCTGGCCGGTCTGTGCTGCCTGGTCTGAAGACTGGAGCACGCCGTCATTGTCGGATGGGCGCGACATATATGATGAAAAGCCCATGACAGCGGCAATTACACCAACAATGACCGGCAGTATTCTAATTGCTCTCATGCACATTACCTCCTGAAATGGTCTATGGTTAGTTTGAAGTATAATACAGCGGGTAACAAGAGTCAATATGGCTGTATCAGGGGTAATATTTTTGACAACAGGCAATATCCGGTTGTGCCGGGCATATAATATAGGCTATAGTAGTATAATAATTTATTTGGTGCAGGGGGGTAAGTAATGTTAGACAGCTTTCGGGCAGTATGCCTGATACCATTGGGATAACGCCAATAATAAATCTGTCAAGGCTGACCGGTAACTATATATAATGCATTTAAAACTTTACATCTCCTATCGAGTCATCCTGAGCTTAACGCTTGTCATCCTGAGCCGGGCGAAGGATCTTATGTCTATCGCCAGAATTGGATTCTTCGGGCTTGGCCCTCTTAAATGACAGATAAAGGAATGTAATACTATTAGTGCGTTGCATATAGATAATCATGATGGGGAAGGCATTGTCCGGAAAATATAGAACTTTTTGCAGTTACTGGCAGGGCAATGAAAGGAGATATCAGAGTGAGGGATGCTTTAACCAACTGGCTGAAGAAAAAATATGTTTCTGATGACGGTACCCAAGAGAAAAACCGCAGCAGGACGGCAACGGGGCTGCTGGAAGCCTGGGTAAGTATAGCAGGTAATGTTGTGCTGTTTGCGGTTAAGTTTGCTGTCGGGATGGCGGTAGCGAGCATTTCCATAATAGCCGATGCGTTTCATACCCTGTCGGATGTTCTGTCGTCGGTAGTTGTGTTATTTGGTTTCAAACTGGGAAGCAAGGGACCCGACAGCAAGCACCCGTACGGGCATGGGAGGGTGGAGAGTATAGCCACCCTGATTATAGCCATATTGCTGATTTTAACAGGATTTGAGTTTGCAAAGTCTTCCATAGAAAGATTTATCAATCCCATACAGGTTGGAGGGGGTTGGTGGGTTGCGGCGGTTATGGGAGTTTCGGCTCTGCTGAAGGAATGGATGGCAAGGTTTGCATTGACTCTTGGACAGGACATAGACTCATCCACCCTGAAGGCCGATGCATGGCACCATAGAAGCGATGCCATAGCGTCTTTTCTGGTAGCGGTGGGAAACCTGGCGGCGGTTAAGGGAATATACTGGATTGATCCCGTTCTCGGCCTGGGGGTATCGGTACTGATTGTGTACACCGGTTGGAATCTTGCCCGGTCTTCAGGGGATATACTTATAGGAACACAGCCTCCGCCTGAGGTTGTCAATAATATTTGCCGGAACGCAAGAAAAGTGGGAGGGGTTTTGGAGGTCCATGGAATAAAAGTGCATGATTACGGCTGCCACAGGGAGGTATCCCTCCATGTGGAGGTGGACAAAGAGCTTGACCTTCTCACTGCACACAATGTAGCCCACAATGTGGAACGGCAGCTTGAGGGTACGTTTAAGGCAAAGGTGATAGTGCACATTGACCCCCTGGGCAAGGATGAACATAGATAATATTATTATGCCTATGCGGATTAATTAAAAACGAGACGGGTATACAAGTCCCGCCTCGTTTGTTTAAATACAGTACTTTACACCTGGGGGGAAGTATTATGGGGCAGTATCATTGTAAGAATACAGGATAGGGCCAGGGGTATCAGCAAGAATAAAAATGAGGATGCAATACCGGTTGTGTCGGCCATGTAACCGTGGTACAGAGTACCTATACCTCCCAAACCTGCTCCCAGACCCATAATAAGTCCGGTTGCAAATGTGGAATTATTGGGCAGAAAATGTCTTGCCATTACAATATTGGCCGAATTAGGAGCAGAATTCATAGCACCGGTCAATATAAAAGAAACCATCGCCAATATTCCCGATGTTTTTGTGGTAAGACCCATAAACAATGTAGTCAACACCATGGATACTACAAGAACCTTTCTGTTACCAACGATGTCCGACAGGTATCCTCCGGCCAGTGTACCAATAGAGGAGAAAAGAAGCTGGAAGGATAACACATATGCAAAAACCGCAGGGTCTACCGATTTAACAATAAACAGATTTGTACCGAAGGTTACAAGAGAAATCCTTATCCATGCCCTGACAGCGGCGATTAGGATTAGTATAACCACCCAGAATATGGAGATCGGTTCTGTTTTACCCATCGAAATGGTATTTGTGCCGGTGTGGCCGTTACCGAAATCATCTATTTTATGTACACCTACCGCATACATTATACCTGCTGTCAGCAAGCCGGGTACCATGAAGTAAACAAGCTTGTCCAGGCCGTAGTTTAGCGCTATGGGCACAGCCAGTGCAGGGGATACTGCAATGGCTAATGAACCGATGGTCATGAAAACCGAAAGGCTGGTGCCTTCCCTCTTGTCGGTAAGCTTTATTGCAGCAGCCGAGCCAAGGGGGTGATACAGGGCCGATCCAATTCCTCCAAGAATAAAAACCAATACAAGAAGGTAATAGTTTGTTACTATTCCTGATATGCATATCCAAAAAGTTATCCATGCCACCGACAGCACCAGGAGCCAGGTTTTTCCGTGACGGTCGACAAGAAACCCGATTAACGGCTGCATCCAGGTTCCGCTGGCATTGGAAGCAAAAGCTAAGAACCCCTGCTGGCTCAAGGTCAGTGATAAGGCCTGGGCGAATATGTACAGGGTGGGTTGTATTATGCCTAAGTAAAAATCGTTCATGAAATGGCCGGCCGAAAGGGCCAGCAATCTCGTAGCGTTATGCTTGCGCTGAGTCATTGCACAGGTTTTGTCCATTGATTTTCCCCTTTATGTCATTCTCTCATGTAATTATATTGCAATGTCTGGGAAAAGTAAACCGGGATTTGGCTTCAAAGAAGAGGATACTGCGCCTGTTGGGGTCAATTCCGGTATTTGTATTGGATTAAGTGGGTATTGCTATATTATGGATTGTCTACTTTGAAGCCGGGCAAGGGTTGGGCAAATAAATCAATAAGTTTACTTAAAATAATTAATATAAATATTAAAATTATTAATAATACTATTGACAATATTAATATAATATATATAATATTGTTGTGGCAAGGTTATACCTAATATAAGGAGGACATAAATTTGAACGAAGCGCTGGGAAAATGTCCTGTATGTAAAGAGGATATGGAGGTAACAAGATTACACTGTGACCACTGCAATACAACAATAGAAGGCAGTTTTTCCCTTTGCCGGTACTGCAGGCTTACAAGGGAGCAAAAGCAGTTCATTGAGACCTTTATCAAGTGCAGGGGCAATATAAAGGAGGTTGAAAAAGACCTCGGAATATCATATCCAACCGTCAGGAGCAGACTGGATGATGTTATATCAGCCCTTGGATATCCGGTTAAGAATCCCAGGAGCGATGAAAGTAAAAAAGAGATTCTCAATATGCTCAGTCGTGGGGAAATCGGCCACCAAGAAGCCGTAAGGCTAATGAAAGAAGAATAATTGGAGGGATTGAAATGAAGGAAGAGGTAAAACAAGTATTAAAAATGGTGGAAGAAGGCAAGATTACGGCAGATCAGGCAGTGCAGCTTATGGAGGCGGGAGAGCTGGACCATGGAGATGACACCCGAAGCAGCAGAGCATCCGGTAAGGCCAAATGGCTCAAGGTAAGGGTATATGACGTGGGTACAGACAAAAGGAAGGTGAATGTGAGTGTTCCTTTATCCCTGGTATCGGTGGGACTGAAGCTGGGAATGAAATTTGGCCTGGACAGGGATGAACTTAAAGGATTTGATTTCGATGATATTATACAGATGATTGAAGCGGGAGAAGAGGGTAAACTGGTGGATGTGGTGGATGATGAGCGCGGAGAGAAAGTAGAGGTTTTTGTTGAATAGCCTGCCCGAAATGGAGACTGCTGAAAAAGTCCCTTTTTGTCATCCTGAGCGACAGCGAAGGATCTTTAAGTTATTGAAAGCATTAGATTCTTCAACTGCGTTTCAGAATGACAAGCAAAAAAGCGTAGTATTTCAGCAGTCTCCCGAAACGGCAGGTTTTTTTATTATAAAAAAACATAGCATGTGGAATCATGGGATAAACAGAAGGGAATTAGTTATAGAAGGAGAATGGTATTATATACTATATAATAATAAAAAATTCCAATGCTGGTTTAGGAGGAGTATTGTATGACCAGACAGACAAGAGCAGATTTGATGCTGTTGATGATAACGGTATTTTGGGGAGCATCCTATATTCTAACCAAGGTTGGATTGGATACCCTTCAACCCTTTAATCTGACAGCACTGCGCTTTATTATTGCCTTTGGTGTTTCTGCAGCGGTATTTGGCAAGAATATTATCAGGTCGGATTTAAGAACAATAAGATATGCCCTGGTTTTAGCCGTAATACTGTTTCTGGTTTTTATATCCATGACCTTTGGCCTGGAGAATACCACCGCCTCCAATGCCGGTTTTCTGGTAAGTCTTTCGGTGATTATTATACCTGTGATATCCTTTGTATTTCTTAAACAAAAAATTGAGAAGAAGACAATTTTTGGGGTTTGTCTTGCATTGGTTGGTATAGCCTTATTGACTCTGAATACCAGGTTAAGAGTCAGCGGAGGAGATTTGCTCTGTCTGTTATGCGCCGTATTATTTGCAGCACACGTAGTTATTACCGGAATTTTTACTCAGCAGGTGGATTCCATTGCCCTGGGTGTTTTGCAGTTGGGCTTTGTAGGGCTTTTTAGCACAGCCTTCTCACTGCTGACAGAGACCATGAACCTTCCCGGCAATACCCTGTCATGGTTCGTGGTGCTGTCCCTCAGTATCCTTTGTACCGCAGTGGGATACATAGTGCAGACAACAGCCCAGCAGTATACAAGTGCTACCCATACAGGGCTTATATTTTCCCTGGAACCGGTTTTCTCAGCCATACTGGCCTATGTTTTCCTGGAGGAGGTTCTTGCGCCAAAGGGGTATGTTGGTGCAGTCATACTATTGGCGGGCGTTTTGATAGCCGAGCTGGATTTCAGGAAAGAAGCGCCAAAGGATAAGGCTGAAGCAAAAACGGCCTGATCCGGCCCATTGATGGTTTGCAGCGGATAAATATTAGAAAGAGATCTTGACGTAGAGGAGCTGTGACAATGAAAATAGTAGTTGCAACCGATTCCTTTAAAGGCAGCCTGACGGCAAAACAAGCGGCAGTATCCATAGAGGAAGGAATCCGGCGGGTGCTTCCTGAGTGCAATGTTGACAAAATCCCCATAGCCGACGGCGGAGAAGGCACCATAGATGCTATGGTATCGGCAACGGGAGGGAAACTGGTAAAAGCTTTTGTTTACGGGCCCTTGACGGAAGAGGTTGAAGGCTGTTTTGGAATACTTGGGGATGGCAAGACGGCGGTGATTGAGACGGCCTGTGTATCCGGGCTTACGTTGCTGTCTCCGGACAGTCGGAACCCTATGCTCACTTCCACGTACGGAATGGGGCAGCTTATTTCCAAAGCCCTGGACCTGGGCTGTCGTAAATTTATAATAGGACTGGGGGGGAGTGCCACGGTTGACGGAGGAGCCGGGCTGCTTGGTGCCCTTGGTGTTAAATTTCTGGACAAAAACGGCCGTCCAATACCGGCGGGAGGAGGCGGTCTGGGGCTGCTTAGAAGCATTGATCTATCGGGCATGGACAAAAGGGTAAGGGAAAGCGAGTTTTTGGCCGCCTGCGATGTGGACAACCCATTATGCGGGTACAGGGGAGCAGCCAGGGTTTTTGGGCCCCAGAAGGGAGCCACCGCGCAAATGGTGGAGGACCTTGAAAAGAATTTACAAAATTTTGGCAGTGTGGTAATGGACACCATGGGCAGGGATGTTTGCAGAACCCGGGGTGCGGGGGCTGCCGGAGGCTTGGGTGCAGGTATAATGGCCTTCCTCAATGCTTCACTGGTACCGGGAGTTGACATAATACTCAAGGCGGTGGATTTTGAGCAAAGGGTTAAGGATGCCCATCTGGTTATCACCGGGGAAGGAAGTATTGACTACCAGACATTGTACGGGAAGGCGCCTGTGGGGGTGGCAGCGATAGCACGAAAATTCGGCATACCCGTCATAGCAATGGCCGGTGGTATAAAGGGGGATGTTTCACCCCTGTATGGTCAGGGCTTTGCTGCTGTAGTCGGCATATGCCCCGGTCCTATGACTGTGGAGCAAGCCATGGAGAGCGCCGCCGGCCTGTTGGCCGATACGGCCGAAAGGGTTATGAGGCTGGTAAACCTCAAACTGTAGATACCGGCAAAAATTTTTGATTTATATATAACGCATTTAAAACTTTACATCTCCTGGCTTGTCATCCTGAGCGTAACGCTTGTCATCCTGAGCGTAACGCTTGTCATCCTGAGCCAGGCGAAGGATCTTATGTCTGCCTCCAAATCAGATTTTTTGGGCTGCGCCTTCTTAAATGACAGATAAAGGAATGTAATACTATTAGTGCGTTGTATATAGTTAATAAATGGAATATTATGAAATGATGTTGTTTGGATATCAGTCGCCCATATAATTATGAATCAAAAATTTTCTTAGCATTATTATTAGCATTATATGGAGACGTTCATATAATTGGCATAATAAAAATCTCCGACTTTCAAAGACTATTAATAGATTCTGTTTTGAAGGGAGAATCCATTATATGAAACGTCAATTGTTTTTTATATTAATTCTATCCCTGCTGGCAGTATCACTTGCAGTTGGATGTGTGCCTCAGCAAAGACCGGCACCGGATACCACGCCGGCGCCGCAGCAAAGGACAACACCGCTGCCTGGTACTCCTGAGGGACCGGCTAACAGAGTCCCGAACAATGAGCCCCAGGAAGATACAAGGAGAGCAGAAAACCTTGTGGACCGCATTGAAGATCTAAAAGACGTGGAGGATGCCACGGCTATTGTCAGCGGCAGTACTGCCTATATAGGCATCGACATGAATGAAGATCTGCAGGGTAAGATGACAGATGCGTTGAAACAGAGAGTAATTAACAGGGCGGAAGAAACCGATAGAATGCTAACCAGGGTGTATGTATCGGCTGATTCTGATACTGTGACCCGGCTCAGAAAATTTGCAGACGACATTGAGGATGGAAAACCCATAAGCGGTATCATCCGGCAAATTGATGAGATGTTTAGAAGGCCTGCACCAACTGTTAGGTAGCAAAGTAAAGATGCCGGGGTACAACCGGCATCTTTACTTATTTTTTTTTTTGCTTGCAATGAAGCTTTAGTCCATCCCTAAGGAGGACTGCGGTTTTATTTTTTGTGCTTTATCCTGCATATGCACTAAAGATTGGAAACCTGTCAAAACGATGATATAATATATTGCATGAGCAAATATAAATAATATAAATGCTTATATGGTTTTGATGAAAAAAGTGTTACCGGAATATACCACAGGAAGAGGTGAACATAGCATTGAGCAACAAAACTGCGCAGACCGGCATGGGAAAGATAGAATCGGATATAAAAGAAATAAATCTGAAGCTGGATAAGATGAGTCTGGGGAATTTCATGGAAAGAATAAACTCTCAAAAGAGCTTTCTTACATATAACTTTTTAATCGGTTTGGTGAGAGGTTTCGGTATGGCGGTGGGGTTTACCATTTTGGGCGCCATACTTATATACTTACTGCAAAAAATTGTTCTGTTAAATATCCCGGTCCTGGGAGATTTCATAAGCGATATAGTCCGGATAGTACAGGAAAATCTGAGTACAGGCAGATAAGCAGCCTAAAATACATATTTTCGAAATAGATGTAAGACAATCGGAATAGCCCGCCAGCTATCCCGATTGTCTTATCTGTTCTATAAACATTTTGTCAATTTGGCAAGTAAGCTGCAGGAGTTCCTCTGAGTGTAAATTATCCGGGTTTATTTTCAATACCTTATCAATACGGTCTCTTATGGTATCGAACTGGTTTTTTTGAGATCTTTCATCCATAAATCCCGATGTACCCCTTTCTCAAATAGAATAACCCCCACCAGATTGTTTAAATTTTAGCAATAGTATATTCTGTGTATATTATATATTATTATGAAAATATGTATAGAACTGATACAGCTTGTAACTAACGCTATGTAAAGGAGTCCTCATAATGAGGACTCCTTTACATAGCCCTGCCGGGTATTATAGCATCCACTATGCCGAATATAAGGGCTCCGATAATGGCTCCCCAGATTGTAACATTGAAACCTGTTACGAAGTACTGCGTAGCGTATATAATAACCGCAGCAGTAATAAAACCAACAATTCCTTTTCCGAAAGGAGAGGCTTCCACACCAATCAGTTTGGCAACGAAATAATCCAGGATTGCTAATACAGCTGCTCCTATTAAAAGAGCCCATATTCCCTCAATTCTAAATCCGGGAGTCAAGAAGGCAGTAATGCCAAGAACCACAGCTGCAACAATAAGCCTCATTATTATTCCGCCAATATTAATGCTACCTTCGGCCTGGCGGGCATCATCTTTTCTTTCTCTTTCTGCCATGTTTCACACTCCTTTTTGAATTTTGTGCATTTTTAGTATGCTATCTATCTACGGAAATATTCATAAATATTAACTTATATTTTCCTTTGAAACGGGGAAAAGGCGAAAAAATAAAAAACTGCCAGGGGGACAGGCCTCCTGACAGTACATTTTGGGATCATTTTAAATATTCTTACATGACGCCGCTCTGGGCCGGTATGATTGACAGCAGTTGGATGGGACGGGGCTTTGTTTTAAAAAGTATCCCGTTTATCTATCAGAATATCTTCCATTTTAATCAATCCCAGACAGCTCATATTCAGCCCCAGTAAACCCTGCCTGGCGGCAATGGCCAATTGCGGATGGAGAAGGAATATCCACGGAGCATCATCCACAATTATCTGTTGTATCTCCTGATACAATTGCTCACGTTTTCCGGGGTGTACCATTCCCTGGGCAAGTGCCATCTTCTCATTAACCACCTCATTATTGTATCTGGTCCCATTGGATACGTTTTCAGGGTGGAAAAGGGGCTGCAGGATATTATCCGGGTCACCTGTATCGGCCATCCAGCGGCTTATATACATATCACATTTCTGCAGGTTTTCCAGCCGGAGCATTTCGGCATGATAATACCGCTCTATGGTGAAGTCAATACCGATATTCTTCAAATCTTCCATGACATACTCTTCAATCCGGTTAAACATTTTGACCAGTGCGGAATCCTCGTTTGTTCGCAGGTTAATCTTCAGCTTCTTGCTGTGGGAATGCTTGCTAATGATGCTTCTGGCCAAATCCGGGTCATAGGGATATCCGTTAATACACTTATTGTCTAAAATGCTTGGGGGTAAGGGGCTGACGGATTCTACCGCCAGTCCGCCAAATATGTCCTCGATAATTCTTTTCTTATTAACAGCCATATTCATGGCTTTCCTGGCTTCTTTATCTTTGATGATACTATTTGTGGAATTCAGGTTGAACCCGACGAAATACGAACCGGAAATATTACGGGATTTCAGGACAACATCCTTTCTGTCCTTTATTTCATTCATCAATTCTTTGTTATCCACAATAATATAATCATATTTGCCGCTTGAGAATTGGCCCGCCGTGTCTCTGGGGGCAATATCCACGTTAAATCGGTCTACATAGGGCTGGCCGTTGAAATGTTCTTCAAAGGCCTGCAGGACACATTCTGATTCTTTGGCCTGGGTTATCCTGTAAGGGCCGCAGCCGACTACATTGCCATTCTCCATCTCCTGGCTGTCTATTATACAGCAGATGTACTGCCCGAGATTAAGCAAAAAACCACTGTATGGATACTTTAACTTTATGGAAATACAGTACTTGTCAATAATCCTGATACCCGTTACTTCTTCCGCAACACCCTTCACATATTCTTCGGCGCCTTCCACATACAGCAGGCACCAGCTGTTGGGCGAATTGGTATTTGGATTCAGCAGTCTTTCAAAGCTATATTTAACATCCTGGGCCGTTATTTCCCTGCCGCTGTGAAACTTTGCTCCTCTTCGAAGGTTGAATACCCAGGTTAGATTGTCCTCCTGCAGGTTCCAGCTTTTTGCCACTGCCGGTGTTATCTCGCCGTTGTTTCCTATGGACAAAAGTCCCCTGTGTACATTTTCCAGCACCAGCCCGGTAACAAAGTCACAGGCAAGGCAGGGGTCATAGGCGGCAATTTTACTGGGAATGCAGGTGTGCAGAGTCTGTTGCTGATAGGGCTTGCCTTCCACCACCTGAAGCAGCCTTCCGGTAACCGATTGCAGGTCTTTGGAGACGTTGTGAAGGGATAACAGGGATGTTTTGGTGTATTGGGTGCTGGAGGTGGCGGTTTCAACCAGCGACAATAGCTTATCAAAGGTCCGGCTCATATCATCGATTGATTCAACAACGCTTTCAAGGCTGCCGGTTTGCTGGGATATGGCGGTGGAAATCTCCTGGGATATACTATTGTTCCGTTGGATGGCGTCTATTATGGTCTGGAATGTATCCTTTGTATTACCGGCTATCCTGGTTCCTTCCAAAACCTTGTCAATGGTCTTGTCCATGGATGAATTTGTGTTGTTTATATAATCATTTATTTCCTCTACCGTCTTGCTAATGTATTCGGTGGATTCCACACTGTGCTGGGCCAGTTTTTTTACCTCTTGGGCAACAACTGCAAACCCTCTGCCGGCTTCACCTGCCCGGGCAGCTTCAATTGAGGCGTTTAAGGATAACAGGTTTGTGCTGTTGGCAATATCCTTAATTACATTCAGCATTTCGTATATGCTGTCGGCTTTAACACTGAGGTTTTGAATAAACTGCTTGGTTTCTTCCACCGAGCTTTCGATCTCATTCATAGCCCGGATGGAATTTTCAACAGCCTGATTGCCCTGCTGGGCTGCGGCGGCGGTTTCCTCGGATATCTGCCTTGAATTATCGGTGCTGGCATAGACCTGCTGGGCAAGGGCAGAGTAATTACTTACCCCGTCTGTAACCTTTTCGATGGAATCCATCTGGAATTCAACATATTTGTTAATATTGCCTATCATGTCAATGAGGCTCTCGGATATATAACCGGCCTCTTCTATTTTGCTGCTAATCCTGTTTACAATGCATTCCTGGTTGTGCTTCATCAATGAAAGCTGGCGGTCATTTGCATCCACGACGGCCTGCTGAGCCGGGCTGCGCTCCTGTGCAGCCGGGGAGTTTTTTACTTTTTGATTTTTTGAAAAAAACATTATGGTACCGTCTCCTTTCTTAATTCCGCAAGTAGGTTGACAGCGTATTGATATAATACTTCTTCCAAAGTACATGAATTACCTTCATAAAAAGCTATAATTTTACAAAAAAAATCGGTATTTGCATCTTGGGTTTTTAACCGTATGCATTTACCAAATCATAAAATAAGTGGACCGGCGTTTTGCAGCAACGCCGGTCCACTTATGGCTTAAAACAGCATCAGCCTGTTGAGGGCAATTATTACCACCATTCCCAGAAGTATGGTAGCCAACACATTCCTTGTTTTATAGGCGGTAATAGCCGCCACAATCCCTGCCAAAAGATAACTGTTGCCAAAGGATATGTCCAGGTAGCCCTTGGGCAGTAAAAGAGCCGGAACTATCAGGGCCGTCAGAAATGCCGTGGGAACATGCCTGAGCCATCTTTCAAGCCATGCGGGCATGCCGGTTCGGCCAAAGAGGACCTGGGCGCCAATGCGGGTTATATAGGTAGCTGCCGCCATACCCAGTATAATGTAAATTAGTTTGCTATTCATCCTTATTACCCCTTTCCAGCAAGCCTCCGACAAAGGCTGCGGCAACTGCAGCCAGAATTATATACCATTTGCCGGGCAGAAACAAAGCCCCCCATACTGCACACACTGCAGATACCAGGCATACAATTAAGGCGGTTTTATCTACCAGGCGGGGGATCAGGAGAACCATAAAAGTTGCCGGCAGGGCAAAGTCAATTCCCCACTCAAGCGGGTTGGGAATACTGTTATAGAAGAAGGCTCCCAGGAAAGTGGAAACGTTCCATATGACATACAGGAAAATAAACACACCCAGCTGGTATTTGGGGCTGTAGCCCTTTCTCTCAATCCTGCTGATGGTTAAAGCATAGCTCTCGTCCACAATGCCAAAGGCCAGTATGTATTGGAGAGGCCGGGACAGCCTTAACAGATAGGGGGATAATGATGCCCCCATTAAAAGGTGGCGCAGGTTTACCATAAAAGTGGTAAAGACTATTGCCGACCAGCTTGTGATGCCCGAGCCAATCATGGCAATAGCAATAAACTGGGAGGCTCCTGCAAAAACTATCATGGACATAAATGTTATTTCAAAGGTTGAAAAACCCGATGTGCTGCCTAATATCCCGCAGGTCAGCCCGAAGGGGATTATCCCGGCCGATATGGGCAGGCAGTCTTTTAATACTTCCTTCCATACACCGGGCTCAGAGTCCGGCAGTGCTTTGGGCAAATCATTATCCATAAATGTTACTGCTCCTTTCGCTTTATCTCCTTACAGATACCACTTGGGGAACCATCCCTGGTTATCATTCCGTCGTAAGTGCATCCATTCCCCCAGCCTCCTGTGGCAAATGCCCGGGGCAGTGCAGGAAAAACAGGGTGGGGGCGGGTGTTAATCCACCTTTACCAGCTCATAGCTGTCCGATCCCAGGTCAATTTTGGCGGCGTGGGCAATTTGGACGTTGTAATCGTTTTCGGGCCACAGCTTTCTTAATATATCCTTACCGGATTTTTTCTTCAAAAGATCTACGGATGCCTGGTCTATGGCAACCGGGTCATAGGATGCCAGGATACCTATGTCACCTATGACTTTATCCTGGACTTTGTTCATACAATCACATTCCTTTGATACGTGGGTAAGGAAGTTGAAATAACAGCATTTACCATCCTTGTTCTTTACAGCGCCAAGGGCGTATTCGGCCATTTTTTCCTGCAGTCCGCTGCTGGTATTTTTGAAGGAATTCTTGATTGCATGATAACGGCAGCTGGCTATACATTCGCCGCATCCATAGCATTTTTCCACGTCTATCCGTGCCACCCCGTCATAAATTTGTATTGCATCCTTGGGACACCACTCAATGCATAGTTTGCAGGCCTTGCATTTTTCGGGGTTTACCTGAGGTCTTACATCGGCATGCTGGATTTGTTTGCCGCTTATTGGAGCACAGCCCATTGCAAGGTTTTTGATTGCCGCTCCCATACCGGATATAATGTGTCCGGTTACATGGCTTAAGACCATAAGGGAGTGACTGTGCAAAATATCGTTGGCTATTTTAACCGATTGGAAATGCTCTCCTGAGACCGGCACTTCGGAATAATTCTTGGACAGCAGCCCGTCGGCGATAATCACCGGAACACCTAACGTTTGTACGCCGAACCCGTGCTCATGAGCTTGCATCAGATGGTCTATGGAATTCTGGCGTTCACCCCTGTACAGGGTGTTTGTATCGGTCAAGAAGGGTTTGCATTTCTTTTCTTTGACGGTATCCAGCAGCGGCTTTATCCACTGCGGCTTGATGTGCCCGGTATTGTTTTTCTCACCAAAGTGTATCTTGACGGCCACAAACTCGTCTTTGTTGAGTATTTCCTCAAATCCTGCCGCATGGTACAGCCTGACCAGCTTCTGGGAAATCACATTGTTATCTGCATTGTCTTCAAGGGAACTAAACCATACCTTACTCATTATGATACCTCCATGTGTGGACTTTTTTATCCTGAATTATATATAACAGTATACAACTAAATCGCCGGTTTTGGAAGAAGGGGCAGGGGGTAGGCCTAATTTGACATGTTTTGCAATTGTATATAGAGTACAGGACTGGAAATATGAGTACATTTAGTATATTATGGAATAAAAGGACGATACAACAACCTTTCTATGCAAAAAAATGGATAGTTGTCGGAATTGGTAGCTATGAATACATTTGCCATTAATATTTGAAATTGTATACCTTGCAGCTATTCAATCCGGAGGTGGAAAATTGAAAAAGACAGTACTGTCGGTTTTGGTTTTATGCATATTGTTTTGCGGTATGTATGTTGGCGGAGCCCGCTGTCATGCAGAGCAGCAGGCCGGTGGCGGTTTGGGATGGAAAACCGTGTATGAGGCGATAACCGACCATCTGACTGATGTTGAATACACGGGAGGTAGGTTTGTAGCAGTAGGGCAGAGCGGTACCCTACAAACTTCGGTTAACGGCCTTAACTGGACAAAGGCGGATGTTGGCTACGGAGAACTGAATTGCGTGGCCGGCAGCGGGAACAGGATTGTGGTTGGGGGTGACACCGGTAGAATAGCAGTTACCGATGACGGCAATAAATGGAAAACATATGACCTGAAAAGCAATTGGGACATAGAGGGTATGGTATGGGACGGACGTAGATTTGTGGCCGCAGGAAGCGACAATGTTAACTGGGAATACTATACGGGTTTGATACTGACATCTTATGACGGACACGTCTGGACCGAGACAGCTTCAGGGATTTCCGAGCCACTTAGCAGTATTGCCTGGAATGGCAGCAGATATGTTACGATTGGTTACGATGGGGGGATATTTACCTCGGATGACGGGTATAGCTGGCAGGAGGCTATAACCGGGAATGAATACTATATCAATGATATTATCTGGTCGGGGCGGCAGTTTGTTGCAGTAGGAGAAAACGGTGCGGTGCTCCGTTCGCAGGATGGGATTAACTGGACGTTAGGAAATTGCGGCTATGATATCTTCCTGTCGGGCGTCATGTGGAACGGGAGAGAATACTTTGCCGTCTGTTATGGTGGGATAATACTGCGGTCTAAGGACGCAGTCACATGGAAAGCGGTAAGATCGGGGGCGACGTCGGATCTGGCCGGGGTAGCCGGTAATGGAGAAGTGTATATCATAGTTGGGGATAACGGTATGATGCTGACTTCTGAAGATGGAACCCATTGGGAAAATCGGCAGGGGCGCGATTACGGCATATTTTATGATATTGCATGCAACGATAAAGTCTTTGTTACAGTAAGCGATAGAGGAGACTTTATGGTATCCTTCGATGGAGAAAACTGGATGGAAGGAGATATAAATGCCTCCGAGAGATTGTTAGATGTGGTGTGGACCGGAGATTGTTTTGTCGCATTGAGCGATACCGGTATAATCTACGGATCTTACAACGGTATGCAGTGGAGAGTAATGAGCAAAGTAGAAACAAAAGCGCCTTATGAGATCTTCTACGGTAACGGCCGGTATTTCATCACAACCTGGAGCGGTACCATTATAACATCATCAGACCTGGAAGAATGGACAGAGCAAAATCCGGCGGGTATAAAGCCAAAGCTGGAGGATATAGTATGGAATGGAAATCTGTTTGTTGCCGTAGGAGAGGCAGGAATAGTGCTGACCTCGTATGATGGAATCAGTTGGGTTAAACAGGAACTGGGGACCTCTAACAGTTATGAAAGGGTGGTATGGACCGGACAGAAGTTTTTGGCAGTGGGTAGGGGAACGCCGAATCTGGTATCCACAGATGGTATAAATTGGGATAAAGTGGATGTAGACCCCGATGTAGGCATTACTGAGATTGTGTGGACAGGCCAGGGGTTCGTTGGGATAGGCGCCAGAGGCAACATTTTTTGCTCAGAGGATGGCATAGAATTTACATTGGATACCGAGAGAATTGGCAAATATAAGGGGCAGCTTGCCTGGAACGGGGAGAGGCTGGTTGCCGTAGGTATTGACAGCGGAATAATGACCGCCGTACCCGGGGACATTATTAAGGTTAAGGTAAACGGCAGGCCATTGACCTTTGATGTATCGCCTACGATAGTCAACGGAAAAACGCTGGTTCCGCTAAGAGCCATATTTGAGGCTCTGGGTGCCGAGATTTTTTGGGACGGGGCAACCGGGACGGTAACAGGCACAAAGGGCGATGTGAAAGTAAGCTTAACGTTGGAAAGCAGAGAAGCGACGGTGAATGGCCGGAAGGTTGGACTTGAAGTTCCCGCCACAAACGTAGACGGCAGGACACTTGTACCGGCCCGTTTTATCGCAGAGAGCCTGGGCGCACAAGTGGGCTGGGATGACGCTAGCAGGACGGTATTGATAACATGTGCAGAAGCTGTAGAGCCACCTCTGACCGGGGTGGAGAAGGGTATAGAGATTGCACTCTTATCACTGAAAGATGAGACCATATATATCCGGAACATATTGGCTGATAGCGTGGACCTGACCGGATGGAGGCTTATGGCAAAAAGCAGCCGGGAAGAATTCGCTTTCCCTGACGGATATGTACTGGGTGCGGGAGAGACAATGGCTGTTACATGTGGAGACGACGGGATAGTTTCAAATGAGTTAATATTGGAATGGACAGAAGAAAAAGCATGGAACAAAAAGGCGGATACGGCATTGTTGGAGAATAGCAATGGTATAATTGTTGCACTTTATTATGGTGACGCTGTTGTAGAGGATTATAATCTTTTTAATAACAGTCTGGAAGAGTTTAAGAACTTGCAGGCAGAAGTACTGCCCGTAATCAATAATTTAAACCAGCTGAATTACGATGATATAAATGTAGTACACATGGTATTCAATGAAATCATTATACCCGTTTTTGAAGAATGCAAGGAAATACTTGAAAGCGTATCTCCTGAAACAGCAGAAGTAAAGGAGATACACAAGCTCTATGGGAAATATACCGATAGTGTAATTGAAGGAGCTGCTCTGCTGGTTAAAGCAATTGAAAACCAGGATGCGGATGATTTAAAACATGCCAGGCGGAAGTTCTTTGATGCAAGTGAATACGAAATTGATATAATTGATAATATAACTGAGCTGATGAAGGGATTTGGTAAAAGATTGCAAAAAGAAGTTGATATGATAATTGAGTAGCAGGAAAATTAGTTAAGGAAACAACCACAATGGCTTACCGGATACTGTTTTTGCTGGGCAGACGGATAAAACGCAGTGTACTTCGGCAGAAAGGAAAAACGGCCGTCAGGAGACGGATTTACTGAAACCGGGTCGCTAATTGCGAAAGCGCATGAGCGGTGGTGTAGGAGGACGGCGGTTATTTACCGCCTCCTATCCTATTCATCGGAGTGTCAGGCATGATGCCTTGTCCTATTTAATCCTTCTTACCTTTGCTTCAAGCTCTTTTTCAGTTAATTGATAATCATCCAATGACAATAATATTTCATAGACATGCCTGTCCTTTTCATAGGTAAATATTATTCTTTCGGCTGATATGTTGTTCTCATTCAGCATCCTAAGGGCATCTGTGGCAGCCGAAATGTGCATGGCATCTTCTGTCAGGTATATATTTATCTGAGTATATATGCCGTCATTTTGGAAGGGCATTTTACCTCCGCCGGTAACACTTCCAATCTGATTTTCTATGATGCTACCCTTAAATATCTCATCCAGCCTGGAATTGTATTGGTTTTGGCTTCTGGATTGGACATAATTATCGCGAATGTGCTTTGTATTGAAACTCTTTGCAATGGGGAAAACGGTATGATCGTTCAGGCAGGTTGCCATAGCATAAAAATTTCCGTATATAGGGTCAATTTTCGTAAAGCCTACCGTGAAGGACTGTTCAGAATATTTTTCTTCCAGGTGTTTTACAAATTCTCCCCGTATGTTTATAAGGAGTATGCATACTGCCAAAAACAATACCAGCAATACTCCAAGTATACCCGTCAGGATTGCTTTTGCTTTTTTTGTCAACAGAATTCACTCTCCGCTCTCATAGCTCATTTTCAGGTTTTCCTTTTTGGTCCAGGCTGTCCATCCTCCGGCTGCATCCACCGCTATATAGCCATCCTTTTCCTTTCTGACGAATACGCTCATTGTATAGGGCAGTATTTCCGGATTGACCGGGCCGTTTGCTTCAAAGCTGTCATACCCGTAAACTTCGGTGCCTTCATGCAGGAAGCCTTCGCGTGGTTCCATCTCCCCGATTGGCAGCAGGGCATCCTTGGGCACCCACGCGCACTGGACCGCGGGGATATCGTAGACAATAATGCCGGCAAAGTACCAGTCCTTCCATTCCTTTAAGGGCTTTAGCAGCTTGCCCTTTTCCAGGTCCACTATCCCGGGCCCGCCGGGATACAAAAGCCCCTGCATGTCTTCCTTGAGGATCAGGTAATCCATCACGTTTTCCCGGACGGGTTCTTCATCGGCGCCCTTCAGGTACCATTTGGGGAGCCATCCATCGTAATCCCCCGAACGCAGGTGTACCCATTCCCCCCCGGTCTCCAAAACTTCTACTATAGAGCCTCCTTGGACCATTGCCTGGGGTAGCGCCAGGAAAACAGCATCCGGCCCGGGATATAGAAAGTATTCCCCCGCCGGACGGACGGTCATGGATACGGCTTCGGGCAGAGGCAGGACTATAGGCTGCCTTTCGGACAACTCCCGGCATTCACCGTCCTGACTACACAGCCTCAACTTGACAGGGGTACCGGCGGGTACGGTCAGCACCTCGGAGGGATAGGTGATTACCTGGGCTTGCGACTCGCCGGGGACGGGCTGTGTGACAGTAAAGTCAATTATCCAGCGTATGCCCGCATCAAACCCGGCCTGGGTCACCTTGATTTCATAGCCCGCCGTTGGCTTTTCTCCCAGTGATATAAGATAAGCATCCAGGCCGTCTATGGCCTTTTTGCTCACCCCGGACTTCGCTTTATTGGCCTCGGCCCACTGCGCTACTTCGCCGGGGACCTTGTCCCGGCCAATGTATATTTCATCCGATTGTGCTTCTGTTTGCTCCTTCTGCGGCGGCGTCATCGTTTCTATTTGCTCCTTCTGCGGAGGTGGCGTTGGCGGCACAACCTTGTCTCCCATATCGGCCTGACAGGCCGATACAAATACAGCCAGTATAAGTATTGCTACGGCTGTCTTTAATCTAATCATTATCTTTTCCTCCTATATCATTGCTTTATATCATTCCAAGCCTGTTTTTACTTTTTGACCTAGCCAACTATCCCCGACCCTATTAAGGACAGTATGGAGTAAACGAATGTCCATATCAGATTACCCCAAACAAAAGCGATAACAACGGAAAAACAACAAGTACCATTAAAAACTCCATCACAGATATATAAGACGAAAGGAACAATTACTTGGTTCCATGTGTTAAATCCTATTCTGTTACCGTTACTCTGTATGTAGAGTTTTAAGGCACAGCATTGCTTCCTTTGTCTTATAGTCGGTATCTATCCCGCTTTTATAAATCTATCAAACCGTATTTCTAGCTTTTCTTGGCCTGGTCAGAGTTCCTTGCTTCTGGGAAGGATTATTTCTTTATTATGCAGCCGCTGGAATCCGTATTCTAGTATGGGCCCGTCTTTTTCCAGGAGGATGTCCTTTCTTACTTTAATCCTGTAATCGGGCGTTACTCCGATAATATTGCTGTCGAATGCGGCATGATGTATTTTGCATAGAGATAGGCCGTTGTTTACTAATGGTAAACCCAGTTCTTTAGAGTCCGGGATAATATGTGCGGCGTCAAGAAGTTCAATGTGTCTTAGCTTACAAAATGTACACTGCTGCCTGTATGTTGGTTACAGTATACCATACCTTTTACCCAGGCAGATTTCCGGGGCATAAAGACCCGTGAAGATATTTTTGGGCTGGGAAATTGGTATTAGTTTAGTATCAGAAGAATAACCGCTATATGTATTAACGGAATAACCGAAATTAGTATAGTTTCATCTCTTTTCTTAAAGTATAAAACAAAACATGTCAGATAGGTCAGCAGATAGGAGCTTGTGAAAATCACAAATAACAGCATCAATATGGTACTGGAAATATTCTCGCTCATAAAAAGTGCGGCAATTGCCATCATGTTTGCCATCATAGCCATAGGGTACACCAGTAAAGGCAGAGCACCCAATATCAGCAAAACCTTGTTCACAGTTCTTTTCTTGATATCAGTTCCAAAAACCCTTATGTATAAATTGCTGCCGGCAATTATATTGCTGTTTACTGAAGAGCTTTTTCTTTTTTCCTTTATGATGAAATATACGCTCCATACCAACACTCCGATAATTACTGTTATTATGGCTGTCGGTATAATACTGAAGGCTGTCTGCGCCCAAGGTTCAAGTACCATTTTATTCATCCTTTCCCATAGAGTATCATCAAGCTGTATCAATATAAATAATTTCCAGCCTTAATTAAATAATCCTCAAAAGCTCCATAGAAATACCCTGGCATACCGAAGCTCAAAATCCTTAACAAGGAAAACGAAGATCTTAGTACATGCCAGGGCAGCGAGACCCTTAAGAACTGCTTTCTTAACCCTTTTCAACATAAAACAATGTGAAATCCGCGATATTTTCTAAGTCAATTGGAACGGATGCTATTATAACATAATCCTATATAACTTATTCAGTATGAATTACCGTGGCAATATTGCAACCCAACAATATTATATATGAATATACTGTATATTTCCATGTTAAGCTTTCGTTAAGACATCTCTGTTTCTAAATCCAAATAATCCGATTCCCGTCAGTATAGCTGAAAGGCAAAGCAGCCAAAACAATGTAAGCAGAGACAAATCCGAAATTTTAATAGTATAGTGGGCATAGGAGAAGGGAGAAATACGCATCAGTGACCAGTCAATTATCTGCGTTTCCCAGGCAACTTCCAACAAATTAAAAGATAACCAAACCACCCATCCCAGTGCCGTTACTCGAGGCCATAAGCCATACAATAAAGCTGTTACACCCGCCAGTACCCATACGGGTGGGATTTTTGAAACGCTCATGCCAAAAATGTGCCAAAATCCATTGCTTAAATCGCCGGTTGCAACCCCATAAGTAAGTCCCCCTGCAATGCCCATGACCACCAGCAAAGCAGCAGAACCTAAAGCTGCTACCATCAAATGGCTGCTCATCCATCCAAACCGACCCACCTGCTTGTCCAGCAGCATTTCTGTTCTGCCTTCATTTTCTTCTTTTTTCAGGCGCAATACGGCGGTCATGGCATAAACAGCCACAATAAGTGACATCAGATAGATGCCGATACTAATAAAGACATAGCCCAATCCCACATTATCAGTCCAATTTGTGCTGCCCAGGCCTGACAGCCAATTACTCATTCCGCCGGCATTGGACAGAACAGGAGAAATGGCTGCAAACACAACAATATACAATACTGTCCCCACCAGCCAGCCCAAAAAATTTCTTTTTTGAAGCCTCCATGCCAGTGCTAAAGGACTGGAGAGATGAGGAGCTGCTTCCCGGGGACCGGAACGGGCCAAAAGAATACCCGCTCCCAGATCTCTGCGGGAAGAAAGTACATAGGCAATAATGCTGGGTACAGCTGCAAAAACAGCAGAATACAGCAGGCTCCAGCCATGATTGCCGGCAAATGGCTTGGTTACCCTCTGCCATGCCAAGGGAGTCATCCATCTTAATATGGTATAGCCGCCTCCGAAATTATTCGAAATGGCCAGGAGCATTCCCAGGCCCAAAGCTGCTACGCCAATTCCCCGGGCGCTTCCGCTGGTTTCCCGGAGCTGAACACTAAAAGTGCCTATTCCGGCAAAAAAGCACCCAATGGCCGATATGGTAGCTCCGAACAGAAAGGAGCCGCCTGCAGTGCCCCCAAGGCCAATGATACTTAAGGCGATTAGCACCCCTGCTGCCAGGTTTCCGACAAGGGTCAGAATTAGCACGGCAGTCAGGTTGGCATAGCGGCCTACCACATAGGCACGAATCAACTCGCTGCGACCTGTTTCTTCATCTGCACGAGTGTGACGGATTACTGTTAGCAGGCTTCCAAGCCCCAAGACAAGAGCAAGCAGTGAAACGGTCCGCCAAACAATAGCTCCTGAAAGGCTAATGGACATGACCGGACCAAGAAGGGATGAAACCAAAGGGTCATTGTTAAATTCAGTCAGAGCACTCTGCAGTCCCTGGCTCCGGCTGTCCATAGCCATGAAAGTAGCTGCATTTGCCAAAACCAGAACCACAGGCAGAAATATCCACAGAGGCAGCAGCAAGCGGTCCCGGCGCAAAAATAGTCTGAAAAGTATTCCGGTACCCGCAAAATCATCCCGTTTCACGTTCAATCACCTACCTTTTTATCGGAGACATTCCTTTGACTACCCCTCTTACTTGCCCCGGAAGAGGAGGTGTGTCCCCTTTCATTTATTTCATCGCCATAATGGCGCATGAACAGCTCCTCCAGGCTGGGCGGTTCAACCGTCAAAGATTTAATGCCCAGCGGCAGCAGCACCTTCATCACTTCTGTCATGGCATTGGAATCCACAGAAAAACGGTACTTCAGATCGTCTTGCGACAAATCATGAACTCCGGACAATTTCCCCAGCTCGATGGCAGCGCTGCCAGTCTCCACATTAACGGTAGTGCGGGTAAGATGCTGAAGGTCATCCAAAGTTCCCGATTCTACAATCTGCCCTCGCCGGATAATACTTACCCGGTCGCAAAGGGCCTCCACCTCCGACAGGATATGGCTTGACAGCAACACGGTGCTGCCGTTTTTTTTCACTTGGGCTATGCATTCCTGGAAGATAACCTCCATCAGCGGATCAAGCCCCGAGGTTGGTTCATCCAGGAGATACAATTCCGCTTGACAGGAAAAGGCTGCCACCAAAGCTACCTTTTGCCGGTTTCCCTTGGAATAGGTTCCGCTCTTTTTGGTTGGATCAAGCTGGAAGTGCTCCAGCAGTTGTTTTTTCCGGGAGATGTCAAGCCCTCCATGCAGCCGCCCAAGAAGGTCAATGATTTCACCTCCCGAAAGATTGGGCCACAAGGTAACATCACCGGGGACATATACAAGCCGGCGATGCAGCTTAACGGCGTCCTGCCAGGGGTCCCCGCCAAGCAGTGTCACTTTCCCCGACGTTTTCCGCAGAATTCCCAGCAGGATGCGAATAGTAGTAGACTTGCCGGCACCGTTGGGGCCGATAAACCCGTGTACTTCCCCTTGTTTCACTGTCAGATTAATTCCCTTCAATGCCTTGGTTGCGCCAAAGGACTTGGTCAGATTTTGAATATCAATGGCATGCATCTACAGCCCTCCTAATTTAGATAAACTATAATGATGTATTATACTATATCTATAATATTCTACATTTAAAGCTCTTGTCAATAAGTTTTATATATTATATATTGATATATTATAAAATGTTTGGTATTATCAAGGAGAGGTGAGAATACATGAACGGGTATGAACGTAGAACTGAATTAAAAAAAGAAAAGATACGCACTGCCGCATTAGAGCTCTTTTGCACGTATGGCACCGACAAAACCACCATAAATGAAATCGCTCAAAAGGCAGGGGTTGCACCGGCCAGTATCTATAATTATTTCGGGAGCAAGGAAGGCCTTATGAAGGATATAGCAATAAACCTCCTTGAGAACAGCTGGAAAGCAAGAAAGGAACTGTGGGAAACCGACCTGCCATTTCCTGAATTATTAAGGCGTGCCGTAACAATGAATGATGATTTTATAGATAACATAAATCTGGAAGCTCTTAGAGCATTGCTGGATACCGACCCGGAGATAAAGAAGCTGGCAGATGATTTTTATAATCACAAATATCCCTATATCGTAGGTCAATTCATCGAAAAAGGCCGTAGGGAAGGGTATATACGCAGAGAGCTTTCAATTGAAGCGGCTACCCTTTATTTGAAAATGTATCAAAATACACTTAGGCAGCCCGAAATGCTTAAGAACCAAAGCAAGGATTTGTGGAAAGAATTATGTGATTTAATGCTGTATGGGCTGGCGGGGCAGCCTGTCAATGACAAGCTTGAGTAAGCAGTGCGTTAGCAGCAAATATAATTCCCCGAATTGCAGCGGAAAATTTCCTTTTCCATCATTGCAACTGCTCTGACATCAGAATTGTAAACTTACTTGGCAGGTATTGTTTTTATGAACAAGATCGAATAATTTTTTCTGCCCAGAATGTATCAAAAATATTTGCTGCGCCGCCATGTTCAACTATTTTACCGTTAACAAGCCGGTCTATATTTACTCCGGTGAAAACTAGTTTTTTACCTGAAGGTTTGATTCCCAACCATTCCCCAAGATGCGTGCCTTCGGTAATTATCTCCGAGATGACATAATCATTATCAAGGTATTGACGGGTAATTCTTATCTTTAAATCAGGATATGTTTTTCTGACATCAATCACGTGTTGTTTCATACCTTCTAATCCTACCGGTATTGATTTTTCGCCGCTTCTTACGGTACAGTCCGTTGCAACATACTTTTCAATTTCGTCTATTAGATTGTTCGATACAATTTTTTCATAGAACTCCTTAATCAGTAATTTGTTGTCCATATAATATCCCCTCCAAATTTATTCTACCACAAGACTTTTCTTTACCCTTATGCAGATGTTTTGTTTTCCCAAGCCACACGTTTATCTTATAGTGCGACAGGACGTTGTACGCCTGGATTATTCTTCTCAGCTCTATTGCACCATATAAGAATAGGGTGTAAATTATATCATATATTACTTTTTCTCAATGGCTTTTACTATCCATACTGAGCAACCAATTTTTCCTCTTATATTTGATTGTCACATATAATAAGAAAAGTGTGAGTTAATCCTTTTGCATTAGGAATTAATTGTTCAAACCTTACAAATTCAAATCTGACATTCTACTTGACTGTTCTGTCCCGATATACAATCAGAGTGATTGCATTTAATATTATGGTAACAATTAGAAGAGTTGCTGAGACGAATGCCACAGCACCCGTTATGTCCATAAGAGCAGACCAATCCGCTATCTTTACCAGATGATAGCTATAGAAAATCTGGAGACATAACGAAATAGCACAAGCACTTATGCTCACAATGGAAAGAGACGCCCAATTCCTATGGTCATGCTTTCCACGCTGCATTAGACTAACAACAGGAAGTATCCAAGCAATTAGGCCAAGCACTAGGCTGCCAAGGTTAAGAAAACCAATCATAATATACTCCTTTCTTGACAAATGTGTACAATATGTCTTCTACAAATTCCAATTTATCTTTTAGCACAACTAAGTTTACTACTACGAATTTTTCTACTAATATGAACCAATACACAACCAGGCCAACATATATAAGTTTACCATTCAACAAATATTGGTATTTTCCTTCCGACAGGAAAAGTTTTGCTGTATCTTCTTATACAGGTTCTGCAGAACAGTTTGTAAATCTTTATTGTTAAATTACGTATTTACGTATATACTGTAATTACAGAAAAGCAGAAGGAGGTGCGTCAGACAGTGTCTACACCTAAATCATACAAGGTTTCCGTACAAAGGAGAAATCTGATTACTCTGCCAAAGGAGGTCAGAAAAAAGCTCAAAATATCCGAAGGAGATATGCTGGATGTGCGTATAAGTAAAAACAAAATCATAATGGAGCCTTATAAACTGGTTCCTTCCAGTCAGGCATACTTTTGGAACAAGAAGACCCAGGAGGATATTCTGGAAGCCGGGGAAGATGTTAAAACAGGCAGGATTCGTGAGGTTTCAAATATAGAAGAATTCCTAGAGGGCCTGGAAGATGACTAGACGGTTCAGGTCCACCCGGAAATTCGATAAGCAATTCAAATCCCTGGATAATAAAACCCGCAAACAAGCTCTCAAAGCCATTGAATTATTTATGAAGGATCCTTCCCATCCCTCTCTTAGATTTAGAAAAATCAAGGGTACAAATAACTTTTTTGAAGTATCGGTTAATATGTCTGTAAGGATTATTGTTGAAGTTACTAAGGCTTCGGATAATAATCAAATAGTAAC
>JAENYX010000030.1:31013-36142 GCA_016841565.1 Clostridium thermobutyricum | reverse complement strand
AAGTCACACTGCTGGTTTCAATATAGGGTGCGTTTGTAGTATAATTATAAAAAACCTAGAGATATAACAGAGGGAGGAGTACATATGTCACAACAGTTTTCTATGACTGCATCCCATGCAAAAGGAAAATCGGGAGATGACCTGATTTTTGCCACCAGCAAGGAGGCAAACCTGGCTGCAATGAAATTTGGCGAGGAAAATGTGGTTAATGCAACAATAGGGGCTCTGTTTACCGATGATAAGAAATTAGCCATACTGCCGACGGTTGATCGGCTCATCAGGGATCTGCCCGCCGAAGAGATTTCTGCCTATGCACCTATAGCAGGGCTGCCTGAGTTCTTGGATGCAGCCATTAATCTGGCATTGGGAGAAGACAAGCCCGAGGCATTCATCAGGGCTGTAGCCACTCCCGGAGGTTCAGGGTCCATCCGTCATACTATATGGAATTATTCCGAGATGGGGGATAAAGTTTTAACTTCCGACTGGTTCTGGGGTCCTTATAAGACCATAGCCAACGAGAATCTCAGAGATATCGCAATCTATAAATTCTTTGACGAAAAAGACGGTTTCAATCTCCAGGACTTTGAAGAAAAGGTGAACGGGCTACTAAAAAAACAGGACAGTATAGTGATTTTGTTAAATTCACCGGCTCACAATCCCACAGGATTCAGCCTTTCAGACCAAGAGTGGAGTAGTGTGACAGAAGTACTCAAAAAGGCTTCGGCTTCCGGCGAGAAAAGAATTATACTGTTTGTTGATGTGGCATATATCGACTATGCAGGTACTTTTGCCGAGAGCAGAAGGTTCATGAAATACTTCGGAAACCTTTCCCGTAATATGCTGGTGGTTGTGGCGTTCAGCATGTCTAAGGGCTATACATCTTACGGTCTTAGAAGCGGTGCAATGATAGGTATAAGCTCTTCCAGTGAAATAGCCCGGGAGTTTTTCGAGACCAACCAGTTTTCAAACAGAGGAGTATGGTCCAATGGTACCAGGAGTGCCATGAGGGTGCTGGGCGATATTTATGGTAATGGGGACATTAGGGCTAAAGTGGAGGCTGAAAGGGAAGAACTAAGAAAAATGCTCGGCAACAGGGCTTCTATATTCATGGAAGAGGCCCGAAGGTCAGGCTTGAAAATATGTCCCTACAAAGCCGGCTTCTTTATAAGCGTACCGGTGGAAAATGCTATGGAAACATGGGAAAGTCTGAAGAAAGAAAACATTTTCGCAGTACCACTGAAGATGGGCCTGAGGTTTGCTGTTTGCTCAATACCTACCAGGCAGATAGGAATGATACCCGAAAAAGTGGTCAAGGCTATGAAATAGTAAGGGTAATGCCCTATTTGGCATGTGACGGTTCCCTGTCACCAGTATCAGGGAACCGTCACATGCTACAACGGAGGTGAGAGCATGGAATGTTCGGTGAAAACAACTAAAACCCAGCAGTTTGTGGATATAACAGGTCTCGTTAATAAGGCTGTAAGTGAAAGCGGAATAAAGGACGGAATAGTGGTGGTCTTCGTTCCCCATACCACCGCCGGAGTGACAATAAATGAGAATGCCGACCCCGACGTTGTGAGTGATATTATGTCGGCACTAAGCGAAGCATACCCCGAACATAACGGGTATCTTCATATTGAGGGCAATTCCCATGCTCACATAAAGGCTTCATTGATGGGCTCTTCATGCAGTATTATCATCGAAAATGGAAAACTGCGGCTGGGAACCTGGCAGGGGGTTTATTTTTGCGAATTTGACGGTCCGAGAAACAGAAAAGTATACATAAAAACAATTTAGGAAAAGGAAGGAAGAAAACTTGTCCCATACAAAAACCAATTTGTACATATCGATTTTATATATACATGCATAAGCATACTATTTTCTTGAAGGAATAACGGGATTGAACAGGAGTCTGCGGCTCTCTTGTTGCCTTCCCAAGAGGCACGCTAAAGGCAAGTCACCAACCAGAACTTATATGCACAAATGGACAGTTTACCGGGAAAACAGGCAAAGCGTACTCACATCTATTTTTCATCAAATCCCATTTAATTCTTAAAATAAAATCATATTAAGAACATAAATAATTGACATATGTCCAAAATAGTATTAGAATTTATTATGGGCAAAAGCCAATAAACTTCACTAAATATTTGTTAAAAGGAGTGGATAACTACAATGAAGATTTGTATTTCGTCAAGTGGAAATTCTATTAAAAGCACAATGGACCCACGGTTCGGAAGAGCAGCATATTTTGTTCTTGCAGATACAGATACTATGGAATGTGAAGTGGTTGAAAACGCTGCAGCAGCATCCGGAGGCGGAGCAGGAATTGCGTCGGGACAGATGATGGTTGACAAGAGTATCAAAGTAGTAATAACCGGCAATATGGGGCCAAACGCAATGAATGTTTTAAAAGCGGCAAATATTGAAATATACCGCGGAGTAGCTGCATCTGTAGAGGAGAACATTGAAAAGTTCAAAAAAGGGATTCTTAAAAAGATAGACACAACTGTCCCTTCCCATTATGGAATGGGTTTGTAGGGGAGGCAAAGATAAATTATTAAGCGGAGGTTTTGCTATGCGTATTGCGATTTCTACAGACGGTGGATATGTATCTCCTCACTTTGGAAGATGTCCATCATTTACTCTGGTCGACATTGAAAATGGGAAAGCGGTAAAAAGAGATGAGGTTGGTAACCCCGGGCATGAACCGGGTTATATTCCTCGATTCTTGCACCAAATGGGCGTGAAGCAGATTGTTTGCGGCGGAATGGGAGCAAGAGCTCAGGGCTTTTTTGTGGAAATGGGAATTGAGGCTATTATGGGCGTGGACGGCAGTATTGACGAAGTAGTATCTAAATTGGAGAAAGGCACTCTTCAAGGTGGGAAAAGCCTGTGTGCGCCAGGTGACGGGAAGGGATATGGGGTTGAAAAAACCGAATGTGATCACGCGCATGAGTGATTGGCGTAAAGGAGGTTGATTTTATGCCGTTTGGAGATGGAACAGGTCCTTCAGGGCAAGGTGCGGGTACGGGAAGGGGGATGGGTTCTGGCAGAGGAAGTGGAGGCATGAGAGGAAGCAGTTCAGGAGCGGGTACAGGAGGCTATTGCGTATGCCCCAGTTGTAAAACCAGAATACCTCACCAGCCGGGGAACCCCTGTTATTCGCTCAAATGTCCTAAGTGTGGCATTCAGATGGTAAGGGGATAAGGAGCAGGTGAAACCCCTGCTTCTTCTGCCAAGGGCTTTCTTAATCCTTCATATTGTCACCTTCATATATAAAATACATTTCCCTGTTGTCCACTATTATACGATAATAACTGGCATTTGACGTGTGCTTTGGGAGGTTATTCCGGCTCTTTTCCCGACAGAACTTTCGAATTAAATATAACGCATTGATAATATTACATCCCTATACCTGTTATTTAAGAGGGCGGAGCCCGAAGAATCCGGCTTGAAGGTGAACATAAGATCCTTCGCTTGGCTCAGGAGTGGTTTCTGATGAAAAAATCAGAAGCATAGTTATGGACGTATTTGATTTTAGGCCTGCGTCCATAATAAAGAGATTTGATCTGAGAAGGCCTTTATACAAACAGGTTGCTTGTTATGGGCATTTTGGCAGAGACGGTCTTGATTTGCCATGGGAAAAGCTTGATACGGTAGAGATCCTAAGGAATTCGGCCAGTCAGCCTTGATATAGAAATTGGTCGGGACGGTCGGCATGGTCTTGTTTGTAAAAGAAACAAGCTTGGCAGGGGAATCAATATCATGATGGTTTATGAATGATACTATAAAAGGATTAAAAGCACTAACATATGAGGAGGCTGAAGATGAAGATAGCTGTTTTGAGTGGAAAGGGAGGAACCGGTAAAACGACTGTATCTGCAAGTCTTGCTGCGGTATTACCATCCTGTCAATATATAGACTGTGATGTGGAAGAGCCAAATGGGGCAATTTTCTTAACACCTGAGCTTACGAAGAGCCAATCGGTAAAAGTATTGGTGCCGGAAGCAGATATGTCAAAATGCAATACATGTGGCCGTTGCGCAAATGCATGCCAGTTTAATGCCATTGCGGTAGTAAAGGATAAAGTTCTTGTATTTCCTGAAATCTGCCACCATTGCGGAGCATGTATTATAGCTTGTCCAAATGATGCAATAAAAGAGGTGGAGAGAGTTATAGGAGTTATTGAAGCAAACGTGGATGACACATTCCTGCAAGGAAAGCTTAATGTAGGAGAACCGATAAGTATACCCATTCTGGTGGAATTGAAAAAGCGTATAAAAAAGGATACGACTGTTATAATAGACTGCTCACCTGGCGCTTCCTGCACAGTAGTACAGTCTATTGAGGGATGTGATTACTGCGTGCTGGTAACCGAGCCTACGCCTTTCGGACTTCATGACCTCAGAATAGCTGTTGAGCTTGTCAGAAAGATGGGGCTGCCTTTTGGAGTTGTATTGAACAAGGCTTCCGATAATAACAGGGTTATTCATGAATTTTGTGAAAAAGAAGGGATTGAGCTGCTTATGGAGATACCATTTTCACAGGACATTGCTCAAAGCTATTCCAGAGGTATTCTTCCTGTACAAAACAACAATTCATGGAAGGAAAAATTTGAAGAACTTCATCATAGGATAGAAAGGGGTGCCGGAAAATGAAACAGATTGTGTTTATAAGCGGAAAGGGAGGAACCGGAAAGAGCACCCTTGTCTCATCTCTAAGCATTCTGGTCCAGGATAAAATGCTTGCCGATTGTGATGTGGATGCACCAAATCTGCATATTCTTGTAAAAGGTGAAACGCTCAGAAAGGATGACTATTTTGGAGCAAAGGAAGCTGTAATAGATTCATCGTTATGTATAAAATGCGGTTTATGTAAAGAAACCTGCAGGTTTGATGTCATCAGTGATGAGATTGAAATAATGCCGATGAAATGTGAAGGCTGCGGTGCATGTACATTGGTATGTCCGAAGGAGGCAATTCGGCTGGAAGAAGTCAAGACTGGAGAGACGTTTGTATCCGGTACTCCAAGGGGAACCTTTTCTCATGCTATGCTTGATATTGGAGCAGAAGGGTCGGGCAAGCTTGTCACAGAAGTAAGAAAAAACATAAATAATTATAAGAAGG
>JAENYX010000030.1:17592-30913 GCA_016841565.1 Clostridium thermobutyricum | reverse complement strand
ATTGGAAAGATACCTTTTGACCCATCCATAGTAAAAGCTTTACAGGAATATAAAACTCCGATTGAGGCTGGTAATGATGCTGTAACAAACAAGATTACAAGCATTTGGACCAGGATTACGGATGAAATGGAGAAACTTGAAAGTGTATAAGTGATAATATTAAGAAGCAACATGGTTGTTTGATGAAATGATGGGGGTATATGCCTGCCTTATACGCGCATTCGCATGTTGGTTTCCGGATGAGAAGTCTTCATACATCCGGAGTTTCTGAAAGTGGATGCAGAAAGGGGTTTGCACACAGAAGGTGGTTGTAGCAGCTTATCTTATAATGAATAAATTAGGCTTGGTATAATCCGGTGCGGGAGAATGAGATATGGCTTTAAGACGTATTACGAATTATAAAACAGATGATATATTAAGGAAAAAATCTAAATATGTAGATAAGATGGATGAAAAAGTAGTCAGGCTATTGGATGATATGGCAGAAACTATGTATCATGCTAAAGGTGTCGGGTTGGCCGCGCCACAGGTCGGGATCCTGAAAAGAGTAATTGTCATAGATATAGGAGAAGGGCTTGTTAAGCTGGTAAATCCTGAAATTGTAGAACAGGAAGGTAAACAGCAGGATATTGAGGGTTGCTTAAGTATTCCGGGAATTACGGGAGAAGTTGTTCGTCCAAGTTGGATAAAGGTAAAAGCATTAAACGGGAAGGGTAAAAATATAAAGCTTGAGGGAACAGGTTTGCTTGCACGCGCTTTTTGCCATGAAATCGACCATCTTAACGGTATCTTGTTTATTGATAAGGTTGTTCCGGGAACAAAGAAAGATATAAACATATAAACTGAGGGTATTATCGGATGGTAGTTTCCGGGTCTGTTCCGTCAAGACGCTTGGCCGCGGTTTTAATAAATAATACCAATAAAAGCAAGGGGATGGTTCTCTTGTTCCTACAGAATGGAACACAATAACCGTCCCCGCATTTTATCTGTGTTTTACAAACAAAGAACCGCTTTGTGTTCTGCTAAAGGATGGAGCGGCTTGGATATTTTATGGTATAATTTACTGGTAATGCTAATGCAGCTTCACCGGATTTAACTTGGAAGAATATACTTCATAAAACATTAAAGGAGTAAGAGATGAGAATTCTACTTATTTATAACCCGGCTTCAGGTAGTGGAACTTTTAAAAACAATCTGGATGGCATTATAGAGGCGGTTCAAAAGAAAGGATATTATTTGGTGCCGTATAGGGCCGGCTCAAAGGAAGCCTTGGAGGAGATGCTTTCAACTGCCGATATAAACAGCTTTAACAGGGTATGGATTGCCGGTGGCGACGGAACCATTCATCAGGTCATCAATGTGCTTCTTGGATTGGATTGTAAAATACCCATTGGAATATATCCGGTGGGTACAGCAAATGACTTTGCCCGTTACTTTAATTTCCCCGATTCTATTAAAGATATGACAGAAATCCTTCTTAGGGATAATTATACTTTTTGTGACATCGGCGTTGCCAACGGCCACCATTTTCTGAATGTGGCAAGCCTTGGTTCTCTTATCGATGTTAGCCAGAAGACGGACAAAAATGTTAAACAAAGTTTCGGTGTTTTTGCATATTACCTAAAGGGTGCCGAAGAACTATCCCATTTGAAGCCTGTAAAGGTGAATATCCGGAGCAAAGAAGTTAATATTGACTGCGAAGCTTATTTTATACTAATTATGAACGGCAGATCGGCAGGCGGGTTTAAGAGGATAGCACCCCTTGCATCATTGAGCGACGGATTGCTTGATGTCTGTATTTTTAAAAAATGCCCAATAATAGAGCTGCTTCCTCTTATAATAAAAGTTGCAAACGGAGAACATGCAGAGAGTCTCTATGTTGACTACTTTCAAACGGCAGAGATGACGATAGATTGCAATGAAGCGGTGGGAACCGACATGGACGGCGAGAAAGGATTTGAATTCCCACTCAGGGTTTCAGTTGCTCCGGGAAGGCTCAAAATAATAACCAGGAACAATCAGGAAGAAGGTTATTCGGACAAACAGAGCTTCAGCTTTTATGATGTGAAAAAAGCCGTAGAGATGATTTCCAACGGGCTGCTAAATGAGGTAAAAAGGCCAATAAAAAAAATATTGACAGAGCGTAACGCAGTCAGGGATATGATTTGGCTGGCAAACGATATGTCCCGTCATAATGTTATAGATTACATCAATAAAAACTCTTTGAATGAAAGATATTTCGAGATTGCCGAAAATTCATTGAGCAATGGATATCTTTATATTATATTATCCAGTACGGGGAGCCCTGCCGGGGAGCTTATCCGAAAGGTGACCAGAAAGGAATATGCTCACGCTTCAATTGCATTTGATGAAGAGCTTAAGACCATTGTCAGCTATAACGGGGGAGAAAACATCTATGCACCGGGGTTGAACCAGGAGATGATTGAATTCTTCAATAAGAAGAATGATGCCAATATAATCATTTATAAGATTAAGGCAGACAGAGATAAAAAACAAAGAGTCCTTGATGAAATTAAAAATATCAACCAAAAGGGCAGCTCGTATAACATACTGGGACTTTTTGTACCTTATTCTCACCGGAAAAACATAATGTTTTGCTCTCAATTTGTTTATTGTATGCTCAAAGCAGCCGGGCTGGATTATTTCGAGAAGAAGCCGGAAGAAGTAAAGCCAACGGATTTTGTAGAGCTGGATTACAAGAGGAATCTGGAATACCATGGGCAGATTTTTGTTAAGGAGTATAATAAGTAGTATATAAAAAATATTGGTAAAAAGGTTAAATATAAAAACAGAAGAGTGGTTCATGTTTCCTCGTGCCGAGTGTCGGGGGAATTTTCTCTTTTCAATAGGATATACCTGCCGCATCCCTCTGTTTCAGAGGTGCTGATTCTGTGCCCGCGATATCATAAAAATTTGCATTGTTCATATCTATTGACAAAACGGCTTTGCTGCTTTACTATATGACTATAAAAACAAATATAGTCATATAGTAAAGAGGAGGAGAGCTATGGCGGTAGCATTCAGTGAAAAAGAAAAAGAGTTTATAATGGCAAAACTTAAAGATGTGGCGAAAGAGTGTCTGGGCAAATATGGTGCAAGAAAAACAACCGTAGATCAGCTGGTTGAGATGACATGTATATCAAAGGGTGCATTTTACAACTTCTATCCTTCAAAGGAAGCTCTGTTTTTCGCAGTAATTGAGGATTATCAAAATTCTATCATTGAGGGAGCCACAAATAAATTCAGTACCACAGGCAATGTGACCATTGAAGGGTTCGCCGAAATCATCTATGAGCTTTATCAAAATGTAAAACAATCTTTTTTAATGAACATAATCAGGAATCAAGAATTTGATTATCTCATGAGGAAACTGCCCGATGGGCTTATTCTTGAGCACCATTCCTTTGATGACATAATTGCGCGGAAAATGTTCAGCACCTTAAACATAAAGGATGGTATTGACATAGGGGTTATTACAGCCTCGTTAAGGGCTGTTTTTATGTGTATGCTTCATGTCGAAGAAATAGGGAAAAAAGATTTTGACAGGGCGCTGAAACTTTTGATAAGAGGTCTGGCGCAGCAGATAATGGAAGGGGTTTCAGATAATGAGTGAAGTCATTAATACCGTCGGCTTAACCAAGCTCTATGGCAAAACCTGTGCCGTCGGCAATCTCAATCTGACGGTAAAAAAGGGAGAGATTTTCGGCTTTTTGGGACCGAATGGTGCGGGGAAAACGACTACAATACGGATGCTGCTCGGAATGATATCACCCACCTCCGGGCGCTGTTTTCTGCAGGGCAAAAGGGTGAGTGGAGATAGCACAGATATATGGAATGACGTGGGATATATCGTAGAAACGCCCCATTCATATCCCGAACTGACAGTAAGGGAGAATTTGGAGATAGTATGCAGGCTAAGAGATGTTGGGAATAAAAAATGTGTTGATTGGATTATGAATAAACTTAAATTGGAAGAATATGCATCCAGGAAAGCCATGCATATTTCTTTAGGCAATGCACAGCGGCTTGGAATAGCAAAGGCAATTATTCACCGGCCAGGGATTTTGATTCTGGATGAACCCACAAACGGGCTGGACCCCGAGGGTATTGTCGAGGTGCGCGAGCTGCTGCAGGATTTGGCAGAGAACTCCGGTGTAACAATACTGGTCTCGAGTCACAAACTGGATGAAATATCCAGAATAGCTACAAATATAGCTATAATACACCAAGGCAGACTGGTTAAAGAGATGGATGACCGGCAGCTTAAAAATGAGCTAAAGAAATCATTGGTTCTTGACGGGAAAGACAGATCCGCTATGATATCAATCCTTTCCAAAGCCGGATACATGGTAGAAAATCCGGATGAACGCATTCCCGAAAAGCTATCCGCCTTGAAAATCCAAAACCGGGATGCTGTAAGGAACCCGGAAAAGGTGGTTACATTACTTGTAAATGCCGGGCATCCTCCAAATTTGCTGAAGGTTGAAAAAGAAGATTTGGAGTCTTATTTTATAAGAACTATTGAAGAAGCCGGAGGGAATCAAAAATGAGAAAAATAGTAATGTCTTCTTTAGTGGAAAGTAAAAAATTTTTTCATTCCAAAGTGCCTCTTATAACTATGCTGGCACTCTTAATGGTACCGTTTATAGGAGGATTTTTCATGTTTATTCTTAAAGACCCGGAATTGGCTCAGAGGATGGGTATCATTTCGGTAAAGGCACAAATTGTGGGAACCGCCGACTGGACATCTTATCTTAGTCTTCTCGCACAGGCAATCTCCATTGGCGGATTAATGGTTTTTGGATTTGTGACAAGTTGGGTTTTTGGAAGAGAATATACCGACAGAACAATTAAAGATTTGCTTGCGTTACCCATATCACGAAATACCATCGTGCTGTCAAAATTTATATTAGTCCTTTTATGGTGTACTATACTATCAATGATAGTGTTTGCTGTTGGGCTAATTGTCGGAAATGTTGTCGATATACCGGGCTGGTCACCTGGAATTGTACTTCGAGGGCTAATTGTTTTTGTTATTTGTTCTCTACTGACAATCCTGCTGTCCACTCCGGTAGCCCTTTTTGCGAGTATCGGGCGGGGGTATCTGTCACCGCTGGGGTTTATGATATTTACCCTTGTACTGTCACAAATGGTCGCAGCTGCCGGCTATGGTCATTTGTTCCCCTGGGCTGTTCCTGCTATTGCCAGCGGAGCCGCGGGAAGTGACAATGCAATGCTTGGGGGCGTCAGTATTATTATAGTGCTTTTAACAAGCATATTAGGGTTAATGGGTACTTTGCTTTGGTGGAGGTATGCCGATCAAAACTAAGAAAGGCGGGCAGGAGGACCAGAGGAATAAAAGCTATGCCCGGAGTTTACACCGTTGATACAGCAGGAATAGACAGATTATGAGAAGGAAGGCGTTATATATGAAGGATAACAATATTAGTAGGGTTGATGAAAGGGATATTATATTTGCCAGGATGAATTACAAAAAGGGGACGCCGGAATATGACGACTACTACAATCGGAATTCCCATAAGGAAGAAATGGATAATATGTTTAGAGCTATGCCCCAAATGGGCGGCCAAGGGACGGCCACATATGACCCCGTTAATTCCCCCATTGTCGATGCCTGTTTTGGCTTTTTAGCGGACATTAAAAAGTTTTCTGAGGGTAAAAAGCAGCCCGGCAAGAGCCAATCTGTTGATAGCAATATGATAACCGGGCGGATTAAAGGAATTGCAGAATTTTTTAATGCCAAACTGGTGGGAATTACCTCCATGAAGGAGTATCACTATTATTCTCATAGAGGCAGACCGGAAGCAAGCTATGGCCAAAAAATTTATAAGTATCACAAATATGGCATTGCATTTGCCGTAGAGATGGATAAAGAAATGATTTTCAGGGCCCCACAACTGCCCGAAGCGATAGCGGTAACCAAGGGGTATGTGGAGGCGGCAGTTATTGGAATGGTTTTGTCCTATTATATAAGAGAGCTTGGGTTTGAAGCCAGAAATCATATGGATGGCAATTATCTGGTTATCGCACCACTGGTAGCTCAGGATGCCGGCCTGGGGGAGATTGGAAGGAACGGGTTGCTGATTACTAAGAAATATGGACCCAGGGTAAGGTTGGGGGTCGTCACCACAGATTTGCCCTTGGTTGTGGACGATAGGATGGAGATTGGGATACCCCAATTCTGCAGAGAATGCGAAAAATGTGTAAGGACCTGCCCCGGAAAGGCTATTCCATCAGGACCCCAGCTTGAAATAGGCGGTGTAATGCGATGGCAAATAAACCCCGATCAATGCTATCAGAGGTGGAGAGCCCTGGGAACCGACTGCGGGATTTGCCTGGCCAGCTGTCCTTTTAGTGATAGTATTCCGGAGGAATATATGGAGAGAATTAAAACAAGTAAAAGTATAAGAAAAGAAGTAATGGAGAACCATGAGAGAAAACACGGTATCCGGCCATATATTAAAGACAAGCCTAAATGGCTGTAGGACGGGGGGACGTTTTTCCTGTCTTGGGAGGCAAGGGGATTAAAGATGTGTATCTGTCCCAATATGAAAAAGGAGACATAGTATGAGTGGAAACAGTCGTAAGGACCTAAAACCAGGTAGCCGGGTTTTGATTGTCCAAAAACAGGATCAGCGTACCGGTAAAGTGACCGAGGGAGTAGTTGAAACCATTCTTACCAATTCCGCTACCCATCCCCATGGTATAAAAGTCAGATTGGTAGGAGGCTTAGTGGGTAGGGTCAAGAAAATAATTCCTTAAGGATAATATTAATGGGCATTCAATAAATCGCCAATCGTACGCAATGACGCCCTTAGGAATGATTGTGTTTGGACTGGTATCTGATCTCACTGAAATTGAGTGGTTAATAAATAGGAACTTGCAATAATTTTATACAGTACATACAACTCATGCAATAAGTGATATAATAAGATGACAGCCAAAAAGCAATTGTTCTTCTCGTTTTGAATAGTGATTTTGATAACAGCTTAATAATAATTCGATTAATGCTTAATTATGACGAAAAGTGGAATACCTTGTATATCCACTTTTTAATTATAATTATTGTATTATATATAACGCATTAAAACTTTACATCTCATGGCGAGTCATCCTGAGATAGCGAAGGATCTATCTGCAAATCAAATTTTTCGGGCTTCGCCCTCTTAAATGACGGATAAAGGAATGTAATACTATTAGTGCGTTGTATGTAGATGGAATAAGTACTCATGCTGATAAAAATTTTAATAAAGCTGTTAGTATGCAAAACAATGGATTATAGGAGATGTATGTTTGAACAGCTGAGTTAGAAACGCATGATATGGTTGCATTTAAATGCTTAAGGACTGTAGTAAAGTTGCGCAAATGATAAGGGGGGATAAATTATGATCAATCCTTCAATAGGCCTATTGTTGGAGAAAGCAGACTGCAAATATACACTATGTATTCTTGCTGGTAAGAGGGCAAGGCAGTTGGCACGAGGCGCAAATAAGCTTACAAAGTGCAATTCTCAAAAGGCAGTGACTGTTGCATTAAACGAGATTAATGAAGATATGATAACCTACGTAAGAACAAAGAATGGCATTAAATAGTCTTCGATGGAAATTATCTTAACAGATAGTCATAATAATGGAGAGCTCATGCTCTCCTTTTTAGCTGACAAAAAACGGATCTTAAACTTTATCATTTCCAATTTTGTGATATAATGAATTAGCTAATTATCAAGGCAAAATTTTTGCAAATAGTGAACACAAGAGGTAAAGCTTATGTCAATGTAATTGCCGGTAAATGATAGGATATGAAGGTACAGAAATAATACAATGCTTGGAGGAGATTTTATGAAAAAAATGATTTTATTGCTAGTTATTCTGGTGTCGCTGGCTATTATATTTTCGGGATGCTCAGGCCATCCGCAACCAAAGGATGAACAGGGAAAGGTTGAGCAGGAGGAAAGCCAGGAAGGAAGTACGGCACCGGATGACGGTTCATTGGAAGGTTCTCAGGGAGAAGATCCTGAATCAGATGAAATTAAGACCGATACAGGAAGATACCAAGGCCAGGCCGACAGCAACTTCATAGAGATTAAGATTAGCGGAGTGCCCGATGCCGTTGCTGCCAAGGTATTTATGCTGTCTGAAGAAATAAAAGGAGAGTTTGACCAACTGGAGCTTAAGAAAGACGATGAAATAAGATTCAGCTATTTTAAAGACCAGAATGAGCAGTTAGTTATTGTAGAAATTAAGAAAATGACTACGACTATTAGTGAGTAGGCAGGGAGCGAAGTTTAAGCTCCCTTTTACTTAATCTCTTTACCTATTTCTTTTAGCATATTTACATATAGGAGCAATTCCTCCCGGGAGGCAACATTGAGCTTCATATAGATATGTTTATTATGCGTTTTTATTGTGTTTATACTAAGGTATAGTATTTCGGCTATCTCTTTTAAAGTATGACCTTTGGCATACAAATCGAAGACTGTGCGTTCTGACGGAGACAGAGTTTGGATGTTTTCCAGGAACTCATCAAGGATAGAGAATGAAAGGTTTCCCTGCATGGCTTTTTGGTATAATTCTTCATTACGCGATTTAAGGAAATAGATTAAATCGTCGATTTCGGGTACTCTGGTTTTGGGTGCCATATTTAAATTTGAAGACTTTATGATATCAAAGCCTTTGGCAATCGGTTTTAAAAATCTTCTGCTTAAAATAAAGGCAGCGGTGATTCCTATGATAACCAGAAGCATAAGCGAAAAGATTAATAATAGATTCAGCCGGGCCATGGAAATCACAAAATCCTTCTCGGGAATCATAATTGCTACTGCCCACTGTTCATCAGAAAAGGCAGACCCCTCGGGATATAAGTTAACCGGTGTATGTATTCCCAGGAACGAATTATCCTTATCCTGTGTGTAAGAGTAAAAAGAACGGCTGCTATCCGCTATCTTAAGAGTATCACTGCCTTTTGATATGATTTTAGCCGAATAACCACCTGCAAACATTGAGTGATGGAAATTTATTGTTTCTTCAGTTATTGGTGAGAGCACACAGAATAGCCGGTTATAGGCGCCTCTGTTTGGCATGTGGGATAGCTTGAAGAGCATAGCACTTATTTCAAAGCCACAGACGCCAAACACATTGCCATTGGAATCAATTAAAGGAACAGAGCAAAGCATTACTTCCTCGCTGGTACCCGGCAGTGTTAAGGCGGTGCTCCAATAGTACAGCCGTGACAGTGGCAGTTCAGCGTTTAAATTGGCGGCAGCAATGGGACGATGGTAATATGGTGCATGGCTTATATCAAACTCCATATTCCATTGGGTATGGAGAGCCAGTGAGTTCTTACGGCTAATGTTTGGGAAGCCACGCAAAATTGTAATGTTCGGGGAAGATGAACTAATAATATTGGGCTCCATATTTTTAATATATAACCCGGCCCTGGAGTTTTCGGCATTGTCCAGGGATGGATTGACAGTGGCATCTAAAATAAAGAAAACACCGCTGCTTTTGGCTATTTGAAGGGAAAACAGAGCCCGATCAAATTCACCTGATATTACTTGCTCCAGCATTTCCGGATGCTCCTGTAAATCAGATACTGAAATGCCCAGTTTACCGGTTTTTTCCTGAATACTTTCTGACAATCCCTGTGAAAGCTCTATTGCCTGTATGGAGAACTGTCCGTATTCCCGCGAGATTTCCTGCGAAGCGCGTTGGAGTTCGTTTTCAACTAGTCTCTCATTTTCCGACAAACCTGCGGTAAAAGTTCCCGTAATCAATAAAATGACTATAACTCCAAGGATAATGGTCAAAACCAGCACAACTAAAAACAGAAAGAGTCTGAGGCCCATAGATATACCTGTTGTACCTGATTTTAGGAACCCCTCTTTTAAAAGCCTTATTTTTTTTGGGTTGGATAATATAATTTTCAATTATAGCAGCCTCTCATCTATATATAACGCATTTAAAACTTTACATCTCCTAGCGAGTCATCCTGAGCATAGCTAAGGATCTACCTCCAAATCAGATTCTTCGGGCTTGGCCCGCTTAAATGACAGATAAAGGAATGTAATACTATTAATGCGTTGTATATAAGTTCTATTTTCTCGGAAATCCATTGATAAAATTCTCATAAGCATCCTTTGACACAGTTTTGTACGCCATCTCCGGATTGCCGGTTTTCAAGAGGTCTATATAAGCTTCTCTGGATTGGGCAGCGATCTGTTTTAATTGGTTCTGGTATTGATCTTGTAGTTGGTCAATACCGTCAAATAATGGGGGTATGTAAAACTCATATTCTTTTTGCATTATCTTGGATGTATTGAGCAGTTTTTTAATATTATTATCAGAAATGCTCTCAATTTCCTTGGACATCAACTCACCAAATGCTTCCTCCGTAACAGGAAGGTATCCGGTAGACGATACAAAGCGGAGATTGTTTTCAGGGCTGGTGAACCATTTAAGGAAAATACCGGCTAAATACTCCCTTTCTTTAGTAGATTTGATTACACTTATGCCTCCACCCCTTTGTACAGCAACTTTTTTGCCGCCTTCAAACACAGGATAGGGAAGTATGGCCAGCTCTGCCGGTTCAGAGGTGTTATTCGCATATGTAACGGTAGGGGAGAAAAAGGATACTCCGGCGGTTGAACCGGTCGAACATACGATGTCGGCGGTCTTGGCAAGATCAGTGGCATATCCGTCAAAAACAGCTACCTGACCTAAAACAGCGGGTTTATAGTAACACTCCCATATATTTCTAAATTGCGGGCACGCCAGATTAACAGTACCATCATTAATGAACTCTTCACCCAACTGCTTATATCCGATTAATGAAAAATTGAACAGTGAATCCGGCATAAAAAACATTTTGCCGTCATTTTGGATATCCGGCGTTCGTTCATCAGTCCAATCGTAGTAAAGGGATGCGGTTCGGATAATTCCTTCAAAGGTCTTCAAGTCCTCAATGTCGGCGCCTGTTTCACCTGCAAATCTGTTGAATATGGTTGTGTTTACGAATAATGCTTCGGTAGATTTTGCAGCGGGGAACACATATAGGCCATCTCCCATTATCCGGCCTTCCTGCAGAAATTCCGGGATGTAGGCATAAAGCTCTTGAGCGGTAAACTGTTGATTGAGGTCAGCAAGCAGGCCTTTTCCCGCTAATACGAGAGCTGTTCTGGGGTAGGCAGTGGTGATATCGGGCAGAGGTTGTGCACCGGGATCGCCATTGGCAGCCATGACAAGTTTTTCATGGAGGGTTGCATTTCCGGATATGGAGGTAACACTGATAATAATGCCTTTTTCCGCACCGATTGTTTCATTAAATTCATCAATCATATCATCCATGGTCTCTTTTAACTGACCGCCATAGTTATGCCAAAGAGTAAGGGTTATTGGATTTTTAGCGTCCACTTGGATATCATCTGAGCAACCGGTCAGTACCATGAAGGACATCAATATTAAGCATATAAAGCTCGTGTTATTGCTTTTCATATGTACACCTGCCATTCATAGACTTTTATTAAAATAGGAATAGTTAGTTTTTGGGGTGCCATCCACTACTATAATTATATATTAGCGTATAGAATCTTCCAACCGAGAATATTATATATTTTTTGCTATAATCACCCCAGGGGTGATTACTTTTTCAGCAGCAGTATGTAGAATAAATTACAGATGGTTTTGCAATATATCATCAAAAAGGGAGGTTTTATTATGACAGACCAAAACACTAACAGCCAAACAGTGGAAAGTAATGCAGCTCCGGCCTTTGATCCGGCAGACATTGAGAAGAACAAGACTATGGCAGGACTTGCCTATATTATCTTTTTCCTGCCTCTATTGGCCTGCCCTGATTCGAAATTCGGGAAGTATCATGCCAACCAAGGATTGGTACTACTGATTGTTGGTATTGCAGGAAGCACCATCCTGAGCTTTATTCCTATCATTGGATGGCTGCTCTTACCGTTATTTTCGATCGGTGTGCTGGTATTGGGTATTATGGGACTGGTCAACGGACTGGGTGGTAAAGCAAAACAGCTTCCTGTTATAGGTAAATACAAACTGTTAAAGTAATCCGTCCATATGGAGAGCTCGCTGGCGTGAATTAAATGATGGTCAGCAAAATGAATATAATAGAAAAGGATGATGCATGTGTTAAGAAGAATGATTGCGATTTTACTCTGCTTAATAATTATGTTATCTATGTCGGCCTGTGGAGTAAAGCAAAAGCTAAATGAAAAGATAGCAGAAAAGATAACAGAGGGGGTTTTGGAAAAGGTTGCAGGCGACGGTACCGATATAGACATCAAAAACGGCGAGATGACAATAAAGGGTGACGATGGCCAGGAGATTAGCTTTGGAACCAGTGAATGGCCCGAAGGCGGAGCGGCGGATCTTATACCCGAGTTTAAGAAAGGTAATATAGTATCAGTAATAAATTCAGATCAGGCATGTATGGTTATTCTGGAAGAGGTAGAAAAGAATGATGCTGTGAAATATATCGAAAATTTAAAAGACGAGGGATTTACCAATGATGCGTCAGAGTCACTTTTCGATGATATTATAATCTATTATGGATATTTAGATGAAAAAACCATGGCTGGCGCGACCTATAATATAGAAGGGAAAGAGTTCAGCATAAACGTCCAAATAAGTGAATAGAAATAAATTGAAGGAGGGCGTTATATGGCATTTTTGAATAATCTGGGCAAGAAGATAGGTTCTGCAGCAGAGGCAACGGCCAGCAAGGCAAAGGAATTAGCAGAAGTAAAAAAATTTAATTCCAAAATAGGGGACCAAGAAAAACAGATAAACAGACTATATACAGAAATCGGAAAAAAAATATTCGAGCAGGACAAGGAAAATCCCCAGTCTCCGGTGGCTGAATTATGCGCTGAAATTTTGTCATCCCAGGCAGCCATACAGGAATTGAGACAAAAAATTGAAGAGGTAAAGGGCTCCAACTGTCAGGAAGAGCAATAGAGCCGAAATACATGGAATGAATTGAAACCGTCTGCACAGCAGATGGTTTTCTTTTGAACAAAAGATGCTCGGGTCAAAAGGATTTGCAGGAAATTCATTTGCATGAAAATCTGGTACAATGGTATAAAGAATAATAGAGAGGGGATTTGTTTTATGAATAACAGAAAAATATCGGAGATTGTAACAGACGGGGAGGTGTGCTCAAAATAACTTGCGGGCAAAACCTCCCAAAGGTTACAATCTAAACTTTTAGGAGGTAATAAAAATGAAGGAAATTGATATGAAAAGCCTGGGACTTA
>JAENYX010000030.1:14401-17492 GCA_016841565.1 Clostridium thermobutyricum | reverse complement strand
GCTGTTGGTGATTTTGTTATGGTAGACCGAACAGACAATTTGAATGGTAATGGGATTATTCACCACGTACTGACAAGAAAAAGTGCTTTCATGCGAAAAACAGCCGGTGCCGCAAGTGATACACAAATAGTGGCGGCCAATATTGACACGGTTTTTATCTGTATGTCACTCAACAATGATTTCAATCTACGCAGACTGGAACGGTACCTTTCCATAGCATGGGACAGCGGGGCAGTTCCTGTTGTTGTGCTTACAAAATCAGATTTATGTGAGGATATAGAGTCAAGGCTTAAGGATACATTATCCATGGCAATTGGTGCAGATGTGCTTGTCACCACGAGTACATCCGATGATGGTTATTTATCGGTAAAGGGCTACATTTCAAGCGGCCGGACGGTAGCGTTTATAGGTTCGTCGGGAGTTGGAAAATCGACTTTGATTAACCGGCTTGTGGGCAAAAATGTGCTGGATACCAATGAGTTAAGAAATGACGATAAGGGAAGGCATACCACCACAAGACGCCAATTGATTGTGCTGCCCGAGGGCGGTGCTGTCATTGATACTCCCGGGATGCGGGAGCTTGGGATTATAAGCGCCGACCTGTCGAAATCCTTTGCCGACATTGACCGGCTTGCATCAAAATGCAGGTTTGGCGATTGCACTCATAAAAGTGAGCCCGGCTGCGCAGTGAAGAAAGCAATACAGGATGGCATATTATTGGCCGAAAGGCTTGAGAGCTATAACAAGCTTAAAAAGGAGACTAAGTACGATGGATTGAATTCAAGGCTGATTGAAAAGGAAAAAATTAATGAAATGTTCTCGGGTTTTGGCGGCATGAAAAACGCCAGGAAATTCATAAAAGAAAAGAGCAGGAAAAAATAACGGTAAAAAGGAACCGGCTGAGGTGATATTTGTCACACCGGCCGGTTTTTTTATGTGCCAGGATGATACAAGGGCGTTTTTTCTTTAAGCCATGAAGGGATAACGAGGATTTCTACGTCTGTTTTAAGGAAAGGGGACGAACTAATGGACATTTAACCATTTTCTAATCAGTTTTTAATTTTTATGATGCATAATGGAGACATCAAAAGAGTTAGCGGAGGTATGTCTAAGTGGAAAAGAAACAACTATACATAGTCCTGGTTAGGACTGATACCGTAATATCCAGACTTATACAATTTGCTAAAAAGGATGAATATACTCATGCAGCCATTTCTTTAGATGAAAATCTCGATTGTATGTACAGTTTCGGAAGGAAATATACCTTTTTTCCCTTCGTTGGCAGGTTCAAGCATGAGACAATTGACAAGGGAGTGTATAGATTTCATAAAACATTGCCCGGGATAGTATTGGAAGTCGAGGTTCCTGATAAACAATATCAAAAAGTCCAAAGTCTTCTCAGGCAATTCATCCTAAAGGACGATATTCCTAAATATAATTATCTGGGACTGGTGTTTGGACTGTTTAACATGGCTGTTTGCTGCCAAGACAGGTTTACCTGTTCAGAATTTGTATACTATGTTTTAAAGGAAAGTGGAATTTTGGACTTAGAAGTTCCGAGGAACCTTGTCAGACCACAGAATCTGCTGGATATTGAGAGTAAAGTAGTTTACGAGGGAAATTTGAAAGAGTATAGGCCTTATAATAATTATGGTAATACAAACAAAACAAAAACCAATAAAATGAGTGCTGCATATGGACAGGCATAAGGACAGCAGGCGGCTTTACTTCTATTCGGTTCTGGTAATGGGCGGTCTTATGGCTATATTCATTGTATCTAAATCAAGCGGCATTTTGGATAGTATTGTTTCAATCGAGGCTTTCAGAAAATATATTGGAGGATATGGTGACAGAGCCTATATTGCTTTTTTTATCATACAATTCATTTCGGTAATCATTGCCCCCATACCCAGTAATATAAGTACTGCAGCCGGCGGCGCAATATTTGGCATGTGGGCTTCATTCATTATAAGCACACTGGCCATTATAGCCGGTTCCGCCGTAGTATTTATTGCGGCCAGAAAGCTTGGAAGACCATTTGTCGAGAAATTTGTAAGCCCCCGGATTTCTGGCAGGTATGAAAAGCATATATCATCAGCTAATGGAGAGGTACTGCTGGCACTACTGTTTTTCCTTCCGCTTTTACCCGATGACGCAATTTGTTTTCTGGCAGGACTGAGCAGAATAAGGCTGAACAGGTATCTATTTATAATGCTGCTGACAAGGCCATGGGGAATACTGGCAGCATCGGCAGTAGGCTCTTCGGATATAATTATAGAATGGTGGGTATGGGCCATCATTTCGTTAATTATCCTTTGGTTGATAAAAAGACGGGATGAGATCGAACAGAAAGTAATTGGGATTTTCAAGAAAGAATAACCTCAACCGCATATTACCTATTGACAAAATATCTATATATGATTATGATAGCATTAGTAGTTTAGTAAATTACTAAACTACTAATGCTATCGGGAGGCAAAATTATGAAAATACCGACTACTTTAAAGCACAAACCGGTTATTGTATCGGAAAACTATGAAAATGTTGACGGCAGATATGCTTACAGTTCAGACGCAAAGGGTCTTTCACTGGGTTTAGCCCAGTGGAACGACCGGGGGAAGGTGGATATTTCAGCAAAAGTATGGAGGTATACCGGCGAGAAGTGGTCCAGACAATCCGAAGAACTGCCTCTTCATCGAGTTCTGGACTTGGCAATACTGGTCTGCAGGGCAAAACTTTATTTCCGGGAGGCTTACCGGTACCAAAAATTGTATGATACAGAAAATGCTGAAATAGACAGAGTGGGCTTACAGGGTGATGCCATGAATGTGGCAGTATGCACAGACAATGAAAAGATAGATGAGGATATTAAGCTGTTCAGCCAGGTCCTCAGTGACGATGATGAGCTTATTGGAGAACGCCTGCGTACTCTGTCGAGAATATTAAAGGATATGGGGTATTGAGCAATGGACAGAAGGAAAGAACTGAAGGAGCAGTACAAGCGCATGAAACCGGATATGGGAATATTTGCAATAAGGTCTAAAACCAACGGCAAATGTTATATTGAAACGGCCCGGGATTTAAAAGGTGC
>JAENYX010000030.1:0-14301 GCA_016841565.1 Clostridium thermobutyricum | reverse complement strand
CCTGTAAGGTAGCTTGCATTGTCCGAAGCCAGGAAAAGGATAAGCTGGGCTACCTCCTGCGATTCTGCATATCTTTTTAAGGGGATGGCTTCGATAAATGCAGACTTAACGGTCTGGGGATGTTCGGGGGAGGCTCCCATTTCAATAGATCTCATCATCCGGTTGTTTACAGGACCCGGGCATACGGCATTTACACGTATTCCCATATCGGCACATTCCAATGCGGCGGTTTTTGTGATTCCATTTACGGCGTGTTTTGATGCAATATAGGGTGCCATTCCAGGTGAACCAATAAAACCGGCAACCGAGGACACATTTACGACAGTCCCGGATTTTTGTCGTTTCATAACCGGTATCACATGCTTTAGTCCAAATAATACACCCTTTATATTAACATCCAGCACCCACTGCAGGTCTTCCTCCTGTATAGAAGGTATGGGAGCGAATTTCCCTTCGGTACCGGCATTGTTTACGAAAACGTCTATCCGGCCAAATTTGGTTGCTGTTTTGTCCACAAATGCTTTTACCTCTGCCTCCTTACGGACATCCGCCGCCATATTAAGATATGTTTCTTCAGGCAGCTTCAAACCCCTGACCAGGTCATCCAGCTTTTCCAGATTGCCCCGGTGGGAGGTTGCCAAGGCCAGCTTTGCACCGTGCCTGGCAAACAGCGCGGCGGTAGCTCCGCCTATACCGCCTGTGGCACCGGTAATCAGTATAACTTTGTCATTAAAATTCATGTTAATACCTCTCTTCCATGTAATCACCTATATAAATTATTAATGCCCCGGCAGGGCTGGTTTAATTCACAGGCATAGAGACACGGGAGAACAGATAAAAGTGCCAGCATTTTAGCTGAACAAAAAATGCCAGGTGTCCCAAGTGCGAGAATAAAAGAAGTAAATAATTCACAAAATACATTGACACTTGTCTATGTCCGGCAATATAATAGATATAGATAAGTGTCAATGTCTATTAAACGCAATTATTTTTGAGGTGAGTAAATTGGGAATCAGCTACAGTAAATATGCTTTGTTTATGAAAGCTCTTTCGGATGAAACAAGGATTAAAATATTCGATATGCTTTCCCAGGGCGAGCTTTGCGCCTGTAGGATTTTGGAAGAATTTGATATAACCCAGCCCACCCTTTCGTATCATATGAAGATCCTGACCGAGAGCGGGCTGGTGGACAGCAGGCGGGACGGGGTGTGGATGAAGTATTCTATTAACAAGGATGGTCTGAAGAGTATGAAGGGACTTTTTGACGGTATTGGTGCAAAGGTTGAAGGGTAAAGTATATGTACGAAATAGTACCAAGGAGGTAATCTCTTGCTTATATTTAGATGGCTGAACAGTCAATTGCTCAAAATGGAATGGCTTTACAACCTTGTGACTCTTTTGGTGAAAAATGTGTTGGGGTTGGATGTAAGTAGTAAAATTGGAGGAAGCATTCACTTTTTTATCTACGATGTTGCAAAGATATTTATATTACTCTCTGTATTGATATTTGTCATTTCCTATATCCAGAGTTTTTTCCCACCCGAGAGAACCAAAAAAATACTGGGCAGGTTCTCAGGAATTACCGCCAATATATTAGCTGCGTTGCTTGGAACTGTTACGCCGTTTTGCTCCTGCTCTTCCATTCCTCTGTTTATTGGATTTACCAGCGCAGGGCTGCCAATAGGCGTTACATTTTCATTTTTAATATCTTCTCCTCTGGTGGATTTGGCATCGGTTATTCTGCTTGCCAGCATATTCAACTGGAAAACCGCAATAGCATATGTGGTGGTGGGGCTTATACTTGCGGTTATCGGCGGTACCATCATCAGTAAATTAAAACTTGAAGAGTTTGTCGAGCCCTTTGTATATGGCAATAGAATGCTTGAGGTGGAGCAGGAAGAGCTGACTGTCCGCGATAGAATGGGTTTTGCCCGGAATCAGGTATGGGACATTATTAATAAGGTGTGGATATACATTCTGATAGGGGTGGGCATGGGTGCGGTAATCCACAATTACATTCCGGAATCAATAATAACCATAGTATTGGGTCAGGATAAATGGTATTCGGTTTTATTGGCTGCTTTTGCAGGCATTCCAATGTATGCTGATATATTTGGAACACTGCCCATAGCCGAAGCCTTGGTCTTGAAGGGAGCAGGGCTTGGTACTGCCCTGGCCTTCATGATGGGCGTGACTGCACTTTCACTTCCGTCCATGGTCATGCTGAATAAGGTTGTTAAGACAAAGCTATTAGGCATATTTGCCGGTATAGTTACCCTGGGCATTATTATCATAGGTTATGCCTTTAATGCCTTTGGTCATCTTTTTATGTAATAGAAATTTAATAAAAAGGAGAGATAAATCATGATAATTAAGATTTTGGGAGCAGGGTGCAAAAACTGTGTAGCATTGACGGAAAATGCGGAGACAGCGGTAAAAGAAGCAGGCGTTGAAGCCGAGATTATAAAGGTTACAGATTTTAAGGACATCATGGCCTATGGTGTTATGTCCACCCCGGCGTTAGTCATTGATGAAAAGGTGGTTTCTTTCGGAAAGGTGTTAAAACCAAAGGAGATAGTAAAAATTCTTGAGGATGTGAGGTAAAATTAAATGGACAGTAAACCAGGATGCTGTTCCTGTGGCGGCGGATGCTGCCCGCCGGAACAGGCTAAAAATCAAATAATAATTGATTTTCTGTATCTCGATCTAAGTGTCTGTAAGAGGTGCCAGGGCACCGAGGATAGTCTGGACCAAGCCATAGACCAAGTGTCAGAGACATTAAAGTCTGCAGGTTTTGAAATAGTGGTTAACAGGATTAATGTTACTTCAAAGGAGCTGGCTGAAAAACATCGGTTCCTGAGCTCTCCGACAATCCGGATAAATGGCATTGACATTGATCTGGATGTTAAGGAATCCGCCTGTAAGGAATGTGGTGACCTTTGCGGAGACTCTGTTGACTGTAGAGTCTGGACCTATGAAGGGGTTGAGTATTCGGAACCGCCAAAGGCCATGATTATTAATGCCATTCTAAAGTCGGTTTATAGCGGGCAGAAAAAAGAGCCTGTCATAAAGACCGAGTACAAGCTGCCGGATAATCTGCAAAGGTTTTTCGACGGCCTGAAATAATAATAAGCCTTAGCAGTCAGCTAAGGCTTATATCTCCGGCCAGTACAGCCGTTATACTTCCGTTGCTGTCCCTGATGGGCAGGGAGACGGTTATGCAGAAATCCTTGGTGATGCGTGAGATATAGGGATCCGATTGGTATGTATTTCCCTTCATGGCCTCTATGAAAAATGGCCTGAAGGCAGCATTGTCATTGATATATCCCTGGGACGATGTCATGATCACGCCCCGGGCGTCCACAAGCACTAGGAATTCAAGCCCGGTATCCGGATTTACATTTTCCCGAAACAGCTTCTCTATTTCTCCCATATTGTCCTGTTGAAGAACGGGGGAAGATGACATTACCGACAATATATCCTTTGATTTACCCAGCTGTTGCTTTTGATGTTCGCCGAGGGTGAGACCCTTTTTATACTCCAGGAAACCTTCGTCCAATTCCTCTGCCATTTCATTTAGTCTCTTGATGGACTCAAACACCTGTTCCATTGCGGCCGACTGCTGCTGAGCAGCGGCGGCAGCCTGCTGAGCTCCTGCCGAAGATTGTTGCGCGGCAGTTACCACTTCTTCCATTAGGACTCCGATATCCTTTGATTTGGAACTCTGGTTTCGGGCAAGGTTCTGAATCTCTTCGACCGCGCGAACTGTAGCATCGGTAACCTGCTCTATGGTTGAGAAGTCGTCCTTTGACCCATCGGCCAGGATTACATCTTCTTTTACGTTTTGGGCCTGACTTTTCATTGTACTTCCAACAAGGGTCATTTGTTCCGAAATGGTGGATATAAGCTTATGAATCTTGCCTGCTGATATCGCCGATTGTTCGGCCAGCTTCCTTACTTCCTCTGCCACTACTGCAAATCCTCTGCCCTGTTCTCCTGCCCTTGCTGCTTCTATGGCGGCATTCAGGGCAAGCAGGTTTGTCTGCTCACTTATGTCGGTTACCTCCTGTGTGATTCCCGAGATCTGGTCGGTATATCCTTCCAGGGTGGCAACCTCCTGGGCAAGACGGTTGTTAATCTCCGAGTTTTGCCGTATTCTTTCTATAAGCTGTGCTAACCTGTCAATACTCTGGGATATGGTATCCTTCATTTTGATGGACTCTTGGCGGGTTTGGTTCGAGAACCCGAGGATTCTTTCGGAATCTTCTGCCATTGCCAGAGTATTATCCCTGGTCATAACTGCAGCCTGGGCGCCCTTTTCTACCCCCTGGGCTATTTCGGATATGGTTAGCGCAATCTCCTCTGCCGAACGGCTGGTTTCCTGCGTGTTTATGAGAAGCTCCTGGGAGTAAATCTTTGTCTTTTCTGCGGAGATCAACACATTTCCCATGGTGTTTTTATTATCCAGGAGTATTTTATTTATGGAATGGGATATTCTACCTGCCGACCCTTTCAGATCCTGAGGCAGTTTTTTAAACATATTCCCTTTGCTAATATCGTCAATGGTTTTCTCCAGCTTGCTCAGAGGATATACAAATTTCCGCGTAACCATCAGATAAACCGCCAGTACCAGCACAATTGTTACAGCAGCGGTTAGACTCCAAAGAGAGAAGGCGTCATCACGGAAAAAATTCACAATCTCCATTGGAAGCATGCTTTCATCCAACCTGTCTGTCAGTAAAACTGCCAGTCTGCCAGGCAGCAAGACGGCTATGAACAGATACTCTGCCGCCGCAAGCAGCACAGCCAATACTACCAGAGCAATCAAAATAATATTTTTCATTTGAGACCCTCCAGCCTTTGCAAATCTATACATAATAATTAACTTCTACAGTATTCGCCAGATTCCTGCAATTCTGGAACTCTTTTCTTCAGCTTTACATAAGTCTGCTGCTGTGCTATATTAGTAAGGACAGGCATTAATGGGGGGATAAAAGTGAGCGTCATCATCAAAAGAATACTGGGGTCTATGCTGATATTATTAGGCCTAAGCGGAATTGTGCTTCCCATACTTCCGGGCTGGGTGTTCATCTTTGCCGGAATATATTTCATCAGCCCCCGAAGACATGAAAGCATTAAGAAATGGCTTATTAAGACTTTTAAGATCAGAGGGAATGTCACTTAGTCAATCCCAGGGACAAACTTGGAAAGGTACCTTGTTTGTCCCTTTAACATTACTCCTTTTCTGAGTACAATCCATAGGTTTTGTTTATATCAAGTACAAAAATTATACCCTTACCCGGTTCATCAATATTCATAGCTTGGTGGATAGAAGATACGATAGCGTCGGTCAGTGCTTTTTCTGAAAGAATCATGACTATTTCCTTTTCCGGCTCTACAACTATAGAGAACAAAACGCTCTTTTCATCCACTCCCGAGCCCCTTGCATTGATTATGGTAGCACCCTTAGATCCGGCCAGAACTGCCGCATCTACAACGGCCTCGGCATTGCCTCTGTCCACAATGGTAAAAATTGCATTATACATTATATTTTTCACACCTCTTCTTTCACCGGTTTTTTTATACTCACAATTTACAGCCCCCAGAAAGTTCATAACAGAAGCGGAGAAGGCTATTCCACTATTTGGCTTTTCAAAATTAAACACTTCATTCAGTCCATCAAGGGCCGCATAGGCTGTTTCTCTTTCGGCTATCATAATAACCATTTCTTTGCGGATATCATTAATGCCGAGAATCTCCAGCAGGTGGTTTTTGACTGTCCCTTTGCCCAATAGTATTGTCCCGCCGGGCATTCCGTATTTTTTTGCCGCTCTTAAGACCTTGCTTCCCAGACCGCAGTTCACAACAACAAAGCACAATTCATACTTCGGCATGTCGATATTGTTTCCCATACTGTTACTCTCCTCCTTTTGCCGTTTGCCTCTTAAAAATGAGCCCCAGCACTTGCAGTGCGATGAGTGGAGTTAATGCCACCATAGCAATCACACCAAATCCGTCAATCAACACATCTGCCCCTTCGATAGCTTGGGCAGCACCCTGGGCAAATGCCAGTATAAAGGTTGCAGTCATAGGTCCCGAGGCCACCCCACCCGAGTCGAAGGCTATTCCTACGAATAGCTTTGGTACGAAATAGGTCAAAGCAATTGATACTATATACCCCGGCAGCAAATAATGCCACAACTGTATTCCGGGTACTACTATTCTCAGCATTGACAAGGCTACCGCAAAGGCAACGCCAATGGAGAGGGCAAATACTATTATCTTCTTCCTTATAAATCCGCTGGTTACCTCTTCTATCTGATTTGTCAGTACATACAGCGCCGGTTCGGCCAGAATAACAACCAGGCCAAGGATAAATCCCACAAGAACAATTATCCATTTGCCTCCAAGGGATGCAACGCCATAGCCCACCGCGCTGCCCACTTCCATAAACCCTGCATTTACTCCGGTAAGGAACAATACCAATCCTGCAAAGGTGTATAGAAGCCCTTTTAGTATACTGAAAAAGCTTTTTCTTGAAAGCCTTAAATATATAATCTGCAGACTTATAAATAATACCAATAAAGGCAGCAGAGCAAAAAAAACCTCTGCAGCTATGGTTGGTGATTTTTTCAAAAATGGTTCTATAATAGAGGTCGAATAGACTGCGTCTATTTCTAAGCTGCCGGTAATTTTGTCGGATTTTGATAGGATACTCATTATAATTACCGATAGAATGGCTCCCGATGAAGCTATGGCAACCAGCCCAAAGCTATCCTCCTCGGAAGCTACGCCGCTTTTAAAAGAGGATACCCCCAGTCCCAGAGCTAATATAAAGGGGACAGTCATGGCTCCGGTGGTGGCCCCCGAGGCGTCAAAGGATATGGCTAAAAACTCGGAGGAAGTGAAAAAAGCCGCAGCAAAAATTAGCAAATAGAATATTGTAAGCATCTTGCGCAAAGCTATATTGTAGACAATTCTCAATAAACCAATGGATAGCATTACTGCAATCCCGATGGATACAACAATCACGATGCTATGCTTGGATGTCATGCCTGAAGTTACACTGTTAACCTGGCCGGCCAGTATATGCAGATCAGGTTCGGCGATGGAAATAAAAAAACCAAGTATGAGACCGGCAACACCAATAATCCATGCCTTATTGCTTTTGGTGAGAGATGCTCCCATCAGGGCACCTATGGGACCAACGCCGATATCCGCGCCAAACAGGAATATTGACAGTCCTGTTATTATTAATATTGCGCCAAGCAAAAATCTTATTAATAAATAGGTATCGAGGGGTGTGAGAGTGAAATTTAATAATAATACTATTGTTGTGATTGGAAGTACTGCAAATAAAACCTCTTTAAATTTTCCTATTAGAATGTTCAAAAACCCACCTTCTTTCAGATTGCGCAAATAAAAGCTTCTCTCCATTTCCCCTGACGGCAAATCCAGTGGTGCTATGTTTCAATTGTATAGGTCGGCAAACCCTTTTTCAAGGGCAAACAGAGGGACAGGTACTTTAACCCTCCTTGCCTGGCCATTATTTGAACATAAACACAATAAAACGTTCAAAATTTGAATAAGCAGCATCCCAAGCCCTGGTATAAACCGTCATAAATATTCGGGTAAAGCCACAAAATCCTTGACCCTGCGGGAAAGGGCATTTTTTATTCAGATAAGAACAAACAGCTGCATTTATGGCATATAAATTGCGTGTTATATAACACATAGTCCTAAAGGGAATTAGGACACAAGCTCAGCGTGTCAACGCTTGCTTACTCAATTGCGCATTTGTTATATAACATTTCTAAGGAAAGGAGAGACCGAATGGAGATTATAGTATGCATCAAACAGGTACCCGACACCACCGAAGTAAGGATTGACCCTGAAAAAGGCACATTGATAAGGGAAGGGGTTCCCAGCATTGTCAATCCCTTTGACGAGTATGCGGTGGAAGCGGCACTGAGGATTAAAGAACAGGTGGGAGGCCAGGTGACTGTTATTACCATGGGGCCATCCCAGGCAGTTGAAGCATTGAGGAAATGTATTGCCATGGGTGCCGACCAGGCCGTACTGCTGAGCGACAGGGCCTTCGCCGGTTCCGACACCTGGAGTACCTCCTATACCCTTGCCGGTGCTATTAAAGCCCTGGGAAGGTTCGACCTGATTCTTTGCGGGAAGCAGGCCATAGATGGAGATACCGCCCAGGTAGGTCCGGGCATAGCCGAACATTTGGGTATATCCCAGGTGACCTACGTCCAGAAGGTTATTAATGTGAGACAGGACGCAATAGAGGTTGAAAGGGGTATTGAGGTGGGATATGAGTTGATTGAAACTCCCCTGCCCGCCGTAATGACCATTGATAAGTCTGCTAATGTGCCCAGGCTCCCTTCTATGATGGGAACCATGAAGGCCTTAAAGAAAGAGATAAAATCGCTCACTGTCAAGGACATTGATGTCGAAGAAGGGCTGTTAGGTATGGAGGGATCGCCCACCCGGGTCAAACGTACATTTACTCCGCAGCCCAGAAAAGGCGGAAGGATGCTGGAAGGCGAGATGGAAGAGGCTTTGAAGGAACTTGTCAAAATACTGAGAGAAGAAAAAATCGTATAAGGGGAGGTATGGGATATGGCCATAAGTATAAATAGGGATAACTGCGTAGGCTGCGGGCTGTGCCTTGACTCCTGCCCCTACCCCGGTGCAATTGTAATGGAGGATGGCACCGCCGTTATTACCGATAAATGCGTTGAATGCGGTGCATGTGTGGATTCTTGCAATGCCGATGCCATAGAATTCGAAGAGGCCAAAAGAGAAACGGGCATCAGTCTGGAGCAGTATAAAGGCGTATGGGTTTTCGTTGAACACAGGAAGAGAAGAATTGCAAATGTCACACTGGAATTGTTAAGCGAAGGCAGGAAGCTGGCCGATCAACTGGGACAGGAACTTGCCGGCATTTTGATAGGCCATGGTGTGGAAGGGCTGGCAAAGGAATGCTTTGCCTATGGCGCCGATAAGGTTTACCACGTTGATGATGCAGTATACAGTCACTATTCGACCGGTCCATATACTGCAGCTTTCTCGCAGCTTATCAGGAAATATAAGCCCAACATAGTACTCTTCGGAGCAACCCATGACGGCAGGGATTTCGCAGCAAGGGTTGCCGTCAGGATTTACACCGGTCTGACTGCCGACTGCACAGAGCTAAGCATAGATACCGAAACCGGGCTGCTCAATCAAACCCGTCCGGCCTTCGGAGGCAATGTAATGGCCACCATTTTGACGCCCGAACACAGGCCGCAGATGGCCACAGTGAGACCCAATGTCATGAAGAAGCTGGTGCCCGATTATGACAGGAACGGCGAAATAATAAAATTTGACGCCCAGATTACCGACAAGGATATACTTTATCAAATAAAAGAAGTGATAGAGCACACCGCCAAGACAATTAACCTTGAAGAAGCCGATATAATTGTTTCAGGAGGAAGGGGTATAGGCGGTCCCGAGCATTACCACCTCATTGAGGAACTGGCCGAGGTGCTGGGAGGAGCTGCCGGCGCTTCCCGTGCCGTGGTGGATGCCGGATGGGTACCCCATTACAGGCAGGTGGGCCAAACGGGTAAAACGGTGGCTCCCAAGCTTTACATAGCCTGCGGGATTTCGGGGGCAATACAGCATCTTGCCGGTATGCAGACATCGGATTTTATTGTGGCTATTAACAAAGACCCTGAAGCTCCGATTTTCAGGGTGGCAAATTTGGGTATATGCGCCGACCTTCATAAGGCGCTGCCCTACTTAAAGGAACGATTCAAAGAAATACTGGACTAAATACAAAAAACCTATTTTCAATGACATATGGTAATTTGACTTTATGAATACTCGCTTATGCGAAAATGCTTTAGAGGAAACTTAAGCCTTGCTTCTTGAAAATCCTATTAAAGCATGCGCTAGCGTTTCATGAAGCCCTGCGTCAGCTAGGGGCAAACAATACACGGGGGCATATGTTTTAATGCTATGTGTTCTTAGGGTAGCGCAGTCCCCATACCTTAGAAGGGAGGTGCCCGGATAACCGGGGAAATTATGAAAAAACCTGTAATTGTAAGTGCAGTCAGGACGCCGGGGGGGAGCTTCGGCGGCAGTATGGTCGGTTTGGAAGCGCCGGAATTGGGCGCTCTGGCGGTAAATGAAGCTGTAAAAAGGGCAGCCATATCGCCGGAAGTTGTTGATGAGCTTATTTTTGGCTGCGGCTGGCAGGCCGGTATGGGCCCCAATGTGGCAAGGGTATCGGCTGTAAAAGGAGGGCTGCCTCACGGGACTACTGCCTACACAGTCAACTTAAGATGCGGTTCCAGTCTCAAGGCGGCAATCATAGGCGCATCTACTATTATCAGCGGAGATGCCGATGTATTGGTAATAGGCGGGACCGAATCATCCTCCAACGTTCCTTATGTTTTGAAGGATGCTCGATGGGGTCAAAGGATGGGGGATAAGCAGGTTTATGACGTTCTACATAAGGACGGCTTCATGTGCCCGCTGGCCGGCATGCTTATGGGGAATACGGCTGAGCTTCTGGTGGATAAATACCAGATTTCCAGAGAGGAGCAGGATGAATTTGCGGTGGATAGTCACCTGAAGGCCTTGAAGGCTATGCAGGAGGGCAAATTCAGGGAAGAAACCATGCCGGTGGAGATCAGGACAAAAAAGGCAACCGAGATTTTCGAGCATGAGGAAATACCAAGGAGTAACATCTCTTTGGAAAAGATGGCAAAGCTTCGGCCGGTATTTAAAAAGGACGGTACTATCACTGCCGGAAACAGCTGTGCCCTGTGTGATGCAGCATCTGCCATGGTAATGATGTCGGATCAAAAGGCAAAGGAGCTGGGTGTTAAGCCTATGGCGGAAGTCCGCTCATACGCAACGGCGGGTGTTGATCCCAAATATATGGGTATAGGCCCGGTGGAGGCGGTGCCCATGGCTTTGAAAAGGGCCGGGATGACTCTTAAGGATATAGACCTCATAGAGCTCAATGAAGCCTTTGCCGCGCAATATCTGGCGGTAGAGCGGGAGTTGAAATGGGACAGGAGTAAGGTGAACGTCCATGGAGGTGCTATTGCCCTGGGCCACCCCGTTGGAGCAACAGGGGCTAAAATACTTACCACCCTTCTTTATGCGCTTAAGACTTATAACAAACAAGTGGGCATGGTCACTCTTTGTGTAGGAGGAGGCCAGGGCGTAGCCATTATCGTGGAAAGGGTCAACTAGTTAACAGATTGCAGATCACTGTTAAAAGAGGAGGAAGGTAAATGGATATTAAAAAGGGATTGGTTCTGGGCGCCGGGACCATGGGCAGCGGAATTGCCCAGGTTATGGCACAAAACGGTATTGACGCTGTTTTGGTGGATGTCAGACAGGATATTCTACAGGGCGCATTAAACAAGATTGAAAAAGGCCTGCTCAAAAGGGTGGAAAAGGGTAAGATGACCCGGGAGCACGTCAGGGACATAATGTCAAGGATTACTGTTGCTGCTGACGTTCAAGCGGCAGCCGATTGCGATTTTGTCATTGAAGCGGTGCTGGAGGATGTAAAGCTCAAGCAGGAGGTATTCTCCAAGCTGGATAAGCTGGTTGGTCAGGACGTCATCCTGGCAACCAACACAACTGCATGCTCTATTTCCGAGATTGCTTCGGCGGTTAGAAATCCCCAAAGGGTTATTGGCATGCACTTTTTTAATCCTCCGGTGGTCATGAAGCTGGTGGAGATTATGCCGGCTCTGCAGACCTCTCCCCAAACGGTTGACACGACCCGAGCTTTTGCTGAACTCTTGGGCAAGCAACCGGTGGTTACCCTTAAAGAAGGGATAGCCGGTATTGCTTCAAGGGTACTTGCAGCGCTGCTCAATGAAGCGGTATGGGTGCTGGAGGAAGGAATAGGAACAGCGGAGGATATTGACAAGGCAATGAAGTTGGGAGCAAACCAGCCCATGGGGCCATTGGAATTAATCGATCTTATTGGTATAGACATACATCTGGCCAAAACAGAAACCCTCTATAACAAGCTTGGTGACCCCAGATACCGTCCCTGTTATCTGCTGAAAAAAATGGCGGCGGCAGGATATCTGGGACGCAAAACAGGGAAAGGATTCTATGATTACAGTCAGAATCCTCCCGTTGCCACCAGGCTTTAATTAATCAAATTTAGGGAGGTATTAAAAAATGGACTTTGATTATACGCCCGAGCAACAAGCGGTAAAGGGTATGATGGAGGAATTTACCGCCAAGGAGATAATCCCCTTTGCTGCCCAGTGGGACAAGGAAGAGACATTCCCCTGGGATGCTGTAAAGAAAATGGGTCAGTTGGGTATATTCGGCACCGCCCTTCCGGATGAATACGGTGGAAGTGGACTTGATGCCATCTGCCATGCCATAGTGGCCGAGGAACTTGGAAAGGGCTGCTCGTCCATCAGGGGGGCATACTCGGTACAAGTTTCTTTGGTGGCCAAAACCATTGCGGCCTATGGGACAGAAGAGCAAAAAAAGAAATATCTTCCCGGTATGGCTGCCGGCAGCATATTCGGATGTTTTGGACTGACAGAATCCAACTCGGGCAGTGACGCTGCGTCCATGTCTACCTCCGCGGTGGAGGACGGCGATTATTATATCCTAAATGGCGGTAAGATGTGGATAACCAACGGTGGTATTGCCGATGTTGCATTGATTTTTGCCAAAACCGACAAAAATGCCGGTGCAAGAGGAATAACGGCTTTTCTTGTAGACAAGGGTACCCCCGGTTTCTCCGCCAGGGATATTCACGAGAAGATGGGCCTCAGGGCTTCCAATACCGCCGAATTAGTTCTTGACAATGTCAGGGTACCCAAGACCAACGTGCTGGGCACGGTGGGCAAGGGCTTCGGCATCGCCATGGCAACCCTTGACAATGGACGCTATACGGTGGCCGCCGGTTGTGTGGGAAGCGCCCAGGCCGCCCTGGAACATGCTAAGAAATACGCAAAGGAGAGGATACAATTCGGAAAGCCCATAGCTGCCCATCAGCTGGTACAACAGCTAATAACCGATATGGCGGTGGACATTGAATGTGGCAGGCTGTTGGTTTACAAGGCCGGGCATGTCAAGAATAAGGGCCAAAGGTCCACCAAGGAAGTCTGTATGGCTAAGTATTACTGCAGCGAGATGGTAAACAGGGTGGCTTACAAAGCCATACAGGTATTCGGAGGATACGGATTCTCGGCCGAATATCCGGTGGAGAGGATATACCGTGACGCCAGAATCAATACGCTGTATGAAGGGACTTCCCAGATTCAGCAGCTTATTATAGGCAATTTTGAGCTTGGAGTGCAGGCGTTTGTATAAGAGAAATCACTGTCCGGGGGCTTTGCGCCACTTATTGCCCGTTTAAAGAAGGGCGGGTTATGTTGGCGGCTGGCCATCGGATTAACAAGGAGGTGTGTGTGGTGTTTGAACTATTAATATATGACAAAGAGGCTCCCTTTGCTTTTATTACCGTAAACCGTCCCCAGGCCATGAATGCCCTTTCCAATGCTCTGGTGGAGGAATTTGACAAAGCCTTCGACCTGGTGGAGCAGGACAGCGAGATAAGGGCACTGATAATAACCGGCGCCGGTGAGAAGGCCTTTATGGCCGGTGCCGATATTAACGAGCTTAATGACCGTGATTTTGTACTGGGGCGGCAGCAGACAAGGCGACGCCAGCAGGTTTTCAACAGGATTGCCGAAATGAGCATTCCTGTAATTGCCGCTGTTAATGGTTTTGCCCTGGGGGCGGGGCTGGAGCTTGCCGTTGCCTGTACGTTGAGGGTGGCCTGTAAGGAGGCGCGGTTCGGCTCTCCCGAGGTCAACCTTGGGATAATTCCGGGGGACGGAGCCACGCAGAGACTGCCGAGACTTATAGGCTTTGGAAGAGCAATGGAGATGGTGCTTACCGGTGACTTTGTGGACGCGGAACAGGCGTATAATATGGGCCTTGTAAACAAAGTGGTTGACCGGGAGGAATTGATGGAGGCTGCCAAAAAGCTGGCGTCAAAGATTGCATCCAAGGCTCCTCTGGCGGTGCAGTGCGCCAAAGAAGCCGTCAACCGGTCTATGGAGGTTGGACTGTATGAAGGCCTTGCCCATGAATCCTATCTCCATGCCTATACCTGCGCAACCGAGGATAAAAAGGAGGGCGTGACCGCATTCCTGGAAAAAAGGAAACCCAACTTCCAGGGCAAATAAACACAGGGGGACAGACAAGGGGACGGTTCTTCTGCAACCAAAGGGACGG
>JAENYX010000029.1 GCA_016841565.1 Clostridium thermobutyricum | reverse complement strand
GCCTGATATTAGGTTCTTGACAAAATGGGTTTTTCAATGTATTATATCTACTGTATCCATTTGCGCATGTAGCTCAGCAGGATAGAGCGGCGGTTTCCTAAACCGTAGGCCGGGGGTTCAAGTCCCTCCATGCGCACCAGTTTTTGATTTCCCCCAAGGGGGCGTTAAGGATATGCATGCTAAATATATGGAATTGGCCCTGCTGGAGGCTCACACCGCATTTAAAAAAGGAGAAGTGCCGGTGGGGGCTGTAATTGTGAAAGGGGAGGAAATTCTTTCAAGGGCGCATAACCTTACCGAGACTTTGAAGGATGCAACGGCCCATGCCGAGATTATTGCCATAAGAGAAGCCTGTCGGAGGCTTGGCGGCTGGAGGCTGGAAGGATGCACAATGGTAGTCACTCTGGAGCCCTGTGCCATGTGTGCGGGAGCCATAGTCCAGGCAAGGCTGGACTATGTAGTGATAGGAGCCTTTGACTTTAATGCCGGAGCTGCAGGTTCGGTGTACAATATAGTGCAGGATAAAAGGTTAAACCACAGGGCAAAGGTTGTTTACGGGGTCATGCAGGACCAATGCTCGGAGCTTTTGAAGCAGTTTTTTCAGGGAAGAAGATAATAAAAATATATGGAGAGGTATCGAAGTGGTCATAACGGGGCTGACTCGAAATCAGTTTGCGCGAAAGCGCACGTGGGTTCGAATCCCACCCTCTCCGCCATAAGCAAGCGGTTTTCCTCTATTAATCGAGGAAAACCGCTTGCTTATTGTCTAACGAAAACCACCTGCTATGCAGGTGGTTCCAAACCTTCTAAGATAAGCGTGTCCAGTTTTATGGGTTACCTTAAAGGGAAAAGCTCATTGATGATATTTGATAGGCATGCAAACCTGAAATACAAATATGGTAACAGGCGCTTCTGGTGCAGAGGGTACTATTAGCCAAATGAATTAGGAAAACTGCAAAAAAGCCTTATTCTATGCTGAATAAGGAAATACAAAAAATGTGCAACTGTGGCCACAGTTGTCCTGCTTGCCGTTTAGTGGAACATCGAAAGTGACGCAAAACAGTAATTTGACAATTCAACAACATAGTGGTAAACTACATTCAAATAAGAAAGAGGTGTATGGATGTCGGTCGTTCGGTAAGGTAATTATTTGTGTCACGGAAGCGGGATTTTGACCTGCTTGTTTCGTGTACCCAAATGCCTTACGAAATGACGGAGAAGTGTCTATTTGCCACTTTCTTTTGTTTGTTTTGCAGCGCAGTGGGTAACTGCGTTTTTTTATTGTCGCAAGGCTATTTGGTACGCATATACTTTGCGAAAGGATTTGAAACCATTGAATATCAATTTGAAAAACTACGGACTAAACAAACGCTTTGAACAGGAGGCAACCTTATATAATGGCTTGTTTATCGCCAGAGTTACCGAGCAACACCGCGATCTATATAAAGTAGTTAGTGAATACGGAGAAATAGATGCAAGTGTTTCGGGTAAATTTGCTTACCACGCAAACGGCCAAACCAGCTTCCCCGCCGTTGGGGATTGGGTGATGATTGACCGATTGGACGGAAGCACCGGTAATGCAATCATTCATCATATCCTGCGCCGCAAAAGCGTTTTAGCGCGGCAATCTGCCGGTACGGAAAATGCCGGACAGGTGATTGCGGCCAATATTGACACTATCTTCATTTGTATGTCGCTCAATGCGGATTTTAATATCCGGCGAATTGAACGATATTTAACAATCGCATGGGATAGTATGGCGACCCCGGTTATCGTTCTGACAAAATCCGATTTGTGTATTGATTTACCGCAGAAGCTTAACGATATTGCTTCGGTGAGCATGGGAGCGGAGGTCATTACCTGTTCTTCTGAAAACGGGAATGGATTTGACGAGATTAACGCTTATATCGGGCAAGGAAAGACGATTGCGTTTGTCGGTTCATCAGGAGTTGGCAAGTCCACACTTATTAACCGCCTTATGGGGCAGGATGTGCTTGCAACAAGAGCGATACGGGAGGATGATGCCAAGGGCAGACATACCACAACCCACCGCCAACTATTGCTATTGCCAAATGGCGGCATTGTCATAGACACGCCCGGCATGCGAGAGTTGCAGATTTATACGGGCAACCTGTCAAAAACCTTTGAAGATATTGAAGGAATTGCCGCCCGGTGCAAATTTGGCGACTGTTCTCACGGAGCAGAGCCGGGCTGCGCCATTAGAAAAGCAATCGAAAATGGAATACTGTCCGAAAAACGCTTTGAGAGCTATCAAAAATTGCAACGGGAAGCATCATACGCCGGATTAAATGCCCGCCAGCTTGAAAACGAGAAACTCAATAGAATGTTCGGCGGCAAGGGTGAAATGAAACAATTAAAGAAGCATATTAAAGACAAGAACAATAGATAAATACGAAAGGAGCGTTGTCTTATCCCTAAAGGTGCATTGGAGTCGGTATTGTGCGCAGCAAGGGCTATCGCATAATTCAAATATGAGGATAGTCCTTGCGTAATCCTATTTTTTGATTATTATAGGAGGCGCACAATGGGCTATAAAAATGCAATCTGTGTATTGCCAGATGATTTGATTATGGCAATACAACAACATATTGACGGCGAATATCTTTATATTCCTCGTAAAGAAGAAAACAAAAAAGGCTGGGGCGAATTAAGTAATAGCAGACAATTGCTTGGCGAACGTAATGCAACCATTTTTACGGAATACCAGCGTGGTACACCTGTCCCGCAACTGGCAAATAAGTTCTATTTGTCGCCAAAAGCAAATAACGCAAGGAGGATGCAATATGTTGAGCAACTATCAAATGGAGAGTGTTCTCGGACAGGGAGGTTTGTGCAAATCGTTCTAAATCTCCCCAAAAGTATAATCATTGCTTTTAGGAGGACAATTCCTTGAACCGAGAAAACAAGAGGAAAACGCATCTAAAAGGATACTATAAAAACCATGCTTGCAACGACAGCTTTGTTTGCAAAATCTGTGGACGCTTAATGACATCGGCGAGTGCTGGAACTGACCATAGAAACCATTGTTCAAATTGCTTGTGTAGTTTGCATGTTGATAATGAACCTGGCGATAGAGGTTCAGATTGTGGCGGTATTATGGAGCCGGTAGCTGTGTGGGCGCGCGCAGGTGGTGAATGGGCTATAATTCATAGATGCCGACTCTGCGGAAAATTCGTCTCAAATCGAATAGCGGCAGACGATAATCCAATGAAGCTAATGTCCATTGCTATGAAACCTTTGGCATCACCGCCATTTCCGTTAGAACGCATTGAAGAAATGACACGACTTATGGGCGGTGACGGAAGCATGACATTTGATAAGTAATATCATCAGTAAGTTAAACAATCATATCAACTGCCCCAACGGACAGGCAAAGCCGATGTGGAGTACCATAACAGTCACCAACATGCTGAAAAATCCTGTTTATGTCGGGGATATGGCGCAAGGCCGGAACCGTGTCAAGAGCTACAAGATACATAAAATCTATGCCGTTCCCGAAGAAGATTGGATTGTCGTTCAGAATACCCATAAACCGCTTGTTGACCGGAAAGCCTTTGAAAAGGTTAAGCAACTGTTAAAGCGCGATACCCGTACCGCGCCAAAGCAAAAGCAACTTTATTTGTTCAGCGGTTTCCTCCGCTGTGCGGATTGCGGCAGGGCAATGTCACGGATAGCAAGCAAGGAACTGTATGTTTACTACCAATGCGGCACATACAAGAGCCTTTCAAAAAAAGCCTGCACCATGCACTCGATTAAAAGCACAAGGCTTGAAGCGGCTACGTTGTATGCCATTCGGCAACAGGTACACCTTGCGGTCATCTACTCCGCTATCGTTTCCCAAATCAACATAGCTCCGCTCAAAGAAAGCCAGTCTGTGCGGCTCGAACAGTTGATTCCCGCAAAAGAAAAAGAACTTGCCAAAATCATGAGATAAAAGCAAGGGCTTTATCAGGACTGGAAGGACGGTATCATTACGCACAATGGTTACCGTTACATGGGCGAAGATTACGAGCGGCAGAATGAGGCCATCAGCGAGGTTATCGCCAATCTGAAAAAAGAATGGGACGGACTGGAAAACGGTATAGACGCTGAAAATCCTTTTTTGGCTGCTTTCCGAAAATATGAGAATATCGACAAGTTGACAAGGGAAATACTGATTGAGCTGGTTGACCATATCAAGATACACGAGGGCGGCGACATTAGCATAAGGTTTAAGTTTGCCGACAAGTTACGCCGCATTATCGAGTACATCGAAGTCAACTCACATTTGCAGGTGGTATAATCCCACCACTTCAACAGTTTGTTGGTTTTCCTAATATATAACGTTCATATGTAAATGCAGTGGGGCGAAATAAAAAGGCAATAGAACAATATATCAGAAAGCAGCTGCAAGAGGATATAGCATCTGATCAGATAAGTCTGAAAGAGTTTATAGACTCGTTTACGGGTGAGCCAGTAAACAAAAACAAAGAGAAATAACCCCTTCAGGGGTTGTTTGAGAAGATGTGCGGTTGGCGGAACACTCAACGAGCCTTGAGGCTCAGCCTAGTATTAAGCCCTTATAGGGCTAGAGCAAACCACCCGCTTAGCGGGTGGTCATGATTACTTGTTTTTCAAGGCTTTGATTTCTTCCTCTACTTCTTGGTATCCTTCTTCATAAAACTTTTCTTCATCGGGATCCAGCTCTTTTAACAGTCTCAGGAACTCTCCTGCATGAACCTTTTCCTCATCGGCTATATCCTTCAATACTTCAATTGCCAACCTGTTGTCGATTGATTCGGCAAGCTGCATATACAGCTGGACAGCTTCATATTCTGCTGCAATCATGAACCTAATTGCCCTTATTAATTCCTGTTCTGTCAGTTTGCGAGGGCTTGCAAGCCCGGAAAACGAGCTACCAAAATCCGGCATAACAATTCACCTCCTTTAATTTTCACCAGGCAGTGCATCCTATAAATATATACGGCTTCTTTTATGGATACATATTGCTTTACTTCCCTGCTCTTCTGTTACCCAAACTAAACCGGTATTAACAACCGACTATTGCAGAGACTTTACCCAATAGATACAAAGGAGTTATAAACAACTCAGTCATTGAAAAGCTTTACATATTCCCCGTACCCCTCCTTTTCCAAATCGTCCACCGACACAAACCTTAAAGCGGCGCTGTTTATGCAGTATCTTAGGCCGCTTGGTATTGGGCCGTCGGTAAAAACATGTCCCAGATGGGCGTCACCCCTTTTGCTTCTGACCTCGGTTCTCAACATACCGTGGCTTTTGTCGGTCTTTTCAACTATCTGTTCTTTATTAATGGGTTTTGTAAAGCTGGGCCAGCCGCATCCCGAATCATATTTGTCCAGGGAACTGAAAAGAGGCTCCCCGGTTATTATGTCTACATATATACCCTCTTTCTTATGGTTCCAGTATTCATTTCTAAAGGGCGGTTCTGTTTGGTTTTCTCTGGTTACCTTGTACTGCATGGGGGTTAATTCTTTGTTTTTTTCTTCCCATTGGTTATTGTTAACCATACTACAGCCTCCCGAAAACATATTTAATATATAGTCTTATTATAGTCTTACCCATAATGGAGTATTACAAAAGCAAGAGTTGATATACCGGATTATTTAAAACGCTGCCGGTAAAGAGCTGGCACAATTGACTAATCCCTCTAAACGGTATGCTATGTAAAAATACCACTAAAAGTGGTATAATATGAAGAAATAACACGAATGGTGGTATATTTTTCATACCATTATCCTTGGGGGATTAATTCATGGGAACAAAAATCAGGATAATTCGAACCGGCGGATATATTCTGCTGGCAGCAATTGTCTGCATTGCAGCCTTTGGTTTTATCAGGGGGGAACTACAGATCTTTAGACCTACCGCAATGGCCAATCCGCAGCAAAGCGGCACCTCAGAGCCGGTTACTGATATCCCCGAATCAGCAGAAGCGGTTTTATCAGAGGGGGCGCATGGTGAATATGCCAAAGAGCTGGCAAACTATATAGGCTTTCCATATTTCCAAAAAGATAAAATAGAAAACTATATCAACTATAAATCAGAGAATAAGGAATACTCATATCAAACAATCGTTACCTATGTTAATATCGGGCTGGACAAGTCCTATTATACAGACATAAAAGAAATAACAGATCCCCAGAGCATATCGACACTGGTTAACAAGTATTGGATGATACCAAACCACTATGTTCCCGATGGTTTGGAAAAAATAAGCGGTACCGGTTACCTGCTAAGACATGAAGCCAGATTGGCCTTTGAAAACATGAGAAATGATGCAAAGGAACTGGGATTAAGTATCTTTCCCGTATCTTCGTACAGAAGCTATGAGTACCAAAAATCCATCTACGACAAAAGAGCAGCTGAAAAAGGACAATCCCATGTTGACAGGACAAGTGCCCGGCCCGGGTATAGTGAGCACCAGCTGGGCCTGGCGGTGGATGTCAACGGTGTGGAAAACAGGCTTGCAAATACTAAAACATATACATGGTACAGCCAAAACGCCCATAAATATGGTTTTATCATCAGGTATCCGGCCGGCAAAGAGCATATTACCGGGTACAGCTATGAGCCGTGGCATCTGAGATACCTTGGCGAGGGACTGGCCGCCGAAGTTTATAAAAGCGGTCTAACCTATGACGAATACTATATCCGGTTTTTGCAGCCCGGGCAGGCAGCATACAGGGTACAATAATAAAGTACGGGGTAATCCCGTGAAACAGGGAAAACACCGTTATAGTGCTTCTGCGTATGTGCGGTATCCGGGGACTTAAAGCGCTGGCATCCCATGGCAAAAATATAAGTGTACCGGGGAAAGAAATATACTGCCTTATGATTTGTTTTGGATAGCTTTCCTGGCTATTTTTTTAGCCTTAAGATAGGATATCAGTTCCTGCTTGTCTTCATGGGTCCATTCTTTACAGTCAGAGAGTATTACCCTTAGTTCCGGATCCGACAGGAGCCCTTGGGACGGGCGGTCTTCCGGTTGGGCATCACCATGTTTGCGAATATTTGTACGTTCCAGCAGATAATCCACCGACACATCAAAAAAGTCAGCTATTCGAATTAGTATGTCTATAGGTGGCTGCTTGGTTCCATTTTCATAGGCACTGATAGCCTGTTGAGATAAATCTAATATACTGCCTAACTCTTCTTGATGAATACCCTTATCTGTGCGTAAAAGTCGTAAACGCTCCACACCATATTGCCTCCTGCAGCTTAATACCAGCCTTATATCAGAATATATACAAATATTCATTCAGTTGGTTCATGATAATAATTACCAATATTTAATTACTTTATTCCTGCCAAGACAAACAGCAAAGAGCCGCTGCTTTGTCAGAAAAGCAGTTTGGGGTTGCCGAGTGTTCGGCAACCCCTTCATTTTTCCTATTCTACTACAATTATTCCGCATGCATCAACAGGATTATTTCTCATCTTTTCTGTTCTGGTTCCTTTTGATAAGGCTGGTTACAACAGCGATGGCTATGGCTACGAATGAAGTGATAAATAGTATAGGTGCGCTCATATCATCAATCTGTTCAGGGCTGGTGAAACCAGCGTTTTTTAATAGAACCAGGATAACCATTGCAATAGAAACAGACACAAAAACAGTAAGAGCAACTTTTAATACCGGCCTTTCTTTTTCAACTGATGGTCCTACGTAAGCATTGTTTTTTATTAAGCGAACCACGTAGAAGCCTGCGCAAAGAGTTAAAATAATCATGACATTGGCAGGATAGCTTACCCACCTAAATCCAAAGCCATAAAGCCCTGTATCAAGCATCAATAGATATAAGAGTATTACGAATGCTTGGTTTCCAATTTTATTTTTCCGTTGAATCTGCATTTCATCCAATCCCTTTTTATTCACAGATATCATCCTCCCAAAAAATATCATTTAGCGTCTTCCCCAATACTTTGCATATTGCTATACATAGGTTAATGGAGGGATTGTAATCCCCGCTCTCTATTGCATTAATCGTTTGCCTGGTTACGCCAACCGCACCAGCAATATCTTTCTGTGACATATCCTTTGCTGCGCGGGCCGATTTGAATTTTAAATTTTTACCCAATGTATCACCCCGGCTTTATTTTTAACTTGAATACATAGTATCATATAATTGATAGTATGTCAAATATATATTACATATATTTAATTATATATGACATACTGAAAAGAACAAAGAGAGTTGCTCATAAACTGTTCCAAGGGACGGAAGAGCATGGTTATAGAAACGTCTTGTGTGAAGCAGTTGTATTAATATGCATTTGCAGACAATTTACCGGTAGAATAGCATTTTAAACGTCATTGACATTGGCGGGTATCTAATGTAAAATAAATAGGCGTGGCGGATCATATCCTGATGGAATCCGCCGGGGCAAACTAAATAGCAGCATTTTTGTAGGATGGATTGGCATGGAGAGATGGCTGAGTCTGGCTGAAGGCGCTCGCCTGGAAAGCGGGTAGACGGGGATACTTGTCTCGAGGGTTCAAATCCCTCTCTCTCCGCCATCTTTATTAGCTGCATTTGTGCTCAACCCGCATTAATGGTTACAAAATTTACATCCGGGATATTGGATGTTTTTTTTGTATATGTCCCGGGCAATTTTTTCAATGGCAGTATAAAGGTGATTGCCATTGACGGGAAAGAATATGGCTGTGAGGTGATGTGTTATGGCAGGTATTTGTTCCGAAGAGATTAGAGACAGGCATATCCCGGGGTCTGACATGACTGCCGATAATGGGAAGGGCCGGATTAGGATTACCATCATGGAATATGATGAAAACCAATTATCAACAAAGGATATTGAGCCTGATGACCTGGAAGGGATTTTTCCATCAATGGAAAGCGGTAAAATAAGATGGATTAATGTAGAGGGACTTGGGCAATCTCAGGTTATTAATAGATTGGGTCAATATATAAATACACACCCCGAAACCCTGGAGGATATAGTTAACGTAAATAACCGGCCCAAGGTGGCAAGCTACGATAATTATATTTATGTAATAGCAAAAATGCTGTACTATAACTCAACGGTTGATGAAATGGAGGTAGAGCAGGTCAGTTTCATACTGGGACATAACTATGTAGTAACATTCCAGGAGAGGGAAGGTGATGTGTTCCAGCCAATAAGAGATAAACTGGGCAACTCAAGCTGCAGGCTGAGGAAGATGGGGGCGGATTATCTTCTGTACTCACTTATTGACGCAATTGTCGACTATTATTTTGTAATACTGGAGTCTGTAGGGGAAAAAATTGAGGATGCGGAGTATGAGCTTATATCCGCTCCTTCATCCAGGACACTCAAGGCAATTCATTGTCTAAAAAGAGAACTGACTTTTCTCAGAAAGGCGGTATGGCCGTTAAGGGGAGTGATAAGCAGCCTGGAGAGGGCGGAATACAAACTAATCAATCCTTTGATGTCGGTCTATATGCGGGATTTATATGAGCATACCATCCAGATAATAGACAATGTGGAGGTGCTTCGCGATATATTGTCGGGAATGCTTGATATTTATCTTTCCAGCGTAAGCAATAAAACGAATGAAATAATGAAGATACTTACCATCATGACAACATTGTTTATTCCGCTGACATTTATTACAGGACTTTATGGAATGAACTTTACAAATATGCCTGAACTGAAATGGAAGCTGGGGTATTACGCCGCCTTAAGCGTTATGGTACTGATAACCATAGCCATGGTGCTGTTTTTCAGGAAAAAGAAATGGATATAGCAAGTCCCATACTGCCGTCCGACCGGCGGCGGCCGGGAATAACATATCCATATATGAGTAAAATAAAGGAATATATGGCAGCCTATTTGCCTTGACATACCAATGAAATACCGTTAATATATCTTTAGGCATGGAGTGCCTGCAGATGTATAAAGCAATATTAATGATATTGAGACAAATTTTGGTCGTGCTAGACGGGGAAGTAGCGGCGCCCTGTTACCTGCAATCCGCTATAGCAGGGTTGAATTCCTTTCTGAGGCTTATATTCTGTGGGGCCGGCCCGTATAAGTGGCGCTGAAGACCGGGTCCTGCGCAATGGAAATTCATGAACCCCGTCAGGTCCGGAAGGAAGCAGCGGTAAGTGGACACTTTCATGTGCCGCAGGTAAGCCTGGTTGGAGCTAACTGTCCGGGTATCGCCTATGGAAGTAAGTCGGGGAAAGGTGCACGGCCTATAAAATATTTTGCCAACGGGAAGGAGTTGCTGCTCCTTCTTTTTGTTTGGCGACTTATAGGGTATAATCATAATATGGTTAAATAAACAAAGGGTGGATGGTATGCAGAAAGGCATGGTTTTGAAAAAAGTAACGTTGGATGTTTTAAACAAAAGAATGAAGGAGGCTCCTCTGTGGAAGCTGGTGGATATGAAGATAACCTCTCTTGAATGGGGAAGGTCGGAAATGGTGATGGAGGTAAAGGATACATATCTTAACGTTATGGGTAACTGTCACGGGGGTATAACAGCCACGTTTGCCGATACCGTTATGGGGGCGGCCCTTTATTCCATGGAAGCTGTGACCGCCACCATCGAGATGAATATTAACTATTTAGTGCCTATAGAAGCGGGGCAGACGCTTACCGGAAGAGGGGAAGTGCTGAGGAAGGGTAAGACCACTGCGGTTATAAGGGCCGATTTGTTTGTGGAGCAAACAATGGTTGCAACGGCAAGGGGAACATATAAAATATTAAAAGAAAACAATCAGGAGTAAAGGACGGGGGAATATGGGTTATACCGCTTTGTACAGACAATACAGACCCTTGGGTTTTGATCAGGTGGTGGGGCAGGAGCATATCACCACTACTTTAAAGAATCAGCTGATCGGGGACAGGGTTGCCCATGCATATCTGTTTGCCGGCACAAGGGGTACCGGAAAGACCTCAACGGCCAGGATTTTTGCAAGGGCGGTTAACTGCCTGGATACTCAGAAGGGAAATCCCTGCAATAAATGTGAAATATGCAATCTGGCATTGTCGGGTAAGCTTATGGATATTATAGAAATAGATGCCGCTTCCAACAGAGGAGTAGACGAAATAAGAGACTTGCGGGAGAAGGTTAAGTATCCGCCTGCCGAGGCAAGGTACAGGGTGTATATAGTTGATGAAGTGCATATGCTGACCGCCGAGGCCTTTAACGCACTGCTTAAAACCTTGGAGGAGCCGCCCTCCCACGTAATATTCATTCTTGCTACCACCGAACCTCACAAATTACCCGCAACCGTGCTGTCCCGGTGCCAGAGGTTTGATTTTAAAAGGATATCGGTGTCAGAGATTACAGAGCTTTTACAGCGTGTAGTAAAGCAAGCCGACATCATTATCGACCGGGGTGCCCTGGAGGTGATAGCTGTTTCTGCCGACGGAGCGGCAAGGGATGCTCTAAGCCTTTTGGATAAATGCTCTACTCTCCAGCAGGGCAGACTCACTTTGGACAGGGTGGTATCGGTGTTGGGGATGGCCAATGAGAAGCTTCTGTTCGGCCTGTCGGCGGCATTGGCCTGCAGGGACGCCGCAGGCTGTATTACTTTGTTAAATAGAGCCATAAAGGACGGCAGAGATACAGGCCAGCTTTTCAAGGACATTATATATCATTTAAGAGATATACTTATTGCCAAAGTTTCGCCCTCCGGGCTGTCGGATATGTCAAAGGAGAAGGCAGAGCACCTTCTGATGGTGGCAGACAAATTGGAGGTAAATACTCTGATAAGGGCAATAGATGTATTGTCGGAGGCTCAGGCAAAGGCCAAGTGGAGTGCCCATCCGGGAATACTGCTTGAGGTTGCGCTGGTTAAGCTGTGTGAGCCCTCTATGGATTCATCAATCGAAGGGCTTATCGATAGGATTTCCCGCATTGAGAGTATTGTGTTAAAGGGCAAGGCTCCAAAGGCAGCTTCCGGTAAAGACAAAGCGCCGGCTGAAGATGTACCGGAACCGGCCGGGGCAGACAGCCCGGAAGAGGTTCAGGGGGATTGTACCGTTAAACCGGCAGCCCGGGGCAAGAGCAGGCCCCACGAGGAGAACAAAAGCAAACCGGACAAACAATCCGGGGCCACAGCTGTAGAAAGCCGGAATACCCAGGAGGATATTGATTTGGAACAAATAACGGCCGCCTGGAATAAGGTGCTGAAACACCTTGAGAAAAGTAAAAAGGGCCTCTTTACACTGCTGAAAAATTCAAGACCGACAGAAGCAAAGGGCGCCGCGCTGGTGATTGGATGTCAGGCGCTCCATGGGATATACTACGATATAGTGAACAGCAAGGAAAACAAAGAGGCATTAAGGGAAGCCATATATACGGTAACAGGCAGCGGTTGTGAAGTTGTTGTTGAGAGCGTTGATAATGAGCAGAGCTCCCTACAGGCTGATATGGAGCAGGAGTGCGGTTTGTATGAGGAAGCGGTGGAGATCTTCGGAAGCCATTTGGTAGAGGCATTGGAAGATAAAGACGATTAATTGGAGGGATGGTTTATGTCTAAGGGCAGAATGCCGGGAATGGGAAACATGGGCAATATGATGAAGCAGGTACAAAAGATGCAGCAGGAAATGGCCCGGCTTCAGGCAGAATTAGAGGAAAAAACGGTGGAGAGCAGTGCAGGGGGAGGAGCGGTAACCGTTGTGGCTACCGGTAAGAAAGAGTTGAAGGAGATTAAGATAAAACCCCAGGCAGTGGATGCCGACGATATCGAAATGCTGGAGGATTTAATTATTGCTGCCGTCAATGAAGCGCTGCGAAAAGCAGAGGAGATGGTGAGCGGAGAAATGGCCAAGATTACCGGAGGATTGAATATTCCGGGCTTTTAGGATGGGAGTGAACTTATGGACTACTATGCAGCACCGGTGGCAAAACTGATTGAGGAATTTTCCAAACTCCCGGGAGTTGGAAGTAAAACGGCGCAGAGGCTTGCCTTTCATATACTGGGAGCCCCTGTGGAGCAGGCCGAGAGCCTTGGCCGGGCCATTGTCCTTGCCAGGAGAAATATTAAGCATTGTTCTGTGTGCTGCAATATGACCGACGCTGACCCGTGCAGGATATGCAGCAGCGACAGAAGGGATAAAAGCGTGCTGTGTGTAATGGAAAGTCCCAGGGATGTTGTAGCAATGGAGAAGACAAGGGAATACAAGGGATTATATCATGTGCTGCACGGGGCCATTTCCCCGATGGAGGATATAGGGCCGGAGGATATACGGATAAAGGAGCTGCTGCTCAGGCTGCAGGACCAAGAGGTGAAAGAGGTTATCCTTGCCACCAACCCTACCATTGAAGGGGAAGCTACAGCCATGTATATTTCCAGGCTTATAAAGCCCCTTGGGATAAAGACAACCAGGATAGCCCACGGTATACCGGTGGGCGGCGACCTGGAATACGCCGACGAGGTTACCCTGGTAAAGGCCATGGAGGGGAGAAGAGAGATTTAGCCAAGGCTGGGCGGCCTATTGCTCAAACAAACCTGTTAAAAGCAAGAAAAAATATGTTATAAAATCATGGCCAAAGGGAAATAAAAAATTCCCCGAGTCCATGATTTTTGTATTCCACCTCTTGCAGTTTAAGCCGGACGCTCTTAAGGGAAGAGATTGAAACGGATTTAAATACCGGGAATAGAAGGAGATAGAAATTAAAAGAAGAATGACAATATGTAATACAGTCTTGGAAGAGACGAAACTCTATATAACGTATTAATAATATTACATTCCCTTATATGTCATTTAAGAGGGCGAGGCCCGAAGAATCTTCCTTGTATATGTCATTCTGAGAGCGAAGCCCGAAGAATCTTCCTTGTATATGTCATTCTGAGAGCGAAGTCCGAAGAATCTTCCTTGTATATGTCATTCTGAGAGCGAAGTCCGAAGAATCTTCCTTGGAGATAGACATAAGATCCTTAGCTTCGCTCAGGATGACAAGCGTTACGCTCAGGATGACATGTTGAAAGATGTAAAGTCTTAAGCACGTTATATATCTATTTGGAAAAAGATTCAGTCAAAATAGATATCTGATATAGGGGTGAATACAATCCGGGAGGGACATTGGTTACAGCCTCGGATTAAGCAGTGGTTAACCATTTGCAGGACAGGGAGGAGAGGTTAAATATGAGAAAGAGGATATTGGGATTGGGTATTATGGTTGTTTTAATTATACTTACACTAACGGGGTGCGTTCCGGGAGACGGCACACACACTTTGGCAAAACCTGCAGGGCTATTATGGGGCATCTGGCATGGATGGATAGCTCCCATTACGCTAATCATCGGATTATTCAATAAAAGTGTAAGAGTTTATGAAGTTGTAAATACAGGCTGGTGGTATGACTTTGGTTTCTACATGGCTATTATCGGCGGGTTTGGCAGTTTGTCATTGCAACGCAAAAAGAGCCATAAAGAGAGAAAAAAGGTATAATCGCAGACCCGGTTATAATAAACCGGTGTGATTTATATAAAAGTCAGGCAAAACCCGTGAGGTGCTGCAGGAAAAACTCTTCAGGCACCTCATTTTTTTTACGCCGTTAGAACCGCTTTACAAAACGGCCGGGGCAAACAAAATGCAGTTCCACGGCTAAGGAACAAAACAAAAATAAAAAGAATAACGAATATGTAAAATAGTATCAAAATATTTACTATTAAAGATTAATTTGGTATGCTAATAGTAACAAAGCATATAGACAACAACAATCACTCCTATCTCTAATAGGTACAAAAGATAATGGAAGTAAGATTTGTAACTAAACTAATCATCTCCTGGATTTTCACCCATTACACCAATGAATAAAATATTTATCTGTAGACGGGCATTCCCGAACAAAAGGTCCGCCAATACAGGGTAATTCCCGGTATTCCCGGACTGTTTAGGTTCGTGGCTGCAGGAGTTAGTCGACATGGTATCCAATGTATCAGTAATATGAAGTTTTCTTACAATAATTACCTAAAGGAAGACATCACAATTAAGGTATAGAATATAGAGGAGGTAAAGCGTATGAAAAAAAGCTTATTTTTTTTAGCTGTGATAATAAGTGTTTTTATTTTCTCTGCTTGTGAAAGCCATGTATCTGAATTTGAGGGCAACAAAAATGTAAAAAATAGCAACATACAGCCTAGTAATGAAACAAAAGTATATAATGATAATAATATGGAAGAAGATGTTGAGGAAATTACAGAGTATATAACACATGAAAACAATCCGTTACTTAAGTTAGCATGTGAAGGGAAGGTAGACGGCATAGATTTTGGAATTGGCTCGTATAGTGGTGAAATTGTTGAAAAGTGGGGAATGCCTGATAGGTGTGATAATTATATGGGGGGAGCATACCTCGCTTATGATGATAAAGATGTCACTTTTTTAACTAATACACCTATGTATGATGGCAAGATGGAATATGCAGATGTTGTATGGATAGTGATTTGGGGAGATAGCAGAGAAATTTATAATGTAAGAATAGGCATGACATTTGAGGAAATTGAAGAAGTGTTGGGTCGACCAAGTTCTAAAGAAACCCCATATGAGAATGAAGAAAGTGAGCTTTATGGTGGAAAGTGGACTATTACATATGATACAGGTAAATATTTACTAGAGTTTGTAGCTGATGAGGAAAATGGACCGGTGGATGTTGCCTATTTGTTTAAAAAATAGACGACTAAATAGGTAAGTTCAAAGAAAGTATTGGAACTATATAAAGAGTGATATAGCCCACGTTGACTAACAATACAGTCCCGTTTTAGGTGCAGTGAGTACCAGCATGATTAAAGTCTGCGCCCACAATGTCATGTAGTAGGAGCTGTACACATCGTCTCATCGGGTGCAAAGCACCGCCAGGATGAAGAGCTCTGAGAGGCCGGCTCAGAGGCATCGTCAAGCCGGGATGGTTATCCCAATTTTCAAAGACTCAATAAAACTTCGAAGGTAAAGGCAAACCCGCCCAAAGGCAGGGGCGGAAAATCGCGGGCTTAGTGTGGAGAAAAAGCACTTAGCTATGGCGTGCGGTTTCCCGGTGGTGATATTACCGGCTCGGAGGTATACCGGGCGACCGGCTAATGCAAAAGAAGCGCTTACGCCATTGCATATCTCATGGAAAGATAATTAAAAAAGGAGTGGACTTATGAAGAAAGTACTAATAATACTTATTACGGTGTTATTTTGCCTTATGATATCCGGTTGCTCGGAAGGCAACACAGGCACAAAGGAAACGGTAATCGATGTAGAATCAAGCGGCCAAGGAAATGAAAGAATTATGGATGAAGAAATGACTGATTTGAACGGAGGGGTGACAGAAACGGCAGTAATCCCGGGAAATACAAATGGGAAAAAAAGGATTAAAATTACAGGAGACGTACTAAATGTACGTAAAGATAAAACCACAGACAGTGAAATAATAGGCAAAGCATATGAAGACAACGTTTATGAAGTTATTGGCGAAGGTAAAGATGCCGATAACAGACCCTGGTATAAGATTTACTCGGATTTTGGTGTGAAAGGATGGGTGGCAGGTTGGTTTTGCGAGGAAACAAGTGGAAATATTAATTCCAGAATAAGGAGCGGAAAAGGTGAACTGTTATATCTGAACGAGTGCAAGGATTTTTTTGTGGACATACTTTTAATGGATGACTATTCGCTTGATGTTTTATTGGATAAGTTTGGAGATGATTATACCGTTACTGAAAGGTACTTATACAATACCTATGGATATGAAAATGGAATGAAAATTGATACATACAGGGAAGACGGTAACGTAAAAAGCATAGAGATAGATGATAGAGTCCTAGACGTAAATGATATAGAAAAAATAACCTGTGATATTTTCGAAAATGACGGCAATGAAATAGTAATTTTCTATGAAATAGGAATGTATTATTATATGCTGGTATTGGATGCCGAGACAAAAGCCATATTAAGAGATTACTCCTTGGGCTATTACCATATGTACGATTGGAAGGTGGAGGACTTTTTAAATGACGGAAAACTGGAATTATATATTTATGGTTTAGCCAAGGATAGCCGGCAAAGGGACATGTTCAGAGTTGTGGACGATGATTTTGTAAAAATCTATGGTATTAATGCTTTCGGTTTCTTCAAAGAAGGTATAAGGGCAGGTATTAGAAATAATGAATTTAGTCTGGATATCAATATCGGCGATTACTGTGCAAGTGAAAAGTCTCCTGTCGCCCAAAGAGTTTTTTATAATACAAGGGACACACCGGACAAAAATGAACTGCTATCGGTGGATACAGAGTGGGAAGTTAAGGAAATTAATGGTAAATGGTTTGTGAAAGTCAGGAATACGGTAAATATAATCATGCTTGAATTCTATTGGGGACCCCCTAAACTTAATATGCAATACAATAGCATCATGCTAAATGATTTGGCAAGGATAGATGTGCTGGTACAATTGAATGGCGACAAAGTAACGGTAGAGAATATAGACTATGCTGTTAAATATAATGATGTAAAACTTCTCAATACTGTACCAATACTTTTTGATGAAGCATGCTTGGTTGACGGCCCCTCCTTGGGTATGGAAATGGAAGAAGCCTATGAAGCCCTTGGCGGAGACAGAGAGGATTTTGAATACACTAATGGTCTCGAATATAATGGCGTTTCTTTATTCGAGTTTTGCGGAGAAGTGGTGGACATAACCGTTCTTACAGACGGGTATATGACTCCCAGAGGTCTTAAAGTCGGAGATACCATAGAAAAGGTTGAAAGCCTTTATGGAAAACCGGATGCAGGGTTTTCAGGAGATGATTATGTAGAATATAAATTTTGTTATGGAGAAAACGACCAAATCAGAGTGACTTATTATACAACTTTAATAGTACATTATGAAAATGGCCTGGTAAGTAAATTTGGTTTACACCAGGTGATACTTGATTAAAAATACCGTATCGTCACTGCACCGGCTTTTTCATGCAAGTAAAGAACCGGGTTAAAGCCCTAAAGACCTCTTTGTTTTTCTTGGAAAGCATAAGTGCTATCTTTGTCTTGACTGCGCAATCCGACAGTGTTATGAATTATGACCCTGTAACCATGAGGGATTTTTGGTTATTACAGGGTCAGGCCTTACCGGAAGTGAGTAGTATGAATTAAAACCCATGCAGGGGATATTGTCCCTGCATGGGTTTAGTCTTTAAACAAACAACCGTCTGCTGTCCCTTTTATTTCCTAGCTTAATCCTACCTCGGCCATCCTGTCATCAAAGTGCTTCTCTATTGTATCCAGCATCCTGACCTTCCTGAAGGTCTTTCCATCCTCGGGGATACTCAGCCGGGCTTTGCCGTCTTCAAATCCAAAGCCCTTTGTATATAGCACCCTGTTGTTATCCGGCGACCAGAAAGCCTGGCCTTTATAGATAGTATCGGCATCTAATGCTGAGTATTCTTTAATGTTTGCCCGGATTTCTTTCCAAATGTCGTCCGGATTGCTGCTGAGCTTAACTCCCAGTGCTTTTGCAAGGCCTGCCATAATATCCAGGTTGGACATACCTGCCTTGGGCATAAAGGCCGGGCTCAGCTTTTGTACCCTTCTTTCGGTGTTGGTATAGGTTCCGGTTACTTCGGCGAAGCTTGCCGCAGGGAATACCACATCCGCTTTTCTCACCGTATCCGACATAAACAGGTCGGATGAGATAAGCAGCTCAAGGTCATCGTTTGCAGCGTCGGGCAGGTTCTCACCGAAGGTTATGGCGGCTTTTATGTCCTTCCAGTCAATTTGCCCGGCGGATTTTTTAACTCCCATATCATAGACGCCCTGGCTGTTGTTCATGGGCTTCAGAAGTATTATGCCGCTCCTTGGTGAACCTATTTTCCCGGTAATTACCGCCAAGGCGGTAAGAGCTTTGGCTGCTTCACTGGATACAGTCAGCTCATCAACCACAATAATTGCTTTCTTGGTATCGCAGTAAAGCTCTGATGCTTTTATTGCAAGGTCGGATGGTGTCACACCATCAAGGGCGGTTTTAAGCTCTGTATATCCGGTTGTGCCTGCCATAATCTGCTTTTCATTTACTTTGCCCGAGGTTATGGCGTGCTGCAGCATACCTTTTATCAATTGGAGACCGTCCTCACCGTATATTTCCAGTTCTGCCCATTCCCCGGCCTTTATTCTGTCAGGGCTGACGGTTATTAGCTTGGCTCCTGCCTTTGTGGCAGCCAGCAGCTTCATTCCCAGTACCGGATGGTTTTCATAGCTTTCTCCGCCCACATAGAGTATTATTCCTGCCGAGTTTAATTCATCAAAGCTGTTGGTGGAAGCATTGTACCCCAGCACATCCTGTATGCCGGTATCACATGTGTTGGACGAATTAGCCAGGTTAGGAGTGATGAGCGTATCCAGAGTTAGTCTGGATACGGTAAAGCTTTCTTCGTTGGTTAACCTTGCCGATGCCAATACGGCAATGCTGTCATTTCCATATAATGATCTAATATTATTAAGCTGCTTGGCAGCGTAAGTGAAAGCTTCTTCAAAGGTAACCTCCTTAAGTCTGCCGTTCATTCTTATCATTGGTTTGGTCAACCGGTCCCTGCGCTGGATATAGTCAAAACCAAAACGTCCCTTGACACAAAGCAGGCCGTTGTCCACTGTGCTTTCCCTGTTGGGCAGAGATCTCAGCAACATTGAGCCCCTGGTGGTAAGGTGGGTGTTACATCCAAGGCTGCAGTACGAGCATATGGTGGAGGTGGTTTTTTGCTCCACAGGTACGTTCTTTTCTATGCACAGCTTTTCCTGCAGGGCTCCTACCGGGCATACCGAGATACATTGACCGCAGGAAATGCAGTCGGTATCCCTAAGCTGCATTCCGAATTCAGGTTTCACTATGGTGTCAAATCCTCTGTCGACAAGGCCAAGCGCCGTAATGCCGGTTATCTCGCTGCAGGTTCTGACACACAAACCGCAGAGTATGCACTTGTCCGGGTTACGGTCAATAAAGGGGTGATTATCGTCCAGGTCGGTTTCGGTTTTACCGCCGCTATATTTGCCGCTTTCTACATTGTATTGGTTTGCGTAAACAAGCAGTTTGCAGTCAAACACATCACCGCAGCCGCATTCCAAACAACGTTTTGCTTCTGTTTTGGCATCCTGCTCGGAGTATCTGTCGGCCACTTCAAGGAAGCTTTTCTTTCTTGCTTCGGGTTCCATTACTTTGAACTCAATTCTTGGTTTAACCTCTTTATCCTTAAAGTCTTCCCTGGTCAGGTTTTCCTGTTTTACATAAAACTTATCGCTCACCGGCACTATATTTCCTTCGAGGTATCCCGATATGACACCGGCAGCTTTTTTACCCTGGTCTATGGCCGCAATTGCGATCCCGGGGCCGGCGGCAGAATCCCCTCCGGCAAATACTCCCGGCATGGAAGTCTGGAAGGTGGATTCATCATACTGTATGGTACCCCGCTTGGTCAGGGCAATATTTTCAAGCCCGGCAGCGTCAACCTTCTGGCCTATGGCAGCTATGACGGTATCAACTTCAAGGGTTACTTCCTCACCTACTATAGGGATTGGCCTTCTGCGGCCGGAGGCGTCGGGTTCTCCCATCTCCATTTTCTGACATCGCATTGCTGCTACCCGGCGGTTCTGGCCGATTATTTCTGTGGGTGCGAGAAGGAAGTTGAACTCCACGCCTTCTTCCCTGGCTTCGCTGATTTCTATTTCCTCGGCCGGCATTTCTTCCTCGGTCCTTCTGTATACTACCATAACCTTACCTGCTCCCAGTCTTATGGCGGTCCGGGCTGCATCCATGGCGGTGTTACCGCCTCCTACCACCGCTACTCTGTCTCCTATCCCGACCGGTTTGTTCCTGGCTATATCCACCAGAAAGTCTATGCCTCCCAGTACTCCTTCAAGGTTCTCTCCTCCACAGCCAATATCTGCGCTTTTCCATGCGCCTATGCTTATATAAACTGCGTCGAAATTTTCTTTAAGGTAATCCAGGGAGATATCTCTTCCGATTTTTACTCCCGTGTTGATTTCCACTCCCACTTCCTTTATCATGTCCACTTCCATGTCCAGTATATCTTTTGGAAGCCTGTACTGGGGTATGCCGTACCTGAGCATTCCGCCCGCATTGGGCATTGCTTCATATATAACGGGCTTATGGCCCTGACGGGCGAGAAAATATGCACAGGTCAGGCCTGAGGGCCCGCCGCCTATTATTGCAACGCTCTTTCCTGTCGGGGGTTTGATTCCTGCCTTTAGCCCAAAACCTTTTTCCAGTACAATGTCTCCTACAAATCGTTTAAGGGCGGCTATTGCCACCGGTTTATCAACGAAATTCCTTCTGCAGGCCTCTTCGCAGGGGTGGGGGCATACCCTCCCAATGCTGGCGGGTAGCGGTAGTTTTTCCTTAATAAGTGCAACCGCTTCTTCATATTCGCCGTTGGCGATAAGTCCTACATAACCCTGGCAGTCGGTCTCGGCCGGACATGCCAGCTGGCAGGGAGCCTTACAGTCGCCGGTGTGGTTGGACAGCAGCAGTTCCAGGGCTGTTTTTCTGGACTGGTCTATTCTCCTTGACCGCGTTCTTACCACCATATTATCCGAGATTTCGGTTGCACAGGCCCGGAGCAGCTTGGGAACGCCTTCAACTTCCACCACGCACAGACCGCAGGAACCGTATATCTTAAGTCTCTTATCATAGCAAAGGTTTGGTATATCTATGCCATTTTCCATGGCTACCTGCAGTATTGTCTGCCCCTTGTATCCCAATACTTCCATTCCGTTAATATTAACCCTAAGCTTTGACATGCCACTACCTCCTTTATAAGCCTATTCAACCTTTACAGCACCAAAGGGACATACTTCCAGGCAGTTTCCGCATTTTATGCAGCCGTCCTCATTTATGCTGTAGGGTTCATATTTGCTTCCTGTTATTACAGATACGGGGCACTTTTTGGCGCATAATCCGCATCTTTTACATTTTTCACTGTCTATACTGTATGTGATAAGCGCTTTACAGTGTTTTGCGGGGCATTTTTTGTCCTTTATATGCGCCTGGTATTCGTCTCTGAAGTATCTGATGGTTGTAAGCACAGGGTTGGGGGCAGTTTGTCCAAGGCCGCACAGCGAACTGTCCTTAACCTTGACTGCCAGGTCTTCAAGAAGCTCTATGTCCCCTTCCCTTCCCTGACCTTTTGTTATACGCTCCAATATTTCCAGCATACGCTTTGTCCCAATACGGCAGGAGGTACATTTGCCGCAGGATTCCTTCTGGGTAAAATCAAGGAAGAAGCGGGCCATATCCACCATACAGGTGGAATCGTCCATTACCACCATTCCTCCCGAGCCCATAATAGCGCCTGTTTTAACAATGGATTCATAGTCGATGCTTGTGTCCAGAAGAGACGCCGGTATACAGCCCCCCGACGGGCCGCCCATCTGTACAGCCTTAAACTGCCTGTCGTTTTTTATTCCCCCGCCAATATCATATATTACTTCCCTTAGAGGGATACCCATGGGTACTTCCACCAGACCGCCGTTCTTGATTTTGCCGGTCAAGGCAAAAACCTTGGTACCCTTGCTTTTTTCCGTTCCGTACTGGCTGAAGGCCGAGCCTCCCTCTACCATTATCCACGGTACGTTGGCAAAGGTCTCCACGTTATTGATATTGGTAGGTTTTCCCCAGAAACCCGACTGGGCCGGGAAGGGGGGTTTTAGCCTGGGCATTCCCCTTTCGCCTTCCAGGGAGGCTATAAGGGCTGTTTCTTCTCCGCAAACAAAAGCCCCTGCCCCCTGCTTAATTCTAAGGTTGAAGCTAAAGTCGGTACCCATTACATTCTGTCCCAGATAGTCCTGTATCCTGGCTTGCTCTATGGCGTGCTGCAGCCTTTTTATTGCCAGGGGGTATTCCGCCCTGACATATACAACCCCCTGGCTTGCTCCTATGGCATAACCGGCTATCATCATTCCCTCAATCAGAGAATGGGGGTCTCCCTCCAATACGCTCCTGTCCATAAATGCGCCGGGGTCTCCTTCGTCGGCATTGCATACTATATATTTCGGACTTCCTGCAGCTTGAAGGGCGGCGTTCCATTTGAACCAGGTGGGGAAACCCGCTCCTCCTCTGCCCCGCAGCCCGGAGGCCTTTATTTCTTCTATAACTTCTTTTTGTGTCATTGATGTGATAGCTTTCTTAATGCCTTGATAGCCTTTTCTGTCGAGATAGTCGTCTATGCTTTCGGGGTTTATAACGCCGCAGTTTCTAAGAGTTATTCTTACTTGCTTGCTCAAAGCCGGCAAGGGTTCTTTGTTTGTATATACCAGATACTTTTCTACAGGTTTACCATTTATCAGATGATCTTCAACAATCTCGCCAACCATTTCGGGGGTAATCCTGCCGTAGGTATAAACCATATCCTCTTCTATAACATCCAGCAGAGGCTCAAAATAGCATACCCCTATACAGCCGGTGCTTTCCACACTTATGTCAAGGCCTTTATCTTTCAGTTGCTTTTTTAATTCAGCCAATACCTTATTTCCCCCCGCGGCTATTCCGCAGCTTCCCAGACCAACTCTTATTTTCAACGGTTACACCTCCTATTCATTCTGTTCCTTCTCATATATTTCTTTTACCACCTGTCTTGCCTTATCAGGGGTGAGTTTTCCATAGGCCTCTCCGTCTATCATCATTACCGGCGCAAGACTGCAGCATCCCAGGCAGGCCACGCTTTCAAGGGTGAATATACCATCAGCTGTGGTTTCCCCTTCCTTTATCTTTAGTTCCTCGCTGAGGGCCAGCAGTATGCTTTCAGATCCGTTAACATGACATGCGGTACCCTGGCAGAGAAGGATGACGTGCTTGCCTACGGGTTTAAGTCTGAACTGGGTATAAAAGGTTGCCACCCCGTAAACCGCCGCCGGCTTTACTCCTGTTCTGCAGGCTATAGCCCTGAGAACCTCCAGAGGCAGATACCCATATATGTCTTGAGCGTTTTGAAGTATTGTTATAAGGTTGCCGGAGGTACCCGAGTATTTCTCAAGTATCGGATCCAGCTTGTTTAAGTCGATATTTTCAACTGATTGGAAATTCTTTTCCAGTGGTTTTGAGCATTTACCTGAACAATTCATAATTCACACTCCTTTTGTACATTCGGAATAGAGTCTCTAAGGGTAATTGTTTCAACACTAACAGCGGAATTCCTCCCCCTAAATACATTAGGGTTATAAATTGTTCCAAGCGGCAGAAAAATTTGTAACCTGCGTATATGTTTTTGAATTCAACGTGTGTTCCGCAATTCATAATTAAGATTACTTTATATTTTAACACCTTGTTTACATAAAATAAACCTCAAATATGCTATAAATAAAAGCCTTTCATCCTAGGATAAGATGAAGGGCTTATATTACCTTATTTTGATGTAATCCTGAAATACCTTATTTGCTTGGAATCAATTCATCGTTTCTTTCGAAAGGCATGTCTATTTTTATGGAAGAATAATAATCCATTACCGGGTCGCCTTCTACAAGCAGATTCACTTCTTCCAGGCCCAGTTCAGTCAGGGTATTGACCACCGAGAATATCTGAAGCAGTTCTTCCCTGCTGCTGTAGCTGCTTACTATGAACTCTTCCGAAAAGTCGATGGTTATTGTACCGTCGTCAAGCTCATAGGATAGTATTTCGGCATCCTCCGGGACCAAAGCTTTTAGCATATCATTTGCAGTTCCCTTTAGTAGCTGCTCCATTACAATTTTCACCATTTCTTCCAGTCCGGTATCCTCTTCAACCGTTACTTTTCTGAATTCATGTAAAAGAAAGTTGTTGTCTATGTCGGGATAGAAAAGAAGAATTTCTTTTTCTACAAACTCCGGAATTTGTTCCTGAGGCTGTTGCTGGCCGGGGGTGGGATTGGACTGAGGGTCATCTTTTTTGCACCCCATGGGTAGAGTTATTATCAGTACCAGCAGCATTACCAATGCAATGTATTTTTTCATTTGTTTACCTCCAAAATAGATTTGAGAACCAATAGCATTATTATATCATATTTTGTCTTAATTGAATAATCAGGGAATATGAAGAAAAATGTCCATAATAAAGTATAGGGCTATGGAAACTGTTAATAATAGAGATAGAAAACAATGCTGTTTGGGGGTATGAAGATGGAAAAAGTCAGGGGTATGAAGATGGAAAAAACAATTGGTATATATCTGGAGAAACTGGCAGGAAAAATAAGTGAGATTTTTGGCAATACCATTGAAGACCAAGGCAGCAAGGACGATCAGGAACTGGTACGCTGCGTGCAAATGGCAATGGATGAATGGTGTCAGGCAGAGAAATTCTTTGAGAGCGTATCCGAACCCGAACTGGTTGATTATGCTATTTACAGGATTGAGGCATCAAAAAAGAGGTATATGTATTTGCTTAAACAGGCCAAGGAAAAGGGTATTAAGGTGGACTGCTGCTAACAACTGCAGCCGGTTATACCGGGCGGGATTTTCATGTGTGCTGCAGGACAAGCTGCATGGGCATATCGGCTCGACTGCATGTATCGGTCACTAAAAACTATGAATAATATCGGTGAGCATATAATATATGTATAGTGACTGGACTTGCCGGTTAGAGAGGTGGAAAAATGGGGATCAGCCTTGATTTCAACATTCTATTGGCTTATGCCTTTGGGCTTTTGCTTTTGTATGTAGTAGGGTGGCTTTTGGTTATGCCCATTAAGTTCATATTGAGGCTTCTGTATAATGGAATTATAGGCGGGTTGATGCTCTGGGTTCTTAATCTGGTGGGAGGCTTTTTCAATCTTCAGGTGGCAATAAATCCGGTCACTGCACTTATTGCTGGGTTCCTGGGAATCCCCGGCGTTCTACTTATTCTGGTACTTCAACATATACTTTGATTGAGAAAGGTTCAAATTATTCATTACTAGAAACCTATATATAACGTGCTTAAGACTTTACATCTCCTAACGTGTCATCCTGAGCCAAGCGAAGGATCTTATGTCTATCTCTGGGAAAGATTCTTCGGGCTTCGCCCTCTTAAGCGACAGAGTCGGATTCTTCGGGCTCCGTCCTCTTAAATGACAGGTAAAGGAATGTAATATTATTAATGCGTTGCATATATATAATACGGCTGTTTTTTTTTGCCCGTATATAAGGTGCTATACAATATATATGATTAATTAGTTGTTTTACATACAATATATTGTATTTTTTCATTTTTGCGATACAGGCATTTTGAGGAAGAAAATTAAAGAAAAATGACAAACAAAGTGGTTATATCGAATTTTATGTGAATTTATTCATCCGCCTATATAGGATACAATGAATAGGGTAGATAAAAAAGCATAGTCTTAAAGGGGGTACTGTTTTGATAAACAAAGTGCAGAAAAGGAACGGGGAAATAGTAAACTTTGATATTACAAAGATTGAGAATGCCATATTTGCCGCGGTTAAAGCTGTTGGAGGAGACGACAGGGAAGGAGCGGCGCGTCTTGCAGCAATTGTGTCTGATATAGTCGCTGAAGCTCATGGCTCGGGGATACCTACAGTGGAAGACATACAGGATATAGTTGAAAAGGTGTTAATCGAAGAAGGTCATGCAAAGACTGCCAAAGCATATATCTTGTATAGGAGAAAGCAGGAAGAGTTGAGGGATGTAAAAAATCTCTTTATGGATGCCGAGACCATGATAGATAAATATGTATCCCTTGAAGACTGGAGGGTAAACGAGAACGCCAATATGGGTTTTTCCCTGCAGGGGCTCAACAATCATATAGTAGAGAGCATTTCAAAGAAATACTGGCTTAACAAGATATACAGAAAAGAGCTAAGGGATGCCCACGTAAACGGCGATATTCATATTCACGATTTGGGAATCCTGGCGCCCTACTGCTGCGGATGGGATCTGGAGGCGTTTTTGAGGAGCGGCTTCAAAGGTGCACAGGGCAAGGTGGAGTCCAACCCGCCCAAACACTTTGAATCAGCCCTCGGACAACTGGTAAATCTACTGTATACCTTACAGGGAGAAGCGGCAGGGGCTCAGGCCGTTTCAAGTTTTGATACATATTTAGCTCCTTTTATTCATTATGATGGCTTAACCTATGAGGATACAAAAAAATCCATGGAGCGGTTTATTTTCAATCTCAACATACCTACCCGGGTTGGTTTCCAAACCCCCTTTACAAATATTACTCTTGATATAACACCGCATACCATGGTTAAAAATATGCCCGTTATTATCGGCGGCAAGAATATGGATAAGTGTTACGGTGAGTTTCAAAAGGAAATGGACATGATAAACAGAGCCTTCTGTGAAGTGATGATGGAAGGCGACGGAGGGGGAAGGACATTTAGCTTCCCCATACCCACTGTAAACATCACAAAGGACTTTCCCTGGGATTCTGAAATAGTCAAAATTCTCATGGAAATGACAGGTAAGTTTGGCACACCCTACTTTGCCAATTTTGTAAATTCTGATATGTCTCCCGAGGACGTAAGGTCTATGTGCTGCAGGCTGAGAATAGATAACAGGGAACTCAGGCGAAGAGGCGGCGGGTTGTTTGGTGCCAACCCGCTCACCGGTTCAATAAACGTTGTTACCCTGAATATGAGCAGAATTGGTTATCTGTCTGATACGGTAGAAGGTTTTAAAAGGCGTACCCGCAAGCTTATGGAGTATGCCAAGGAAATTTGCGAGGCAAAAAGAAAGGTTCTTGAAAAATATATGGAGGCAGGGTTGTATCCTTATTCCCGTTATTATCTGAACGGAGTGAAAGAGGAAACAGGGGAGTATTTTAAGAACCACTTTTCTACCATAGGTCTAAATGGAATGAACGAAGCATGTATAAACCTGATGGGCAAGGATATTGCATCCCAGGAGGGCAGAGAGTTTGCCCAGGAGATTATGGAATTTATGAACAGAGTTATACAGATATATCAGGAGGAAACCGGCAGTCTATGGAATTTGGAGGCTTCTCCCGCCGAAGGGGCTACCTACAGGTTTGCAAGGCTGGACAAAAAAATGTACCCAAAGATTTTTACCCAGGGCAATGGCGAGCCATATTATACCAACTCAACCCAGCTGCCTGTCAATCATACAAAGGATATATTTGAGGCGGTAGAGCTTCAGGAGAACCTCCAGACCCAATATACCGGAGGGACTGTATTGCATGGCTTTTTAGGGGAGGAAATAGACAGCCCTGAAGTGTGTAAGCTTCTGATTAAGAGGGTTTTTGAAAACAGCACCATCCCGTACCTTACGGTAACGCCCACCTTTTCCATATGCCCTGACCATGGATACTTGAAGGGAGAGCATTTCAACTGTCCTGAATGCGGGAGGGAAGCTGAAGTCTGGACAAGGGTGGTAGGTTTTCACAGACCGGTGCAGTCCTGGAACAAAGGCAAACAGGAAGAGTATAAGGACAGACTTGAATTCGCAGTAAGCTAAGGAAGTAAGTAGTAGAGCGGCCCACCCAAAATGGTGGGCCGCTTATCGGGGAGATGGAGAACAATGGAGTTTAAAGGACAGGTGAAATCCTCCTTTATAGACTATCCGGATAAAATTTGCACAGTGTACTTTACCGGCGGGTGTAATTTCAGATGCCCTTACTGTCACAATGCCCCGCTGTTGGAGGGTGAGGGCGAGAGCATAGGCCGGGAGCAGGTATTTGAATACCTGGAAAAAAGAAAGAATATGTTGGATGGAGTATGCATTTCGGGAGGGGAGCCTACTCTTCATGCAGATTTGGAGCCTTTTCTGGCCGAGGTAAAGCAAAGGGGCTTTCTGGTCAAACTCGATACAAATGGTACGTCCCCTGCCGTACTGGAGACGCTGCTCACCAATAAGGCGGTAGATTATATAGCTATGGATATCAAGGCTCCTTTTGGGAAATATAATATCATTGCGGGCAAGCCGGTTGATACCGAAGCTCTTAAGGAGAGCATTGCCCTGATAAGGAGTGCTTCAATCGAGTACGAGTTCAGGACTACGGTGTGCAGGGAGCTGCTCAGTGTACGGGATGTAATTGAAATTGCGCATTCCGCCAAAAACAGCCAAAGGTATGTTGTGCAAAACTTCAGGGATTGCAATACGGTATTGGCCGGTATGGGGAAATTTACACCCTTTACTTCAATCCAGCTTAACCAGGTGAAAGAAAAGATAGGAGGGCTTTTCGGGGAGTTTAAAATACGTTAGTAGATATGAGGGGGGTTTTAGGGGGGTTATAAGTGTGTACCAGGAGAAGGAAATGGATGAAAACAGCATCATTGTACTATGGTATACAATCCGTTGACAGGCAATTGGGGTTCTGTTATACTAGATTATATCATCTGTTACACTGCTTGAGCTGTTATAGTTGTTGTGTTTACATAACTGTTATACATGCCATGAATATCTATAGTATAACAGTTATAATTTTGGGCTATTGTTATATAACAACAGATGGGTCAAATGAAAGGAGGAAACAAATATGGGCAAAACAGTTGAAATTCGCTGGCATGGCCGGGGAGGTCAGGGAGCAAAAACCGCGTCCCTTTTGCTGGCAGAGGCTGCATTCAATACAGGGAAGTATATACAGGGTTTCCCTGAGTACGGACCTGAAAGGATGGGTGCACCAATTACGGCATACAACAGAATAGCCGACTCCAAAATAAGGATTCATAGCAATATCTATGAGCCTGACTATGTAGTGGTTGTGGACGAGTCCCTGATAAGGGATGTCGATGTTGCTGCCGGCTTGAAAAAGGAAGGTGCTATTCTGGTCAATAGCCAGAGAGAACCTGCCGAAATCAAGAAACAGCTGAAGGGTTATGAGGGTAAAGTGTATGTTGTCGATGCAATGACCATCTCAGTTGATACTCTCGGAAAGTACTTTCCAAACACCCCAATGCTGGGGGCAGTAGTTAAGGTAAGTGGTATAATGGAAGAAAATGAGTTCATAAGCAGTATGGAAGAATCTTTCAAACATAAATTCGCATCAAAGCCTGAAGTAATTAATGGTAATATGAACGCTATCAAGAGAGCTCTTCAGGAGGTGAAGGGGATATGAAAGAAAGAAGAAGGGTTATCGAGCCTGACGTTAAATGGAAAGAGATAACCAGGGCAGGAATAATCTATGATGCAGGTAACGCAGAGGATTTTGAAACAGGCTCCTGGAGATCTATGAAACCGGTTTTCCATCCGGAAAAATGTAAGCAGTGTATGGTTTGCTTCTTTATGTGCCCCGATTCATCAATTGAGATGAAGGATGGTAAAGTGATAGGTATAGACTATGACCATTGCAAAGGTTGCGGAGTATGTGTGGATTCCTGCCCCTTTGACGTTTACGATTTTATTAAAGATGAGTAAGGAGGGAGATATAATGGCTATACGTGAAAGACTAAGCGGTAATGAAGCGGTTGCAACCGCCATGAAACAGATTAATCCAGATGTAGTTGCTGCTTTCCCCATCACACCGTCTACAGAAGTACCCCAATATTTTTCTCAGTTTGTAGCCGACGGGGAAGTGGATACCGAGTTTGTAGCGGTCGAGTCCGAACACAGCGCAATGAGCGCCTGCGTAGGAGCCAGTTCGGCCGGTGCAAGGGCAATGACGGCAACTTCAGCCAACGGCCTGGCTTTGATGTGGGAGATACTTTATATAGCTGCATCAAATAGGTCACCAATAGTATTGGCGGCTGTCAACAGGGCACTGTCGGGTCCCATTAACATACATAATGACCACAGTGATACCATGGGAGCAAGAGATTCAGGCTGGATACAGCTTTATTCGGAAGACAACCAGGAAGCCTATGATAATCTAATTCAGGCAGTAAGGATAGCCGAGCATAAGGATGTTTTACTTCCGGTAATGGTATGCCTGGACGGATTTATCGTCAGCCACTCGGTTGAAAATATTGAGCTTCAGGAAACCGAAAAGGTAAGGAAATTTGTTGGCCTATATGAACCGGATGAATATTTGCTCAATGCAAAGCATCCCGTAGCCATGGGTCCTTTAGACCTGCCGCCGCACTATTTCGAGCATAAGAGGCAGCAGGCCGAGGCCATGAGAAATGCTAAGAAGGTAATCCTGCAGGTTGCGGAGGAATACGAAAAACTTACAGGTAAAAAGTATGGACTGTTTGAAGAATACAGGATGGAAGATGCCGAAGTCGGAATAGTTATTCTTAACTCGTCGGCGGGTACTGCCAAAGAGGTTGTGGATAAGCTGAGAAATGAAGGCATCAAGGCAGGATTGGTAAAGATAAGGGTGTTCAGGCCTTTCCCGGCACAAGAGATAGCCAAGGCACTGTCCGGACTTAAAGCCCTTGCGGTTATGGACAAAGCCGACAGCTTCTCTGCAGCAGGAGGTCCGGTATTTGCGGAAGTTAGAAGTGCTCTGTACGGCGTTAACCAAAACCTTGACGTGATAAGCTACATTTACGGTCTGGGTGGAAGAGATGTCACCATGAACGATATAGAGACGGTGTACAGGAATCTGATAGACATAGCTAAAGCGGGTAAAGTATCCGAGACGTACAATTACGTCGGAGTAAGGGAATAGGAGGTGTGAAAATTGGCATATAAACTCAAAGAAGTTGTCCAGAAACCCGATAGACTGACCGGTGGACACAGGATGTGTGCAGGATGCGGTGCACCCACCGTTGTCAGGGGAGTATTAAGGGCTTTGAAACCGGAGGATAAGGCAGTTATTGGATCGGCAACGGGATGCCTTGAAGTGGCAACCACCATTTATCCCTATACCGCATGGAAGGATTCCTTTATTCATAATGCCTTTGAAAACGCGGGGGCAACCGTAAGCGGAGTAGAGGCTGCCTATAAGGCACTTAAGAGAAGAGGAAAGGTTACCGAGAATTACAAGTTCATTGCCTTTGGCGGTGACGGCGGAACCTACGATATAGGTATACAATCCCTTTCGGGAGCTATGGAAAGGGGCCATGACATGGTATATGTATGTTATGACAATGGTGCCTATATGAATACCGGAATACAGAGGTCGTCGGCTACACCAAAATATGCTAATACAACCACTTCCCCGTCGGGGAAGGTGTTGCCGGGTAAGATGCAGTACAGAAAGGATCTTGCTGGGATTATGGCCGCCCATGAGATTCCTTATGTTGCGCAGACCGCAATCACACAGAACATGAAGGATCTTTACGAAAAAGCGGAAAAAGCCATATACACTCCGGGACCAGCCTTTATGAACGTACTGGCGCCCTGCCCAAGGGGCTGGAGATATGACACTCCCAAACTACTTGAGATATCCAAGCTTGCGGTGGATACTTGTGTTTGGCCTTTGTATGAGGTTGTAAACGGCGAATGGAAGCTTACCTACAAACCTAAGGAAAAGCTGCCGGTGGAAGAATGGTTAAAACCCCAGGGCAGATTCAAACATTTGTTTGAAAAGAGCAACGCCCATCTTCTTGAGGACCTTCAGAAGGAAGTGGACGTAAGATGGGAAAAGCTGCTTAAACTTTGTGGAGAAGCGTAAACAGATCCAAAAGGCTATGCTGAATACCGCATAGCCTTTTTATTTTGTTCTGAAACCAGGCCTGTTTTCGGTTAATTTAAGTTTGTTTCATATATAACTGGGAAAGAATAGTATATAGGTTGAGCACCAATATAGGTTTTTCTAGAATCGAGAGGGACAGAAAAGCATATAAAAATAAAAAATGGGGGAATTTATATGGGAAACAAGAGCTTGCAAAACTTGATGGAAGCCTTTGCAGGAGAATCACAAGCCAACAGGAAATATCTTGCCTATGCCGAGCAGGCCGACAAGGAGGGCTACAAATCAATTGCTTCTTTATTTCGGGCGGTGGCCGCCGCCGAGACGATACATGCCCACAATCATTTGAGAATAGCGGGAAAAATAGGTGATACCCGGCAAAATCTGCAGGATGCCTTAGAGGGTGAAATCTATGAGTTTGAAAGTATGTACCCTGGGTTTATCGAAATTGCCGGGCAGGAAGGAGAAAGCAAAGCTCTCAGAAGCTTCAATTTTGCCAATGAAGTAGAAAAGGTACATGCTGGGCTGTACAAGGAAGCCCTTGAGAACCTGAACAAAGACCAGGAATACGTTAAATACAGTGTGTGTCCTGTTTGTGGATATACATCGGCCCAACCGCCGGATAAATGTCCTGTCTGCAATGTTTCGGGAGATAAATTTATGGAGATAGAGTAAATAGCCTAAGAAAAGGGAAGCGAGCCAATGCTCGCCCCTTTTTTTTAATATTAATGTTGGATAAAACAGTCCAAAAGAAATACAATAGTGTTAGAGTTGATAGCTGTCCATTTTTTAGGTATAATAGCTTATGTGTTAACAAAAAAAGGAGGAAATTGTAATGAGTGATACCAGACTGGTAGTTTTGGAGCGGGAGGAAAAAGGCACCGGAGGAGCCAAAAGGACCAGAAGCGAAGGTTTTATTCCCGGAGTTTTGTATGGCAGGAAAAATCAGGGTCAACCTGTGAAGATTGAAGCATCCAGCCTGAGAAAACTGATAAGCAGAAAAGGAACAAACGCTATCTTTGATGCCGATTACAACAAGCAGTCCAAGCTGATACTGCTAAAAGAGGTCCAGAACGAGCCTGTAAGCGGACAAATAGTACATGTAGACCTATTTGAAATAAATGCCGACGAGGCAATTACCACCACCGTGCCGCTGGTTGCCGTGGGCATTGAAGGGATTACCGGGGGAGCAATATTACAGCAGGTGTTAAACGAATTACAAATAAGCTGTCTACCCAAGTATGTTCCCAAATCAATAGAGTTCGACGTTTCGGGAATGCATACGGGACAAGCGTTACATGTTTCAGACTTAAAGATTGAAGGAGATATAGAGGTTCTAACTCCGGCAGGGGAAATGGTTGCCAATGTAATTGAACCCAGAGGCATGCCTGAAGAGAAAGAGGAAGAAGAAGGAGAAGAAGTGGAAATCGGCGAGGCATCGGAAACTGCCGGCGACGAGGAATAGCCTTATCAATAATGTCTCCATCAATGGGAGGCATTATTTTTATTCTGTGTCCAACCGTGCCGATACCTTTACAACCTGGAGAAGCTATATAAGTTGGGTATGGTACTGTTTTTTGAGGAGGAGGTTTGGAAATGCTGTCATGGGACCAGCTGGAGACGCTGTGTGAAAGCTGTGGAAAATGCCCTCTGTGTGATGGCCGAAAGAAAGTAGTCTTGGGCAAAGGCAACAGGAATGCCGACCTTATGTTTGTGGGTGAAGGGCCTGGCCGGGACGAGGACACCACAGGAGTGCCCTTTGTGGGTAAAGCAGGGCAGCTTTTAGACAGAATACTGGAAGCTGCGGGGATTAACAGTGATGATATATATATTGGAAACATTGTAAAATGCAGACCCCCCAATAATAGAATTCCTACCCCCCAAGAAGCAAAGGTCTGTCTGCCTTACTTAAGAAACCAGGTTTATCTGATAAAGCCTAAAATTATAGTATGTCTCGGGGCCACCGCAGCAAAATATATAATAGACACAAATATTAGAATAACCAGGGACAGGGGTCAATGGCACCAGAGAAAGGGTTATTGGCTTATGGCCACTTATCATCCGGCTGCTTTGCTAAGGGATGTTAGCAAAAAGCGGCCGGCCTGGGAGGATTTTAAAAATATAGCCCGTAAACTTAATGAATTGAATACAGAAGGATAGAAGGTGATGTATTGTTACGTAAAACGTTAAACAGTTTTGCAGAACTTGAGGGAAAGTACACATCCCTTTTGGCCGGGTACAAGCCGGTGGTTTTAGGGGAGGGACATGTAGGAGCAAACATATTTATGATAGGAGAAGCTCCGGGAAAATCAGAGGTTGATGAAGGACGTCCTTTCGTAGGACAGGCAGGCAAAAACCTTGATGAGTTTTTGGAATTTCTTGAACTTGAAAGGAAGGACATTTATATTACAAATGCAGTAAAATTCCGTCCTGTCAAAATAAATGCACACACAGGGAGATTGTCAAACAGGGCTCCTACCACAAAGGAGATAGAGTGTTTTCACCCTATGTTAATGGACGAAATAGAGCTTATTAATCCTTTAATAATAATAACTCTGGGGAATATACCGCTTATGTCCCTTGCCGGAAAGAATATCAGGATAGGCAATGTTCATGGGAAACCCATGGAGCATGAGGGCAGAACGCTGTATCCTCTGTATCATCCCGCTTCTATTATATATAGGAAAGAGCTTAAAGCTGTTTATTGGGAGGACTTGAAGCGCCTGAAACCCTTGCTTCCAAAAAAAATATAGAAGTTGTTGATCTGAACCTTTAGTTTATTAAATCTCGTAGAAGGTAATAATATTACCATCTGCGAGTTTTTTTAATCGGGGACAGTCCTTGGCCATATAGGGATACGAAAAATAAAGCTGTCCCCATTCCGTTAAAGGAGGTAAAATTTTGGAGCAAGCTTTTTTAAATGGTCAGTTTCGCAATGAAATAGGTAAGGGCCGGGCAAACAGACTGAGGAATCAAGGACGGGTTCCGGGAATAGTATATGGACATACCTCTGTAAATACCCCGGTGGAAATTGACAGCAAGGAACTCAATAGATTATTAAGGTATTATGGAGAAAGCGCATTAGTAGGGCTTGATTTGGGGCAAGGAGTAAAGACGGTTCTGCTAAAGGAAGTTCAGAGGGATCCTGTTACGCGTCAGGTGCTTCACGTTGACTTTCAGGAGATAAGACATGATGAGAAGGTCAAAACCGTTGTTCCCATTGTTCTTATTGGCAGGGAAAGCATCGAGAGAGAAGGGCTCATGGTGCAACACCAGCTAAGGGAACTTGAGGTCGAGTGTCTTCCTCACAATATACCCAAAAGCTTTCAAGTAGACGTAACCAGCATGGATATTGGACAGGCTATGACAGTGGCCGATGTTGAGATGGGTGAAGAAATAAGCATACTTAATAATATAGGTGAGGTTATCGCAAGCCTGACACAAATACGTGTGCCGGAGGACGGCGAGGATATGGTTGATGAGATTGGAGCTATGGAGAATAGTTCTGAGGAGACAACAGAAGATTCAGTCAGAAAAGATGGCGCAGCCGCAGAGCATAATAAAGAATAAAAATAGAAATTATAGTTGTGCAATTCCGGCTTGCCGGATGCAATAAATTACCAGTTGCGTAAGCATCGAGTATATGCTAATATATATCTTGCTGTCACACAAAAGGAATGGTCAAAACTGTATGTTGACAGCGCACGATATAT
>JAENYX010000028.1:25683-36342 GCA_016841565.1 Clostridium thermobutyricum | reverse complement strand
ACAGCTTATACATGTGGATACCATAGATGCCAGAAACAGTTTTTATCTGGCTCAAATTTGAACGGGGTGGTTTCAATGAAAAAATTTCTTAGAATAGCAGGAATAGTTTTTTTGGCCTTGGTAATTGTGTTGGCTTCTGCGCTCTTTTTCTTTTTGAGGTCTATTAATCCGGATGAAGGTACCATGGTGGAAGAATTCCCGGAAGTTGAGCCGCCCAAAAAAGATGAGAGAGTAAATGTTCTTATTCTGGGTGCGGATTTGGGTGACCCGCTGGACAGCAGGGCTCCAAGCCGGACCGATACAATGATGCTTGCAAGCTTTGAGCCTGAAGAGAAGAAAGTGGATTTGATATCACTGCCCCGGGACACCAGGGTTAACATAAAAGGAAAGGGGCTTGACAAGCTTGGACACGCTCATGCTTACGGAGGTACTGCTCTTGCCATGGATACGGTAAGCAAATTTTTGGATATTGACGTGCATTATTATTTAAAGATAGATTATGCCGGGTTCAGGAAGTTTATCGATAATCTTGGGGGAGTGAGGGTCAACGTACCCTTTGATATGAATTACCGTGATCCCTTCGACAATCCTCCGCTGCATATAAACCTTAAGAAGGGGTGGCAGACATTAAACGGTGAAAAGGCTCTTCAGTATGTCAGAAACCGCGAAGGTTATCCAAATGCTGATATTGGAAGAATACAGGCCCAGCAAGCCCTGATTGATGCGGTCATTGATAAGGTTCTAAGTGCCGGCACAATTTTAAGGCTACCAGTCCTTGCCGATACACTGAGCAGTCATTTAAGTACAAATATGACCCCCGGCGAGATGAGTAAATATGCCTTCAGGGCGGCTGGAATAAATAAAGAATCTATTAATATGTATAGGATACCTGGGGATTCTAAATATATCGATGACATTTGGTACTTTTTGCACGATGAAAAACAGACCGAAGAACTCGTTTCGCTGGTGTTTGGCAAACCGGGGGAAGACAGCGGTACTGTGAAGGTTGAGGTTCTAAACGGAAGCGGAGTTGACGGCCTGGCTGCAAAGGTTGGTAATGCGCTGAAAGAGAAAGGATATGAAATAGTGCGTATAGGCAATGTGGACGGCACCGAATACAGTAATACTCATGTTTATGACCGGAAGGGAAATGGGGATAATGCAGAAAAAATAGCAGGAATATTGGACGTGGATAAGTATCAGGTAGACCTTGATGATAAAGCCAATGCAGATATTACAGTTATACTTGGAAAGGATAAAAGCGACTTTTAACAGGGAGGTATATACAATAAATAATACACAGGATATTGCAAGAAATGCCGTTCAGGCGGCTGCCGGTAAAAAGGCACAGGATATAACAGTGCTTGATATAAGGGATATTTCAATAATAGCAGATTATTTCATTGTATGCAGTGGGAATTCCACCACCCAGGTGAAGTCCATTGCAGACGAAATAAAAAAACGGATGCAGGAGCATGGATATCAATTGGACCATGTGGAAGGCTATAGGGAAGAGAAATGGATTCTGCTGGATTATAAGGATGTGGTCGTTCATGTGTTCCATTCCCAGGAGAGAGAGTTCTATAAGCTTGAAAAATTATGGGGAGATGCCAAGGTTGTGGCATACTGATTTTATACGGGTTGACAGCCGCCTGTAAATACCATATAATACTTTTAAAAATCCGAATGAACTTTTGTGTTTGCAGGAGTAGTAGAGGATGAGACCTTTAAAGAGAGACGGTGTCGGGTGAAAACCGTCAGGCCTTTTCTTTGAACTCGCCTGCTGATTGGTACAGGGGTGATTCCCGTAAAAATCAACCGAGTGGGCAGCGATAGATGCTGTCAATTAGGGTGGTAACGCGAGCATTTAACCTCTCGTCCCTAAAAAAAGGGACAGAGGTTTTTTTATATCAATTTTGGCCATGGAGGTATAAGATTATGAAATATGACTACAGGAATATAGAGAAAAAATGGCAGTCGGACTGGGAACAGAAGGGTATATATACCGTCGATGATTCCGGTAGCAGCAAATACTATGCTCTTGAAATGTTCCCCTACCCGTCCGGGAAGCTTCATATGGGGCACGTAAGAAACTACTCCATAGGAGATGTAGTGGCGAGATTTAAGAAGATGAACGGTAATGAGGTATTGCACCCCATGGGCTGGGATGCTTTTGGTCTGCCGGCAGAAAATGCGGCCATAAAAAACAACACCCATCCCAATGAATGGACTGTGAATAATATTGATAATATGAGGGATCAGCTCAAACAATTGGGTATAAGCTATGATTGGGGCCGGGAAGTAGCCAGCTGTCATCCCGATTATTATAAATGGACCCAGTGGCTTTTTCTCCTGCTTTACAATAATGGGCTGGCCTACAAAAAGCGCTCCCATGTTAATTGGTGCCCTTCCTGCACGACTGTTCTGGCAAATGAGCAGGTAGTTGCCGGAGAATGCGAGAGGTGCGGGAGTAAAGTCACAAAAAAAGAACTGGAACAGTGGTTTTTCAAGATAACCGACTATGCCCAGAGGTTGCTTGATGATTTGGAAAAGCTTGGAGGCTGGCCGGAAAAGGTCAAGCTGATGCAGAGAAACTGGATAGGCAGAAGCGAAGGGGCATCCATTGATTTCGGTATAGAAGGACTGGACAGGGATATAAGGGTGTTTACCACAAGGCCGGATACGGTTTTTGGAGCAACCTTCATGGCTCTGGCACCCGAGCATCCCCTGTCGGCGGAAATTGTCAGAGGCACCGGGAATGAGGAACAGTTCCATGCTTTTATGGAAGGCATTAAAAGGATGTCTGAAATAGAAAGAACCTCCGACCAACTGGAAAAGGAAGGGGTATTTTTAGGGAGGTATGCCGTCAATCCGGTTAACGGGAAAAAGCTCCCCGTATATGCAGCCAACTATATACTTCTGGAATACGGTACCGGAGCCATTATGGGGGTTCCCGCCCATGACCAGAGGGATTACGAGTTTGCCACCAAATACCGGCTGGATATTGTGGAAGTGGTCAGGCCGGGAGATGATGACTGTGTGACCCCGGGTCAGGCTTACGACGGTCCCGGGACAATGGTAAATTCAGGGAAGTTTGACGGTATGGATTACCTTAAGGCCATGGACGGCATTGTAAAGGACCTGGAGCTTAATGAGAGAGGCAATAAGGAGATAAAATACAGACTCAGGGACTGGCTTATATCGCGGCAGAGGTATTGGGGCGCACCCATACCCATTGTATATTGTCCCAATTGCGGCGAAGTAGCCGTATCCGAAAAGGATCTGCCGGTAATACTGCCTATTAATGTGGAATTGACAGGCATGGGGGATTCGCCCCTTGCAAGGAGCGAGGAGTTTGTAAACACTACCTGTCCCAAATGCGGCCAAAGGGCAAAGAGGGAAACCGATACCATGGATACCTTTGTGTGTTCATCCTGGTATTTCTTAAGATTTACCGATCCAAGGAATGCCAATGCCCCCTTTGACAAGGCAAAGGCCGACGCCTGGATGCCGGTTGACCAGTATATCGGCGGCGTGGAACATGCTATTTTGCATCTTATGTATGCCAGATTTTTTACAAAGGTATTGAACGACATGGGGCTGTGCTCCTGCGACGAACCCTTCAGTAACCTTCTTACCCAGGGTATGGTGCTCAAGGATGGTGCCAAAATGTCGAAATCAAAGGGTAACGTAGTCAGCCCGGAGGAAATAGTGGAAAAGTACGGTGCCGATACCGCCAGGTTATTCATACTCTTTGCTGCGCCGCCCGAGAGGGATTTGGAATGGAGCGACCAGGGAGTGGAAGGCTGCTACCGTTTTCTTAACAGAATATGGAGGTTGGTGGATGAGAGTATTGAGGCTATACGGAATGCAGGAGATATAGACAAAAACCTCTTGGATGCCAGGGAAAAGGAAATACTGTATATAATAAACCGTACAATAAAGAAGGTTAGCGAAGACATAGAGCAAAGGTTTAATTTCAATACCGCCATAAGCGCCATAATGGAGATGGTAAATGCCCTATATCAGTATAAGGAAAGCGCGGGATTTGTACCGGCAGTGCTGCGGGAAGGGGTCAAAACACTCATTGTTCTGATGGCACCCTTTGCCCCGCATATTGCAGAGGAGCTTTGGGAAATGGCCGGGGAGAGCGAAAGTGTTCATAAACAGCAATGGCCGGCATTTGATGCAGAATATCTGGTTAAGGAACAGGTTACAATTGTGATTCAGGTTAATGGAAAAGTAAGAAGCCGGATTGAAGTACCTTCGGGAACGGATGCGCAGAAGGTCAGGGAATTGGCATTGACCGACAGTAAGGTCAAAGCCTATACCGACGGCGAAAAAATTAACAAGGTAATAATGGTTCCGGATAAGCTTGTCAATGTCGTTTTGGGGGGATAGAGAGTATGAATGATAAATTACACCCGGTATTAAAAAGCATCATACCAATAGTGGGAGGCATAGCCAAAACCTTTGGTAAGAGCTGCGAAGTGGTACTGCACGATATAACCGACCCGTACCACTCAATAGTGGCAATAGAAAATTCGCATGTTACCGAGAGGGATCTTGGAGGCTCCATGTCCCAGGCCAATATAGAGGCAATCGCTACAGGAGGCTTTACCCAGGACCAGCTTAACTATGTCAAAAAGACTGCCGACGGGAGGATTCTAAAATCCTCCACGGTGGTTATAAGGGATGAAGCACAAAAGCCCATTGGGTGTCTTTGCATAAACTTTGATCTGTCGGAATTTGTTATGGTCAGGAACTCCATTAATGCCCTGTGCTATACCGGGGAAACGGAGGAAAACAAGGGTGCAAAGGGGTACCAGGGTACAAACATAAACGAAGTCCTGTGCAATCTTGTCAACAATGTGCTGGATGCTTCGGGTAAGCCGGTAGCCTATATGACCAAGGATGATAAGGTTGAAATAGTAAAGATATTGGATCAGAAAGGGGCATTTTTGATAAAGGGCGCAATTGATTATGCAGCTAAAGTGCTCTGTGTTTCGCGGTATACCGTCTATAATTATTTGGACGAGGTACGGGTGGAAGAGTAGAGAAGCAATGACGGTTATGGTAAAATATACAGACAGGCTGTATATTAGATTCGACATCCGTCATTTGCACTCAGTTTAGCCGTGCATGCAAAAGCTCCGCGGCAGATGACTTGATGCCTGTTTCTATGATCTGTAAGCTACAAACCGTCACCTGGTACCCGGAACTTGGTGCCAGGTACATAGTACTTAACTAAGGAGGATTATTATGAAAAAAGAAGTAGTTGCAACCAAGAATGCACCCGGCGCAGTGGGACCCTATTCCCAGGCTGTCAGGACGGGCAATATGGTCTATACCGCCGGTCAGATTGCCCTGGATCCACAAACGGGGCAAATGGTGGATGGAGGCATCAAGGAGCAGACCCATCAGGTATTTGCCAACCTAAAGGCTGTATTGGAAGCTGCCGGTACAGGTTTGGAAAACGTAGTTAAAACTACGGTATTCATAGTTGATATGAACAAGTTCAGCCAGGTAAACCAAGTATACGCAAGCTATTTTACCGGCGATTTCCCCGCCCGATCCTGTGTGGAGGTAGCCAGGCTTCCAAAGGATGCGGAAGTGGAGATAGAAGTTGTGGCAGCACTATAGTGGATTTGTATGGGACAGGAGGGACAGGGAGCATATCATATCAGCCCACTGTCCCCTTTGCTTCTTATTTTCTTCTAAACATATTTTTTTTCCTGATATACAGGGGCTTTCCCCTTTTTCTGTTCTTCATCACCAACATAAATGCCAGTACCGATATCGGCAAGATAAACAAAAACAGCAAAATTCCGTATTTTGGATTGTCTGCTTTCCCATTGAAGAGACCCGATGCCATAATGTTGTTGCCTGAGTTTTTCACAGCAATCAGCCTTACCTTTCCAATAACCTCTCCGTCAATGCTGTAGTCTATGTATCCAACACGCTCCCCGTCCGGAATGGCGGGGTTTACGCCGTCTATTACCACATTATCCTCAATCTCGGGTTTGGCCCCGCCCTTTGGGTAGTTGTAATGGAAACTCTGCTCTGTGACTATCCTTACTTCTGATTTTGAACCCATAAACTCCACTTTGTCTATTATCTGCCCTTCTTTAACCACCGGCAGCTGTTTGTAATTATCAAAGGCATAATCCAGCAGGGATATGGTATTGTCCCACATTGTAAAGTTGTTGGCCTCATTCATTATTACAGTGATATATTCCCTTCCGTCCCTTTGGGCAGACCCTATGAAGCAAGACCTGGCCTGGGGGGTGTATCCTGTTTTAATGCCGTTTGCTCCATCGTAGTTGTGGCTGGTGTTCTTAATCATCCTGTTGCCATTATACAAATATCGTGTATCCTGCATATTGGTTTCAGGTAGTATGTACCTTACGGTACCTACCAATTCCCTGAATTTGGGTATAGTCATGGCGTGTTTTGCTATAAGCGCCATATCCATGGCGGTGGTAACATGCTTTGAATCGTGAAGTCCGTTGGGGTTGGTAAAGTTGGTATTTTCTGCGCCCAGCTGGGCAGCCTTATCATTCATCATTACCGCAAATTCCTCCACCGAGCCGCCGATATATTCGGCTATGGCGATGGCGGCATCATTGGCCGACTCAATCATCAGGCTGTAAAGCAATTGCTCCAGAGTTACCTTTTCTCCCTCCAACAGGTATATCCTGCTCCCGTCAATATAAGATGCCCTTCTGCTTATCGGCACATAATCCTCCAGGTTTCCCCTCTCCAGGGCCAGTATAGCAGTCATTATCTTGGTTGTACTGGCAGGGTATGAAGCAGCGTTGGCATTCTTACTATATAGTACCTGACCTGTTTGGGCATCCATCAGAACGGCCTTTGGAGATGTTATATTTATTGAGGCAAAGGCCGTGGTTGAGCCCGACAGAAGGGTCAGAAAAACAGACAAAGTAATTATTGTTATGAGTTTTTTCATGGTTCGCCTCCGGTATTATGTATATAGATAGTATACCAGATGAGGGTTTTCCTTTACAACCAGGAGGGCGGATATCCACAAATTACATATCCAGGCACATGGGACCAGCTGAGAAGGAAAAAATAGAAAAATATAGAATAATTAACATAAGCAGTATATCAGGAGGTGGGTGTATGAACCTCACGAAAAGGGAATTGCTATTGATGGGCCTGGTAGCCATATTACTAGCTGTGAATGTAGGCCTGATACTTAAAATAGAAAGCCAAAGCGGCACGGTTATAACCCAGGGAAATCTGGACAGCATCTTTGTGGAGGAAGATGAATACGAGGAGGCTGAAATAGTAGTACATGTAACAGGGCAGGTAGACAAAAGGGGAGTAGTGTATATGAAGGAGGGCGCCCGCATTGTGGATGCCATAGATGCGGCGGGCGGAGCCCTTGAGACGGCGGATCTTGACAGAATTAACCTGGCAAAGGTACTGCAGGACGGCGAAAAAGTCCATGTCCCCGGTCGGGGGGAAATTATGGCTAATTATACCGATTTGGGGTATAATGGAGAAGAAAATGCCTTGGTCAATATAAATACTGCCAACGCCGCAGAACTCGAAACTTTGCAGGGGATAGGCCAGGTGCTTGCCAAAAGAATTATAGATTTCAGAGCAAAGGAAGGCAGGTTTGGAAAACCGGAGGATTTAATGAAGGTTTCGGGGATAGGCATAAAGGTTTTCGAAGGATTGAAGGACAGCATAAGGGTGAGGTGAGTGCGATGAGTGACAACAAGAAAATAAGACTGACGTCTTTGACTGCCAGCTCGGGGTGAGCTGCCAAAATAGGGCCGGATGCCCTGGCGCAGGTTCTGCGCCATTTACCGGTTTTCCCCCATCGGGACCTGTTGGTGGGATTTTCCGGATCGGATGATGCTGCGGTTTATAGAATATCCCACGATACGGCTATTATCCAGACACTGGACTTTTTCACGCCGGTGGTGGACGACCCCTTTGTTTTCGGACAGATTGCAGCGGCAAATGCACTGAGCGATGTATACGCAATGGGAGGGACTCCCGTTCTGGCATTGAACATTGTATGCTTCCCCAAATGCCTTGAACTGGATGTATTAAAGGATATACTTCTCGGAGGGGCCGACAGGGTGAAGGAAGCCGGGGCGCTTCTTGCAGGAGGGCACACAATCCAGGACGACGAGCCCAAATACGGGCTTTCGGTAATGGGAACTGTCCACCCCGACAGGGTGGTGACCAATTGCGGTGCAAAACCCGGAGATATGCTGGTTCTTACAAAGCCTCTGGGCACCGGGATCATAAATACCGCAATAAAGGCGGATATGGTGGATCCGGAGCTTTATAAGAGGGCGGTGGCGGTCATGACGGCCCTCAACAGCCACGCCGCTTACGCTATGCAGCAGGTTGGGGCAACAGGATGTACCGACATAACCGGTTTCGGCCTTGTGGGTCACTGTCTGGAGATGGCCAATGCAAGCAAGGTGTCCATTGAGCTGTGGAAGGACAAAATCCCCGTACTTGAGGGTACAAGGGAGCTGGCGCAGATGGGGATTATTCCGGCCGGAGCCTATTCCAACAAGAGCTATGTTAAGGGGAAAGTGGGTCTTACCGGGGTGGAAGCCGATATGGAAGATATAATTTTTGACCCGCAGACCTCGGGAGGGCTGCTCATTTCTATGCCCCAAAGCAGGATTGAGGATTTTATGGACGTTGTCTCGGAGGAAAAGACACTTAAGTGTGCAGTGGTTGGCAGGGTAAAGGAAACAGCCCGGTTTTCGGTGGAAGTTGTATAGAGTTGTATGATATGGGACTTTTTTGGCGGCAAAGCATGTGATGGATGCATTATGCGACCGGTGCATATGCTAAAGCAAAAAATGATAATTTATTCAAATAATCTTGCAGCCTAATAAAGGAATTTTTAAAAATACAGCGAATATATATACTGTGTGTTATATAACTGCAGATTGTAGTTATATATCAAAAAATAAGAATTAGGAGGGAAATTATGGAGTTTTTCATGGAACTAAACAGCAAAATTAACAGCTTGGTTTGGGGTCCATATATGCTGGTGTTAATAGTTGGTACCGGTATATACTTAACTGCCCGCACTAATTTTATATCTATAGCTAAACTGGGCTATGTTTTGAAGAACACTCTGTTTAAGATGTTCGACAGAAAAGTTGCCGGTGAAGGTGAAATAACACCCTTCCAGGCTGTTGCAACAGCTCTGGCTGCAACCATTGGTACCGGTAATATAGCCGGGGTTGCCACCGCCATAGCCATCGGCGGACCGGGAGCTGTGTTCTGGATGTGGATATCGGCACTGTTTGGAATGGCAACAAAATTTGGAGAAGTGGTACTTGCCATCCAATACAGGGAGAAGACCCCCGACGGCCGTTTTGTAGGAGGCCCCATGTACTACATAGAAAAAGGACTGGGCATGAAATGGCTGGCAATGATATTTGCATTCTTTGGTGCCGTGGCAGCCTTCGGTATAGGTAATATGGTTCAGGGTAACTCGGTTGCCGCAGCTATGGAAGCAAGCTTCAACATACCCACCTGGCTTTCGGGTATTGTGATAGCGGCAGCAGCAGCAGCTGTTATACTGGGCGGCTTGAAGAGGATTGCTACAGTTACGGAGAAACTCGTTCCGTTTATGGCAGCCTTCTATATCATCGGAGCAATAGTTATATTGGTTATCAAAGCAGCCGACATTCCCGCAGCATTTGCTCTTATATTCAGCCATGCATTCAGCCCCACTGCAGCGGTAGGCGGTTTTGCAGGCTCCACTGTTATGATGGCGGCCAGGTTCGGGGTTGCCCGTGGAGTATTCTCCAACGAGGCCGGTCTTGGTAGCGCACCTATAGCCCATGCGGCTGCAACCACAGACAACCCTGTGCGTCAGGGCCTGTGGGGTATATTTGAAGTATTCATGGATACTCTTGTAGTATGTTCAATGACAGCACTGTCTATTATAGTAACAGGAGTATGGCAGACGGGTGAGACGGGCGCGGCCCTGACCACATCGGCGTTCAATGCAGGACTTCCGGGACCCGGTGGCATAATAGTTGCTATTGGCGTTCTGTTGTTCGCATTCTCCACCATACTCAGCTGGTCTTACTACGGAGAGCGTTGCGCCGAGTATCTGCTGGGCAGCAAGGTAAACATGATATACAGGGTTCTTTGGATACCCTTTATAGTTATCGGTTCCATTGGTGGCCTGACCGTAATCTGGGATATAGCCGATACCCTGAACGGACTGATGGCTATCCCCAACTTGATTGGTCTGCTTGGCCTAAGCGGTCTGGTAATCAAGCTTACCAAGGATTTCTTTGCAAAGAAAGAAGCATAATAAAATTCCCAATTAATAAAGCCCCGGTTAATAACCGGGGCTTTATTAATTGGGAAGTGGGAAGTGCGATGTGAGAATTTAAGCAGTGCTTTAGAGCACTACTTTAGAGCACTACTAAAACCCACCTCACACCTCTACCCTCTCACATCTCAATAAGGAGTGTCCCCTTTCATTAATGGTTGAATTATTTCGAGGCATATGGGAAAATAGGGTATATGGGAGAATAAAGGGAAGAAGCTTAACACCCGGGAGGAATATGAAGATATGAACAATAGTGATATTTTGAAGAGATTGCCATCGGTAGACCAGATGCTAAGAGA
>JAENYX010000028.1:3406-25583 GCA_016841565.1 Clostridium thermobutyricum | reverse complement strand
AGGGGTGTACGGGGTTCCCGCCACGATATAGTGAGGGAGCTTTTGTGCGACATTACCGGAGCTGAGGATTGTATAGTTGTTAATAACAACGCAGCGGCAGTTTTGCTGGTATTAAGCGCTCTGGCGCCGGGAAAGGAAGTAATTGTATCCAGAGGAGAGTTGGTGGAGATAGGAGGCTCTTTCCGGGTACCCGAAGTAATGGAGCAGGGCGGTGCCAGGCTGGTGGAAGTGGGCGCAACAAACAAGACGTACATTGACGACTATAAAAGGGCCATAGGCGAGAACACCGGCCTGCTGCTTAAGGTGCATACAAGTAATTACAGGATTTGCGGATTTACCGCACAGGTATCACGTCAGGAACTGACCGGCCTCGGCAGAGAGTACGGCATACCGGTGGTGGAGGATTTAGGAAGCGGCGTATTGGTAGACCTTGAAGAGTACGGCATAGGCCATGAGCCCACCGTACAAAGCAGCATTCTGGCGGGGATGGACGTTGTGACCTTCAGCGGGGACAAGCTGCTGGGCGGCTCCCAGGCCGGCATAATAGCCGGCAAAAAAGAATATATAAGTAAGATTGCAAAGCATCCCCTGGCACGCGCTGTCAGGGTGGACAGATTAACGCTGTCGGTCCTGGAAAGCACCCTTAGAATATACGCAGAAGGGGAAAAAGCCATTGAGAAGATACCTGTATTAAAGATGCTTACAATGCCGGTTGCCCGGCTTGAAAAAAGGGCTCAGCGGCTTACGGAACTTGTATCGGGCTTGAAGCCCTATGCCGACATAAGCATTGAAAAGGAGTATTCCCAGGTGGGAGGGGGAGCCCTGCCACTTGAGAAGATAGAGACCCGGGTGATTTCAATTATTCCAAAGACCATTTCTGTAAACCAGTTGGAGGAAGAACTGAGGACGGGAGAGACTCCCGTGATAGCAAGAATTGTAAAGGAAAAGTACCTGATAGACGTAAGAACGGTATTTGAGGAGCAGTTTGGGGTTCTGGCCCATATGCTGACCTTGGTACTGGCAGGGGGTGGGAGTAGTTGAACAACATTATTATAGGTACGGCAGGGCATATTGACCATGGCAAGACTACTCTTATCAAAGCGCTGACAGGAAAGAACACCGACAGGCTTAAGGAGGAGCAGCAAAGGGGAATATCCATAGAGCTGGGCTTTACTTTTTTTGACCTGCCTGACGGGAGAAGGGCGGGGATAATAGATGTTCCCGGACATGAAAAGTTTATCAAGAACATGCTGGCAGGGGTAGGAGGTATGGATATTGTGCTTTTGGTGGTGGCTGCCGACGAAGGAATAATGCCCCAGACTATGGAGCACATGAATATCCTCGACCTCATCCAGGTTAAAAACGGAATTGTAGTGCTGACTAAGACCGATATGGTGGAGGAAGAATGGCTGAGCATGGTTATCCAGGAGGTAAAGGAAAAAACCAGGGATACCTTTCTCAAGAGAGCTCCAATAATACCCGTTTCATCCATAACCGGCCTTGGAATGGATGAGCTGGTTAAGGCCATAGAGGATATTACCCGGGAAATGGATAGAAAAAACCTTGATACCATATACAGGCTTAATATAGACAGAGCATTTTCAATAACAGGGTTTGGCACCATAGTCACAGGTACGCTTATTTCGGGGGTCATTGAAGAGGGTCAGAAGGTGTATATATACCCTGCCGGCATTGAAGCCAGGATAAGAAACCTGCAGGTGCATGACCAGGATGTACAGAGAGCATATGCCGGCCAGAGGCTGGCAGTTAACATAGCGGGAGTAAAGAAAGGGCAGATAGACAGGGGAGACGTTTTGGCGCCTGCAAATGCGCTGCAGCCCACCATGATGCTGGACTGCCGGCTGAGGCTTATTAAGGATACCCATTGGATGCTGTCAAACAGGGACAGAGTCCGACTGCATATTGGGACAAAGGAGCTTTTGTGCAGGGTTGTTCTTCTGGACAGGGAGGAATTAAGTCCCGGGGAAAGCTGTTATGTGCAGCTGCGGCTGGAAGAAGAGGCGGTAGCTTTGAGAGGGGACAGGTTTGTAATAAGGAGTTATTCTCCCATGGAGACCATAGGAGGAGGCATAGTGCTTGAGCCAAACCCTCCCAAAAGGAAAAGGCATAATAAAGAGAGCATGCAGGAGCTAAAGCTCAAAGAGAGCGGCAGTCCCATAGAAATACTTGAAAAGGTCATCAGCTTAAACAGCAGTAGCTTTCCGGGTATATCCCAATTGGCAAAACTGACGGGCAGCAGCAAGGAAGAGCTGACACCCATGCTTGAAAAGCTGGTAAGCAGCGGGACGGTCAAGGAGTTCTACGGCGGAAGCCAGCAGGTATATTTGCATGGTGAGTATTATGCCAGGCTGGTATCGAAGGCATCTGCCATGCTGGAAGAATTCCACAAAAAATGTCCTTTGCGAAGCGGTATGCCTGTTGAGGAGTTTCGAAAGAAGCTTTTTGGCAGCGGCAAGGGCAGCTTTATAGATGAAATACTTGGGTTGATGGAAGAAGGAGAAAATATAAGTATAAGGACCAACGCAGTATCCCTTCCGGGCTTCAGCATTACGCTGACCCCCAGACAAATAAAGATAAAAGATTATCTGACAGACGCACTGGAGCAGGGAGCATACTCTCCTCCGGGAAGGGAGCAAATACTGAATAATACTTCTTACAGCCATGAGGAAATGGAGCAGGTAATGGAAATGCTGGTGGATACAGGGGTTATAAAAAGAATAGGCGAGGATGAGGTGTTTCTGGGCAAATACTACCGCAGCGCAGTGGAGACGGCAGTAAACCATATCAGAGACCAAGGCAGTATCAGCCTTGCAACCTTCCGGGACCTCTTAAATACAAGCAGGAAATACGCAATGGCGTTACTGGAGGAGATGGACCGGGACAGAATAACCAGGAGGGTTGGAGACAACAGGGTTTTATATAAATAAGACGGTATTGGACAGGCTCCGGGCAGACGCCGGTATTTCGCATAACGGTGGGTTTGCAGAAGGCAAAACCAAATGGCAGACGTATTGAAATAATATTGCGTTCATGTTATAATACATAAGCAAATTTGGGGGTAGATGGGTGCTGGTGTGCCTCCTGGTCTTCAAAACCAGTCGCTGGGCGTTAGTAGCGTCCGGGGTGGGTTCGATTCCCACATACTCCCGCCAAAGAAGGGAAGCAAGGGGAAGCAAGGGGACGGTTCTCCTGCTTGACGGGCACCTCGTGTTTATGTTAGCATAAGCACGGGGTGTTAAATTATGCCAAGAAAAGCAAGGCAAAAAAGTGAAAGTAGAATATACCACCTTATATTACGAGGAATTAACAGGCAGAGTATATTCGAAGATGATGAAGATAGAGAAAAATTCCTACAAACATTAGAACATTATAAACAAGGATGCGGATACAGCATTTATGCGTATTGCTTAATGAGCAATCATATACATCTATTAATAAAGACCGGAAGAGAACCATTACAACAAATAATGAAAAGAATTGGTGCAAGTTATGTGTATTGGTATAATTGGAAATATGAGCGATGTGGGCATTTATTTCAGGACCGATATAAAAGTGAGCCGGTAGAAGATGACAAATACTTTCTAACGGTATTAAGATATATACATCAAAATCCAATTAAAGCAGGTTTGGTCGAAGATATTAAAAATTACAAATGGAGCAGTTATAAAGATTATATACAAGACCAAGGAATAACCGACAGAGAGTTTGCTCTTGGGATATTTCAAAATGATAAATCACCGGCACTAAAGGAATTTATAAGCTTTATGCATGAATTAAGTGAAGAAAAGTGTCTTGATATTGAAGAAAGAAGAATAAGAATTACTGATGACCACTTAAAAAGTATTATTCAAAAACAGTATAAAATAGAAGCAATGATGATACAAAATGAACCAAGAGATACTATGGAGAAAATATTAAAAGAGATACTAGAAATGGAAGGTGTTTCAACACGTCAACTTGCAAGAGTTACAGGGGTTTCAGCTAATATTATTTGGAGACTGTAAAGCAGAAGAACCGTCCCTATGCTTCCTATGCTTCTATGTGCTTCTCGAGGAAAAATCCCCCGGCTAAATTAACAAATAATACTATATATCAATACTATGATAGTATGAAAGGGGGAGAAGAAATGGAAAGGGAGGAAATCAAGGCAAAAAAACAGAGAAAAAAGCAAGAGGAAAAGAAGATAATAGCAAGGGCATTGATGGAGGCAAAGGTACCATCGGCCCGATATGAGTTATCTGCAAAACCCGCATGCCATTTAATAAACAAGAATGAGTCCCGATGATATAAGCGGATTAATCGATGCAATTCCCCTTTTGATGATATATATAGTACCCGGATATATTATCCTTCGGATCAGCCATTTCCAACTGTCCAGGAGGGCAGATCACGACCAGTATATGCTGGTCAAGAGCCTGGTTGTGAGTTTTGTTTTAGTGTCGGTGGAGGAGGCAGTATGGCGTTTTGTATTCCCCGGTACCCAGACATTGTTCACATCCGCATTTAGGAATACAGTTATAGTATCTTCAGTAGCTGCAGGGATTTTGTGGTCAAAGTTTCTTATAAGCGGTTTTTTTGAAAAGATTTTACTGAGACTTGGCATCTACAGGCCTTTGCGCTCGGGCATATGGAGCGATGTTGTGGATTTTGAATATGGCCTTTGGTTAATGGCGTATATGTCGGAGGACAAGGTTATCTATGTCGGAAAGCTGAGAAGATATGTAGAGATTGAGGTTTACGGAAATTATGTGGTATTCTTAAGCAATTACACCCTGTATGATTATTCTGCCCAGGTGCTGAAGGATTATGTCGGGGATAGTGATAAGTGGGTGGCTTTGCACTCAAAGGACATAAGCAGGGTAGAGTTGTTTTACCATGAAAAAAGCAGCAAAATTGCCCATTAGAGTAACACCAGTAACTGTACGGAGGTGAAGCGGGCAGCATGACCAAGGAGGAGTTTATTCAGGAAATCCTTTCGGGGGCGTTGAATGGATATAGAAAGTATAAAATTCTGCCTTCCCTAACTCTGGCCCAGGCAGCATTGGAGAGCGGCTGGGGAAGCAAGCATATACACAACAATCTGTTCGGGATCAAGGCAACAGGAGGCTGGAAGGGAAAAGCAGTGGAAGCATGGACTTTAGAATATGTGAATGGTAAGGCACAAAGGGTTAAAGCATTGTTCAGGGCATATGACAGTTTCGCAGAAAGTGTGGAGGATCATAATAGGCTGTTGGGAGAGCTTCCAAGGTATGAAAAAATAAGAGAAGCCGGCGACTATAAGGAAGCTTGCTATGCCGTAAAGCAGGCAGGCTATGCCACCGACCCACAATACCCTGTGAAACTGATAAACATTATTGAAACCAACGACTTTGCAAAATACGATGAACAGGTCAAAAAACCCCACTGGGCAGAAGGGTTTTGGAAGAAGCTGAATGAAATAGGCATTCCGGTCTACGAAAGACGGTATGATGACAAGACTACCCGGTGAGAAGTTATGGGCGGTTTAACGTATAATGCAAAGGGATAATGAGAATTAACAGGCAATGCTAGAGGGTGTTTACAAGCATTACCGTCACATCGTCCTCCAATTCTTTATCCAGCACAAAGCAGGAAAATCTGTCATAGATTTCATAGTACAGATCCTGGGCGGTTAGCTGTGAACTGCCCTCCAGTATTGACATCAGCCTTTGGGTGGAAAAGGCCGCGCCCTCCCTGTTAACGGCTTCCACAAGACCGTCAGAGTACATCAGAATCCGGTCCCCGGGCTTGAGCTGCAGTTTATTATCAGTGTATGCCGGTTGAATATAATCCCCCATTTTGCATATTGGGAAGGTGTCGTCACTGACTAGGGTGTGCACCTTCCCGCCCGACATCACTATGGGATGAGTATTAAGACCGGCCGAGGAATAGGTAAATTCCCGGGTTCTGCTGTTGTAAACGCCGTAAAATATCAGCAGATACATTTCATCGGGAAACCTGGAATTGTTGTACAGCTGGTACAGGTCTGCCAGTACCTTGGAAGGGGAGAGCAGAAGCTGCTGCTTATATGTATCTAACTTATTGGTGAGGATTGTCCGGTCGGTAAATATTGTTATAATGGCAGAGGATATTCCATGTCCCGATACATCCACCAGATAAAACCCCACATTCTCCTCATCAATCCGGAAAACATTATAAAAATCTCCGCTCAGGTTTTCACAGGGCACAAGAGCTGTATAGAACTCCATACCAGGGTAGTCCAGTTTCCGCTCGGGGAGCATGGACTGCTGTATTTCCCTTGCATATTTTATGTCTTTATACAGCTGCCTGTTGGTTTCCATAAGCTTTAGCTTTGCATTTTCCACTTCCTGCTCCAGGGTGCCGGCATGGCGTTTCAGAAGAACATCGGCTTTTTCTAGTCTTTCATAGGGGAGCCTGATGTTATGTATAAACAGAATGTTGAACATTATGGAGTAGGCAATTATCTTGAATATGTGGCCTGAAAAATTGTACATGTCAAATACGCTTATGTACAATGTGAAGCACAACTCACTAAAGATATTTATAATCAGCGCGGTAGCAAACAAAATGGAAGCCCTGCTGCCGGTTTGTTTGAATTCCCGTATGGACAGTGCCACAGCAAGGGTCTGCATTGCAATGATTGCGTATTCGGCTTGAATCTTTAACGGTGTAAGGCCCTGACCCTCAATATAAACCCTGGGCAGTATATCTGAATTATAGGTCACCAGGTAAAATAGCAAGAATGATACCGACAGGGATATGGCCAGAACAATCCAACGGGATATTCCGGTCTTTTTATCCGGTTTTATGAACACCGCCCACAAAAAGCCCGCCGCCATAATAAAGCGTGCAGCTACCCAGTATAAGGTGGGGATGGAGGCACCGTTGGCAGCAAAAAAGTCCGGCATTCCCTTGTAAGACAGTGTGTGAAATATATCCAGAAAGCCGCATATAAAAAATACCGAAGCCAGCATCAAATACCTGAGGTTGGAATTTTGCTTGTATATATAGAAAACCAATGTGAAAATAGCAAAAGAGAATAATATGCTGACAAACTCAAAAAGGGTGTGCAGGGACAAAAACCAAAGCTCTCCTATAGAGGTCCGCATAAAAGCCCCCGTTCTCCCTAACAGCACAAGGGAGGACAGACATAGTACAAAGGTTAATATGGGATACATGTAATAATTGTTTTTCGGGTTTAGAGTTTTGCAGTCCATAGTTTTCTCCTGTGTTTTTCTTACCCTTTCTACAAGTTAAGTGTGTTTTCCTTCCGGGAAAGGGCCGGGCCAAAAATAATTGTCGGATGCAAGCCGGTTGCCGAGCTGCATAGTGGAGTAAAAAGGCTGCAGTCAGCCGCTGCCGGCTAACCTTTAACGGGCTTATCAATGCTTTCAAAGAAGGGCGGGTTTTTTTCAGCAGTTTCGTGCTCTAGTTGCTGTTGAGCCTGCGTACCATGGGGTATCTTATCCATAACCTGCATAATTTCCAGCATCTCCAGCGCCTTGCACGCAATACCCACCGTAGCCTGCTCCTGGGAATTTAAATGCGGTCTTATGGCAGACAACATACCCAGGGGCGATTGATTGGCGACCGGCAGCGAAGCCATACTGCTTTGATACATACTGGAATTCATTATGTTTTTAAGCTCCAGGCACTTGGCCACAATGTGCATTAGCTGCTGGTATGTAGGGTCCAGATAAGGAAGAGATGCTTTGATAATCCTTATCCTCTTATCCTCCGCCAGGGAATCCATGGTAAAGACAGCCGGCCTGTGATGAGCCGCGTGGGGTTTTGGGGACTTGCCGGTAATATCGGGAGTAGCCGGCGGTTTAGCCTCACCTGCCTGCCCGAACATCTTAGAGACCAACATTGCCAGTTTTAGCATTTGACCCAGATCCGGCGGCTTGTTTTTCTCGGCTGCTATTTTATATTGACATTTTTCACACATTTCATTTATTTTGCTATCCATCTGTTATCCCCCCAAAAAATGCTATCCATATATTATATGCCGACATACGGGAATTGACATTAAAAAATCCAAAGAAAAGAGGGATAACTTAAGACGGTTATCCCTCTTTGTTGCAATATGTTACTCAAAGGACTGCAGCAGCTGTTTAAGCTGCTCCATCTCTTCTTTGGAAAGGATCGGGTCAACAAATTGAAACAGCTTATTCTTATCCTCCTGGGTAATTTCCTTTTTACCTGATGCTTCTTTTAGCCTTTTCACCTCCTGGACCAACTGGTCCTGGCTCATGTGCGAGTACTTATCCAGCATTTGGCTTAAAAACTCGGGGTCAAGATAATTCAAATCCATCCCTCCCATCTACTCCTTATTATTATACGCACCAAATCCTAATGTGTTTCTATAAATATGAGAAGAATTAATAAAGGTAAAATAATGCTCAAGCTTGAGAACTGTAATCCCTGCATAACATCTTCATTGGACTTTATGTTACCATGGTTTCTTGGCTCAAAAGCTTTTTGCGAATGGATAAGGTCTTCTGCCATAACCTTAGCCATGGTAGCCAGGCTGTAGGAGGATACAAGCTTATCTATCACAGAGCAGCATTCTCTGTCTACAAAGGGCTTTAGTGCAACAAGAAGTCCTATCTCAGGCGGAGGGTTTTCTTTTAATATTTCATTCCGGCTCCTCAGCATTTCTTCAAAGGGTGCAACATATTTCCCGCGCAGATTATGGGTTATCAGCTCTATTATTTCAGCAGCATCCTTTTCAAATCTACTATTTATAGAACGCACCCCCCTCATGAGTCTTTACAATTTTCTCAAGATTTATTAACCCTTTACCCTGGGCATATTCAGGGTAGTTGAGCTCATCGGCGGTCGAGAGCATAAGCTCTTTGACCTGCTCATTGGTATAGGTGGGGAACATCTCATGTATCAAAGCGGCGCAGCCCGAAACAATGGGCGTGGCCATGGACGTGCCTGACAATGACTTATAAAGGTTCCTCTCTCCATTGGTATCAGCCGACAATGAGATTATGTCTACTCCCGGCGCTATTATATCAGGCTTTGGAACCCATCGCTTGGTAGGGCCTCTGCTGGAAAAACCGGCAATGATGTCATCCTTGGGGGAAACAGTGCCGCGGTCGTCAAGGGCTCCTACCGTTATTACGTCGGGGCATATTCCAGGGGAGGAAATGGTATATTTCTTGGGTCCTTCATTGCCTGCGGCGCAAATGACAGTCATACCCTTATCCCATGCTGCTTCCACTGCTTTGTCAATGGGAGAATAGGAAAGGGATTTTGGCGCTGAACCCAGTGACAGATTCAGCACTTTGATATTGTATCTGGGTTTGTTATCCAGGGCCCATTGTATTGCTGCTATTACATCCGAGGTGTCCCCGCTGCCTTCATGGTTTAAAGTCTTTATGGCAACTATATTTGCTTGGGGAGCTATACCTGCATATTTACCTTCCGAGCTGTACCCATTTCCCGCAATGCAGCCTGCCACATGGGTGCCGTGACCGTTATCATCATAGGGCTCTTTTCTGCCCTGCACAAAATCCTTAAATGCAATTATCCTGTCAACCGGCCTGACAAGATCCGGGTGACGGGCTACGCCGGTATCGATGACAGCAACACCTATGTTTTTTCCGGTATATTTGGCGGCAACAGCAGCGGTGCTTTTTACTGTTTCCCGGGCCACGTCCATGTGTATAAACACCTTTGTGTCGTCGGTGACGTACTCAACCTCATCTAAAATGGCAAGCTGTTCAACCAAAGAGGCCGGCACTTCCAGGGCTATTGCTTTGATAATGGGGAGATGATGCTTAATCCTTACATCCGGGTGCCGGCATATGCATCTTTCCATATGGGAAATGCTGTGGTTCCTATGGTAAAGAATGACGGATATCTTTTGGTCTTTGTTAACCTTTATTCTCGATACCAGGCTTGGGTCAATGTACTGGCTGCGGTATGGGTTGGTCATCAGGTTTTTCAGAAAAAGAAGCAAAAGGGCCTCCCTAATATATTTCATTGATATTCACCTCACAAAAATTCACCTACCATATTCTATGGGATTGCAATGGAAATTGTTAAAGCAGTTGCAGGTAACATGAAAAAACATCCATGGACTATACATGCAAAGCAGTTTATAATAGTGTTATGACATTATGTAAACCGAAGGGTGATTATATGAGAAGGAAAAAACTCGTTATTTTGATAACTGCCGTTCTTTTAGTGGCAACTGTCGTTGCATGTGCATATTTTTATAGTCAAAGTGCAAAAAGTATTGAAAGTATAACATATTTGGATTTTGCGGATATGGCCGCGGACGGCGATGTTAAGGTCATCTATCTAAGCGACAGCCCCAGTCTGGAAGGAGAACTGGCCGACGGCACCAGGTTTGTTACCGAAAACCCCAGAAGCGAAGGCTTTAAGGAAAGCATGCTGGTATTGGGCGTGAAGGTTGAGGAAGGCCAGAGAAACAGTGCGTTTGTTTCTGCGCTTCGGATGCTGATGATTTTTGGTATACTGATATTTTCGGTTTGGGCTATTTCAAAGCTGATGAATAAGGGAACGGCATCGGGGCATAAGGACCCGGCCGACAAGTTGTCAGCAATGCAGTGCGAGACCGTCAAGGATGCCGGTGTTGTTTTTGAAGATGTTGCAGGCAACCAGGAAGCAAAGGAGAGCGTTAAGGATATTGTGGATTTTTTGAAAAACCCTGAAAAGTACGCCAGGATGGGAGCGCGGATGCCAAGGGGTATGATATTTTACGGTCCTCCCGGTACGGGTAAAACACTGCTGGCTAAGGCGGTAGCAGGAGAAGCGGGAGTACCCTACTTTGCATTTTCGGGCTCGGATTTTGTACAGGTGTATGTCGGAGTGGGTGCCGCCCGTATCCGCGATGTGTTTAAAAAGGCCAGGGATCTGGGCCGGTGTGTGATATTTTTTGACGAAATTGATGCACTGGGTAAAAAACGTGAGGGAGCGCTTTCGGGCGGGAACGATGAGAGAAGCCAGACCCTCAATGCCCTGCTCACTGAAATGTCGGGGTTTAATTCAAACGAAGGTATAATAGTGATTGCGGCCACCAACAGGCTGGATGTGCTGGATGAAGCTCTGCTTCGGCCGGGAAGGTTTGACAGACAGGTGGAGATCGGTCTTCCCGATATTAACGGAAGGCTGGAAATACTGAAAATCCACAGCCGCAACAAGCCGGTCAGTCAGGATATCGATATGAAGAGCCTGGCACAGCAGACGGTATTTTTCAGCGGTGCGCAACTTGAGAGCCTTATGAATGAAGCCGCCATCCTTGCCGCCAAAAGGGGCTCCAAGCTGGTTGAAAAAAGCGATATAGACAAAGCCTATTATACTGTTATTGCCGGAGCCGAAAAGAAGGACAGAAGCGCCATTTCGAGGTCGGACAGGGAGATAACAGCTTATCATGAAGCAGGGCATGCCCTGGTTACCAAACTGGTTGCGCCGGAAAACAGGGTCACCAAGGTTACCATTATACCCAGCACCAAGGGCGTCGGAGGTTTCAGCGTATCGTTGCCCCCCGACAGGATGTACAGGAGAAAGAAAGAAATGGAGAGCAGCATAAAAATTGCCCTCGCAGGACGGATTGCCGAGGAAATTATCTTTGGAAGGGAAAACGTGACAACCGGAGCTTCCAATGACATACAGAAGGCTACACAGATTGTAATGGCTCTGGTAAGGCAGCTGGGTATGGGAGACAGTACCGGCATGCTGAACTATGACATGCTCTTTCAGAACGGTGTGGCAAACCAGGAGCAGATAGTGGAGGAATGCAGGACTTTCATGGACAGATTCTACAGGGAAACCAGCCATCTGCTTGTGGAAAACAAATACCTGCTGGACAGGATAGCCCGTACCCTGCTGGCAGAGGAGTCCATTGACGAAGAATGTCTTGACAGTATATTATCCGGCGAGAGAAGCCAAGCGTCGGTTCCGGCCGGCGAAAGTATAGCGGAAGAGGGCGGAGAAAAGTCAGCGGTAATAGCGTAGCATCAAACAGAGGGACAGGTACTATGTTTGAAATGGCCCCATATATAACCGACCGGGGGAAGTGGCCAGTGAACAGCAAGCTTTACCCTGACAACTACAAACCACCAACTATGAGCTGCGAACTATCCCCTAGCACTTGGCACCTATGGGCTTTTGTTTCAGAAAGTATTCCAATGTGGAGCGGGCCAGCGCCCTCTCCCACGAATTGCCGGACAGTACGCTGAGCTCGGATACCGGTTTTGAAAACAATACCGGGAAGAATCGGCTTATCTGCCTGCCGTAAATATCCATACATTGTACGGGGGTGATGGCCGGCCAGGCGTTGCAGCTGACAACAACCCTGCGGTAGTCTGTATTAATATATCTGCTCAGCTCCGAATAGACGGGGTGGCCGGTTTGGAAGACGTACCCGTCGGGGCTGCCGGTGGGGATACCTTCAATGCCCTTTACCTGATAGGGCCGGGTGTCAAAATTATAGGGATCGGCAGTCAAATCTAGTACTACAGCATCATGGGGTAAAAAGTCCAGGAGGTTATTTTTGATTATTGGAATTGAAGGGTCTTCCCTTTTGCTGGCATCGGCCAGAATATGGGTAGTTTTTAATATATCCGCAAGAGTTTCCGGTTCCCGGGTGATGCTTCTGCCTATTAGTTGCACAAGCACCCCCGGGATTTTCTGTTCTTCCATGACATTATTAAATTCCAATCCGCCGTATTTGGAGGCTGCCCTTGCGGCATGCATGCCCACTGCTCCCATGCCCATAATGGTTACCGTTATATGGGGCTTTTGGGTATCATACAGCCAGGATTTGTTTTTAAAAAGTTCCTTAAAAGCAGCTTTTACTCCGTTCCATGAGGTTCCGGCTATGTTTTCCACCAGCCTCCGGCAGTTGTCATCAATAATGGCATCAAGGGAAAGGCCGGTAATATTTCTTTTCAGGAGATTCTCTATCCGGTCGGGCCTTGTCTCGTAATGGAGCATTGACATCAATACACTTCCATGTCTCATCAGGTCCAGTTCGTTAACATTGGGAAACCGCAGCACCACTACCAGGTCCTGCCGGTACGCTTCTGACAATGTGCCAAACCTGACACGGGGGTTTGCCCTCAGGTAGCTTGAAGGGTCTATGTCCATTTTCCGTCCGTAATCATATTCCAGTACAATCTCAATATCGTACCGACGCAGTTCCTCCAAAAATGCCGGCAGAAAATCCCGTTTTTCTCCTTCTTCCTTGTGCATTCCGGGCAGTCCAAGGCTTCTTATAGTCACTTTTATTCCTCCAGGTTAAGTTTTTCATTAGGTTTATTATACCCATAAACCCATATACAAAAATTCATGGTGACGGTAATTGCAGCAATCAATTGTCGGGTGAAACTCATAAAATAGTATTGCGCCTATGATGTTTTGGAGGGAGTACAGACCAATGGATGACCTGAGCAATCAGATAGGCCGGCTGCTGACCACCGATGTTTTTATGAGCCTTTTGAACAGTGATTTATTAAACACGGCCAAGTTGAATGCGGCAATTGCGCTGCTTATTAAGGCACGTATTCCTTTCGATGTGGAATTTACACCGGGTACCAGGCGGGTGGAGCCCCAGGCCATTCTGACCATATATATCAATCCTAATACCACCATATCCTTTGCGCTGGAATTTAATGCGCCCATTATTTAGGAGCATATCTTAATAAAAAATCCGCTTAATGAAATACTATTACCAGAAATTAAAAACTGGGAGGGATAGAATTGCTGGGAGAAGGAATTGTAAAGAACATAATTGATGAAATGTTCGAGAGAATGCGTGAACTGGAGACTACAAAGAGTCCCCATCTTGTCCATGGTTTTTCTCTTATGAAGATTGCTGCTATAGGGGAAAGAGCAAAGCACGGGGTTCCTGTAAGGGAGATGTACGGTTCCATAAGGAAGCTTCCTACCTTTGAGGACCTGATGTTTGTGCCGGCCATGATAGATGTGCTTCCGGTAAACCCCAATACCGTCAACACCGAGGTGGTAATTGGGAAAAACGCCAAAAAGCCGCTGCGGATATCCACCCCCATCATGCTGTCGGCAATGGCTTACGGGCTTTCGGTCAACCGCAGGACCAAGGTCTGTTGGGGAAAGGCCTCGGCGGCTGCCGACACCGCTTGCAACTCGGGGGATACAGGCTTTTTCCCCGAGGAACGTAAATTTGCACGGTATTACATAGTCCAGTTCAACAGGGCCCGTTACGGCAACTCGGATGAGGAAATAAAACAGGCCGATGCGGTGGAGATACGCTTTGGCCAGGGGGCCATGGGGGCACTGGCCGGAGGTATTGACGATGAGGATGTGGACAAGGGGCTGGCAAAACAGTTGGGAATTAAGCCCGGCAAGAGTTCAACGCGTCCAATGCTGCATCCTGAAATAGACCAGGGGAAAACTCTGAAGGATATTGTCCAAAATGTCAGAAATATAAATCCTGACGTACCGGTGGGTACAAAGATTGCTGCCGGGAATATAGAGAAGGATCTTGATGCTATTATTGAAGCGGGTTGTGATTTCGTCACAATAGACGGCGGGGGAGGCGGAACGGCAAACTCACCCGAGGTAACCATAAACAATCTGGGCGTACCGCTTGTGTACGCTGTCGGCAGGGCGCACCGCCACCTGGTCAGGAAGGGTGCCCGCGACAATATAGATATTATAGTAACCGGGGGACTGCGGGATGCGGGGGACTGCCTCAAGGCAATGGCCCTTGGCGCCAATGCTGTATATATGGGCGAGGCTGCCCTTATAGCCATGAGCTATTCCCAGTGGGCAAAGGTGCCGCCGGGTACCGCGCCTTCGGAGATGTTCCTTTCCTTGGGTGACTTTGAGGATATGCTGGACATTGACGAGGGGACCAAGGCCCTGACCAATTTCATAAAGGCTTCAACTTCAGAGATGGCAATGCTTACCGGTCTGGTGGGGAAAAACGATGTCAAAAAGGTGGGCATGGATGATATGGTAGCCCTGACCGAGGATATGAGCAAAGCCACCGAGGCCCGCCTTGCATGGCTGTAGAGCAAGCAACAGCTCACCCTTAAGGTGGGCTGTTTGTCTTTTTACGCTTTAGTAATTGTGACGGTATCATTCCCGTTACATTGAGAACTTGTCAGCGCGTAATTGTGTTTTTTACAAAAAAGTCTTATACTATATCTAATAGAAGTCTTGATACTTTGTACCGGTAAGTTTATCTTTGTGTAACACTAATTTATAATGGAGGCGAAAAATATGAAAAAACTGTTAGCCCTGTTACTTACTTTAACGTTGGTTGTCGCTCTTGCGGCATGCTCACCGGGCGAGGAAACAGGTAGTACCGAGCCAATCAAGATTGGTTTCTTTGCACCTGTGACCTCCGCTGCTGCTTCTGCTGACGGTCTTTCAGCAGAAAACTCTGCTAAACTTGCCGTTAAATTGGTAAATGAAGCAGGAGGCATAGACGGTCGTATGGTGGAACTGGTCAATTATGACGACGGCCTTGACACCACTCAGGCAGTCAGCATTGCCGAAAAGCTTACCACCAGGGATGGCGTTGTGGCGGTGGTTAGCGGCAGCTATAGCGGTCCTACCCGCGTTGCGGCTCCAATCATCCAAAACGCAGGTATGGTAATGGTATCGGCCTATGCAGTCCATCCTGATGTTGTAAACGCCGGCGACTTTGTTTTCTCCCAGTCCTTCCCGGGCAAGGTTCAGGGCAAGGCTGGTGCCGAGTTCGCCGTTAATACGCTGGGTGCCAAAAAAATCGCCATTATAGCTGTGGATCTGGACTTTGGTACCGAGCTGGCCAACACCTTTACCGAATATGCCCAAGCCAACGGTGCCGAGGTGGTTTCGGTAGACAAGGTAGCCATTTCCGACAATGAATTTACCGCCATAATAACCAAGCTAAAAGAGACAGTGAAACCCGACATGATATATATCGCAAACTACTATGCCCATGCGGCAGAGGTTGTCAAACAGTGCAAACTGCAGGGCCTGGATGTTCCGATACTCGGAACCGAAGGGGCTGACTCCTGGCAATTCCTGCTCACTGCCGGAGAGCATGCCAACGGTGTATACCTGACCACCAACATGAACCGTGATGATGTATCCGAAACCACACAGGAATATATAACCCGCTACAGAGAAGAATACGACATGGAACCTGACATGGTGGGTGCTTCTGCCTACGATGCATTCCAGGTACTCTTTGAAGCCATGAGACGTGCCGGTGTTGATGATCCCGCTGCCATGCGCGATGCTATAGCAGGTTTGACCGACTTCAGCACGGTAACCGGGAAACTTATCAAATACACCGACAATGGCGAGGCAGTCAAGCCGGTACAGATTCAGCAGGTAACTGGCGGTGAGTTCCACTCATATGGCGAAATCACCGATCTGGATATCATCACACCGGTTGCACAGTAGTTTTAGTTACATTTCATAAGTTGCATATCGCAGAAAGCTAAATATGGAGTGGCTGCCCACCGCATGGTGCGGTGGGCAGCGCTTTAAATATTATACAAGTAACTTTTTTCGATATAAAATATGTATCAAGTTTCTCCAGGGATTCTATTTATTAGAAGAGGTGACCCTATGTTTTTACAGCAATTATTAAATGGCATTATGATTGGCAGCGTGTATGCGCTGACCGCCATGGGAGCCACACTTATTTACGGTATATTGCGCATCCTGGATATCGCCAATGCCGGTGCCTATGTAGGCGGTGCTTATTTCGGCTGGTTCATCTACTACAAAACAGGCAACCTGTTTCTTGCTTTTGTGTTATCCATGATAATTACCGGCCTGATTGGCGTGATGCTGCACAGGTTTATTTATGCGCCCATATTAAGAAAGCCGCGCATACTGCCCATCGTGCCGCTGGTGGCCAGCGTGGGTGTGTTTACGCTTACCGGTGATCTGGCCCGGCTGATTGCCGGTCCGGGAACAAAAGCATACAATATAGACTTTGGAGTTGACGTAATCAATATAGGAAGGCTGACTGTGGTACCGGCCTGGATACTCATCATAGTCCTGACCACGATCCTTTTCACCGTGCTGTGGCTGATACTTAACAGGACAAGACTGGGCCTGGCCTGGCGCGCAACGGCCGAGGATGCCGACATCGCCCAGGCTATGGGCATCAACACCAATTCCGCCATGGCGCTCAGCTATATTCTGGGCTATGGTTTTGCCGCCGCCGCAGGCATCATGGTGGGTATCCTCTACAATTCCATTACACCGGCACTGGGTGAGGTTCCTTCTTACAAGATGCTGTCCATAATCGTTCTGGGCGGTCTGGGCAGTCCGGTGGGTACCGTGATTGCCGGTCTCTTTATCGGTCTGGTGGAAACAATGCTTGCAGCGTACAACCTCACATTCATTCCCAAGGATTCGGTTGCATTCATTGTATTAATTCTGGTTCTGCTTATCAAGCCCTCCGGCTTGATAAGCAAGAGCAATAAAGCGTAAGGAGGCTGGTAATATGGGTAATTATATAACGACGGTTGCAGTCAACATAGCAATATTTTCGCTGTTGGCCCTGAGCTTGAACATCATTATCGGCTATGCCGGACAATCAATGATGGGTCATGCCGCCTTCTTTGGTATCGGTGCCTATACCGCCGCAATAATGACCAATTCCGGCATTAATTTCTGGATGACTCTGCCGGCGGCCATGATTGTAACGGGTATACTGGGCGGTATCATTGGTGTAATAAGCCTGCGTTTGCGGGATGATTTTCTGGCCATAACCACCATAGGCATAAATTTTGTTATGGTGGCATTATTTCAAAATATGAAGTTTTTTGGCGGCTCACTGGGTATGGCGGTCACCACCCCCGAATTTTTCGGTAAGAGGATGACTCCCACCTATTTTCTAGTGCTGCTTACAATACTGATTGTGCTGGTATGCATGTTGATTCGTAAAATGAACAGTTCATGGTTCGGCCTGGCGCTGGCCAGTCTGCGCGGTGACGAGGGCGCGGCACTCTCCTTTGGCGTCAATATAAGCCAGTACAAGGTTCTTGCTTTTATCCTGGGGACGGCCATAGCCGGCCTGACGGGAGGAATATACGCCCACCGAATGACATTTATTTTCTCCAGCAATTTTGCCTTTGTTGTATCCATCAGTATAATATCCATGGTGGTGGTGGGCGGAGTGGGAACCATCCGCGGTCCCTTGTTCGGTGCAATACTGCTGGGCGCTGCTCCCGAGCTTCTGCGGTTTGCCGATGATTACCGCATGATTCTTTACGGTGGCGTCATAGTGCTTATGATGCGTTTTCAGCCCCAGGGGCTGCTGGGAGAAGACAGCTTCCTGATGCGCGGATACAATCGGCTTGTTGCTCTGGTACTCAAAAGGAAAGAGGGCGAATCCCATGCGTGAGATCTTACGGGTAGAAGGACTGAAAATGTATTTCGGGGGTTTGAAGGCGGTTGATAACCTTGATATGTCTGTTTACCAGCATAAAACCCTCGGGGTTATCGGCCCCAACGGTGCAGGTAAGACCACGCTGTTCAATGCCATCTGCGGTGTATATAAGCCCACCGGTGGAAAGGTTATCTTAAACGGGCAGGAGGTACAGGGTTCCAAGCCTTATGAAATTGCACGCAAGGGCATAGCGCGGACCTTCCAAATCAGTAAGCCTCTCCACGACCTTACCATACTGGATAACATAATCGCCGCTTCGGGTGTCCACCAATATACCGGTGTAAGTTCCTTTTTCAAAAAGAGCCACACCAGGGAGGTAGTGGAAAAGGCGGAAGCGGTGATGGAGATGGTGGGTCTGACCGAAATAGCCCGTAAAAAGGCCCGGGATGTCAGCCTCGGATACCTGCGGCGGCTGGAGATTGCCCGGGTACTGGTTACCAATCCTCAGCTCATCATGTTGGACGAACCCTGCGCCGGTCTATCCAATTTTGCCATAAACGAAATCACCGAGCTTATTCTTAAGCTGAAGGCACAGGGACAGACCATAGTCCTGATTGAGCACAATCTTCCCATTACCATGAAGGTATGTGACAGAATCCTTGTCCTGAACTACGGCCAAAAGATAGCAGAAGGTACGCCGTCAGAGGTTCAGCAGGAGAAACAGGTGATCGAGGCCTACCTGGGAGAGGAGGATGAGGACTGATGCTTAAGATAGTGGATTTGGAAGTGGCATATGGCAAGATGGAGGTCTTGAAAAAGGTCAGTCTGGAAGTCAAAAAAGGTGAGCTGGTCTGTGTTATAGGTCCCAACGGCGCCGGCAAGACCACTTTGATAAAGACTGTCATGGGCTTAAAAGAGGCAAAGTCGGGGCATATTTTGCTGGAAGGCAAGGATATCCTCGGAGTACCGGCATGGAAACGCGCCGAAATGGGCGTGGGCTACGTTCCCGAAGGCCGGCGCATCTTCGGCAATCTGACGGTGGAGGAAAACCTGCGCGTAGGCGGTTACCGCCTGCCCGATGCAAAAATGGTACGGCCGAATACCAAAAAGGTATATGAGATGTTCCCCCGCCTGGAAGAGCGCCGCAACCAACTGGCACGGACCATGAGCGGTGGTGAACAGCAGATGCTGGCCATCGGCCGGGCGCTGGTACTGGGACCGAGGCTTCTTCTGATAGACGAGGTTTCAATGGGCCTGATGCCCATTATGGTAAAGACCTGCTTTAAGATAATCAAGGATTTGAATGACCAGGGCATTACAGTAATGGTGGTGGAGCAGAACGCCAACAAGGCGTTGAAGATTGCACACCGGGGCTATGTCCTTGAAACCGGCAATATTGTGCTGGATGATACGGCCGAAAACCTGCGCATGAACGATGTGGTGCAGAAGGCATATCTGGGGAATTAGCATTAGAACAAACAGGCTGCGTATGAAACAAGAACGATGGCGCGCTTAGCAGAAGTCCACCTTGGGGGTGGACTTCTGAGATTGCAGATAAATACTTATGGGCTTCATGAAAACCGACTTATGCGAAAATGCTGGTTAAGGAATGGGGACACACCGCTGCTATGCAGGTATTCCTTGCTGCGGAATGTCCCCGATTGATATGCTTTCGGGTTGCCTCGCTTCTTGAAAATCCTAACGCATTTTATGCGCCCTCCAAGTCGCGTCGGCTAGGGAACCCTAGGTTCCCTTCGGCGGTTGCTGGCGCAACCTGAGCACCCTCCTGAAACCGGCACGGAATACTTCCCCCGCACCCCTTCTTTCATAGCATACTGCGCTATGAAAGTAAGCCTGATTTGGCGTCCGGCCAAATCTACGGATTTTCTGCAAAGCTTCGACGAGTTTTCTTGCTAAACCATTTTAAGATTCCGCTGCTTTCACATGAAGCCCCTTATTAGAAAGTGGGTTATGATAATTCTTCTTTAGTTCAAGTCTACCAGAAATGGAGACTGCTGAAAAAGCCCCTTTTAGTCATCCTGAGCGATAGCGAAGGATCTTGAAGCTATTGAAAACATAAGATTCTTCACTACGTTCAGAATGACAAAGTCAGATTCTTCAACTTCGTTTCAGAATGACAAGCAAAAAAGCGTAGTTTTTCAGCAGTCTCCGGAAATGGTGGGCTTTTTTAGTTGCGCTTATTATCAGCAGCAATAGAAATTGCTACTGTTTTTTGTCTATTAAGAGGAAAATATAAACAAATGTAGAAGTCCTATGTAAATATGTAATAGTTGTTAGCATCAAGGCAAATTAGCCATGTAGAGTTTTGAATATCATAGCCTATGGAATTAGTCGAGAAAGTGGTGAGGGATGCGCTATGTCAATCGTCATTAAGGGTACACATATATAAGCAGAAAAGATATTACGCGTATTCATAGTCCTTTAGATAGAATTATTCAGGGTATAGAATAATAAGTAACGTCATCTATATAGTCATTTGAGAGTATTCGATAGAATTCTTTTATTAGTAACCGCATTTGAATCTTTGTTTAAGGAGGAGACATCTTCACAAGAAAAATTTGGGAACGCCTTAGTAAACGCAATCGGGGCGAAAGAAGATATTGATGAATTTGTTGAGACAAATGAAAAAATAAAAGGGCTTGGAAAAAAATTATACGAAATTCGATCAAAATACGCACACGGTAAACAATTACCAAGTACAATTAAGCATGATGTTTATGGAGATTTATTTAAAACCGGGGTTTATGCCTACGCACTTTCAGTAAAATCTATTTTAGAAGAAAAAGGGTTTATCCAGTATTCAAGCGGTGCGAGTAATTATTTCAACCCAGACTTTATTCGAGTATTAACTGACATTCACATGGGTTTATTTAATGTTATGAATGAGAGTATAGAACATGAAGAATAATCAAAACTCCGCCTAACAAAGGCTTCCCATTCGGCGCGAAAAGCAGGAGCAGCGGGAGAAGGATTCAAGGGTAGGGCTGAAGTATGCGCGCCACACCCCTTCGCCGGGTGCAAGCACCGCCAGGATGAAGGGCTTTGCGGGTCCGGCTCAGGGGCGTCGGGAAGCCGGAACGTTAGGCGAAATTTTGATAAGGAGGTTTTGGTTTTGGGTTTTTTGCAGGTTGCATATATGCCATATATTGAAACCTCTTATTTTGAGTTTGGCAATTTAGGATTTTGGCCATATTATCATAAAGATACCAAAAAGCAAATTCCTCCTGAGATTATCGAATATCTAGACTGGTATTTTGCAAAGTATGTTGATATAGTACAAAACCCGTTAAAGCTAACGCTGGTTTCATTTAAGGACAAAATAATTGACAATTGGAGTACTGAGCAAATTCAAGAAATGTATGATACAGTATCTATTCTATGTTTTCTATCCACCTGTCATAATATTAGGTTTGGAGCAGTATCTACGGATAACTTTATTATGTATATTAAAAACTTTGCTCCTGGGGACAAAGCTTTGGCTGTTTCCGCAGGAAGCTATATCAATACCAATACATTGTATTCTTCAGACGTTACTGAGAAAATCCTTTTTGTTAAACCAGAATTCGTTCCTTCGTGGTCATTAATTAAAGAACCATGGATAAAAGATACTAAGTTGTTTTCTGCATTATCAAATTCTTTGATTACTGCATATTCTGATGAATGGTTTAATGTAGTATTACGTTCAATAAGAATATATAATACTGCTTACATAAATAGTCATTTGAGAGTATTCGATAGAATTCTTTTATTAGTAACCGCATTTGAATC
>JAENYX010000028.1:0-3396 GCA_016841565.1 Clostridium thermobutyricum | reverse complement strand
ATAGTCATTTGAGAGTATTCGATAGAATTCTTTTATTAGTAACCGCATTTGAATCTTTGTTTAAGGAGGAGACATCTTCACAAGAAAAATTTGGGAACGCCTTAGTAAACGCAATCGGGGCGAAAGAAGATATTGATGAATTTGTTGAGACAAATGAAAAAATAAAAGGGCTTGGAAAAAAATTATACGAAATTCGATCAAAATACGCACACGGTAAACAATTACCAAGTACAATTAAGCATGATGTTTATGGAGATTTATTTAAAACCGGGGTTTATGCCTACGCACTTTCAGTAAAATCTATTTTAGAAGAAAAAGGGTTTATCCAGTATTCAAGCGGTGCGAGTAATTATTTCAACCCAGACTTTATTCGAGTATTAACTGACATTCACATGGGTTTATTTAATGTTATGAATGAGAGTATAGAACATGAAGAATAATCAAAACTCCGCCTAACAAAGGCTTCCCATTCGGCGCGAAAAGCAGGAGCAGCGGGAGAAGGATTCAAGGGTAGGGCTGAAGTATGCGCGCCACACCCCTTCGCCGGGTGCAAGCACCGCCAGGATGAAGGGCTTTGCGGGTCCGGCTCAGGGGCGTCGGGAAGCCGGAACGTTATATAAAATGCCATGCGTACCGCGCCGTCCTGGCGCGGGTGATGTAAGTTTAGTTATTAAAAGGAGGTCATTCTGATGGAACGGCCAAAAGGAGTATTCATTTCTTACAGTTGGACAACTCCTGAGCATGAAGAATGGGTATTAGAACTAGCGACAAGATTAAGAGAAAATGGTGTCGATGTAAAGCTAGACAAATGGGATTTAAAAGAAGGACAAGATGTATACACTTTTATGGAGAGTATGGTTAATTCTGAAGATATTGATAAAGTTTTGATTATTTGTGATAAAGGATACAAGGATAAGGCGGAAATTCGTAAAGGTGGGGTAGGTACAGAGACACAAATAATCACGCCTGAAATATACAATGATATAAACCAAGAAAAGTTCATTCCTATAATTCCTGAACGTGGAAATAATGGAGAAACATTTATTCCGACGTATATAAAGACTAGGAAGTATATTGATCTGTCATCGGAGGATGTATATGAAAAAGGTTATGAAACCTTATTGAGAAATATATATGAGAGACCACAGTTTCGCAAACCTGGCTTAGGGGCACCGCCTGAATGGCTTTTTGAGGAGGAAGTAGTACACTACAAGACTACTAATATTATTAAACAGATGGAAGATGCAATGCAGCGAGTCCCCACTCGAGTCAAAGGATTGTCAAACAACTTTATTGAGTCGTTTTTTGAATATCTTGACCAATTCCATATTACAGAGTTTGATAGTATTACTCCTATTGATGAAACTATTCTTAATCAAATAGATAGAATGTTACCATTGAGAGATGACTATATTACATATCTTGAAAAGATGTGTAATTATTACGAAGAATTAGATGTAGAAATTTTGATTGGTTTTTTTGAAAAGATATATTCCTATACTCAGCCATACGAGGGTATTGGATCATTTTTTGATTATCAATTTGATCATTATAAATTTATTGTTCAAGAATTATTTATATACACATTTGCAATTCTTTTAAATTCTGCACAGTATAAAACTGCAGGCGAATTCCTTAGGAGTAACTTTTTTATTAAGGAAGATTTACGGAGCGAATTGCGTCACGAAAGTTACTGGATATTCCGGCAATATATAAAATCTCTTGAAGAGTTTAGGAAGAAGAGATTAGAGCTTAATCGGATAAGTCTGGTTGCTGACTTATTAGTTCAAAGGGCAGAGAATAAGAAATATAATAAGACTATTTTTGATGCTGATCTCTTGCTTTACTATTTAGCATTCATCTATGATAAAGAGTTTTCTTGGCCTTGGTTTCCTAACACTTATATTTACGCAAGATACAGAAAAATTGAGATACTACAAAGATTAGTATCAAAGAGATTTTTCAGTAGGGTTCAACCATTATTTGGTATATCAAGTGACCAATTAAAAGAAAAAATTAAGGAATTTAAAGATGATTATTCAAGAGGGTATAATAATTCATTTGAGAGAATTCCCGCTTTAAGAGCACATATAAATCCAGATGATATTTGTACATTACCTTAACTTGAATATTCTAATCCATGAAATATGTATGTTTTGTTTAGGGCGCACCGTCCATGGTGCGCTCTGAGTAAAGGGACATGGCACTTTACATAACACGGAGTTCCCGACACTTGGAAGATGATGAATGCGGTTGGGGCGCGTCGGGAACTCCTAAACGTTATATGAAACCCATCAGATTTAAGCCTTTACATAGGCGGAGTATTGGAGGAATTATGAGTATACAGAGACCATTAAGCACAGTTGTAATCAGAGATTTAATCTTTGAGGTATTCCGAGATCGAGATTTCTGCAAAAGGTATAGTAGTAGATATGATTTTTTTAACGCTAGAGGAGCTCATCAAAGCAATCTGTTTATGTTGGTTGAGCATATGGCTATAGAAAAAGGATTGATTGATAACAAAATTGCAGTGTGTAAAGTTGCTTGGGGAGCATCAGGGTGTAACTTATATGAAAACCATTCAACTAATTTTAGTATTATTGAAATTGAGAGGTTATGGGAGGCGTTTTACCTATTACTGAATAATCATATTATTGCACCTGGAATGTACGGGACGTCACCAGAATTGCCGTATTTTCACATTACTAGTCATGGTGAAGTCTGTATAGAAAATAAAGATATACTTCCTTATGATATAGACGGGTATATCAATAAATTACGACAAATAAGTGGATTGGACGAATGGATAGAATTCTATATGCTTGAAGCTCTAAAGTGCTATAATGCAAATTGTTGTAATGCGGCAACAGCAATGATTGGTTTATCTTCAGAAGTTATTATTGAAGTAATAATCATAGAGTTCTCAAAACTACTTGGAAAGACGAGATATGACTTTAAGCCAAAGAGCAGTTTGCAGCTTAATGGCAAAACGATTAAGGATTATTTTGATGATAAGATAAAAAGGGAAACAAAGATTTCAAAGAAATATGAAGTATTCACTTCAGTTCTTGAAGGAATTAAGGATATTCCAGACGATTTAATTAGTATTATTGATAAATCTGCAAGAGATTCATTTTTTACATTCCTACGACTTAATAGAAATGAAGTAACACATTGTTTAGAAGTGAAAAAAGATAATACAGAAGTGTTATTGTTATTTATGAGTTTTATCAAGTATTGTACTCTCATGACTGCCTTTATAAACAAGTTTAAAGAGATGAATAATTAATGATTTCCGTGTCTATGGTAAACATTGAAAGCCTGTACTGATGGGCATCATATAACAAATTAGAGATTTATGATGTTGGAGGGATATAAGACAAGAATGACCCTGCT
>JAENYX010000088.1 GCA_016841565.1 Clostridium thermobutyricum | reverse complement strand
GACGGTTCTTCTGGATTCAGCAACCAGGGGGACGGTCCTTCCAGCAACCAAAGGGACGGTTCTTCTGGATTCAGCAACCAGGGGGACGGTCCTTCTGTCTGCCCCCAAACATGAGAAAACTAAACTAGTTTTTAGGGTGCAGTTTATTAGCTATTGCATCAATTTCATAAATATTATTAGCTGGGGCTGCTATCATCATGCTTTTACCTTTGGTCAATTGCTCATCCTTAATATTACCCAAAATATAGTTAAAATCCTGTGATATAAAAAAACTGATTAGAAGAATTGTTTCTCCGTTAACATATTCAGTACCCCACAGCAGGTAGCTTTCTTTATTAAATTTTGATTTTATTCCTTTTATTAAATCCATATACCGACCATTTTCAACCCTGTATTCTTTGTTATTTATTGTAACGGTTCCTTTTATCGAATTTATATCTAATAAGCTTCTCTGTATTTTCAGTTCCAAATCAATGTCTTCCACAAAAAATTCATCTCTGCTGCGAGAACAGATACATGCAGTGAAAGATTTGTCTATTTTTTTAGGAATATAGAAAAGGGTTAGCAGAAGAACTATTGTGAAAAACAGGGCTATTTGCACCGTATATTTGTCAATTTTCATGAAATAAGTCTCCTTTTCTAAGAAAATATAGATATATGATACAAATATGTATATACACATTTTATCATATATCTGTACAGACAAGGGGACGGTCCTTCATTTTATTAATTGACTGTGTGATTTAATTATGGTATATTTATATAAATGATAGTGAATATCATTATCAATACACCATAATCAATTAAACATATACTGATTTATACCGGGGGTGACTGCAACAATGACGCTGGATATGGCACAATCGGGCCAGGAGTTCACTGTTATGAGCATTTATGGCGGCTGCAAACTAAGAAGGATGCTGCAGGAAAGAGGGTTGACCGAAGGGGCAAATATAAAGGTAATTAAAGGACAGCCAGGGGGGCCCTTTATTATAGAGTTTCGTTCCTCCCGAATTATGCTGGACGGTAAGTGCGCACGGAAAATAATAGTAGGCCAGGGAACTGAAAATGGTAATGTACCCATCGAAAGATGTGGGACCGGAGGACACTGCAGTCGTCACAGGCATAAAGGCAGATGGAATGGTTTTAAATGGCACAATCAGGAGGTGTAAAAATGACCAGTCTGACGGTAGCCCTGGCCGGCAATCCAAATTCCGGTAAGACGACGCTGTTTAACGCTTTAACGGGAGCCAGGCAATATGTAGGAAACTGGCCGGGTGTCACGGTTGAAAAGAAGGAAGGAAGAATTAGGTATAAGGGATTGGATATCAAATTGGTGGATTTGCCCGGGACATACAGTTTAAATGCATATTCGCCGGAGGAGATTGTTGCAAAGGACTATATTTCCAAAGACAGCCCCGATGTTGTAATAAACATAGTGGATGGAACAAGCCTGGAGAGGCATCTGTATCTTACGGTACAGTTATTGGAGCTGGGAGTGCCGGTGGTATTGGCACTAAATATGATAGATGAAGTGGAGAGGAAAGGCTACCGGATTAATACCGGAAAACTGGGCCGGATGCTGGGCATAGCTGTAGTGCCAATTGCGGCGGCCAAAAGAACCGGTATTTTACATTTACTGGAGCAGGTAGCAGCATACCCGAGAGGTGCTGAGAGCGAAAAAACCGCCTTTGATAATTATTATGAAGGCATCGAGCAGCACGTTAAGAATCAGCATATGGATGAAGAAGCGGACAAGCTAATACAGGAAAGATACCGGTTTATAGACCATGTTTTGAATAAGTGTTTGATAAAAGTAAAGGAAGAGGAGCAATCATTATCAGATAAAATAGACAAGCTTGTAACAAATAGAATACTGGGCATACCTATATTCATGGGGTTTATGTATCTTATGTTCCGGTTTACATTTGCCTGGGTAGGGCAGCCGCTGGCCGATCTGCTGGACGGTTTTTTCAGTCATGTGTTGACTCCTTGGGTTGAAGAGGTGCTTCAGGCCATAGCAGCGGCCGACTGGTTAAAATCTCTTATAATAGACGGAATAATAGGCGGTGTCGGAGGGGTAGTGACCTTTGTACCTTTGATTTTCGCACTTTTCCTTTTTATTGCCATGTTGGAGGACAGCGGGTACATGGCGAGGGCCGCATTTATAATGGATAGGGCTATGAGGAAAATAGGTCTTTCAGGAAAGGCCTTTATCCCTATGATAATCGGTTTTGGCTGCACGGTACCTGCCATAATGGCTACAAGGACCCTGGAAGACGACAGGGACAGAAAGCTGACCATGCTCATTGCCCCTTTCATGTCATGCGGAGCAAGGCTGCCGGTATACGCTCTGATGGCTGCGGTGTTCTTTCCGGGGAACGAGACCAATGTTGTCTTTTCGCTATATTTGCTGGGTATAGCGGTGGCAGTAATAATGGGTATTGTATTTAAGAATACGCTGTTTAAGGGTGAGGACGTTCCTTTTGTTATGGAGCTTCCCCCGTACCGAATGCCGGTGTTCAAAAGCCTGGTGCTCCGGGTATGGGACAGGGGAAAGGAATACCTTCAAAAGGCAGGTACAATTATATTCGCCATGTCGGTGGTGGTTTGGTTTTTATCAAGTTATAACCTCGGCGGTCGGGCCGAAATGGCAGACAGCCTGCTGGCCGGGCTGGGAAGGATATTGGCTCCGCTGCTAAGTCTCAATGGCTTCGGCAGCTGGCAGGCTTCTGTGGCCTTATTGACAGGTATTGCTGCCAAGGAGGTGGTGGTTGCCACCATGGGAGTTGTATATGGTGTAGGAGAATTGGCCCAGGGGGCTTCGACGCAAATGGGAGAAATTTTGTCACAGCACTTTTCGGCACTGTCGGCTTATGCTTTCATGGTCTTCGTTTTGTTGTACACTCCCTGCCTTGCCGTTGTGGCGGTTATGAGGAAGGAGTTCAATTCGTGGAAGTGGACTGCTTTTGCGGTATTCTATCAATTGGCGGTGGCATGGGCGGTATCGGCAGTAATATACCAGGGGGGAAGGCTGCTGGGCCTCTAAATCAAGGGGACAATTTTACGACACAGAGGACACAGAGGGACGTCAGACTGTGCTGATAATCCAGCAATTGGTTGACATAAACTGATTGATGTATG
>JAENYX010000027.1 GCA_016841565.1 Clostridium thermobutyricum | reverse complement strand
TACTGGTGGTGTGAGAGGACGGTAAATAAATTAATTATTTACCTCCTACTCGATTTTAAATACCATTGGTTTAAAGGCAATCTGAATATAATAGATTTTTAGACAATACAGCCGTTTTATTAAGCAATTGCTCACAAATATTGTCGTTTTCTGCATATTTATGTTTAAATTATTCTCAAATAAAAAGGATTTATTTACTAGATGTAGAATATTAAACTATAATGCAATAATTTATTTAGAAGGGGGCTTTTATTGATGGATGTATTAAAGGTATCAGCCAAGTCAAATCCGAACTCGGTTGCCGGTGCACTGGCTGGTGTTCTCAGGGAAAAAGGGAATGCTGAGATGCAGGCTATAGGCGCCGGTGCATTGAATCAGGCAGTTAAGGCAGTGGCAATAGCACGGGGATTTGTTGCTCCCAGCGGTATGGATCTTATATGTATACCTGCATTCACTGATATCTTAATAGATGGGGAAGAGAGAACGGCTATTAAGCTGATTGTTGAGCCAAGATAGATTCTGAGTTTTGTCCTAAAAACCTGCTTAACTAGGCAGGTTTTTATTATGAAACCCAAAGCTGTATGCCATTTTTTGAAGGGAGAATAACCCATGAAAAATATTTTAAGTATAGATGCCCACTGCGATACCGTCTTGAAAGCTTACGAGTCGGGAACTTCTTTCCAAAATAACAAGGGAGAAACCCATATAAGCCTGAACACCCTCGGCTCTTTAAAACCACATATACAATTCATGGCGCTTTTCTGCAATCACTTTCAGACTCATGACCATTTCAACGGTTTAATGGAACTTGTTGATTATTTTTATAAAGGGATTTCATCCGCAAAAGACAACGTGGTATTTATCAGGGATGCTGCATCTCTCTCCCATTGTATAGAGAATAAAAGCCTGGGTATTATACTGGCTGTTGAAGGGGCATATCTTCTTGTTGATAATCTTTACCGTATAGACTTTCTGCACCGGCTTGGAGTGCGATGCATGTCCTTTACCTGGAACCCGGGAAACGGCTTATGCGGAGGTATTGGAGACAATGAGGATAACGGACTGAGCGAGCAGGGAGCACAAGCAGTCAAAAAAATGAATGATCTGGGTATGATAATAGATTTATCTCATATTTCAAAAAGGGGATTTTGGGATATAATAGAGTTAAGCGACAAACCTGTCATTGCTTCCCATTCCAACTGCCTTTCTTTATGTCATCATTCAAGGAACCTGGATGACAGGCAATTGGAAGCAATAGGCCGATTAAACGGAGTTGTTGGAGTAAATTTTGTGCCTGATTTTCTTGGAAGTGAGAAGAAAAATATATCGGGAGTAGCCGACCATATCGAACATATAATAGAAAAGGCGGGAATAAACAGTATTGGATTGGGCAGCGATTTCGACGGCACCGAAAAGTTACCGGATGGAATATGCGGGGCTGAATGCTACTCTAAAATCTATGAAGAATTATCAAGAAGAAAATATAGCAGACAGGATTTGGAAAAAATAATGGGGGGCAATTTTTACAGAATTCTGCGGAACACGCTGTAGGGAGGATACAAATGCAAAAAGCCGATTTACATCTTCACAGCAATAAATCGGACGGTCTTCTTTCTCCGTTCCAAATAGTAGAGCAGGCGGCAAAGTGTAAGCTGGACGCTATTGCCCTGACCGACCATGACACTGTCGAAGGGATAGATGAGGCAATCGCTGCCGGGCAGGAGTATGGCATTGATGTAGTTCCGGGCATTGAGGTTAATACCAGTGCGGATAATGGAGAATTACATATCCTGGGCTATTATATAGACCATAAAGACGGGTGTTTTATTGAAGCTTTAAAGAAACTCAAGCAATCAAGGCTGCACAGAATCCAGTCTATAATAGAAAAGCTGCAGAATCAGGGGTTTGACATAACCCTGGAGCAGGTTCGCTCAAAGGCAGGTAAAGCAGATTCTTTGGGCAGACCGCATATTGCCAGAGTATTACAGGAACAGGGTTATGTTTCAAATATAAAGGAGGCATTTGAAAGATATATCGGATATGGATGCCCCGCCTATGTTGAAAGATACAAGCTGCTTCCCCGTCAAGCCATTGAATTGATTAAAAGCTGCGGAGGAGTGCCGGTGTTGGCTCACCCGGGAGTATTAAGCAACGGTTCTTACATAGATATGTGTATTAAGCAGGGCATACAGGGTATAGAAGTATACCATTCAAGGCATAACAATTGCCAGGCAGAACATTTCGAAAGAATAGCCCGCCGTCATAATCTTATTTCCACCGGAGGTTCGGATTGCCATGGTGATGGTAAATATGACGGCAAAATGCTTATTGGACAGTTTACGGTATCCTATGAAGTTGTAGAAATTCTCAAAAGCGCTGCATACAACAATGGAAAAAATGCAGAAAATCAAACGAAAGGAAGATAATACCCAATGCACACCGAGTACAATAACCCTTTGATTGGGAGATATGCAAGCAGGGAAATGTCAAAAATCTTCTCGGATCAAAGAAAGTTTTCTACCTGGAGAAGCCTGTGGATAGCCCTGGCAGAGGCCCAGAAGGAATTGGGGCTTAACATAAGTCAGCATCAGATTGATAGCATGAAAGAGTATCAAAACAACATCAATTTTGACGATGCCGGAAGGTTTGAAAAGGAAGTCAGGCACGATGTCATGGCTCATGTTCACGCTTTCGGACTGCAGTGCCCCCAGGCAAAGCCGATAATCCATCTGGGAGCAACCAGTGCATTTGTCGGAGACAATACAGATATAATTCTTATGCGCCAGGCCCTTGGACTGATACAAAAAAGACTTGTAAACTGCATGCGCAAACTCAGTGCCTTTGCATTAAAATATAAGGATATGCCCACCCTTGGGTTTACCCACTTTCAACCGGCACAGCTGACCACCGTCGGTAAGAGGGCTGCTTTGTGGCTGCAGGACTTATATATGGACCTTCAGGATATCCAAAGCCTGATTGAGAATATGCCCTTAAGAGGCGCCAAGGGCACAACGGGAACCCAGGCAAGCTTTCTGGAATTGCTTGACGGAGACCATGACAAGGTTGCGAAACTTGACAGTATAATTGCAGAAAAAATGGGCTTTACGGTTTCCTTTCCCATAACAGGCCAGACCTATCCAAGAAAGCTGGATACAAAGGTACTGAATTTACTCAGTTCTATTGCTCAGAGCTCAGGCAAATTCAGTAACGATATGAGGCTTTTGCAGCATTTAAAGGAAATAGAAGAACCCTTCGAGGAAAGCCAGGTGGGATCTTCAGCAATGGCATATAAAAGAAACCCCATGCGAAGTGAAAGAATAAGCGCCCTGTCAAGAATGTTGATTGTAATGTCTTTAAACCCGCAGATTACAGCATCACAGCAATGGTTTGAAAGGACCCTGGACGATTCGGCAAACAGGAGAATCGTCATACCCGAAGCATTTCTGGCAGCCGATTCAATCCTGCTTTTATACACTAATATAGTTGCAGGCATGACTGTCAATGACAATGTAATCAAGACCCACGTGAGTCAGGAACTACCTTTTATGGCAACAGAGAACATTCTAATGGAAGCAGTCAAAGGGGGCGGCGACCGGCAGGAGCTTCACGAAAAAATACGGAAGTACTCCATACAGGCAAGCAGCAGAGTTAAAGAGGGACTGGACAATAATCTTATAGATTCAATCGAAAAGGATAAAAGCTTTAGCCTGACCAAAGAAAAACTGGACTGTCTGCTGGAACCGGAAAAATATACAGGCAGATCCTCAATGCAGGTGGAAGAATACATATGCGCTTTCATACAGCCCATTCTGTCTGAATATAAACATATTCCTGATGACACGGAGCAGATAAAAGTATGATATTGATTAGCTCCAGCTGACACGACTTTGCGGAAAAGGGGCTGAACCACATTAATACATTAGGAGGTATATATATGATTGAGTCTACCATACGGAACCTAAAAGACCACCAAGGCAGGGAAGTAATGATAAAGGGCTGGTTGTACAATAAAAGATCCAGCGGAAAGATAGCATTCCTGCAGCTAAGAGACGGAACGGGCTTTGTACAGGGGGTAGCCGTCAAAAATGAGCTGTCGGATGAAACCTTCAGTTTGTGTAAAGAAATTTCACAGGAATCATCCATAATGGTAACGGGCATAGTAAGAAAGGATGACAGGGCACCTAGCGGGTATGAGTTGACTATAACGAGTATTCAGCCGGTATCATTATCGGCCGAATATCCCATTACCATGAAAGAGCACGGCATAGAATTCCTAATGGATTTTCGCCATTTGTGGATGAGGAATCCCAGACAGCATGCAACACTGACAATTCGGGCCAATATTAACAGGGCTATTAGAGAGTTTCTTGACAGTGAAGGTTTTGTACTAATAGAACCTCCGATAATTACAGCTAATAGCTGTGAAGGAACTACTAATCTCTTCGAGCTGAACTATTTTGACCAAAAAGCATATTTGTCCCAGACCGGACAATTGTATAATGAGGCTGCCGCAATGGCTTTCGGCAAGGTATACAGTTTCGGTCCCACCTTTCGTGCCGAAAAGTCCAAAACAAGGAGACACCTGAATGAGTTTTGGATGATTGAGCCCGAAATGGCATATTTTAATCATCAGGATAATATGGAGCTGCAGGAAAGACTGATAGAGCATATTGTAAAGAGCATTCTGGAAAAATGCTCCATGGAGCTTAAAACTCTTAACAGAGACATAACGCAGCTTGAAAAAATTAAGGCACCATTCCCGAGAATAACCTATGACACGGCTGTAAAAATGCTTCAGGATAATGGTTTTAACTTCGAGTGGGGAGGAGATTTCGGTGCCCCCGATGAAACCTTTATCGCCGAACAATTTGACAGTCCGGTTTTTGTGGAAAAATTCCCGGTCAAGATAAAGGCATTCTATATGGAACCCGACCCCGAGAACAGCAATGTCATACTCGGAGCTGATCTGCTGGCCCCGGAGGGCTACGGAGAAATAATAGGGGGAAGCCAAAGGATACACGATTATGATCTGCTGTTAAGCAAGATTAAGGAAGAAGGCTTGCCTATAGAAGCCTATCAATGGTATCTGGACCTGAGAAAATACGGTACGGTACCCCATTCAGGCTTTGGTCTTGGATTGGAAAGAACCGTGGCCTGGATATGCGGGATTGACCATATTAGAGAAACCATACCCTTTGCCAGGACACTCAACAGAATTACTCCCTAAGACCTATACATAGAATAGTTAATATGCAATTCAATTTTTACAATAATATGTTTGACAAATAACACTCAGAATCCACATTAATATTACCTGTGCCGTACGCATAAGGTTACTAATGTGGATTTATTATATATCAGGCAAATAATTTTCGATATTTTTTTAGTATTATATAAAAATTTAGCAGGATTTTTACTTTTTTATACGAATATATAATTAGCTACTCATACAGAGCTACTGTATGCCTCATATTCAATAACAAAAGATAGGAGGTAGAAATATGCGAATAGAAAACCATCCAATCCTCACCTTTAAAAAGGGTAAAAAAGTCAAATTTACTTACAACGGGAAAGAAATGGAAGGGTATGAAGGAGAACCGATCGCCGCAGCACTTCACGCTCAAGGCGTCAGGGTACTGGGGTACAGTCATGAGCGTAAGAGGCCCAGGGGTTTTTACTGCGCCATCGGGAACTGCTCATCATGTCTAATGGTTGTTAATGGAAAGCCCAATGTGAGGACCTGTGTTGAAAAACTGATGGAAGGCACAGTTGTAGAAACACAAAAAGGGAAAGGTGATTTAAAATGATGAAAACAGATATTGCTGTTATCGGTGGAGGTCCGGCAGGCTTATGTGCTGCCATTAACGCCGCATCATCGGGAGCAAAGGTTATACTCCTGGAGAGAGACAGCCAGCTTGGCGGACAGCTTATCAAGCAAACCCATATGTTCTTCGGCTCAAAAGAGCAGCATGCCTCAACAAGGGGTATAGATATTCCCGGGATACTGAATGCCGAATTGGAGAAGCTGGGCAACAATGTCACAGTAATGCTGGACTCCACGGTTGTGGGTTTGTATGAAGACAGGGTACTGACCGTTGAACAATCAGGCAAATATATAAAAATAGCACCCCAGGCCATTATAGTCGCCACAGGCGCATCGGAAAAATTTCCCGCTTTTCCCAACAATGATTTGCCTGGAATATATGGTGCCGGAGCAGTTCAGACACTGATGAACGTATACGGAGTGGCACCCGGAAACAGCGTGTTTATGGTTGGTGCCGGTAATATAGGGCTTATTGTAAGCTACCAGTTGCTGCAGGCCGGTATAAAAGTAAAGGGCGTTATATGCAGAGGTCCCAAATATGGCGGTTATGCAGTACACGCTTCAAAACTAAGAAGAATGGGAGTTCCAATTATGCCCCAGCACCGTGTTGTATATGCTCACGGCAAAGATAAGCTGGAAAAGATTACTCTGATTAAACTGGATGAAAACAAAAAAGAGATACCGGGTACGGAATTTGATATAGAAACGGACGTATTGTGTATTTCAACCGGGTTAACACCCTTAGGTGAGCTGTTGTGGCAAATAGGCTGCGAAATGAAATATATCCGTGAACTGAGCGGCCACGTTCCTGTCAGAAACAAAGAGTTGGAAACCAGTGTTCCGGGCATCTTTGTGGCAGGAGATGTGGCAGGCATAGAAGAGGCAAGCAGCGCTATGGTTGAAGGAAAACTAGCCGGGCTCTGCTGTGCAAAGAAGCTTGGGCATGTTAACCCCGATTTTGATGTTTTAAAAGAAAACTACTTCAAACAGCTTCATGATTTAAGGTCGGGCCCCGAAGGCGAAACCATCCGCAGAGGCCTTACAAAAATCGAAAAGTGAGGAGGTCGATAAAATGCTTAAGAGCACCGGTATACCAACAAAACAAGACCTTGAGACTGTAATACCATCCAAGGAAAGGCTGGCAAAGGGTCCTGTTGCAATAATAGAGTGTTTTCAAAAAATACCCTGCAATCCATGTTACACATCCTGTAAAAGAGGAGCTATAAAAGAATTTGCAGATATAAATGACCGCCCAGAGCTGAATCCCGATATATGTAACGGCTGCGGCGTTTGTATTTCCAACTGTCCGGGACTTGCCATTTCGGTTGTAGACGAAACCTATTCCGACACCGAAGCCCTGGTGAAAATACCCTATGAATTCATACCGCTGCCGGATGAAGGCTCCTTTGTAACCGGTCTGGACAGGTCCGGCAAACCCGTTTGCAGGGCAAAGGTAGTCAAGGTTTTGAATGGTAAGGCTCAGGACAGGACACCTGTGGTATCCCTTGCAATCCCCAAGGAATATTCTATGGTAGTAAGAAGCATGAGTCTTGATGACTATTACAGCGATAATACAATAATATGCCGTTGTGAAGAGATTACCCTTGGGGAAATAAGAGAATACATCCGAAAAGGTTACCATACGGTAGATGAAATAAAAAGGATAAGCAGAGCCGGGATGGGCAGATGTCAGGGAAGAACCTGTACCCCGCTGATAATGGAGGAAATAGAAAGAGCTACTGGTAAAAAAGTAGCCGATCAAAAAGTGCATACTTACAGACCTCCTACAGTACCAATAAAACTAGGCCAGCTTATCGGAGGTGAAGACAATGAATAAAACTGCCAATGCGGTCATAATCGGCGGAGGCATTTCGGGATGCGCCATCGCATATAACCTTGCAAAAAAAGGTATGAAGGATATTGTAATTATAGAAAAAGAATACCTTTGCAGCGGTGCAACAGGCAGATGCGGTGCGGGAATCCGTATGCAGTGGGGTACCGAAATGAACTGCAAATGTGCAAAATACAGTGTTGAGTTTTTCGAAACTGCCAATGAAGTGCTGGAATATGAGTATGACATAGGATTTAAGCAGGGTGGTTACCTTATTATAGCCGCCACTGAAAAAGAAGTTAACCAGTTCAAGAAAAATATAGCGCTGCAAAACAGCCTTGGCATACCCTCAAAATTTATTACACCAAAAGAAGCCAAGGAAATCGTGCCCCATATGGACGAAACAAAGATAATCGGTGCCGCCTTTAATCCAAAGGACGGTCACCTGGACCCCTTCCATACTACCCAGGCCTATGCCAACGCAGCAAAGCGGCTGGGTGTGGAAATTATGACTTATACCGAAGTTATCGGTATCAAGGTTGAAAACGGGACCATAAAGGGCGTGCAGACCGACAAGGGCTTTATAAGCACCCCTGTTGTTGTTAACGCCGCAGGTGGTCACTCTCAACTGGTGGCCAAAATGGTAGGCGTCGATATCCCGGTATTTTCCGAAAGGCATCAGATACTTGTAACAGAACCGGTTGAGCCTATGCAGGGGCCCATGTTCATGTCCTTCTCACAGAACATCTACTGTCAGCAGACACCCCACGGCAGCTTTATTATGGGCAGAGGGGACCCCAACGAACCAAGGGATTTGAGAGTTACATCCGGCTGGGAGTTCCTTGAGGAAATGGCCAAGACCTGTATCAAGTTCCTGCCGCCCTTAAAGGATTTGAGAGTGGTGCGCCAGTGGTCGGGACTTTATAATATATCCCCAGACAAACAGCCTATATACGGAACTGTAAAGGATGTTGAGGGATTTTATCTTGCATGCGGTTTCAGTGGTCATGGATTTATGTTCGGGCCGGTTACAGGCGTTGTCATTGCAGAAACCATATTAGGCGAGAAGCCCACCATTCCGATAGACATGCTTAATAATGACCGGTTTGAAAAGGGCGAACTGATACTTGAACCATCGGTAGTTTAAAGGTAAAAATTTAGTAATATAAAATATTGAACAATATTGTAAAGTATAATATAATTTTACTGGGCAGGATATCAACTGTGACATTACAGAATCCCAGTGTTTAGAAACGCCGGGGAAAGTTATTATAATGATGCTTTCCCCGGCACGGTTTCAGTATAACAAAGAAGGGGGGCAAGTCAAAGTTGAAAATTGTAGCTACAAAACCAGAACTGTGTATTGGTTGTAAGGCATGTGAGGAAGCTTGTTCAAAGGTTCTGTTCAAGGACACAAATCCGGAAAAATCAGCAATTAGGATTACTCCGAAAAGTGATGGCGAATATGATATCAATGTTTGCAACCAATGCGGCGAATGCATTGACATCTGCCAGGTTCAGGCTATATCCAGAAATAAGAATGGTGTTGTAATGATTGACATGGACAAATGCGTACAATGTTATGCCTGCGTGGGCTTTTGTCCAATCCTGGCAATGAGGTACCAAAAAGAAATAACCGGACCGTTTAAATGCATATCCTGCGGTGCATGTACAAGGGCATGTACTACAGGGGCAATATTTATGAAAGAAGTTTAGAGTAAAGGAGGGATTATGGATGGCATGTAAAGAAAACACCAACGTTAGTGTTGAAGAGTTAAAAAAGACACATAAAAAGCTTCATGAAAGCAGCTTTGAGGCAAAATCAGTCAACAGAGGATACGCCGACAGATCCTTATACATAAATCTGTCGACAAATGAAATCAAGGTGAAACCCATTTCGGGGGAAATGAAAACCAAGTTCACCGGGGGCAGAGGTTATGGAATGAAGTACCTTTGGGATGCGGTAAATCCCGATACAAGGTGGAACAGCCCAGAAAACGAAATAATCATAGCCCAGGGACCCATAGGGGGCATTACCCAATATCCGGGGGCGGGTAAATCCTACGTGGTAACGGTCTCGCCACTAACCGACATACCGGTTGACAGCAATGTTGGCGGATATTTCGGTCCACTGGTTAAGTTTTGCGGATTTGATGCCCTGGAGATACAGGGCAAGGCTGAAAAAGATGTAATTGTGTTCATAGACGGGGATAATAACAGGGTTACAATAGAGGAGGCCCCGGCCGAATGCATCAACAGCCATATACTTGCCGAAACCCTGACTGAAATGTATTCGAATTCCGAGGAGGACAAAAGAAACGTTTCTGTGGTATCGGCAGGCCAGGCAGCCGAAAATACCCGTATTGGCGTGCTGAACTTCTCCCATTATGATTTGCGACGCAAAAAGTGCAAGCTGAAGCAGGCCGGAAGGGGAGGAATAGGGACAGTATTCAGAGATAAAAAAATTAAAGCCCTTGTGGTCAAAAAGAGCGGAGTAAAAGGCGATACAAATAATCCTGCTGATCTGGACACAATAATACGTACGGGCATTAAGCTTCACAGGGAAATACACGACAATGACGATAAGCAGTGCAGAATGAGGGTGCATGGCACCACACAGCTTGTAAATGCCATGAACGCCCATGACCTTTTACCAGTAAATAACTTCCAATACGGAAAGCATCCCGAAGGTGAAAAACTGGGGAAAGACAGCTTCGAGAAGATGTTTGACCTGGGCAAGCCAGACGGATGTTGGTACGGCTGTACACTGGCCTGCGCCCATGCTTTGATGAATTTTGAACTAAAGACGGGTCCTTACAAAGGCCAAAAAGTATTTGCCGAGGGTCCCGAATACGAGACTCTTGCAGGTTGCGGTTCAAACTGCGGCATATTTGATCCCAGAGACGTTGTGGAAACCAACTTCTATTGCGATACCTACGGAGTTGATACCATTTCCTTTGGTACGCTTTGCGCCTTTGTTATGGAATGTTACGAAGGAGGCATTATAAACAAAGAAGTTACCGGAGGGCTTGAACTCAATTTCGGAAACTGGGAAGCCCAGATGGAAATGCTGCATCAAATGGCAAGGGGAGAAGGCTTTGGGCTTGTTTCCGGCCAGGGTGTCCACCGCATGAAGAAACTCTTCATTGAAAAATACGGAGCCGACGGGCAATTCCTCCAGGATATCGGAATGGAAGTAAAAGGACTTGAATACTCAGAGTATGTAACAAAGGAATCCCTTGCTCAGCAGGGCGGATACGGTACAGCCAACAAAGGGCCGCAGCACGATGAGAACTGGCTTATTTTCATGGATATGATAAGAAACCAGATGCCTACCTTTGAGGACAAAGCCGAAGCACTATATTACTTTCCGCTGTTCAGAACCTGGTTCAGCATAGCAGGGCTTTGCAAGCTGCCCTGGAACGATATAATGCCGGCAGATAACCATACCACAAAAGAACCTGCAAAGGTACCCGAACATGTGGACAACTATGTAGAACTGTATAAAGCCGTAACCGGTAATGATTTCTCCAAGAAAGCTATGCTTCTCCAATCCGAAAGGGTCTATAATTTGCAAAAAGTGCTCAGCCTTAAAATGGGCAAGGGCCTGAGAAGCTACGATAATGTTCCCTATCGCTCGGTGGGACCTGTTACAACGGAAGAATATGAATCCAGGCAGGAACGCTACGATAAACAACTGACCGAGCTTGTTGGCGTAAACCCCGAGGGAATGTCTACCCGGGATAAAATGAAAGCTCTTAGAAAATACAGGGAAGACAGGTACCAGGTATTGCTGGACACAGTTTATAAACGCAGGGGTTGGACCAACAACGCAATACCTACAGTAAAAAAGCTTGAGCAGCTGGGCATAGCATACCCGGATGTTGTCGAAGTGGTTAAACAGTACCTGTAGAATTATTTATAGGGCGGAGATAATATATGGTTAAAGTAAATGACAGGGATATGGAATGGAAGGAAGGAATGACGGTTGAAAGCGCAATCAGATTTCTTGAATACCCCGAATACAATTATCCAATACTGGTAGTAACACTAAACGGCCAACACGTGCAGAACGATATGTTTAGCAAAACACTCATTACAGACGGAGATGTGATTAAAGCAATGCAGCCTCTCGCAGGGGGTTGATGAAAAGCAAAAAACATGGCGTTTAAACCAAACGCCATGTTTTTTGGTAAACCAAGTATAAGGCTCTTCCCGTAAAAACATATATTTATCTAAAGGGGGGACAGACTTTCTATTAATAATAATTAATAGAAAATGCGTATGGTTGAGAGAGAAAAACTGGAAGAAATATTTGCCGCAAACGGGACAACCGAGGATAAACTTCTTGGAGTTCTGCTGGAGATTCAGGCTGCTTCGGGACTAAACTATGTCTCACAGGAAGATGCGGAATACACTGCAGAAAAGTTTGGTATGACACTTAGCAGGATATATGAGGTCATAAGCTTTTATTCAATGCTTTCCATGAAACAAAGGGCCAAATATGTTATTGAGGTATGTAAAAGCAGCGCATGCCATGTAAGAAAAAGAAAGAATTTATTGAGAATGCTGAGGGATATCCTTGGAATTGATGCGGGAGAGGCAACCGAGGATAAAGTGTTTTACATTGAAGAAGTAAACTGTTTCGGAGCCTGTGACATGGCACCGGCTATAAAAATAGGGAATGACATATTCGGAAACCTTGACAGGAAAAGTCTTACCGAAATAATCAACAGATATTGGGAGGCTTAACATGATTCAGGAGCTGAAAATTCTAACCGGACTCTGTGGAAAATATAATTATGCATCCGTTAAAGAATACATTTCCCTCGGTGGCTACCAGGGTTTGAAGAAAGCCCTGGAAATGAAGCCGGAGGAAATAATAAGCGAGGTTATTACATCAAATCTTATGGGAAGAGGTGGCGCTGCCTACCCCACCGGCAAAAAGTGGGATATGATTTCCAAGCTTGACAGCCAGCGGAAATTTATTGTCTGCAATGCCGATGAAGGTGAGCCGGGTACTTTTAAGGACAGAAAGCTCATATACCAGGATCCTATGAAAATAATCGAAGGAATGACCATAGCTGCCTATGCAATTAATTCGAATAAAGGCTATATATACATCAGAGGAGAATACAGAAACGGTTATTACAGGCTTCGGGAAGCCATAAGAAGTGCAAATGCTGCAGGCTACCTGGGCAAAAGCATTCAAGGTACCAGCTTTGATTTTGACATCGAGGTAATCTCGGGAGCCGGTGCCTATGTCTGTGGAGAAAATAGTGCCCTCTGCGAATCCATAGAGGGAAAGAGCGGACGTCCCAGGCTTAAACCGCCTTATATAAAAAACGTTGGAATCTACGGTTTGCCAACACTGGTAAACAACGTAGAGACGTTCTGCTGCATTCCTTATATAATCGAAAATGGCGGAGCAAACTATGCCGCAATAGGTACTGAATCCAGTGCAGGTACAAAACTGGTTTCGGTCAGCGGAAATGTTAAAAAACCGGGAGTATACGAAATCCCTTTCGGTACAACTTTGAGAGAGATTGTATTTGATCTTTCCAATGGTGTTGAGAATAATAATACTCTTAAGTTTGTACAGATGGGCGGAGCTTCAGGTGTATGTCTGACCGACAGCCAGCTGGATATACCATTGGATTATAAAATCCTTAGCAGTAAACAAATGAGCATAGGTTCAGGAGCAATAGTGGTCGCAGACCAGACAAATTGCGTTGTTGATTTTGCACTGATGACAATGGAGTTCTTTTTTCATGAATCCTGCGGAAAATGCACTCCCTGCAGGGAAGGAAATGCCCAGCTGTGTCGTATACTTAAAGATCTGTCTGAAGGCAAGGCAAATGAAAACCAGGTCCGCCATTTGGAAAACATTTCACTCCTTATGATGAAGGCTTCTTCCTGTGGACTGGGAAAAGCAGCTCCCACTGCTGTACTCACTCTTTTCAACGCATTTAAGGAAGAATTCCTGGAACACGTGACGGGACACTGCAGAACCGGCAGCTGCAATTTTGTAAATGGGAAAACAGCAGTATAGATATAACATTTAAGTTATATATTGTATAAATACCATCCTAATAAGCATTCAGGATGGTATTATCGTTTCTTAGAGCCCGGAGTGGCTTTTTAAGCGATTTTTTGTGCCTTTTAATATAATATTACCCAAGCCTGGCATTTTGCGGCTCAGATAGCCTTCCAAGGGCCTTTATTTGCTTTGCCAGCAAAAAAACTGTTGCCCAGATAAATATTACAATGTGTATTCTGTTTTGAGCTACAAAAACTAAAGTATACGAATATGTAATACATCTGGAGGTATGTTAATGAAGAAAAAATATCTAATGTACCTGTTATGTTTTTTATTATTGCTCTCGGGCGTCTCATGTGCAACAACTCCGCCCGAATCTGAGCCGGAAGAACAAAATGGGCAGAATGAACAGCCCGGTCCAAACTATGAAGAAGGCGTTTATTCAATACAGGAAGAAGAATTCGATGATCATGGCTGGAAACCAATGGCTACTGTTGTTGTTGATGGAGATGAAATCACCAAAGTATACTATGACGAGATCAACCAGGAAGACCAATTGAAAAGCTTCGATCAGGACTACCTTGAGAGTTGGAAAGATAAATCCGGAAAAAATCTGCTGACGGCCGGCCCGGAGCTTTCAAAAGCCCTTAAGGAGCAGCAGGACCCCGATAAGGTAGATACCGTAAGCGGAGCAACAAGTACTTCCGAAAAATTCAAAGAACTGACAGTTAATGCGTTGGAAGACTCTCCTCAGCCCAAAAAAGAGAACGGCTATTACGATGGTATATTCGGTGCACAGGCCGATTATGATGAGCGGGGCTGGAAAGCTTATGTATCGGTAATAATAGAGGATGGTAAAATCACCAATGCATATTATGACGAGATGAACAAAGAAACCGGCAAGCTGAAAAGCAACGACCAGGAATATCTGGACAACTGGAAGGAAAACAGCGGTACCAATCTTCAACTTGCAAGGCCTAAGCTAATACAGGACCTGATAAGCAAGCAAAAGCCCAGTAAAGTAGATACCGTTTCAGGAGCTACATCTACCACAACCAAGTTTAAGGATTTAATTGATGAAGCGCTGGCACCCTTTGAATAGTGATAGCGTACCGATAAAACACCAAAGATGTCGGATTATATTATTTTAATACCCGACATCTTTTTATTGTCAGAAAATGCGTTAACATAATAATATTATTTTTAGTAGATGAAGTATTTCGACAATTTTCATTTATAAAAGTAACTGTCATATAAGTTGTCGATGGGCAAGTACGACAAATTGCAGCAATATATCTATATGCGTAAAAATAAAATCAGTTCATATAAGAACAGAAGGCTAAAAATATGTCAGCCTAAAATCTCATAGTTTATGTTATAATAGAGTAGACGCGGCTTATCCACAGGGAAACAGCGTTTTTTGTGTATAACTACCATTATACAAAATATCCATTTTGTATAATTAGGAGGATCAACATGAACAATATACCCCTACCCCTTATGAGTTTCCTTAATTATATGGAGACCATCAAAGGAAAGTCAAAAAACACAGTAAAGGAATACTATTATGACCTCCGCACCTTCTTTCGTTATCTAAAGGTACAGCGCGGCCTTGTCCCCAAAATTGCCGACTTTGAGAAAATCCGCATTGATGATATTGATATTGAGTTTATCAAATCAGTAACCTTAAACGATCTGTACGGCTTTATCTCCTATGTAAGCTTTGTAAGGAACAACAGCAACTCGGCAAAGGCCCGCAAGGTCTCTACCCTGCGTTCCTTTTTTAAGTTTTTGCATGTCAAAATGAAAATGATTGATGAGAATCCTACCGATGAGCTCGAAACCCCCAAAATATCCTCACGGCATCCTGTACACCTTACCCTGATGGAAGCTAGAGAATTGCTGGATGCGGTTCAGGGCGAATTCAGGGACCGGGATTATTGTATACTGACGCTTTTCTTAAACTGCGGCCTGAGGCTGTCGGAACTGGTTAGCATCAATATAAGCAATATCAGGGGTGATACCCTCACCGTAATCGGAAAAGGCAACAAGGAGAGGACTGTCTACCTCAATGAAGCATGCCTGAAAGCTGTTGAGGATTATCTGAGAGTACGTCCTAGAGATGGTGTAAAGGACAGGGATGCGCTGTTTCTCAGTAAAAGAAAACAGCGCATAAGCAACAAGACAATACAGTATATAGTCAAAAAATATGTGGAAAAAGCCGGCCTGGATACCGGAAAATATTCTGCCCATAAGCTGAGACATACCGCCGCCACCCTCATGTACAAGCATGGTGATGTGGATATCAGGGCGCTGCAGCAGATACTGGGCCACTCAAGCATATCCACCACCCAGATATACACCCATGTGGACGATAAAAGGCTAAGGGATGCCATGAAGAAGAATCCTCTGTCAAATGATAAGAAGGATCCCCACGAATAGTAAGGATCCCTTCTCCACTTTTATTCCCAACTGTGCAAATATTCAATCTGGCTGCTGTCAAGGCGGTCAATTTTTATTCCCATGCCATCCAGCTTCATAAGGGCAACCCGCTGGTCTATTGTGCCCGGAATTTGATATACCCTGTTCTCCAGTTTACCACGGCTTTCCAATATATATTTAGCTCCCAGTGCCTGTATTCCAAAGCTCATATCCATTATTTCTATGGGATGTCCATCCCCTGCCGCAAGGTTTACAAGCCTTCCCTCCCCCAGCAGGTATATATTTCTTCCATCCTTCATTTTAAAAACCTCTATGTTGGGCTTTACAGGTTTTCTTTCAATACTTTCGGCTTCCATACTTTCCAAGTCAATCTCCACGTTAAAGTGCCCGGCGTTGGCCAATACGGCACCGTTTTTAATAAGGGGAATATGTTTGGAGTTCACTGCTCCCTTACACCCGGTTACCGTCACAAAGAAATCTCCCAGCGGTGCAGCCTGCTCCATAGTCATAACCCTGTGCCCGTCCATGGCAGCCTCAAGGGCCTTGATTGGATCCACCTCGCATACAATTACCCTTGCTCCCAAACCTTCGGCCCTTGCGGCTACTCCTTTGCCGCACCAGCCATAGCCCGCAACCACTACGTTCTTTCCGTTTATTTGAAGGTTGGTTGTTCTCATAATTCCATCCCATACCGACTGTCCCGTACCATAGCGGTTGTCAAAGAGGTGCTTGCAATATGCGTCGTTCACGGCAAGCATAGGAACCTTCAAATGTCCTTTTTCTTCCATGGCCTTAAGCCTCAATACACCGGTTGTTGTCTCTTCACAGCCTCCTATTACGTTTGTTCTGAGGTCCTCTCTGTGAGTATGCAGCATATGTATGAGGTCCCCCCCATCGTCTATCACAATATGAGGTTTTGCTGACAAAGTGCATTCTATATGCTGATTATATTCCTCCTGAGTGGATCCATGCCATGCATACACATTCAATCCTTCCTCTGCAAGGGCTGCTGCTATTTCGTCCTGAGTAGACAGAGGGTTGCTTCCGGTTATATACACCTGCGCTCCCCCTGCTTTAAGAACCAAGGCCAGATAAGCCGTTTTGGCTTCCAGGTGTATGGATACCGCCACCTTTATGCCCTTGAATGGTTTATCCCTCTCAAACTCCTTCTTTATTCCATTGAGCACCGGCATGAAATTCTTTACCCATTCTATTTTCCTTTTGCCGCTCCCGGCAAGGCCAATATCTCTTACAATACTCTCCACTATAAATCCCTCTCTTTCCTCTACTCTTTTTTGAATCAAATATACCACAAAAAAGCCCCAACAGGGGCATAATGCTACTCATCCATTATTTCGTCTATATCTATGGCTATGTAGTCAGCATCCCGGTCTATGCATCTGCAGCAATTGTCACATATTTTGCTGCTGTCCAGGTCACATATCAAACATTCTCCGCAGTCGGTGCAGGGTCTGTCATACAATATGCATTGTTTGCTCATAAGACACCAGCTCTCCTTCAGTACTATTATAACCAAAAGAAGAGATTTTTTGAAGCTCTTTTCAATCTCCGACAGGAATATTCAATACCTGGCCGGGATACAAATCCGGTGTAGCCATATCATTCTCAATCATTATATCATATACAACTCTGCGTATGTCCCCATTGTTATTATTGTATAGTTTTGCTATATTCCATAGAGTATCTCCGGATTTCACACTGTATGCATCATACTTTACAACCGTTTGACTTTTTGCTTTGACTGCAAATACAAATATACTAAAAACAGCAGTGGTAAGCAGCAGTATAATAACGGGCAAAACCAGGCTTTTTTTCATAATCATCACCCTCCAGGAACTTATGTTCGCTTTAATTATACAAGAACATATGTTCCAAGTCAAGGTAAATATATGAAATTTACGAACATTTGTTTGATATTTTTTTCTGTATATGGTATAATTTTTAACAAAGCTTGGAAAGGAGCTGCGGCGGCTGTGAAAAAGAAGGTCTTAACCGGCAAACAGTTGGAGGTTTTGGAGTTTATTAAGAGTGAGCTATATAATAAAGGCTATCCCCCGTCTGTACGGGAGATATGCGAAGCAGTAAACCTGAAATCTACTTCTACCGTACATGGACATCTTGAAAGGCTTGAGAAAAAAGGACTGATACGAAGGGACCCCACCAAGCCAAGGGCCATAGAGATTCTGGATAATTCTCCCCTATCCATAGCCAGAGATTTAATTGAAGTACCCATAGTAGGCAAGGTTACAGCCGGACAGCCAATCCTGGCCGTTGAAAACATTGAGGATTCCTTTCCACTGCCGGCAGATTTCTTAAGGGGTGACGACAGCTTTATACTCATAGTCAAGGGTGAAAGCATGATGGATGCAGGTATTCTTGACGGTGATTATGTTGTGGTAAAACAGCAGAACTATGCCAATAACGGAGAAATAGTTGTGGCTCTTATAGAGGATGAAGCCACAGTTAAAAGGTTTTACAAGGAAACCGACCATATAAGACTGCAGCCCGAGAACTCCTTCATGCAGCCCATAATTGTAAAGGATGTGGCCATTCTGGGCAAGGTTACGGGAGTATTCAGAAGGCTCTAGCCGGTGCTGGGTACTGTGTGTCAGGTAGCAGTTGGCAGTCATATAAGAACACATTTAAATATCTAGGCATACTAAAAGGGAGCAATTTTGATATGCTCCCTTTTCTGATGTATGTTTTTTTACTATACCACTGCTATTTCCTTTGGAGCCTTATTTACAGCTTCGGGTCCGTTTTCTCCTATCACCATAATGTTCTCTATCCTGACGCCGAATTTGCCCGGTATGTATATGCCCGGCTCAATGCTGAAGGCCATTCCCTTTTCAAGGACTCTCTTGTTGCCTCCTTTGATATCCGGCGCTTCGTGAACGCTAAATCCAATACCGTGTCCAAGCCTGTTCAGGAAGTACTTTCCATAGCCCTCTTCCTCAATTACGTTCCTTGCAATTACATCCACGCTTTCGGCGGTTACCCCTTCCCGGACAGCCTTTTCTCCTGCTTCCTGGGATCTTAATACTATATTGTATACTTTCTTCTCTTCCTCCGTAACTCCGCCTACAAACACCGTCCTTGACATGTCGGAACACAGTCCCTTATACTTGCATCCGAAATCCAGTATAATTATATCTTTTTCCTGTATGTATCTTGTATCAAGATTGTAGTGGGGCTTAGAACTATTGGGACCCGAAGCTACTATAGGACTGAAGGAGGCTCCGTCGGCTCCGTTTTTCATAAACAGTTCCTGTATCTTTTCCTTTATATCCTTCTCCTGTATGCCCGGCTTTATATATCCCAGCAGCTCTTCAAAAACCTTATCGGCTAAATGGGCCGCCTTCCGGAGATTATTTAATTCATCTTCACTTTTGATAATCCTCAGTTCCTCAAGAATTGGCCTGCCGTTTATAAAATTAACATCGATTCTGTTTTTAATATCAAGAACGCTTACTGCGCTTGTGCTTCCGTTTACGCCTATGGTCTTATTCTTTAGATTAAAATCTTTAAAGGCACCAAGCAAGGTATCCATATAGCCTTCACCGTCGCCCCAGTCATATACCTTGCTGCCTTTTAAGATGCCCTGCATCTCTTCCATGTTGAGCTGCGGCACTATGTAAAACATTTCCTTTTCCTTGGTTATAAAAAGCCCCTGAAACCTCTCATCCATATGGGGTGAAAAGCCCAGTAAAAATTCCAAATCCTCGGACGGTGCAATTAGCATGGCATCTACGCTTTGTGACCTCATAATGCCGGTTAGTTTTTCCACATAAGTCTTATTTATCACTGTTACCCCTCCATTAATTAAGTAAATTTAGTTTTACGGATAGGTTTAACGCCATCCAATAAACTTTGCCTGCTACTTTGGAGCCTGGCACCACCACATCCTTCCTTTATCAGTCTTGTTCTTTATGCCGCTTGAAAGCAGCTGTTTCATATATCCACTTTTATATGACTCTCTTCTTTCATTTGCTGAAGGGTTATAAGTACACCCAGCCTTAGATGATCCCAGGTAAGTCCCCCCTGCAGATATCCATAATAAGGCTCTTTTATGGGAGCATCGGCGCTCAACTCTATAGAAGAGCCTTGGATAAACGCTCCTGCTGCCATAACCACCTGATGTCCGTAACCCGGCATTTCCCACGGATATGGAGTAACATAGCTGTCCACCGGAGCACCCTTTTGGATGCCGCGGCAGAAACAAAGCAGCTGTTCTTTTGTATCAAACTTAATTGACTGTATTATATCGCTGCGCTTATCCTTATATGACGGCGATACTTCAAATCCCAGGCGCTCAAAAATTCTCGATGCATACACAGCTCCTTTGACAGCCTCTGCCACTACATGCGGTGCCAGAAACAGTCCCTGTAGAAAGGAACGGGTAATGCCCAAAGTTGCTCCGGCTTTCCTCCCCAGTCCCGGGGCGGTAAGAGCCGCAGCCGATTGTTCCACAAGCTCTTTTGTTCCAACAATATATCCCCCCATGGGCACAATTCCGCCCCCGGGGTTCTTAATCAAAGAACCTGCTGCAATATCCACACCCACCGCTGCCGGTTCTACTTCCTCCAGAAACTCACCATAACAGTTGTCCACCATAAATATAAGATTCTTCTTCAACCCTTTTATATACTTGACTGTTTTCTTTATATCCTCTATCGACAGGGCCGGCCTCCAGTCATAACCGGTCGAGCGCTGCATGAATACCAGTTTAATTCCATCGTCCAGCCTTTCCCGGATACCTTCCCGGTCTATACGTCCGTTTTTTAAGTTTACCTGCCTGAAATCAACTCCGAACTCCTTAAGATTCCCCGGTGCGTTTCCTCTTATCCCAAGAACCTCCTCCAGGGTATCATAGGGCTTACCGGTAACCGACAATACCGTATCCCCGGGTCTCAATATACCCCTGAAGCAGGTGGCCAGGGCATGGGTGCCCGAAATCATCTGAACCCTTACCAATGCATCTTCGCTTCCAAATACCCGGGCATAAATGCGATCGGTGATCTCCCTGCCGGTATCTCCGTAACCATATCCGGTGGTACCGGAAAAATGGCTTTCGCTAAGCCTTTCCTCACGCATTGCGCTTAGTACCTTTGCCTGATTTATTAGCCGTATATTGTCTATTCTTTCGAATTCTTCCCTTATCTCCATACTTACCAGCCTGTCCAACCGTTGTATGTCGTTGTCAACCTTAATAATTTCATCAAGCATTTTATATACGTCCACTGCTGCAGCATCCTTTCCTGTTGTTCCATACCTTTTAATTATATACAACTATCCTCAGACCATCAATATTTAGTAATATTTAATTGATTATTTCTCCATGGCTTCCATAATATCCTGCCGTTCCAATGCCATTAATAATTCTCTGGTAACCTGTGTTCTCCTTGCCAATCTCACAGCCTGCTTTCTTATGGCCTTTTCAATCAAATTCCTGACGTATCTGGCATTACCCATGCTCAATTCTCCCCTGTCGGCATTATCGTAAAGTATTTCCCTGACTTTGTCCTTTGCCCCGGGCGTCAGAGTATATTCTCTTTTTTTGGTCATAAGCTGTGCAATCTCAACAAGTTCCTCAATTCTGTAGTCAGGGAATTCCAGGTGTATGGGAAACCTTGACCTAAGTCCGGGATTGGAGCTTAGGAATACTTCCATTTCCCATCTATAACCCGCCAGTATAAGTACCAAATCGTCCTTGTAATCCTCCATTGCCTTTACAAGTGCATCTATAGCCTCCTTGCCAAAGTCCTTCTCTCCTCCTCTTGCAAGCGAATAGGCTTCATCGATAAATAGAATGCCGCCTCGGGATTTCCTTATTAGTTCTCTGGTTTTTAAAGCAGTATGGCCAATATACTCTCCCACCAGGTCTGCCCTTTCAACTTCTATAAGATGGCCCTTGGATAATAACCCCATACTGGTGAATGCCTTTCCCAGTATCCTGGCTACGGTAGTCTTGCCGGTTCCCGGATTCCCCTTGAATATCATATGCAGAACAAGGGGCTGGGCTATAAGGCCCATGCTCTTTCGCTGCTGTTGGATTGTTATGTAGTCCCTAATTTCGCTTACCAGTTTCTTAACTTTGTACATACCGATAAGACTGTTTAGTTCCGAAAGCATATCCTTAAGATCATCTTTGTCCTGTTTCAATGCCTGGTGGCTTTTAGTATATGCCTTTTCACCGCCCGTTGACAGATGCTGAGTTACCCTAATCCTGTTGTCGAGGGAAGGTATTCTTCTAATTATCACCGCCCACCCCTCCAAAGAATTGCTATAACTATAATATGCATCAACCGGCAGGGGAGTTCGTATTTTTGTATAAGAACCACCGCACCAACTTAAAAGGGATGCGATTTATAAACCGCATCCCTTTATAAGCAGGGTTATCTTCCATTTTCTTTGTTCGCGTCGGCAAAAATAAAGGCCACTGTCTTAAGGGGCGTAATGGTGGATACGGCATGCTTATAAACAAGCTGCTGCTTGCCGTCCATTTCCATAACAATTGTATAATTATCAAACCCTTTAACAAAACCCTTTAACTGATAGCCATTCACCAGATAGATGGTAATTGGCACGTGTTCCTTTCTTACCTGATTAAGAAATACATCCTGCAGGTTTATGGTGTTTTTATTCATGGTATCCCCTCCGCCAATGTGAATTTATACTTTCAATTTGAACTTAATGCGTTCAATTATGTTTTTTGCAATATCATTCATATTTCCAAATTTATGTACATCCATCCATATTATTCTATCATCTCTTCTGAACCATGTAAATTGTCTCTTTGCAAATCTTCTGGTATTCCTTTTAAGAATCTCCACCGCCTCATCGAGGGAGTATTCTCCATTGAGATAGCCGATGATTTCTTTATATCCAAGCCCTTGCATAGATACCATTTCCCTTGTGCAGCCGTTTTTCAGGAGCCTCTTTACCTCGTTTACCAACCCATCGGCTATCATCTTATCAACCCTCAGTTCAATCCTTTTGTACAGCTCTTCTCTTTCCATTCTCAGCCCTATAAATACCACATCGTACAGAGCTTGATGATGTTTTGTATTACCCATTAGCGCCGACATAGGTTTTCCGGAGCAATAGTAAACTTCAAGGGCTCTTATTATACGTCTGGTATCGTTTGCATGCAGCCTTAGTGCGCTTCCCGGATCAATCCTTTTTAATAGCTCATAGAGGTATTCCTTCCCCCTTTCCCGGGCCACTCTGTCAAAATAAGCCCTTAGCTTGGGGTCAGACACCGTATTCGCAAAGTCGAGGTTGTAAACAACAGAGTTTATGTATAACCCGGTGCCTCCTACCAAAATGGGGAGCCCCGGTTTTTTGTGAATTTCGCCGATATGGCTCCTGGCCATTCTTTGATACTCGGCAACCGAAAATTCCTGATAGGGCTCTATTATGTCAATCATATAGTGTTTAACATTACCCATCTCCGACGGTGTCGGTTTTGCGGTTCCTATATTCATATGCTTATAAATCTGCATGGAATCTGCCGAAATTATCTCTCCGTTCAACTGCCCGGCAACCAGTATTGACACATCGGTCTTTCCTACCGCCGTAGGACCTGCAATTACCACCAAGGGTTTTTTCATCAGCACACCCCCACCTTCAAACAATCCTTTTGAACATCTTCTCCAGCTCATACCGTGTAAGGGATGTAAGTACAGGTCTGCCGTGGGGACAGGTAAAGGGCATTTTTGCACTTCCCAACTGTACGATTAAACTTTCCATTTCTCTTTGTGAAAGCCTCTGGTTTGCCTTAACGGCTTTCTTGCAAGCCATTTTAATTATTTCATCCTGCTTTAACTCGTATTGCCTGCTCTCCTTTTGCCGGAAAAGCCTGGTTATCAAATCCAATAAAAACTCCTTAGACTGTGGTATGCCAAAGAACACCGGCACAGCCCTAACTACAATGGAGTTCACACCAAATTCGTCCAGCATAAAACCCATATTCGTCAGCATCTCCTTGTTGGTTCTCAAGGTTTCCAACTCCATTGGGTTCATATCAACAACCAAGGGCTCAAGAAGCTTTTGACTGGCCATACTTCCCTTTTGCATATCCAGGGTCAGCTTCTCATACATAATCCTTTCATGGGCAGCGTGCTGGTCTATTATATATACGCATTCCTCTCCCTCTGCAAGTATAAATGTGGACAAAAACTGCCCGACTATCTTCATCTGAGGCAGCTTTTGGCTGCCACCTTCTATATTATTATCCATTTCTATCCTATTATATTCAATTGTTTCTTCCGAAAGACGGTGATTTTGGGCCAACTCCTCCGGCGGCATTTCTGCCCTGTCAGTTTTTATATACTGGGGCAGAGTAACCTGACTGTGCATGGTAAAGGGTTTGGCAAAGCTTTTGTATCCTACCTTGGAACCCCGGGCTACCCACCTGCCTTTTTCAAGTGCCGACCTTACACAATTGTATATCGAGCTTGTAATCCGGGCTTCCTCCCTGAACTTAATTTCCAGTTTTGAAGGGTGCACATTGACATCAATGGTGCCGGTATCCAGCGTAAAGTACAATACGGCCATGGGATACCTGTTTACCATGATCAGCGTCTTGTATGCATCCTCCAGTGCCTTTGACACAGCTTTGCTCCTAACATACCTGCCATTTACGTAAAAGGACTGAAAACTTCTGTTTGACCTTGAGCCGTGAGGTTTAGATATGTAACCCGTAATTTCAAAACCGTAGTCATTGCACTTAATAGGAAACAAATTCTCCAGCGTTTCTCTCCCGTATACAGCGATTATGGTATCAGGAAGCCTTCCATTACCTGGTGTATTCAGCATTACTCTGCCATTACTGGTAAGCTTGAAGGATATATCGGTTCTGGCAAGGGCAAGCCTTGCTACAATATCGTTTACTGCAGAGGCTTCATGGGAATCGCCTTTCAAATATTCCAACCGGGCATGCGTATTATAAAACAAATGGCGCACTTGAATGCTGGTCCCCTCGGCACAACCTGTCTCCCCCTGTGTTATATCCCTGTCCCTTCCTATGGAATATAAAGTCCCTTCTATACTGTTTCTTGTTCTTGTTGTAAGGCTTACCATGGATACAGCAGCTATGGCAGCCAGGGCTTCTCCTCGGAATCCAAGGGATGACAAACTCTCCAGATCCTCAGCGCTGTTTATCTTGCTGGTTGCGTGTCGTACGAATGCCTTTTCTACATCCTCTTTTTGAATACCTTCACCATTATCCACTACCCTTATAAGGGCCTTACCTCCCCTTTCGATGTCTATCGTAATTGTAGTTGCACCCGCATCAATGGAGTTTTCTATAAGCTCCTTAACCACCGAAGAAGGGTTTTCCACCACTTCTCCCGCAGCTATTTTTTCCGAAACCAGCCTGTCCAAAACCCTTATTCTTTGCGGCAAACTTCTTCACCTACCAGTCCTATTGATTTCTCCTTAAGACGGCTTAATATGTTCATGGCCTGCAGCGGAGTTATTGAGTTTATATCGGTTTTGGCTATCTCCTTCAGCAGCCCGGCATACCTGTAGCCGAACATATCTATTTGCTCGGACCCCTCTGAATTATTTTTGGCGGATACCACATGGCCCTGTTTTGCAATGTCGCTTTCCTCCAACTTGTTCAGTATCTCCCTGGCCCTCGTAATAATCGCCTTCGGAAGACCTGCCAGTCCGGCTACCTGTATGCCATAGCTCTGATCCGCGCCGCCTCTTATCACTTTCCTTAAAAATATTATGTCGTCTCCTCTTTCCTTAACGGCTATACAGTAATTCTTTACACCTTCCAGTTTGCCTTCCAGCTCTGTCAGTTGATGATAATGGGTGGCAAACAGCGTTCTGGCTCCTATGTTATTCTTGTCGGCAATATACTCAATAACCGCCCATGCTATGCTTAGCCCGTCAAAGGTACTGGTACCCCTCCCGATCTCATCAAGTATAAGCAGGCTTCTGGAGGTGGCATTATTTAGGATATTGGCAACCTCGCTCATTTCTACCATAAATGTGCTCTGCCCGGATGCCAGGTCATCGGAGGCCCCAACCCTTGTAAAAATCCTGTCTGCAACGCCGATTTTACAATAGGATGCAGGTACGCAGGATCCAATTTGAGCCATCAGAACTATAAGGGCAACCTGACGCATATAGGTTGATTTCCCTGCCATGTTAGGTCCGGTAATAATGCACAACTGGTTCTTGTTGCAGTCAAGATAAGTGTCGTTGGGTACAAACCGGTTGGCATCCATCATTTTTTCCACCACAGGATGACGTCCGTCTTTAATTTCTATGCCTTCTCCTCCGACCACCCTCGGTTTAACATACCTGTTGTCGTATGCTGTTTTTGCTAATGAATATATACAATCCAAAACAGCTACATAATAGGCTGTGCTTTTAATCCTCTCAACCTGTCCGGCGATTTTTTCTCTTATTTCAGCAAAGGTCTGATATTCAAGGGATATAATCTTTTCATGGGCTGTCAGTATTGTGTTTTCCATCTCCTTGAGTTCCGGAGTAATATATCTTTCAGCGTTGGCCAGAGTCTGTTTCCTTATATAATCATCAGGAGCCTGCTCAAGATTGGCTCTGGTTATTTCAAGGTAATAACCGAACACTTTGTTATATCCAACCTTCAGGGATTTTATCCCAGTTCTTTCCCTTTCCCTTTTTTCCAATGAAGCCACCCACTGCCTGCCTTCACTGGAGGCTCTTCTAAGATTGTCAATCTCGGACAGATATCCGTCTTTTATTATACCGCCTTCTTTAATGCTTACAGGAGGGTCTTGGTGTATAGATGCTTCAATAAGCTCCCCTATGTCTTCCAACAAATCGGTGTTATCTCTTACCTCCTGAAGTATTGGCGAATTACAGTCGGTCAGGACTTCCTTCAGACCGGGCAGCTGTTTAAGCGATTGTGCCAATGCCAGCAAGTCCCTGGCATTGGCATTACCGTATACTATCCTCCCCAGTAACCTTTCAATATCGTAAATGGAGCGGGTGCATGTCCTAATTTTGTCCATCAATTGTATGTTTTCCTTTACTTCCTCCACTCCGTCCAGCCTTTTTCCTATTTCACCGCAGTCTACCAGGGGCTGTTCTATCCATTTTCTGAGCATTCTGCCTCCCATGGCAGTTTGAGTTTTATCCAGCAGCCACAGTAGAGTTCCTTTCTTTTCCTTTGTCCTTAGGGTCTCAACAATTTCAAGATTTCGCCTTGTCCATGAGTCCAAAATCATATGCTCTTCACTATAGTAGATATCCAGCTTGTTTATGTGCTTCATATCAACCTTCTGGGTGTCGGACAGATACTGAAGCAGTGCTCCCACAGCCCTTACATTATTAGGAAGCTCACCCAGACCAAGGCCTTCAAGGCCGGCCACTTTAAAATGCTCTTTTATCCTTCTTTGAGCATTCTCCTTGGTAAAAGCCCAGTCTTCATATTTATTTACATTTATATTCAACCTGTTTTTGATTGCCGAGGGCAATTCGGTTTCCATAATACATTTATCGTTCACCACGATCTCTTTGGGGTCAGTCTTAACCACTTCTTCTATCACATTTTGTTCATTTTGCGTTCCGGGACATATTGTTCCAAACTCACCGGTTGAAATATCGGCATAGGCTATACCGTACTCACCATCCTGGTAATATACTGCAAGTATATAGTTATTGGTCTTTTCGTCCAGAAACGACTGTTCAATTATTGTCCCCGGTGTTACCACCCGGACAACCTCTCTTTTAACTATGCCTGTAGCTTGGGACGGATCTTCCACCTGCTCGCATATTGCAACCTTATATCCTTTCTGTATCAGTTTTGATATATATAAATTAGCAGAATGATAGGGAACTCCGCACATGGGTGCCCTTTCCTCCAGCCCGCAATCCCTTCCGGTAAGGGTAATTTCCAATTCCCTGGATGCCAGTTCAGCATCCTCGAAGAACATCTCATAAAAATCGCCCAGGCGAAAGAACACGATGCAGTCATTATACTGCTGCTTAACCTGTAAATACTGCTGCATCATTGGTGTCAGTTCTGCCAATCCTAATCCCCCTTCCATAGCTTGTAAATATGGGATAGCTACATTATACCACAGTTATATCCGAACTTTTACCATATTATAGATTCAGCCTTTACACCCGTTGCACCGGTTGCAGCTATCCCTTTTTAATTCTATGTTTTCTTTGCCTGTAACATAAAACCCAATAATACCGTTTATATCCTTCATAAGCTTGCTGAATTCCTGTTGCGCCGATATCAATTCATTAATTATTGGATTTTCCATTATTCTTTCCTCTAAACCGGACTGTATCATACCCCCGACATGAACTTCACGGCCATCCCCTTTTATGTCGTTATTTGCACGTAGCTGCCTGTACAGCCTATCAGCCTCTTTATCAAGCTGAAGCTCAGCCTGAGCCTTTCTCAGTCTCTGCAGCTCCAGGGATTCTGCAAGGGCTTTTCCCAATTCTATTGCCTTTTGATGCTCAATTCTCTGAACTTTCATGTATTTCCTCTCCGTATAATGACCAACTCTGAGGGTCAGTTATTTTTACTTTGGCCAGTTTTCCTATAAGGTGGGTGTGGCTGTTAAAATGCACAATCTTGTTGGTTGATGTCCTCCCGGTCAGCCTGTCAGCGTGAGTTTTGCTTACTCCTTCAACCAATACTTCTACTATCTTATCCTTAAGTACACTGTTATTCTCAGCGGTTATCTCTTGGGTCAAATCCAACAGCCTTTTCAATCTCTCATGCTTTATGTGGTCCGGTACATGGTTCTCCATTGACGCTGCCGGTGTGCCTCTCCTCTTTGAGTATAAGAAGGTAAAGGCCGAATCAAATCTGACCCTGCTTACTATATCCATGGTCTGTCGGAAATCCTCCTCGGTCTCTCCGGGAAAACCAACTATAATATCTGTGGTTAACGAAATATCCGGGATTTCCGCTTTTATCCGATAGGCTAGCTCAAGATACTGCTCCCGGGTATATTTTCTGTTCATGCATTTTAGTATGCTGTTGCTGCCTGACTGAATGGGAAGGTGAATATGCCGGCATACCTTATGGCAGTCCCTGACTGCATAGATTAGTTCCTGGCTTAGATCCTTGGGGTGTGAAGTCATAAATCGTATCCTCTCAATGCCTTGCACACGGTTGGCTTCTCTCAGCAACCGGGCAAAGTTCTCCTCACCCTCCAGATCTTTTCCATAGGAATTCACGTTCTGTCCAAGAAGGGTAACTTCCTTATATCCTTCCTGACCAAGCTGGATCAATTCATTAATTATCTGGTCTTTTTTTCTGCTCTTTTCCCTGCCTCTTACATAGGGTACAATGCAGTAGGAGCAGTAATTATCACAGCCGTGCATTACCGCAACCCAAGCCTTTATGCTATCTCCCCTGTCAGCCGGTATCCCTTCTATAACTTTTCCCTCTTGGTCCTCATGGATATCTACTATGGTACTGCCGCTGGGCTTTACATTGGCTATAAGCTCTGCAAGCCTGTGTATTTTATTGGTGCCAAAGACTATGTCAACAAAAGGGTATCTTTTAGCTATATGTTCGGCCACTTCTCTCTGCTGTGTCATACATCCACATACTGCTATTATTAAGTCCGGCCTTTCGGCTTTTAGCTTTTTCAGTCTGCCAAGGTTACCATACACCTTAAGCTCTGCATGTTCCCTTACACAACACGTATTGAATATAATCAAGTCAGCTTGTTCCTCGGCCTCTACAGATCTATAACCAAGAGAGGAAACCACTCCCGCAATTTTTTCCGAATCATGTACATTCATCTGGCAGCCCCAGGTTTTAATCATGTATTTTTTATCCTTGGTCCCATCCATCCTAATCTCTCTCCTTTGTTGATACGTCTCTTATAAGTGGCCAGTGACTCTTAGGCAGTATCTGTCATCTGCACTTCTAAAGCACTCTGACCCGAAAATCCATCCCCGGCATCCAGCACCAGGTACCCAGTACCTAGCATTTATATATAACGTGCTTAAGACTTTACATCTCCTAACGTGTCATCCTTAGCGTAACGCTTGTCAACCTGAGCCAAGCGAAGAATCTTATGTCCATCTTCAAGTCGGATTCTTCCGACTCGGCTCTCTTAAATGACAGGGTATATAGTATCCGTGATCTGTGCTCCGACATCATATGTCCTCTTTCCTTATTATTCTATACCCGACCTTATTTTAACACAAGAACCAAGTCGAAATATTACCATTTCCCGGGTACTCAATACAAAAGGTCTTAAAATATAGTTGTTCATATGATAATATATAAATAAAATCCTTCCATTAACAGGAGGCCTACTATGAAAAAACCACTGAGCGCAATTATAATAATGGTACTAATACCAACACTTCTAAGCATGTCCGGCTGCAGCAACAAAACCGGTGAGACTTCCAGCCAGGAAGTACTGGAGCATTCATCCCAAAAATACCAGGAAGCCATGGACCTTTGTGACAAAGGAGAGCTTGAACAGGCCCTGGAAGCTTTCAAACAGGTGGACCAACAGGATCAAAGCCACTACCCCCTTGCCCAGAGCAAGATTAATGAGTTGAAGGAATTACTCTTTGAAATGTACGTCAATAAAGCAAAGGAGCATTACACTGCAGAGGAATACCATCTAGCCGTCTCATCTCTGGAGACTGCCCTTGATTACAGAAACAGCCAGCCGGTACGGGAACTGCTGGAGCACTACAAAAACGCCCCAGCCGGCAATGAAGATAGTTTTGACTCAATTGAAGAAATACAGCAAGCCAAAAAACAGATGCAGTCCTATGAAGGAGGTACCGGAAATTTAAAGATATCCCTTGATAATATCTATACCAGGGAATTCTCTATAGGCAACGTTCAGGTAGAAGTAAGTGATGATATAGTGTTCCTGAAACTATGGGTAAGTATCATTAATGAAGGTACCAAAAATATAACTGTAAAGCCGGAAAACATTAAGCTTTTTACTTCGGACAACAGAGCGTATACTTACCATCCGGAATACACAAAACAGGATGATATACCATTTGTTGAAATTTTACTGCCGCCTAAGGGAAGAGCCTCGGGGAAACTGCTAATACTTATCCCCCTCGAAAAATCCTACAGGTTTGAATACAATGATGGCGTAAACCGGGTGGTAAAAAACGTAATACCCTATTAAAGCATCCGGGTATTATAAGACATTAAAAATTATGCCACCCAAGGCTCCCGAAATTAGTATTATGATAACAGGGTTTAGCTTTGTTTTAAACACCATGACTGCGGTTAATCCTGCTATCAAAAAAGATTTTCCGTCTGTAATTGATGCCCTGCCAACACTCAAAGTTGCGGCTGTGATTAGTCCGATTACGGCAGGTCTTATGCCCAGGAATGCACAACCCAGCAGTCTGCTGTCCCTGTACTTACGAATGGTTGTGGCGGCAAATATAACAATAAAGAAGGCCGGAAATACAATTCCCAGGGTTCCAGCAGCCGCACCCCAAAATCCTGCCAGTTTATACCCGATGAAAGTTGCACTGTTGATGGATATGGGGCCCGGGGTCATCTGCGATAATGCCACCAAATCTATAAAATCCTGATGTCCAATCCAACCGTTGTTAATTACTATTTCCTTTTCTATGAGAGGAAGTATTGCATATCCCCCTCCGAAATTGAAAGCCCCTATCTTTGCAAAGGTATAGAACATTTCAATTAGCATTCTCATCCTCTATACCTCCTTTTTTGATTGTAATGCCCAGTAACGCTGCAGCAACTATTGCAATTATGGGATGCACTCCAAATAAACTGATAGAAACAAATGAACCAAGGGCTACCAAAATATTATATCCGGTCTTGTCAACCGCTTTACTCAGCCTTACTGCGGCAGAAAAAATCAATACTGCTATGGCGGGCCTAATACCCATGAATACGGCACTTACCAGTTCGTTATCCCTAAAGGCAAGGAAAAATTCTGCAGCTGCAAGCATTATCACGAAGGATGGCAGGATTGCACCCAGCACCCCTAAAACCGTGCCCCAAAACCCGAAAAGATGATACCCAAGGTATATGGCTGCATTGGCAGCTATTACCCCGGGCATGCATTGTGTAACGGCAATAATATCAATAAACTCTTCCTTGGTCATCCATTGATTCTTGTCAACAAGCTCCCTCTCAATCAAAGGAAGCATTGCAAGCCCTCCTCCAAAGGTAAAGGCTCCTATCTTTAAAAAAACCAGAAAAAACCTCAGCTTTTTAGTCATATTCCTACCTCCCGGTGCATACATGTCTACACTTATATATACTATATCCATTTTTACCGAATTGAAAGTAAAACTTGCTGCAAATTGCAAGACCGGCTTATGCCGGTCTTGGGTTAGCCGTTATATACCTTAAGAGCAGCCTGTATGGCAGAACCGACGTCCGCATTATGACCCTGCTGTCCCATACCGTCTGCCAATGCTGCCAGCAGTAATACTACATTGTTTCTCTTGGAGGATTCACCCATCAAACCTACTCTCCAAGCTTTGCCCTTAAAGTCTCCAAGCCCCCCTCCTATTTCTATGCCGTATTTGTCAAGCAGGTGTTTTCTGACACCCACATCTTCCACTCCATCGGGTATTCTCACGGCATTAAGAGTGGGCAGCCTGTATCCCTGAGGGGCTATCATTGACAATCCCATTGCCTCAATTCCTTTTATAAAAGCCTCAGAGTTTTGCTTATGTCTTGCAAATCTGGCTTCCAAGCCTTCTTCAAGAACTATCTGCAGGGCTTCCCTCAATCCATATATCATATTGATGGGTGCAGTATGGTGATAGAATCTCTCTTTCCCCCAATAACTCTGTATCATGCTTAAGTCAAGGTACCAGCTTTGTACTTTTGCTTTTCTTTTGTTTATAACTTCTGCCGCTCTGTCGTTAAAAGTAACGGGAGCCAATCCGGGAGGACAGCTTAATGCTTTCTGGGTTCCACTGTAGCATGCATCTATTCCCCACTCATCTACTTTGAGCTCCACCCCTCCCAGGGACGTAACCGCATCTACTACAAACAACGCACCATACTGTTTTGCAATCTGGGATATTTCGGTAAGAGGCTGCAAAATCCCTGTTGAGGTTTCAGCATGTACTACGGCCACCAACTTTACTTTTCCTGCCTTCTCAAATGCTTTTTTAACGCTTTCCGGTTCTATGGGCCTGCCGAAGGGTGATTCGACGCTTATGACCTCTGCTCCACACCTTCCGGCAATATCCCTCATTCTCTGACCGAACACCCCATGAACACAAATAATGACCTTGTCACCGGGTTCGATAAGATTTACCAAAGCCGTTTCCATCCCTGCGCTTCCGGTACCCGACATGGGCAAAGTCAACTGGTTTTTTGTCTGGAACACCTTTCTTAAAAGCTCCATTGTCTCATTCATGAATTCCAGGAACTGTGGGTCAAGATGCCCCAGCATATTGCTGGACATTGCCCTCAAAACCCTCGGGGATGTCTCCACCGGACCAGGACCAAGTAGAAGCCTGTACCCCGGTCTTAACTGTCCATACTCTTTTCCCATACTAAAACCCTCCTTATATTTTTATGAAACGTTTTATAAGCACAAAGCGACAGACCGGAATTTACCGGCTGCCATACCCCATCCTATGGGATATTTCACCGGCCTGGACTAAAATCTTATCTATCAGCCCATTTAAGCGCTCTTGTCCAAACCTGTTGGCCGGACCCGAAATGCTTATAGCTGCAGTAATTACACCGTGCCTGTTCCGGACAGGTGCAGCTATACACATAACACCTTCTTCTCTTTCCCCGTTATCTATTGCATATCCCTTTGCCCTTACATCCTTTAATTCATCCAAAAGCCGATTTCTTGATGTTATGGTGTTATTGGTGTAGGCAGGAAAACCATTGCTGTCTATAATTAACTGTATATCCTTCTGATCCATCTCTGAAAGCAGTACTTTTCCTGCTCCACTGCAGTGTGGATAAACTCTGGCTCCCGGTTTGGTAAACATTCTTACCATCCTGCTGCTTTCTCTTTGAGCAATGTATACTGTCATGCATCCATCCATTATTACAAGGTTTGAAGTCTCTCCGGTCTCGTCTGCCAGTTTTTTAAGGGAAGTGTCCGACAATGCAATCAACTCATTGTCATCAAAAACAAAAAGGCCCAATCTGTATAGCTTTAATCCCAGCCTGTATTTTCCACTGTCAGGGTTCTGCTCAAGGATTCCTTTGCTCTCCAGTGTAGTTACTATGCGATGAACCGTACTCTTATGTAAGCCCAATTCTCTTGCAATATCACTAATTCCCAGTTCTCTTACGTCATAATTAAATAATTCCAGAATATCAAAGGCTCTCTGTATGGAATTGATGAAGTAATTATTTCCCATCATATACCTCTCGGTGTTATTAATATTGGAACAGTGTTCTGATATTAATATATTCTATATATTATATTCAATTCCTCTTAATGAGAGAAAAAAATAACCATAAACAATAATCAGCCCAATGGGCTGATTATTGTTTACATAGAAGGTCTGCTTGGTTTGGATATGTTGCTTAAAGCTTCGCCTGCTTCATTCTCATAGATATTCCTTACTGCCAGATCTCCTATTGAAACAATACCAATCATCCTGTTATTCTCCAGCACCGGAAGCCTTCTTATCTGATTTTGAGCCATGAGATCGGCTGCCCTGTGTACGTCCATTTCGGGAGTAGCAGTAATTACTGTTTTGGACATCACTTCATCAATTCTTGTATTTTCCGGAGTCCTGCCATCGGCAACATTTCTCAGTACAACATCTCTGTCAGTAATTATACCTACTATTCTTCCTTTGTCGGTTACAGGTATGGAACCCACATCCAGTTCTTTCATCATCCTGGCTGCTTCCTCCACCGTTTTTGTCCTGTCTATGCTCCTTACATCCCGCGTCATAATGTCGGATAGTTTCACAGCGTGTCACCCCTCATTAATATTTATGCCTTTGAGAATATTATTCTATATAAAAAGCTAAACTATACAGTAAAGAAGCTTACATCTAAACCGAAATACCAATAGGAGGTTTATTAATGGATAAGACTGTTATAGGACTCTTCCAGTCCCAAACACAGGTTGACTTATTAAGGGATGCTTTGTACAATGAAGGAATACCTGCCGATACTCTGTCGATAATTGGCAGGAGGGTTAAGCTAGAAAATGCTACATCAAATCCCAACGCTCAGTCACAGATATACAGACAGGTGATATCCACCGGTGAATTTAACAATGGCAGATATCAAAATGTAGAACAGGTCTCAAATGAACTGGCCGGTCACGGGATCCGGGAGGACCTTACCTCCACATACGCAAATAAGATTTTCGAAGGAAAAATTGGTGTGGTATTGAGGGTAAATGAAGATCAAGCCCGGGTGGCCAGCGGACGTTTCAGAAATGCCGGTGCTAAATATGTAAAGCTTTTGTAAGGGAATGCTCCCTTACAAAAGCTTTAATATGTCTGAAAAATCTTTGAAAACATAATGGCATTTTACTTCCCGGCATAACCCTTTCGGGTTATACCAGCCCGTTCTATAGCCTGCACCCAACGCTCCTCCTACATCTGTATGAATGTCATCGCCAATGTGCAAAGTCTCATTGTTTTGCACATTAAGCATTCTGGCTGCAATTTCGAATATATAGGGATTTGGCTTGGCCACCCCAACTTCATTGGAAAATATCTGGGCATCAAAGAACCCGTCCAAGCTGCACTCCCTGACTATACTCCTTATGACCCAACCCGGAGTACGTCCGGTATTGCATATGATTGCCATTTTATATTTAGAACCCAATTCCTTTAGTATGCTCCCCAATTCATCGACAAACCTTGGCGGAATGTCCAAAAGCGAAGTAGTATAATCATCGAATAATTTGTTCCATATCATGGGCTTGGGCTTTAGATTAAAATACTCCAGTATCCAATCCAATTGTTCTTTCGGTGTGAGGTCTATTCCCTTATCCTCCTGGTAGCTGTAACACAGCTTTCTGCACTCTGCAAAGGCTTCCTGCATATTCTTACTGCTTATTTTGGTACCTTCCCCCCTGATATGGGTCACCATTTTTTCGGCTGCAATTTCCCTGACTCTTACAGGTTCTCTGTCGGACGCAAGGGTATTCCAAAAATCAAATGTAATGGCTTTTAGCACCACAGGCTTGTCCTCCCTGCTTTATCTGTCAAATATTTTACCCAATAAGGACTTTTTTTTGTTTCTTTCCCTCTTCAGCTGCTCCTTTAACTCTGCTACCTCATAAGCTTTTCTCTTAACATCCATTTTCAGTTTTGCATTTTCGCAAATAAGAATATCCTTGTCCTTGGCTCTAATCTCATCGGTCAGTTCTTTTATGTTGCCGGTTATTTCTGTCAGACCCTCTTTAATTTCATTGCCGAATACAGACAGGTACTCCTGAAGCATCTGCTGGGAAAAGTCTTGCTTTAATACAGCTGCCTTGGCAACTGCAGTCTCCTTTCCCTCTCTGTCTTCCCCCATTATTACTTCCGGGGATTTCAGTATAACCTTTATCTGATTGTTGGTCAGACCCTTTTCCTGCAGCTGTTTAATGTACTGCAGCCGTTCCAGTTCTTTATAGGTAAAGCTTCTGTGACCGGATTTATTCCTTGGTATTATTAAATCAAACTCCTTTTCATAGTACCTTATAACATGGGGCTTGTAGCCGGTTATCTCAGAAACCTGCGAGATAGAGAGCTTTTTTTTATTCTTCATATAAACCAGCCTCCCATTTTATAACATAAGTTTAAGTTCTACGCATACTCATAATTTTCCTTTATGTTTTTTTAATTTTCGAATAGCTTTCTTTCTAAAGCTGTATGCATATATATCATATTATCAAGAATCCGTGAAAACGTATATTTACCGCTGCACGGCATATTTTTAACTGGAAGCCACTTCTCCCGACTTTTCATCGCCAATCAATCTTTGCAGTTCTTCTATCATTTGTTTGGCTTCCTTCGGATTTATTTCCCCTGTTTCCAGGTTTCTGTTAATGCTGTCCATAGATTCCATAAATCTAATCTTCATTTGCATAATTTTCAAAGTAAGATCGTTTACCTCGGCAGACTTGGTTGTAAGTATGGTTTCGTCGGCTTTTCTCCTGCCGCTGCTGGTAATTTGTTTAAGAGCGATATCAATGGTCTCGCCCATTTGAGGAACAACAGTATCCAGACCTAACTTTTCAGAGATATGTCCGGCGAACTCTGCAGCCGAATCTGCCTCTCCGTGTACTACAAAAACCTTTTTGGGCTTTACTGTAAATGCCGACAGCCATTCCATAAGTCCGTCACGGTCTGCATGTCCTGAAAAGCCTTGTATACTGTGGATTTCTGCAGAAATACCAATTTCATCTCCCAAAATTTTGACCTTTTGAGTTCCGTTTAATATTATTCTTCCAAGGGTACCTTCAGCCTGATAGCCGACAAACACAACACTGGCTTCCGGTCTCCATAAATTATACTTCAAATGATGTTTTATCCGACCCGCATTGCACATGCCGCTGGCTGATATTATAACTGCTCCGCCCTTTATATTATTTATTTCCATGGATTCCTGGGATGTCTTTGTAAAATATAATTTGTCAAATTCAAAGGGATTATCTCCCGACATTAACAGCTTAAGGGTCTCTTCATCATAACACTGCGGGTTATCCTGAAATATCCTGGTGGCTGAAATTGCCAAAGGACTGTCTACGAAGACCTTTACTCCGCTAAGGTACTTATTATCTTTGTCCTCCTTAAGTCCGTTCAAATGATACAAGAGGTCCTGTGTTCTGCCTACGGCAAAGGAGGGTATTATTACGTTTCCTCCCCTTTTTACTGTTTTGTCTATTATGGTATGCAGCTTGCCTACCCTTTCCTCGCGCTTTTCATGCAGCCGGTTCCCGTATGTTGATTCAATAAACAGATAATCGGCTTCTTCAATAATGGAAGGATCCCGTAATATTGGCTGGTTCTTTTGCCCTATATCACCTGAAAACACCAGCTTTATGGTCTCGCCCTTTTCCTTTACCCAGACTTCGACTATGGAAGACCCAAGTATATGGCCTGCGTCCATAAATTTTATTGCAATGCTATCATCAATTTCCAGTACATCGCCGTAAAACAAGTTTTTAAAATATTGCAGTGATTGCCTTGCATCTTCTGCGGTATACAAAGGCTGGACCGGTTCCTGACCTGCCCTTATTCTTTTCTTGTTCTGCCATTCGCTTTCCATTTCGTGGATATGACCGCTGTCGGGAAGCATAATGGTACACAAGTCAGCGGTTGCCTTTGTACTGTATATGGGACCGCTGAAGCCATCCTTTACAAGCTTCGGTATCCTTCCGCTGTGGTCAATATGTGCGTGGGTAAGAACTACAAAGTCTATGGTGTTTATATCAAACTCAAAGGGTTTTTCATTTAATTCCTCTTCTTTTCCCTGGAACATTCCACAATCGACCAAAAATTTCTTTTTATCTGTCTCAATTAAATAACAGGAGCCGGTCACTATCTCCGCTGCTCCCAAAAAAGTTACCTTCATTATTACACCCCCTACAAAATTTTTGCTGCACACCATTAATAATCTTCTTATATTATATTATAATATAAACGATGTGTCATTTTCATTAAAATATAATAATTTCAGGGTTATCCATGGAACTACAAAACGAAATATTCCTAATAACTGCTACTTGACAGGTGTATGGAATTGTTGTATATTAATATTTGTTGTCGCATATTTTTGGGCCTTTAGCTCAGTTGGTAGAGCAACCGGCTCATAACCGGTCGGTCCGGGGTTCGAATCCCTGAAGGCCCACCATGTACGGCCCGGTAGTTCAGATTGGTTAGAATGCCAGCCTGTCACGC
>JAENYX010000026.1:36509-39939 GCA_016841565.1 Clostridium thermobutyricum | reverse complement strand
ATATATCGTGCGCTGTCAACATACAGTTTTGACCATTCCTTTTGTGTGACAGCAATGCTTATATTACATGATTATTGTATGTAATTCAACACTTAAAAATTACCATACCCTATCAATTTCTTGCGTTTTTCTTGATAATTTTATTTTCTTCTGCCGTTTCTTATGTTTATTCAATTATACTTGGTGCAATGTTTAATAAGCCATCTTCCGGCACATAGATATAGCTTTGTGGTATATCTCCTACTATAATAGTCTCTGCTATTGGAATTTGTGTTACTACATCAACTACATCGCTGGCCAGGGGCAATACTATTCTAACTTGAGTCTTTACTACTAAATAAATTCTGTGTCTGGTCTGGTTTATTCCGGCTTGTTCAAAGTCAGTATTAAAATCTACAACAACTGTCCCCATAGGTAATATATCAATATTGAATCTTGGACCGTAGTTAGCAAATATTTCGCTTCCCAGAATGCTTCCAAGAGGTATTCCCACTCTCTTTGTTCCCATCTCTCTCAATTTTTCCTGTATATTCAATGTAGTCTCGGAGGCTATTCTATTCATATACATTGTATTTGCCTGCAGCATGGTAATCCTGTTGTCATCATCGGTCTTAATTACGAATAGATCTTCGTATTTAATTTTATATGTGAGTTCGGATATTATAGCCTCATTTATCGTCTGAGTTGCTATTGTTTTAGCCCTCACTTCGGATATGGCTAAAAGCAGCGGCTCTATATTATTATTTACAATCCAACTCATTAATAACAGAATAAGTACAAAAACAAATACTGTTACATAAATCTTTCTCTTTCTCTTTGTCAGCCATTTATTACCGAACCTTGCTTTTGATCGGGGCTTTCTCATAGAAAAACCTCCTTCCTTATATATTATGACGGCTATATTCATATAGTCACATTGAATACTCTATAATAATTAAGTAGTTTGTTGATTTTTATTTGATTTGCGGTTAAAATGAGAATGTTAATTATATATAATTGTTATTTGTGTTATAATCAGAATAATATTGTAGGACTACTCCTAATGTCCCTCAGAGGAGGCATATTCAAATGACAAAAAAGAATACCAAGGACAACAAGAATACTAAGAATAATAAGAAAAAAATAAGTGTTTTAAGACTTGTAATAGTAGCCATTCTTTTGATTGTCTTTGTTGGAGCCGGTGCGGCGGCCGGTATCGTGGCAGCCTATATTAAGGATGCCCCTGAGATCAGCTCGAAGGATATACTACAGTTAAGACAGTCTTCCATTGTATATGAGGAAAGTACCGGCGAGGTGGTAGACAGAATACACGCCGAGGTTAACAGAACACTGGTGCATCTTGACGATGTCCCAGAACATGTGCAGAATGCCTTTATTGCCATTGAGGATGAAAGATTCCTACAGCATTTCGGCATAGATCTAAGAAGAATATTCGGTGTCATAATCCAGAACCTAAAGGCCGGCAGAATTGTAGCCGGTGCCAGCACCATCACACAGCAGCTGGTAAGAAATGTTGTTCTGACCCAGGAGCAAAAGTTCAAAAGAAAGATACAGGAGCAGTACCTTGCAATTAAGCTTGAGAGAGTATTTACAAAGGACCAGATACTGGAGGCCTATCTCAATACCATATATTTCGGCCACAGCGCTTACGGAATCCACGCAGCCTCCATGACCTATTTCGATAAAAATCCGTCCGAGCTGACACTGGCCGAGGGAGCGATGATTGCCGGGGTGGCGAATAACCCGGGCCATTATTCACCATACCTGAAGCCCGATAACGCAAAGAAACGCCAGGAGCTTGTCTTAAGAAGCATGCTGGATCAGGGATATATAAGCCAACAGGAATATGACAGCGCGGTCAGTGAGGAATTGGTATACGAAAGAGGAGAAGCCGATGAAGAGGAAATTGCAATCTCTTCGTATTTCATTGACCAGGTTAAGGTTGATGTCAGGGAAGACCTTATGGAAAAATACAATTACACTAAGGATGAGGCAAACAATCTGCTGTTTAACGGCGGACTCAAAATATACTCAACCATTGATGTAAAAATGCAGGAGGTTGTGGAAAACGCCTTCAAGGATCCTGCCAATTTCCCCAAGACTACCGATGATGCAAAAGGAGTACCGCAACCACAGGCAGCTATGGTTGTTAATGACTATAAGACCGGACATGTCAAGGCAATGGTTGGTGGCAGAGGACAGGAAGGCCAGCTTCTCCTCAACAGGGCTACCCAGTCATACCGCCAGCCCGGTTCTTCCATTAAGCCCATATCGGTATATACACCTGCCATTGATAACGGATACACGGCAGCAACCGTAATAGACGATACTCCTGTAGCCTTCATCGCAGGTGATGGTGAACTCTGGATACCAAAGAACTGGTATTCCGATGCAGGAACAGGACTGTCTACCTACTGGGGTTTGAGTACTGTGAGGGAAGGTATTCAGTGGTCAATGAACATAGTGACCATAAAACTTCTCAATGATCTGGGCATAGATATCGCCCTTGACTATGCAAAAAGGCTGGGCCTGACCAGCCTTGTGGAAAGTGGCCGAATCCATGATAAAAACCTTGCATCACTGGCCTTGGGCGGCCTGACAAAGGGCGTTTCCCCAATTGACATGGCTACCGCTTACGGTACCCTTGCCAATAAGGGAGTTAAGATAAAACCCATAACCTATGTAAGGGTGACGGATGCCAACGGCAACGTGCTGTTGGAAAACAAGCCCTTAAGCACAAGGGTGGTCAGCGAAGAAGTGGCGTATATTGTTACCGATATGATGAAATCCGTGGTAAGGGCCGGTACAGGTACCGGTGCGAATTTCAATATACCCATCGCAGGCAAAACAGGAACTACCCAAGATTCTGTCGATGCCTGGTTCGTTGGATATACGGGCCATTATGTTGCCTCGTTATGGATGGGACATGATGAGCCAAAGGATATGGGCTTTGGAGGCAGTTCCTATCCTGCCCGACTATGGCGCAAAGTAATGGAAGAAATTCATAAGGACCTGCCGGTGGTGGATTTTGAAAGGCCCCAGGGCCTTGTAAACGTAAATGTAGATACAAAATCGGGCAAGCTTCCTACCGACCTTTCCTATATGGATCCACGAAACACGGTGAGAAGCGAGATGTTTATCAAGGGCACCGAGCCAACCGAATATGACGATGTGCATGTGGTCAGGGATATAGATGTAACCACAAATCTGCTGGCAACCCCGTTTTGTCCTCCTACCCTGGTAGAATCGAGAGTCTTCGTCCAAAGACCTGACCCCTTTAACGTCGAGGAGTTTTTGCAAAGTATCGGGGGGATTGATCCGAAGTTGCACCTAATCCCCAGAGATGCCATTTACGATGTGCCCACCGAATACTGCCCGTACCATAATCCCTTTGGTATACCACCCAACGGGCAGGATGAAAATGATGAAG
>JAENYX010000026.1:0-36409 GCA_016841565.1 Clostridium thermobutyricum | reverse complement strand
CCGGAGGACGGAGAACCGGGAGAGGAAACAACCTCCGATCAGATAATGGATGAACTGTTAAACCGGGAATAACAAAAAATCAAGGTGCGGTCAACCCGCACCTTGATTTTTTACATCTATTATGGCATTGCAATGACAGGACAATACTTTCTCAATACTCATACTCCATGCACCATTGCCATGTGGCTGACTACCGGCGTATTGACCTTTTTCTTTATCAGCCTAACAACATCCATCATATTATCCTGGCTTACCGTTGTTTTTATCCCCATTGCATGAAGCATATTTATCATATCCTCGGTAGCAATGTTACCCGCTGCACCGGGAGCAAAGGGACATCCACCCAGACCGCCGGCGGCAGATTCAAAATAGCCAATGCCTTCACTTGCAGCTACATATGTGTTTGCCAGACCCATACCTCTGGTATCGTGTAAATGCACTCCAAGAATGCCTACATCTACAGCTTCTGTGACTCTGCCTATGATACCTTTTACCTGTACGGGATTTGCAATCCCTATGGTATCGGCCAGTATTATCTTTTGAACCCCCAGTTCAAGACCTCTTTGAGCCATGGCAATTACTCTGTCGACTGGCACCTCTTCTCCAAAGGGACAACCGAATGTTGTGGCTATTGCCAGCCTAATCCTTGTATTGCCGGTGTTCTTTGCTATATCCTCCAGCTCAATGAAGGATTGCTCTATTGTCCTGTTAATATTCTTCATGTTGTGACTCTCACTGGCTGAAATAACATAGGTTATCCAATCCAGTCCGGCCTCTATTGCCTTTAAAGCACCATATTTATTCGGAACCAGTGCAATGAGCTGGACTCTTTTATCATTTGCATATTTTTGTACCTCCTTTACTACTTCGGAGGCATCCGCCATCTGCGGCACCCATTTCGGATGCACATAGGACGTAATTTCTATATGCTGTAATCCTGCATCAATTAGTCTTTTAATTATTTCTATTTTGTCTTCGGTTTTTATAAAATCCTTGACAATCTGAAAACCGTCTCTTGGGCAAACCTCTACAACCTCTGCCTTATTTGGAAATTTCACATAAACACCCTCTTCCTATATTACTCCCTTTGCCTTCAGTTGTTCCAGACTTTCTTTTTCTATTCCGATGAGTTCCGAATAGACCTCCTGGTTATGTTCTCCTAACAAGGGAGCCGGTTTTCTGATAGACGGTTTCGTATCATATAGCTTTATGTGACATCCTGTCAACGTGGTGTCCCCGGCCTTTGGGTGCTTAACATCAACAAACATCTCCCTTGCTTTTGCAATATGGGGGTCCTTAACAATATGTGCAATATCGTATATGGGAGCTGCAGGAACTCCTGCCTCAAGCAGCATCTCCACCAGGTCCTCTACAGTTTTATCAGCGCACCACTCTTCAATAATCTCCTTAAGTTCAATATGCCTTTGCTTCCTTTTGGGTATCGTATTGAACCTCTCATCGGTTGCAAGTTGCGGCATTCCCATCACTTGACACAAAAGTTTGTACAGTTTCTCATTTCCTGCCCCTATCACCAGGCTCCCGTCCTTGGCTTTAAAGGAATCGTAGGGATATACCGTTTCATATCTATTCCCAATTCTTTCGGGCAGCCTTCCCTCTGCCAAATATATCTGTGTTATTATCTCCATGCTTGCAACCACCGAGTCAACAAGAGCAACATCTACCTTCTGACCCTTGCCGGTGAAATCTCTATTCTTCAATGCAGCCAGTATTCCTATAGTCACTGAAAGGCCTCCCAGCACATCGCCCATCGCTGTACCGGTACGGGTAGGTTCTCCGCCGGGCCAACCGGTTGTACTCATCAACCCTCCCATAGCCTGGCCAATAATGTCGTATCCCGGCCTTGTCATATAGGGACCATAGTGTCCAAAACCTGAAACTGCAGCATATATTATACCTGGATTTACCTCCTTCAGCGTTTCATAACCCAGGCCTAATTTTTCCATTGTTCCCGGTCGATAGTTTTCCACCACAATATCAGCCTTCTTGACCAGTTCAAAAAATATCTCTTTGCCTTTAGTCTCTTTCAGATTCAGTGTAATACCTTTCTTATTCCTGTTCAAATTCATATAATAGGCGCTTTCACCGTTTATGTAGGGACCAAAGGCCCTGCTGTCGTCACCTCTCCCGGGTATCTCGACCTTTATTACCTCTGCGCCCATATCAGCCATCATCATGGTGGCAAAGGGCCCCGCCAATACCCTGGTCAGGTCAAGCACCCTGATTCCTTCCAGTGCTCCCAATCTGTTCTCCGTCATTTTAAATACCCCCTTTAGAGTTGTTGTTAAGTTTTTCCCTGGTATAGGGTATTATCCCACCGGCTCTTATTATCTTCTGCATCTCTTCCGGAATAGGCTTGAAACTATATATACTTCCTAAGTCTGCCGCAGTTATTTTTCCATTTTCAATATCAACTGAAATCTCGACTCCTTGGGATATGTTATCTAAAACCTCATGGTCTACCTCAAGGGCATAAAGCCCTCTATTAATACAATTTCTATAGAATATTCGTGCAAAGTTCCGGGCTAATATCAGTTTTATTCCGCATCCCTGTATGGCTACAACGGCCTGTTCCCTGGAACTGCCACATCCGAAATTGGCTCCGCCAATAATGATATCCCCTTCCCTGACTTCCTTTGCAAATGTATCGGAGATATCTTCCATACAATGCTTGGCCAATTCTTTCGGGTCGATTGTAACCAAATGCCTGGCCGGTATTATTACATCCGTATCAATATTGTCACCAAATTTGAAAACCCGTCCTGTTATAATCATATTTACACCTCCCTGGGATCGGCAATATGTCCCATTACTGCAGATACCGCCGCCACAGCCGGAGACGCCAAATACACGCTGCTTTCCTTGCTGCCCATTCTTCCTCTGAAATTTCTATTGGTGGTTGACAAACAGGTCTCACCCTCTGCCATCACCCCAAAATGGCCACCAAAACAGGCTCCGCACGATGGTGTGTTAAAAGCCGCACCTGCCTTTACAAAAACCTCAGCTAAACCCTCACGCACCGCTTGAAGGTAGACCTGCTGGCTTGCAGGGGTTACTATAAGCCTGACATCGGGATGGACTTTGGCCCCTTTCAAGAAACGAGCGGCCATCCTCAAATCGGATATTCTTCCATTGGTGCATGAACCTATATAAACTTGGTCAATCCTTATGCCTTTCGCCCTACTAATAGGATACACATTATCCGGGCTGTGCGGAAAAGCAACCTGCGGCTCAACATCGGTGCAATCTATCTCAATTACTTTCTCATAGGATGCATTTACATCACTTTTAAGCAGACTGTAAGGCCTTGATGATACTCTTTGCAGGTATTCAACAGTCTTCTGATCGGGCTCAATTATGGCATTCTTCGCACCGGCCTCTACACCCATGTTGCATATTGTAAACCTGTCATCCATATCCAATCGGGCAACAACCCCTCCTGAGAATTCCAGAGACTTGTATCTTGCTCCATCTGCACCTATCAATCCCAGAACGTATAGTATCAAATCCTTACCCGTTATCAGCGGGGGAAGCTTCCCTTCTAAAATCACCTTTATGGTTGGCGGAACCTTAAACCATAGCCTTCCAAGAGTAAGGGCCACTGCTATATCGGTGCTTCCCAATCCGGTTGATAGGGCACCCAGAGCTCCGTATGTAGTAGTATGGGAATCACTTCCCACCACCAAATCCCCTGGTGTAACCATCCCCATATCGGGAACTATAGTATGGCACACGCCACCTTTCCCAACCTCTATAAGATTGTTGATTTTAAACCTTCTGCAGCATTCCCTGATAAGTTTTGCCTGACCTGCAGCCTTTATATTGGGCGCCGGGGCAAAATGGTCTAAAACAATCACCACTTTATCGGGGTCAAATACACTGTCGGTTCCTATATGGCCCATAATCTCAAAGGACAGGGGCATCATCACATCAGTTCCCATAACCAGATCGATGTCTGCCTCAACAATGTCTCCAGGCTCCACGCTATCCCTGATCGATGCCCGTGCCAGTATCTTTTCTGTTAATGTCTTTCCCACTGCCATCCCTCCTTTCCGGCAACTCAATTCCTACCGGCCGGAAGCAGACGGAGGGGAAAACTCCCCCTACCGCCTCTTGCTTATGACTAATTCAGTTTTGGTGCATCCAGATTGATAAGCTTTTCTGCTTTTTCTTCATCCTGTTTAGATACAGGTAAAACCAAGCTTAATAGTATGCAAACCACAAAGTTTATAGCAAGTCCCAGAACACCGCCGTGTACTCCATATAATGTGCTGACCCCTGCAAATGTCATTCCTGAAGCTATAACCGCCCCGGCCAGCATACCAATAAGAACAGCCGTCTTGTTAAGCCTTTTCCAGTACAGGCCCAGCAGAAATGCCGGTGCAACCTGTATCAATATCTCAAACTTGAGTACGAATATCTCATATAGCGTTCCGGGAGGGTTCCAGGCTATTATAAGTAAAAGCAACACTATGATAATCCCAACAACCTTACCCCAGAGCACCTTTTCCTTTTCATTTGCCGTAGGCTTGATAAACCTGCCATATACATCATTTGATACCAGCGATGAAAGTGAAAGGATTACTGAATCGGTGGTCGACATAATGGCCCCCACAATACCGGCATACAATACCATCATTACCCAGTAGTTGAATACCGACCTTGATGCAATTGCATTGGCTACCATCCCCACCAGTTCTTCTGATTGAGCCTTTTCAAGACCGGGGAAAGCCTTAATCCCAATTACCCCTATTATGAAAACCATACCGGACGTTATGAAAGGCATCCATGCCATCCTGCTTAAGGAATTCTTCAGAGTGGTTTCGGATTTGGCTGCGTAGATACGCTGAATAGCATGGGGATAGACTGCCGCTCCTATGCCCACCAGTACGTAAATGCTCAACCAGTTTATATTTGTCTCCATTACCGGAACACCAATTTTTTCGGGAGCGCTCTCTGCTATGTACCTGGCTGCATCCCCCAGGGATCCGAAATTACTCAGGGTTAAGAACATAAGGCTAATAACACCTATCATCAACGCTATTCCGTTTATGGTGTCGGCCACTGCCACCGCCTTCATACCACCCAGCCACTCATATATGAACATTATGACCACAAGGAAGATAACACCATAAAAATAGGGAATAACGCCGGCTGTAAGCCCCGATATGGCATGTCCCATGGCCACCAACTGCTCAAGCAGGTAGTTGCACAGGCCGTAGCACATCAGAAGAGTTCCGAGCAGTGTAACGGCTTTGGATTCAAAGCGCTTATGTAGCCAGTCGGACGGAGTTACGAAGTTGTGTCTTTTAGCGAGAACATGAAGTCGTGGTGCAAATAATAGATATCCCACAATTACCATTATGAAGAAGGGGATTGACTGGAAGTATGCATAACCCAATCTGTACGTCTTTGGTGCATATCCTACAACGGTGTTACCGCTGTACTGGGTTGCATACAGTGTGAAAAAGAGCAGCATTGCCCCAAGGCTACCACCGCCCAGATAGAAGTTCTTCATGCTACTTTTTACATTTTTCCGGGCAGCAAGGTATATACACATTCCCATAATAAATACCGCATAAATTACCAGAACAATAAGGCCATGCCATCCTACAAAGTTAACTTCACTCATTCGTCACTCCCCCCTTCTTCGTTAGCTTCATTAATAAAGCTCTTCATATCCCAAAAATTTCTTATCACATAGGTTAGAAAAAACGATAATACTACAGTAGATACGGCTGAGATAAATGCCCAATAGGGGAAACCAAGAATTATCGGATATATACTCCCCTGGGGCAGATACCACGGTACTCCGACCAGCGTGATTACTGCCAGAACGATCCAAATCCATTTGTAACGAATTGGTTCCTTGAAGCTTTTTTCCATAATTGGCTCTCCTTTCGTATTATGAATATTATTTTTCTACCCTCCTTCCCCTGCAAATTGTAAATCTCCCATAGTACAGTAACTTCCCAAATCCAGTCAATTCCTTTCCCGGTAATCTATTTCGCAATATCCATGCCAAATTCCACCCTAAGAGCATTTCCGGATTAATCAAGGTTTGACGAAGAAACTCAACTATAATTATAGGCTGACTGTTTCGGTGGATGTTTCAATTATGTTTCATCGTTGTTTTATCTGCGTTTCACTCCGGTGTAAATGAAACATGTTAGAATTAAAAAAAGGCACTTATGTGCCTATTCCATACCTTTTCATTTTTCTCCACAGTGTACTCCTGCTGATACATAATTCTTTAGCTGCAGCAGTCCGGTTCCAGCCGTTTTGCATCAGTGCCTTATATATACATCCTTTTTCATCGTTTTGCAAACAGTTATCATTTCCACCCGTCAGAGGTTTTCCTCCTATCATGCTGCCAATCAATCCTTCATAATTCCCTAAGTCAATAATCCTCCGTTCTGTCATTATAACCAGCCTTTCCAAAATGTTTTCCAACTCACGTATGTTACCATGCCAGGGGTACATGGACAGATGCTCTAGTACCTTATCCCACAAAGCTTTATTATACAGGTATGTATCCGAATAGGATTTATTAAGAAAGTAGAGTCCTATCTCCCCTATATCCTCTCTTCTCTCCCTTAATGAAGGTATATCAAGCTTTAGTACATTAATCCTATAGAACAAGTCCTCTCTAAATCTTTTATTCTCCAACTCCACTTCCAGATTCTTGTTGGTTGCAGCTATTATTCTGACATCCACCGGTATAATCTTGTCACTTCCCAGCCTCCTTATCTCCCTTTCTTGCAACACGCGGAGCAGTTGTGCCTGAAGACTTAATGGTATCTCGGCAATTTCATCCAGGAAGATGGTCCCGCCGTGGGCTACCTCAAAAAGTCCCATTTTGCCTCCTTTTCTAGCTCCCGTGAAGGTACCGTCTTCATATCCGAACAGTTCCGATTCCAGCAAATCTTTCGGAAGGGCAGCACAGTTAATAGCTACAAAGGGTCTATGTCTCCTATGGCTTGAATTATGTATGCTCTGGGCAAAAAGCTCCTTTCCGGTACCGCTCTCACCTTGTATCAGAACAGTGGAGGACGTTTTTGCATAGCTCTTGGCGATGCTTATAGCCTGTCTTAGCGCTCCACTGCTGCCCAAAATATCCGAGAAATGGTATTTGGCTGTCAACCCCTTACTATGAAGCTTTCTCCTTATCTCCTGCTCATCTTCCTGTATCTTCGTGACTTCCTCAAAGGTGGCCACAACGCCCTTAACCTTGCCTCCAATGCATATAGGAATCCTGTTTGTATATATATTCCTGCCATTAACCTTCATTATCTGATTATGCTCAGGCTTACCAGTCTTAAGGACATTCATAAGTTGACTTCCGGCAAATAATTTATGTATCTTATTGCCTATCGCATTTTCCGCTGCTATGCCAATTATTTTTTCGGCAATAGGGTTGAAAGCTGTAACTATACAATTATCATCGATTGCAATAATACCGCTATAAGAAAAACTAAGTATGGCCTGATAGTTTTCCATTTGTATCTTATAATTTTCTGCCCTCTTATTCTCTTCTTGCTGCACCTGTAGTAATTGTTTTGCAGATGCAATGGCATTTACTATAGATGTCCTGGAACTGTCTATTACAATGTATTCAATGCCTGCCTCTTCAGCTATCCTGCCAGTTACAATGCCTCCTATACCCAGTACGATGCCGTCTGTAATTGCCTCTAACACTACGCTTTTAGCTTCAATTAAATCTCTAAAAATGTACTGTTTTATGTCAATACACATAAGCTTGCCCACTGTATCTATGTCATCCAGTTTGTTCTCATAGCTAAAAACCCCAACCCTGCCCCTGACATTCTTAGCCCTTTCCAGTGCTTCAAGGTAATCTGAAAGGTTATGAGTTATGTTTACTACCGTATAGCTTAACTTTTTTTGTAAATATCTGGCGTTTCCACCCCTGCTTATAAACACTTTTGCACCTTTCTCGGCAAGCCTCTGGCACAAGTATACGGCCTGGCCTAGTGTGGCGGTATATACATCAATATCCTCCCTCATCTCATCAATTATTCTTTGAATTTTGTCGGTCAGGCTTTGATGGGTTGAAATCACGCATATATCCCTTGTCATGCATAAACACCCCATTCTTGAACAAATTAAGTCGCTACCTATGTAATTTTCTGCTTCCCATTCTCTTTTCCTGCAATCCTGGTGTCAGTTTTGGTTTAATTATTGTCCATAGGTACACGCATATACTTAAGAATGACCGACTTGGAACAACAAGGCTTCCAAATCGGTCATCCATCTCCGCGTCACGGATTATTTTACCGGTTTTCCTGCCTTATACACCTGCTCTGCATCAAGCAGGATACTCATATTTTTAAGCGGATCTTCCTTTAAAACTATAAAGTCGGCGGCTTTCCCCTCCTCAAGGGTACCATGGCTTGCATCCACCCCCAGCAGTTGTGCGGCGGCCTTAGTTGAGTAAACAATAGCATCCATCGGATTTGCACCGGCCTCAACCATCAGTTTGAGTTCGCAGGCTGCCCTCTCGTGCATGTTGAAAGGAGTTCCGGCATCGGTTCCCATGGCTATCTTGACTCCTGCCTTGTAGGCCTTACGGAAACTGTCGAAGTGACTTTCCATAACCCTCTTGGACTTTTCCACCGCGTATTCGGGTATGCCTCCCTCAACCCCATACTCAACGATGAAGTACGGAGCTACCAGCGTGGGGACAAGGTATACATCCCTCTCTATCATCATCTCTATAACCTCATCGTCCAAGAATATACCGTGCTCCACTGAATCTATTCCGGCCAACACGGCGTTTTTAATTCCGGTGGTACCCTGGGCATGGGTTGCGGTCTTCCTCCCGGCTTTATTGGCCTCTTCAACGGCTGCCTGCATCTCCTCCCTTGTCAACTGTGGGGAGCCCGGCTCCACCCCGGGGGTCATTACCCCTCCGGTAGCCATAATCTTGACCACATCCACCCCTGCCTTAAGCTGTTCCCTGGCCGCCTTTCTTACCTCGCTGACACCGTCACATTCCCTGCCCATCTGATGTCCATGCCCCCCGGTCATTGTAATAACCTTGCCGCTGACCAGAAAGTCCGGGCCTTCAATCATACCCTCGGACAGGCATTTTTTTAATTCAAGGTCGATATAATTATGGCCGCCCAAGTCCCGAAAATAGGTAACCCCGGACCTTAATGTCTTTTGGAGGTTTACAACTCCCCTCATAGCTGTCTTGACATCCGATTCCTTCTCAAGCAGCGAAAAGGGATTCCCGATGGGCTCCATTATTATATGAACATGACTGTTTATCAGCCCTGGCATAACAGTTTTGCCGGCAAGATCCACCACCCTGTGTTTCCCTTCCGGGAGGGCATCTCCTTCCTTAACAACCTTTTTAACTGTTCCATCCTCAACAATCATTCCGGCATTGTGATACGGTTGACTGCCGGTACCGTCTATCAATGTAAAGCCTTCATAATATACATATTCTGACATATAAATCTCCTTCCCAGCGTTATATTCGTATTTTGTTCTTAGTACTTTTATTTATAAAATCCAACCATTACTCTAACTTACATTAGTTTTGCCATAAATCCGGCCAATACAACCGAAGATATGGTTACCGTGATAAAGCCGGCTACAAGCATCTTGGGCAGAATACTATTAAGTATCACCTTCTTCTCATCATCGGTCTTTCCGACAGCATTGGCAACTTCATTGGATATTACAAAGGTCCCCGGAAAACCGAACAGGGCAGATGTGCCTATTGCTATTGCCATCTCCTTACTGTATCCAAGCAGCTTACCCAGTATCCAGCTGGACAGCATGATACCTACAAGTCCAAGGGCCAGGCTGCCCAGAAGAGGCCGCAAAAGGGTTATTAACATATCGGGAGTAGCATTGACCAGATTGGCAAAAACTACCGCCATCAGTGCAACCATCCCCAGCCCAAAGGCATTGGCCCCGGTCATTATACTATCTTCAAGGAAGCCTATCTCCCTGAAGACTATTCCCACCAGCAGGCACATAACGTAAGCGTTTACCACACCATTGGTCAGGCCTGCCAGTTTAAAACCAACAACCGCCACTATCCCCAGCTTTGCCAACAGTATAAATGTGGTCTGCAATTCCTTCGGAAGGGGCGGCACCACCCTGTACCAAGGCTTGGACTGCTGCTGCCCGGCCGATGCAGCCGCCGTTTCCTGGGCAGCCGCGTTTTCGTCCGCTTCACCGTTCTCCCGGAACCTTGCGGCCAGCTTCTCGGCCTCTTTTTTTAACATTAGTGAAGCAACGGGATATCCGAAAAACCCTTGAACCACAACCAGAAGCGTGGTGAAAACCACGATTGTCTCCAATCCCATGGCCTTGGCCGCTTCTCCCATTATTATTGCCGCTACAATTCCCCCGGCTATCGGCGGAGCTGCAGCTACCGCGTATTCTCTGCCCAGTATGGGACTTCCAACCAGAAACATAAAGATACCAATTCCTGCTACTGCGCCAAGGGCTATAAGAACCGTCTTCCATTGTTTCTTAAGCTCTTCAATTCCCATCAGTGTACCCATATGTGTAATAAGCAGAGCTATAAGAATGGATCCTATCTTCAATAATGCCGCATCCTCAAATATAGTCTTGGGAAGCCCTACCCAAAACCCAACCAGCAAAATAACCGACGATGTAAACAGCATTGAAAATATAGCCTTTGTCTTAGCTGATACGAAATCGCCAATTGCGAATATGATGCATACCACTGTCATTGCTAAAACGCCTTCCATGTTTTTTCCTCCTTTTAGTGTTTTGTATAAGGAATACTCTGCGCAGATTCCCTTAAATAAAAAGCCCCACAGCAAATCCTATAACAGGACTTGCCGCAGAGGCTTTTATCCCCACGGTGTGCATATACTTATATGCTGTATCGCTCGGTCCTTCTCAACCTATGTCAAGTGGTTCCCTAGATACTCTCCTACTGGCTTAAACAGATGTCTGTTTTAGATAATTTCTTTATATGTTATAAGGATTTTTATCTCCAGTCAACAGGATTTTGTATTTAGGTATAATTTGTTTATTTACTAAAATTATTTAGTATATATTAAACCGTCCATCCTACATCCACTGCCAGCTCACCCAGAAGCAAAGCACCAATTATTCCAAGGGAAGTGGCAAGGACATTGGGAGTATGAACAGAAGCCTTACCCAACGCAGATAAGTACCCACCGTAGGGCTTTGGTAATAATTCTGCTAATGCCAAGGGCCTGGTCTAAGGTTTGTATACTTTCCCCATGCTCCTGTCCAGCTTCATTGTATATCATGTCCCTTTTCCAGAATGACGCCAAGGGCTTTGGTCAGTACAGGAGCCCCTAAGAAGCAATCGTCTCTGCCGTCCATTTTACCCGGATCTCCAATTCCGATTACAATGGGCACTCTGACCTTGTTGAGGATGTCCAATGTATCTCCATATATAACCCTGCCGTCAGACGGATTCCCCAATTTATCAACCGGGCCCCGGATAATGTTGAGTTCATTATCCACCGAGCAATCCACTTTTATCCCTTCGACACCCTGGGTATTGGAAGCTACTGCAACAACTCCCAGTATTTCTACATCTCTTGTTTGGGAAAGCTTCTTTATTACGGCTTCTCCTTCTCCCAGACCGGTTTTTCCCCTGTCGTCCACCATTATCACCACCGGATCCTTAGGCGCCTGCTTTATCATTTCAATGATTTCACCACTTGTTAAGGGAGTAGGATTCCCAGCCGATTGAGAAATACATCTTCCTCCTATTTGTGCGGCAGCTGTTTCTACCGCCTGCTTAGCTATGTTGTCTCCATCGGTTATGATAATTACTTTCCTTTTCTTACCCATACATTCCCCTCTTATTTTTTTGATTTTGGGTTGAATATAAGAGCCATTGAGTATCCGAAGACAACAGCTGCCGCTATTCCTCCTGCAGCAGCCTTGACGCCGCCTGTAAAAGCTCCCAGCAGCCCCGCTTCTTTAACCTCGGTTATGGCACCCTTCGCCAGCGAATAGCCAAACCCCGGCAACGGTATGGTAGCTCCGGCTCCTCCAAATTCTACTACCGGTTGGTATATGCCCACAGCCGTTAAAACAACTCCCGAGGTAACAAACAGGACAAGCACATGGGCAGGCGTCAGGTTAGTTCTGTCCATTAAGAACTGGCCAATAACGCATATTAATCCACCGGTAACGAATGCCCTGACATAATCCAACCTATCACCTCCCGGGATTTGCACTTTGTATTGTTACTGCATGGGCAACACCGGGGATGCTTTCCCCCTGCTGACTGCTGGTGGTGGAAAGCAAAGCTCCGGTCGCAACAAGCATCATCCTTCCGATTTTCCCTTTCATCAACTGCTTATAGAAATAAGAAGATGCAACCACCGCAGAGCACCCGCATCCGCTTCCTCCCGAGTATACGCCCTGCTGTTCATCAAAAATCTCTATTCCGCAATCGGAATAAATCCTGCTAATATCATACCCTTCTCCTGCTACCATCTCGACAACTATATCCCTTCCAACCCTTCCCAGGTCTCCCGTTGCAATAAGGTCATAGTCAGAAACCAAAAGCCCTGAATCCCTCAGATGGGTGGTTATTGTATGGGCAGCAGCCGGCGCCATGGCCGCGCCCATGTTGTTGGCGTCCTTAATGCCCATATCTATAACCTTACCTGTAGTAGCCAGGGTAATAAAGGGTCCTTTACCTGCCGAACACAGTACCATTGCCCCCGAGCCGGTCACCGTCCACTGGGATGTTGGAGGCCTCTGGTTTCCTTGTTCCAATGGAAACCGGTACTGTCTTTCGGCAGATGAAAAATGGCTGGAAGTGACGGCTACTATATGGTCCGCATATCCGCCGTCTGTCAAAACGGAGCCCAGCAGCAGGGATTCCGCTATAGTTGAGCAGGCTCCATAGAGGCCTAAAAAAGGTATTCCTAATTCTCTGGCTGCAAATGTGGATGAAATTATCTGGTTTAGCAGGTCTCCACCCAGCATACAGTCAATATCTCCCGGAGCCAAACCTGCTTTTTGTATGGCCAGCTCTGCAGTATGCCGCAATATTTTGCTCTCTGCCTTTTCCCAGCTATTCTCACCGAAATAGTCATCTTCCAGTACAACATCGAAATAGTCCCTGAGAGGTCCTTCTCCTTCTTTAGGACCTACAATTGCCGCTGCCGATACTATGGAAGGGGCTCTGTTCAGTTTTATTGACTGGCTACCAAGTTTGTTGACAGCCATAGGCATTTCCCCTTTTATTCAATGAAAATATAATACACAATCCCTGTTACCACCGATGCAGTAATTCCATATACCAGCACAGGGCCTGCCAGCGCAAACATTTTTGCCCCAACACCAAAGACATACCCTTCCCTCTTGAACTCCATGGCAGGAGCCACGATGGAATTGGCAAAACCGGTAATTGGAACTATAGAACCCGCTCCGGCATGTTTTCCTATTCTATCGTATACACCTATTCCGGTTAAGAAGGCACCTATGAAAATCATACAAACAACGCCTATGGTGGATGCCTGAACGGGGCTAAAACCTAAAGCCTCAGCCCTTTTTACAATAAACTGTCCCAAGCAGCAGATTATTCCCCCTACAACAAATGCACATACTGAATTCTTTAAAAATGCCGGCCTTGGAGCCTTCTTCTCAACATAGTCTCTATACTCTTGCTTTATGGGCTCATCCATATCCATTCTCCTCTTTGTTTCTGCTCTCAATCCTTTGTATTATGCCCTGCAGCGTTTCACAGTCTACCCTGTGACGCAGTTTGGGTTTTGTTGGACTGGTATCGGCCGGAAGACTGTAATCCAAAAATTTCTTTCCCATTTTGCTCCCCTCCTGGTTTTAAACGACTGGAAGCAGCCGGTAATCCAGTAACGCTTCTACTTTGTCAATGCAGGCATTACAAGGACCAAACCCATGCATTCCTGTATTTCGGACCTAATTATAACCGTCGGCACTATCATTATCTCTACAGCAATAGCTGCGGCCATATTTATTTAAATATGCTCATGAAAAAGGCCGGTATGGCGGCAGTAAAGTACACAGGATGGAACAGCAGCCTCCCATGCTATTACCAGCTTGGCTCTGCTGGGTTCCTTACGTCTTATACCATACACCACCCAACACGAATAAACTGCAAATACAGCCAACAGTAACAGTATAAGTCCCAAAACTGTCCTCTTTCTGTATGTCATTCAATCTCCTCCGTTCATATTTTTAGTATTATCCTTTTGTATCATTTAATTCAGGAAATGACCGTTATCCTATATGACAAAAACGCGAAAAATAAAAAAAGGACAACCCTTGTCCCTCTTTTATTTAGTCATAGACTGCCTCATTTTGTTTAATATCCTTTTTTCTATGCGTGATACCTGTACCTGTGATATGCCCAGCTTCTGGGCGATCTGCGTCTGGGTCTTGTCCTGAAAATATCGCATCATAATTATCTGCCTTTCCCTGGGCTTTAATTTATGTATCATTTCTTTTAATGTAAGCCGATCAAGCATTTCTCCACTCTTGTCTTCCTCGGTAGCAACCTTGTCAATAAGAAAAATTGGGGAACCGTCATCCTGATGTATGGTATCATACAAATACTCGGGGACTGAAGCCGCTTCCATTGCCATCACCAGGTCCTCCGGTGGCACGCCTAATTCTTCTGAAATTTCGTTCAAGGTGGGCTCCCTTCCTTTATCCCTTATCAGTCTGTCCTTCACCTGGCGTATTTTACCATTTAATTCCTTAAGAGAACGGCTAACCTTAATCAATCCATCGTCCCTTAAGAATCGTTTAATCTCTCCTGCTATCATCGGCACTGCATAGGTGGAAAATCTCACGTTATATCCGGGGTCGAAATTCTTTATGGCCTTTAAAAGCCCTATACTGCCAAGCTGAAACAGATCTTCATATTCATAGCCTCTGTTCAGAAACCGCTTGACTATGCTTTTAATAAGACCTATATTGTTTTTAACAAGGGCCGATTGCGCTTCCTTATCCCCGCACTGAGCTTTTTCAAGCAGTTTTAGGGTTTCAACATGGCTTAGCAATTGGGTATTATCCTTCATTGCCACTTACCCCTTGATCCTTTGCCAACGAGGCAAATTTTTTTCTCATGATAACAACCGTCCCTTTGTTTTTTTCGGAATACACCTCCACCTCATCCATAAATGTCTCCATCACCGTAAACCCCATGCCCGACCGTTCCAGTTCAGGCTTGGATGTATACAGAGGCTGTCTTGCCCGTTCCACATCATCAATGCCCTTTCCTTCATCGGCTATTTCTATCTCCACTCCCGATTGGTCTATATTACACTTTATGGTAATTATGCCTTCGGAGTTCTCGTATCCATGGATTATTGAATTTGTAACAGCTTCCGAGACGGCTGTCTTTATGTCGGCTATCTCTTCAATGGTTGGGTCCAGCTGTGAAGCGAATGCCGCTGTAGCGACTCTTGCAAAGGCTTCATTCTGGGATTTACTGGGTATTTCCAATATCATATAATTGTTTACCTTCATTAATGCTCACTCCTTTATTTAAGGTGCTGGATGCCAGGTCACAGCTGCTTGTTGATAAATTATTGAGCACTGCCCATTGTCCACTACCGGCCGCAGGAAATATGCTCCCTATAGGCCGTCCAAAGCTTGGCGAATGCTGCCGTATGAATTGATTATCTCATAAATGCCCGAGACCTCGAATACCCGTGAAACCTGTTTATTCTCATTCACAATCAAAACCTTACCCCCTGCCAGGCTGACCTTTTTATACCTTCCAATCAACGCCCCTATTCCGGAACTATCCATAAAGCTTAATTCAGACATATCCAATAATAAATGCTTCACAGGATTATTCTCCAAATTATGGTCTATAAAGCTTCTGAATTCTTCTGCCGTGTGATGGTCAAGCTCTCCTTTGATTCTGCATATCAATATATTGCCTGAAACCTTTGCAGTGATATCCATGATCCATCCCTCCCTGTCTTTGTATGAATGGAGACACACCTCCATGATTGAGAAGTAAGGGACGAGAGGTTGGATGTGAGATTTAAGTATTGCCCTAAAGCGTGGCTAAGCTAAGGCCCTCACTTCTCAATTCTCACTTCTCAATTCTCACTTCTCAATTCTCACTTCTCACTTCACACTTCTCACTTCTCATATGAATGTCCCCGATTGATATGTCATAGGGTCAGGGACATACCTTCACTCTTGATTTACTCGGGGGTAGGAGGAATATCCCTAAGAAAATTATATATATTATTGTTTCTTCAATATATTTTTTTTCCCTTCAATGAAAAATGTATTGTTTTGCCTTTTAAAGTAAAAATCAAACATCTCCTGTCGATTGCCATGCTTATTTTTCATGTTCAGGCTAAAAAAAAGCCTTCATGGTTGAACCATGAAGGCGGTAAAAATCTATACCGTTTTTTCTTCCGGCAGTTTTTCCATCGTTATTCCCGTATATCCGTAGAATATCGATATAAGCGGATTTATCAGGTTGAGGAACGCGTAGGGCAGGTATGCAAAGGGATGAATGGCCAAAGTTGAAAGCATAAAGGCCCCGCATGTATTCCACGGAATAAGCGGTGATGACAGGGTTCCTGCGTCCTCCAGTACCCTTGACAGGTTCTTTGGATGCAGTCCCCTCTTAGCATATGCATCTTTAAACATTCTTCCCGGTACCACCAGTGACATGTACTGGTCGCCGGAGGTAAGGTTAATAAAGAAGCAGGACAGTACCGTTGCAAGTACCAGAGAGCCTGTGCTATTTACTACCTTAAGTACCTTTTCGAGCAGAGCATTCAGCATTCCGGTCTTTTCAAGTACACCGCCAAAGGACATGGCAATCAAAATCAGTGATACCGTCCACATCATGCTGTGCAGTCCGCCACGGGTCAGCAGCTCGTCTATGGCAACAATGCCGGTCTCGGATACAAACCCGTAATGGGATGCCTCTATGATGGCGCTCATACCGGCGCCCTGGAATACGGCCGCGAAAACAGCACCCAGCACAACGCCTCCTATAAGGCCGGGTATCGCCGGGACTTTAAATACCACCATAAGTATTACCACCAGCGGCGGTATAAACAGAAGCGGATTTATGGCAAACTGTTCTGCCAGCCCTCCAAGCAGTTGGTTTATGCCAGCCACATCCAACTCCTGGCCTGCGTATCTTGCCCCAAGAATTCCGTATAGTATAAGTGCGATTACCAGACTGGGACCTGTTGTCTTAATCATGTGCTTGACGTGGTCAAACAGTTCGGCACCCGCCATGGCCGGTGCCAGGTTTGTGGTGTCGGACAGCGGCGACATTTTGTCACCAAAGTACGCCCCCGAAATAATCGCCCCTGCCACCATGGGCAACGGCATTCCAAGCCCCATACCTACGCCTATCAGTGCTACGCCAACAGTTCCTGCCGTTGTCCAGGAACTTCCGGTGGCCAGTGAAACAATGGAACAAATCAGGCAGGTTGCAACCAGGAATATTCCGGGAGAAAGAATTTTCAGTCCATAATAAATCATGGTAGGAACAACGCCGGCCAGTATCCATACGCCAATAAGCATACCGACAATCATAAGAATAAGTATAGCCTGCATGGACATCTTTATTCCGTCAATAATCCCGTCCTGGATATCGTTCCACTTATAGCCCGCCCTTATCGCAACTATGGATGCTACGGCAGCGGTTACCAATATAGGCATATGCGGGTCTCCGCCAAATAGCATAAGAGTGGCCATGAGGGATACGATAAGAAACAGAAGAACAAACAGCACTTCTCCAAAGCTGATTTGCCTTTGTGTCTTTTCCTTCACTATACATACCTCCTTTATTAAATTTAGTACGTTTACTATTATTTAATTTTATCATACTATCTGTATACACACAACAAATATTACTAATCTTATGTCCCGACTACCAATCCAAAACAAGCCGGGGCAATGAAGCGCCTGTGGTTAATATTTGATTGTTTTCCATATGATTTTAGTGTGCTGCAGCTTGTTCTTTCAAGCATCAATGTGTTACCATTATTCTGTGACCCAGTACCTAGAACCTGGTACCTAAACATTATCCGCGGAGGTGTAAGTTTTGTTCACAGTTGGAATTATCACAGTAAGCGACAAAGGATACACAGGACAAAGAGAGGACTTAAGCGGCCCGGCAATAGAGAGAATACTGGAGACAATCGGAGGGAGAGTTGCCGACTATAAAATAGTACCCGATGAGATGGAAAAAATCTCCGAAACAATTGTCCATATGACAGATGAGCTTGGCATTGACCTTATCCTTACAACCGGGGGGACCGGATTTTCTTCAAGAGATGTTACCCCCGAAGCAACCCTGGCTGTAATAGACAAACAAGTGCCCGGCATACCTGAAGCTATGAGGCTTGTAAGTATGCAAATAACTGCAAAGGCAATGCTGTCCAGGGCGGTGGCAGGCATAAGAAAAAGCTCTCTGATAATCAACCTCCCCGGAAGTCCCAAGGGAGTAACCGAGAGCCTTGAAGCCATCCTCCCGGCTCTGCCCCACGGGCTTTTGATACTGCAGGGCAAAACGGGTGAGTGCGGCAGTACCCAATCAGATACTTAAGACCTCCCTGGTTTCAACCGCCTGTTCAATTAAAGGCCGGACCTCCAAATGGGACTCCGACTGGAGTATCTTTTCCAGCCTTGGCCTGGTCTCGGGATGTGGCGGAAGAAACAGGGTGCAGCAGTCTTCATAGGGCAGGATGGACAGTTCGTAGGTGTCTATATTTCTTGCTCTGTTTATTATTTCCACTTTGTCCATACCCAGCAGGGGTCTGAAAACCGGCATATCGACACAGGAATCCGTTACATAGATACTCTCAATGGTCTGGCTGGCAACCTGCCCCAGGCTTTCTCCGGTAATAAGGGCAAGGGCTTTTTCGGCTTCTGCAATCTTCCCGGCGATTTTCATCATAAAACGCCGGGTTAATATTGTACTCTGCTCGGCGGGACAGTGCCGGTTTATACTGCTTTGGATATCGGTGAGAGATACCATGTGCAGCCCTATACCTCCGGTATAACCTGCCAGTACCCTTGCTAAGTCAATCACTTTCTGCTTTGCCCTCTCGCTGGTATAGGGAAAGCTGTGAAAGTGGATCGCCTCAAGTTCCACTCCTCTTTTGGCCACCATCCATCCTGCCACCGGACTGTCTATCCCCCCCGACAAGAGCAGTATGCTTTTGCCGCTTGTGCCGGTGGGCAGGCCTCCGCTTCCCTGCTCCATACCCATATATATGTAAGCTTTATCCCTGATTTCTATATTTATCAGCAACTCGGGCCGGTGGACATCCACCCGTATTCCTTGACAGTTTTCCAGAATAAATGCTCCCACCTGCCGGCATATTTCCGGAGAGTTGACAGGAAAGGCCTTATCCGCTCTCCTGCTCTCAACCTTAAAGGTGGCCGGCTGCTGCTCTGCAACAATTGCCAGCGCCCTTTGCTTTATGGTATCCAGATTCTTTTCCACTTTAATTACCCTGCTTAGCGATACTATGCCAAATACCTTTTTAAGCCGGTTTACCGCCTCCTCCGTGTCCCCGGACTGTACCTGCATTTCTATCAGGATCCTTCCCCGGTCCTTTATTATCCTGTGCTCAATACCCTTTAAGGCCTTTCTTATGTTCCTTACCAGCTGATTAATAAAAAATGCTCTGTTCCCGCCCTTTAAGGCAATCTCCCCGTATCTTACCAAAATCAATTCTTCCATAAAATTACCTCCCAAAAAGCTGTCTCAATGCTCCAACCTCGGTGACAAGCGCATCTGTCAGTATATCAATCTCCTGCTGTGTATTAAACGGACAAATACTAATCCTTACGGTACCTTCAGCTTCTTCACTGCTGAGCCCCATTGCCGTCATCACGCTGCTGCTCTTATTCTGCTTTGAGGAGCAGGCAGACCTTGTAGAAATATATATGCCATATTTCTCCAGCGAGTGTAGAAGCACCTCTCCCTTAACTCCTCTGAAGGAAACGCTGAGAATGTGCGGAGCTCCCTTTTTCCCTTCGGGTGTATTGAACCTGACGTTATCAATCCTTGCCTGTATATCATTTCTCAGCTTGTCCTTCAACAATTCCATTTTAGCTGTGTATTGGCTAAAGTTGCTGCTGTATATTTCAACCGCCTTGCCCAGCCCGGCAATCCCCGGCAGGTTTTCGGTACCCGAGCGAAGGCCCTGCTCCTGGCCTCCACCGGTTTGCCAGGGCCTTAAGTTAATCCCTTTTTTGCAGTATATGGCCCCGATACCCTTTGGCCCATGAAATTTATGTGCGCTTATTGAAATAAGATGTGCACCTATTTTGTTTATATCAAGGGGTATTTTCATAAAGGCCTGAATACAGTCAACATGAAAGAAAGCAAGGGGATTTTTCTCCTTTAACAGCTTTCCTGTATCGTACAGAGGCTGCACAGCCCCGGTCTCGTTGTTCACGCCCATAACCGACACCATTATAGTATCCTTACGTACGGCTTGCGCCAGCTGCTCCAGGTTGATTATCCCGTGATTGTCCACATCAATATAGGATATTTCATATCCATCCCTTTCCAAATCCTCCATTGTCATATATACCGATGGATGCTCAATCCTGCTGGCTATTATGTGTTTGCCCCTGTTGGCGTAGCTGCGGGCAATCCCTCTTATTGCCGTATTATTTGATTCGGTACCGCCGGAAGTAAAGAGTATTTCCGATGGCTGTACATTAAGCGACTTTGCTAATATGCCTCTGCTTTGCTTCAGGATGGCCTCTGCCTGTATTCCCTTTCTATGTAGTGAAGAGGGATTGCCATATTCTTTGGTCAGACAGTCCACCATTATCTTCACTACCTCTTCAAAGGGCTTGGTAGTAGCAGCATTATCAAAATATATTTCCCTCAATTCCGTCCACTCCTTCCATTTCACAGTAACGGTCAGACCTTCTTAATAATAATACATGAGTGTATAGCAAATGTAAATTGTTATGGTTGTTTTGCAAAAACTCCAATTATCCTACAGCAATTACTTTTTCTTGACATCCTCAAACCCTTCTGCTAGGATTAAAAAATAACTATGACAGCAGAGGTGATAATACATGAAACTACACGGCACAATGAAGATTAATCCTTCTTCCCATTTGGAAATTGGAGGATGCGATTGCGTAGAACTGGCAAAAAAATTTGGCACACCTCTCTATATTATGGATGAAGAGCTTATAAGGAAAAACTGCCGCCGGTTTATAGAAGCTTTCTCTTCAAACTATCCTGATATAGAAATAGTCTATGCAGGAAAAGCCTTTTTAACCACGGCCATGGTAAAGATGATTGACCAGGAAGGCCTATCACTGGATGTTGTATCGGGCGGCGAACTGTATACTGCTTTTAAGGCCGGCTATCCTATGGAAAAGATATATTTCCACGGAAATAACAAAACTCCGGAAGAAATAGAAATGGCACTTAAGCTTGGCGTTGGTCATATTGTGGCAGATAATGCCACCGAGCTTGAAATGTTGGACTATATTGCCTCTTCTATGAATGTAATGCAAAATGTAATACTCAGAGTATCCCCCGGAATTACAGGAAATACACATCAGTATATCCAAACGGGCCAGTTGGATTCCAAGTTCGGATTCCCCCTTTACCAGGACAGTGCTTATAATGCAATTAAGGGGTTGATGTGTTCTGAAAATTTAATTTTCCAAGGCCTGCACTGTCATATAGGCTCGCAAATATCCGACGTCGCTGCCTTTTCACTGGCGGCCCGGTCAATGGTTCAGTTTGCTGCCAGGCTTAAATATGAGCTTGATGCACCGGTAAAAATACTTAACCTTGGCGGCGGGTTTGGCATATACTACACAGAGGAAGACGCCCAGCTGGATCCTGCAAATTTCGCTGACAGTATAACATCCTCGGTCAGGAGTAGTCTGGAGGAATATAACCTGCCTCTTCCAAGGCTTGTGGTGGAACCGGGGCGATATATAGCCGGAAATGCCGGGACAACCGTCTATACAGTGGGCTCAACAAAGGACATTCCATCGGTACGTAAATTTGTATTTGTTGACGGGGGAATGGCCGACAACCCGCGTCCGGCCTTGTACAACGCCAAATACCAGGCAGCAGTGGCCAACCGGATGAACGGGAACAGCCATGAAAAGGTCACCCTTGCAGGCAAATGCTGCGAATCGGGAGATATCCTGATCAAGGACATTGAGCTCCCCCCCGTATGCCAAGGGGATCTCATTGCCATTTTTTCTACCGGAGCATATAATTATTCAATGGCAAGCAACTACAACCGCCTGCCCAAGCCGGCAGCGGTACTTGTAAACAAAGGAAAAGCCGATCTGATAGTCAGGCGGGAAAGTTATGATGACGTGATAAGAAATGATATTATACCCGAAAGACTGGGATAAAAAAAAGAAGCCAAGGCTTCTTTTTTTAATATCCCAGCTCCTGATCCACAAACATAATATTAATTTCTTTTCCCTTTGGACAACGTTCCATTACCACCTTAATTACACACATCCTGTCGTCCACAAAGCAATCATGGCACCTGCCTGTCTTCCTGCAGGGCGTATTGAGATTAAGACGCTCGGCATTTGGGGGACAGGCTTTTGTTTTTATCCTCTCCACCGCCTGGTCTTCGTTCTCTACAATCTTATTGCATCCACATATCAAATAGACTTTGTCCGGTCCGTAGAACATGCTGGCTACTCTGTTGCCGTAACCGTCAATATTGACCAGCTTACCGTCTGATGTCACTGCGTTGGAACTCGATAAGTATACATCGGCCTGAGAGGCAAGCTTCCTGGTGGCATTTATTTCCGATTTATCCACTTCCCAGTGAAAATATACTGTGTTGCCCTGAGCCCTTAGCATATCGGTAATTCCACTCTGCTTAACCGTCACCGATCCTCCGACGCCAACCGTCTGGCCGGGAGCTATTTCATCGGCAAGGGCTTTTTTGACCTGCTCAATGTTGTCAAAGGCTCTGGCCTTAAAGCCTCTTTTGTTGAACACCTGAACAATCCCGCTAAAATCCATCGCAAAGACCTCCTATTCTACTGTGGTATATCGTCATATAAACCATCCGGCCGCCCATATCCCTTAGTATCCTTACAGTACTGTTCAACTACCTACTAAAAGGTCGGAGGCACCAGTGCCGAAATCAATTTAGCCTTGGTTTCGCTCAGTGTATAATACCTGTGAGGCAGCATCTCTTCTATATACAAGCTATCCCCTTCCGACAAAACATAAGTCTCCACCCCAACGTGAACCTCTATCTCACCTTCCAGTACCAAAAGGCACTCATCGGCCCGGTGGCACATGGGTTCATCACTGCTCCACGAGTTTGGATCCAGCTCGGTATAAATAATTTCCTGTTTGGGCTTTACTTGATTCCCGATAGGTATGGGCGTTACGTATTCGTGGATAATGTTCGAATTGGGCAGAGCAAGTTTTTTTCTTTCATCTCTTCGTGTAAGTATGCTGCTCTTACTCTCCTCTATTAAAAAATGAAACAATGGTAATTCGAGGGCTTCTGCTATTTTCCTCAGGGATGAAATGGAGGGACTGGTCAAATCTCTCTCCAAGAGTGAAATATAACTTGTACTAAGACCGGTTCTTTCGGCCAATTCGGATAATTTTAGACCTTTTCCTATTCTGATTTCTCTTATTCTGTTTCCCAGCACCAGCCACACCTCTTACGTTAATTTAATTTTACTTCATAATTATACCAGATTAATTACAATTATCAAATGTTTATACTACTCAACTATGGTAAAATGTGTTAGGAAATTCTGTGCACATCTACAACTCCACTCCGAGGGCTTGCTCAACAACCTTTACCGTCTGACCTGAGATTATCAAGCCAAGAGCGCTTTGCATATCCACATGCATTATCCTGTCCTGATCCAGGGGTTTTATAATACTTCTCAGCAACTGATACGCCGGCCCGGTTCCCCGTCCCAATTCTCCTGTTCCCCTTAGATCTACTGCCTGGGCAGAAGCCAGGTACTCAATAGCAAGTACATTTGCCAGGTTGTCCTTTATCTCGGATGCTTTTCGGGCGGAAATTGTACCCATACTGACATGGTCTTCCTGATTTGCAGAGGAAGGTATGGAATCCACGCTTGCAGGATGTGCCAGTACCTTGTTTTCTGAAACAAGAGCCGCAGCAGCATACTGTGTAATCATAAACCCGGAATTCAATCCTCCATGGGGTGTTAAGAAAGCCGGAAGACCGTTACTAAGCTGAGGATTTACAAGTCTTTCTATTCTCCTCTCGGAAATATTGGCCAGCTCGGCCAGAGCTATTCCCAAAAAATCCATTGCCAGGGCTACCGGTTCTCCGTGAAAGTTTCCTCCCGATAAGACCTGGTTGCTGTCGGGAAATATGAGAGGATTATCTGTCACCGCATTAATCTCTGTACCAACTATATCTGTGGCGTATCTCACCGCATCCCGGCATGCTCCGTGTACCTGGGCTGTACAGCGCAGGGCATATGCATCCTGAACCCTTTTTTCTCCCTGTCTGGTAATATATGTGCTTTGTTCTACCAGGTTCCTGATATTTCTCGCTGCAATAATCTGCCCTGTTTGACCTCTGGCCTCATGTATCCTTGCATCAAAAGCGTCTACTATTCCGTTTAGTGCTTCCAGCGTGATTGAAGCCGCTATATCGGCCATCTTGGCAAGCAAGCCCGCGTCAAACAAAGTCAGAGCCGCTACCGCCGACATGGCCTGCGTGCCGTTAATCAGGGCAAGTCCTTCTTTGGCTGAAAGAATACAGGGCTTTAGTCCTGCTTTTTTCAGAGCCTCTGCTCCCGGAATGATTTCTCCTTTAAACTCTGCCCTGCCTTCTCCCAGCATGACCAGTACCATATGCGCCAGGGGTGCCAGATCACCGCTTGCTCCCAGAGACCCTTTTTGCGGTATAATGGGGTGTACTCTTCTGTTTAACATCTCTATCAAAAGGTTAAGGGTTTCAATCCTGATGCCGGAATACCCCCTGCATAAAGTATTCACCCTAAGCAGCATTATTGCCCTGGTTACATCTTTGCCAAAGCTCTGCCCAACTCCACAGGCATGGCTTACAATCAGGTTCTTCTGCAATAACTCAGTCTCATCCTTGGATATTGCTACATCACTAAACCTTCCGAAACCCGTAGTAACACCATAGACCACTTCCTCGCGGCTTACATATTCTTCTACTATGCTTCTTGAGCTGTTGATTTTATCAATTGCAGACTGATGTATTTCCACCGAATACTCTTCCCTGGCTACCATAACCACCTCTTTAATGGTAAGGCTATGGCCGTCAATGGCAATTTTATTCACCGGTATACCTCCCTATTATTTATCGACGCATTTATTTAAGCAAACATAATAGGACATCCGGCCCCGGCACCCGTGGCTTAAATGCCCCTATCCCCATATCTTTATGAGCCTTATATTATATTCTATATTTATCCTCTTTATCCTCCTAATTACACATATTTGTTTAGCCAATTATCTCAACGATAGAAATTCCAATATCCCTTGAAAAATCCAGGAACTCACCCTCGGCCAGCACAACGGGTTTGGTGGGCTGCTGTGGGTAGATGTATATTATTCTCCCGACACGCCCATCATTCAGCCGCACCATATTACCTACAAAAAAACGGGTTATGCCCTGCAAAAACACCCGGGATATATATGGGTCAAGGCTGTCAAAGCTTCTGTCTGCAATGTATTCTGCAACCTGAAAAGGAGGTCTTTTCTTCCTGTATACCCTGTCCGACATCATGGCATCAAAAATGTCGGCAATGGCAACTATTTTGCCATAGGTGTGAATCTCTTCACTCTTGAAGCACAATGGATAACCGCTGCCGTCCTCTCTTTCATGGTGCATAAGGACTCCCATTAGCACATCATTACTGAGGACATTATTTTTTCTAAGAATATTATACCCATATACAGGGTGTTCCTTCATTATGCTCCATTCTTTTGCATCCAGGTTATCGGGCTTGTTCAGTATTTCGGAAGGTACCCTGCACTTTCCTATATCATGGAATACCCCGGTATACCCTAGTTTTCTAAGTTCCTTAATGGGCTTATTAAGCCATTTTCCAATAAGTATGGTTAATATACTTACATTTATGGAGTGGTAATATGTATATTCATCGGCCATATGGATTCTTTGCAATTTTGGTACAATATTATCATCATCAAGTATCAGATCAATAAAAACTCCTATTGTTTCTCTAATACCATCAAGGTCCAGCCTTTTACCCACTCGGACACTGTCAATCAATTCCTTAACAACCTGGTGAGCATCATTATATACCTTTATAAAGTTCTCGGTATTAATCTCGTATTGTGTTTTTTTCTCAGGGTGTCTTTCTTCCATATCGTTATCCTGTACAACACTTATATAGGGAACCATAAGTTCCCTAATTCTATCAATTGAATGGTCAGTCAAGACCGTTCCCTCTGCAAGGAAAAGTCTTCCTCTTTCGTTTATGAAGTCGCTCTTAAGCTTCATTCCCGGCTTCAATTCTTCCGCTTTCAGGTAAGCCACATACTCACCCCCAAAGTAGAAAAACTTGCCACTACTAATACATTATACGGATTTTGTCGTTTTTAGTCAACCATTACCAAAAAATATCATTACATCCAACCACCATGTTTTTAGCGTAATCCTGAGCATGCAAAAGAAATCCGGCAGTAATGTATATTGTTGCTCTGTAACGTTTGAAAATCAGGATTGAAAAAAAACATATAACGGCATATAATATCCACCATACATATACATTTGTCCATGTATTGTGTACATGTGTCAAAGGGGGTGATTGTATGAAGGATCCGGTATACTACATCGTAAACTCATCGGTACTTCCCGAGGTGTTTTCGAAAGTGATAGAGACAAAGACCCTTCTAAGAACAGGCAGGGCCAAGACCATAAACCATGCGGTAAAAATCGCCGGAATAAGCAGAAGTGCATTCTACAAGTATAAAGACTATATCTTTCCTTTTTATGAGACCAATAAGATGAAGATAGTAACCATCACTTTACTGCTTGAGCATATACCGGGGGTATTGTCAAAAATCCTTGATTCAATCGCCAACGCCCAGGGCAGTATTCTTACAATAAATCAGAACATACCCATTAATGACGTTGCTATGGTAAGCATTACATTTGAAACGGCAAAAATAAGCAAGGACGTTGAGGAACTGCTGATTGGTATCAGAGAAATCCCCGGTGTAAATAACCTTAATATAGTATCTAGACAATAAAATGAGAGAAGGTCATTGATATGGTAAAAATCGGCCTGCTGGGCTGTGGTACTATTGGTTCCGGGGTTGTAGAACTACTGGGAAAGGAATGGTGTCAAAAACAACAGCTTTCCATAGAAAAAATATTGGTACGCAACTTAAACAAGCACAACAGTACTTCCTATGGGTACAAACTAACCAATAATTTCGAAGACATACTAAAAAGTGACATTGATATTGTAGTAGAAGTAATGGGTGGAACAGACCCGGCTTACTTTTATGTAAAGCAATCTCTCCTCCAGGGGCGGCATGTGGTAACTGCCAATAAAGACCTGATAGCCCGGCATGGAATGGAATTACAGAAAATAGCCCATCAAAACGGAGTCCGTCTATTGTTCGAAGCCAGTGTGGGAGGCGGAATACCAATTATCAAACCCCTGAGCGAGAGTCTGGCTGCCAACAATATTACTGAAATACGGGGAATAGTAAACGGTACTACCAACTTCATACTATCCAGAATGGGCAATTCGGGAAGAAGCTATGAAACTGCGCTAAAGGAAGCCCAGCAACTGGGATATGCGGAAGCCAGCCCCGAAGCCGATGTCCAGGGATATGACGCAGCCAGGAAACTGGCCATATTATCGTCTATCGCTTTTCAGGAAAGCGTTAACTATGAAGATATTTATATCGAAGGTATCACTAACATTACTAATGATGATATTAGCCTGGCAAAATACCTTGGATATTCCATAAAGCTTTTGGCGCTCAGCCGAAGGAACCGCCATGGTATCATGGCAAGGGTATCCCCTGTTATGCTTAAGAACGCAGTACCTCTGGCACAGGTTGCGGATGTGTACAATGCCATTATAGTTAAAGGGGATGCTGTGGGAGATGTGCTTTTCTTTGGACAGGGTGCGGGTAAACTGCCCACAGCCAGTGCAGTGGTAGGCGACATTTTTGATATAGTCAGACACAACATCGGTAGCTGCAGCCCGGAGAACTCTGCCCTTCAGGACATGCCTTTGGCAAAGGTGGATATGGCCGACAGTAAATCGGACTTTTTCATAAGGCTGAAACCCACTCACCGCTTTGATGCCATGAATGAGGTAGCCGGACAATTCCAACGATTTGAATTTGTTTTCCCGGACATGGTCAAGCTTGGGAAAGCCATAGACCAAAACCAGATAATATTTATTGCCTACGGCGTTTTGGAAAAGGATATACAGCAGAGGATTGCTTTACTGAAAAGCAGCGGTAAAATCGAAAGCATACTAAGCATCATACGTATGGAGGAGGAATTGTAATTGCTTTATAACGGGCTTATTACACGGTACAGGGAATATCTCAATGTTGGCCGGAACGCCAGAATAATTACCCTCAATGAAGGAAACACTCCTTTAATTAGAGGATATTCAATAGAAGAACATATTGACCATAAAGCTATAGTGTACCTTAAATATGAAGGACTAAACCCAACAGGCTCCTTCAAGGACAGGGGCATGACCATGGCAGTAACAAAGGCGGTAGAGGAAGGCTCCCGTTGTATCGTTTGCGCATCTACAGGCAATACCTCTGCCTCGGCAGCCGCATATGCCGCCAGGGCAGGCATAAAATGCATTGTTGTTATTCCCGACAATAAAATCGCACTGGGAAAGCTTGCCCAGGCTTCAGCTTATGGAGCCAAGGTTTTAGCTGTTGACGGCAACTTCGACCTTGCCCTCAATATGGTCAAAAGACTATCGGATGATTTTCCGGTAACGTTGGTCAATTCGATTAACCCCAACCGTATAGAAGGACAGAAAACATCGGCTTTCGAGATATGTGACCAACTGGGCAATGCTCCCGACTATCTGGCTATACCGGTGGGTAATGCCGGTAACATTACTGCCTGTTGGAAGGGTTTCAGGGAATACTTTTCAAACAAAATCACCGACAAGCTGCCGGCTATGTTGGGATTTCAGGCAGCCGGTGCCGCACCCATTGTTGAAGGAAGAGTAATAGATAATCCCGAAACGATTGCATCAGCAATACGCATAGGCAACCCGGCCAGTTGGAAAAATGCACAAAACGCTCTAATGGAATCCAATGGTTATATTGATAAAGTTACAGATCAGGAAATACTACATGCGTACAAACTACTGGCCTCAAAAGAAGGTATCTTCGCCGAACCGGCTTCCTGTGCTTCGGTTGCAGGTCTCATAAAGCTTGCCGGTCAAGGTTTCCTGAAAACAGGCTCAACGGTGGTATGCATCCTTACGGGAAATGGTCTTAAAGACCCCGAAATAGCAGTTAATACAAGTAATCAGCCCTCTCGCCTGTCTGCCCGTTATAATTCCCTTATGGATATAATGGCTGATTATATTGGTGGTGAGACGGATTGATTAAAGTCAGAGTACCGGCAACCTCGGCCAACATGGGCCCTGGTTTCGACTGTATGGGCATTGCGCTGGAGATATTCAACACTGTTGAAGTGCAAATAATACCCCAAGGCCTTATCATTGAAAACCACGGCCGGGATACAGACCTTATATCAGCCGACCAAAACAATCTTATATACAGAACCATGGAAACCGTTTTTGAACAGGTTGGTTATTGTCCAACCGGGCTGAAAATCACCTCTTACAATGAGATACCCGTTGCAAGGGGTCTGGGAAGCAGTGCTGCAAGTGTAGCTGCCGGCTTAATGCTGGCTAATGCACTGACGGGAGAAAAGCTTGGGCAGGATAAAATAATTGAACTTGGCACTGGAATTGAAGGGCATCCCGACAATATAGTCCCTGCCCTTATTGGTGGTATGACCCTGTCCTATGCCCAGGACACCGCTGAGATAGGTTATATTAAAGTGGATTTCCCGGAGAAACTGCGTATGCTTATGATGGTGCCCGATTTCATGCTGCCTACCGCAAAGGCCCGGGGAGTGCTGCCCCAGCAGGTGGAACTGGGGAATGCCGTCTTTAATGTCAGCCGCGCTGCGCTCATGGTGGCAGCTCTTACAGCCGGAAAACTGGAACATCTTAAATATGCGGTTCAAGACAAGCTTCACCAACCCTACCGGGAAGAACTTATCCCGGGGATGAAGGAAATCTTTACCCAGGCCTATGATGCCGGTGCCAGGGGTGTGTTTTTAAGCGGTGCCGGGTCAACACTGATAGCAATGGTTGATTCAGATAATTACAGCTTTCTTCCCAAACTCAGGACATTCCTGGAGCAGCGATCCTTAAACTGGGAATTAAGATTTGTGGGTGTTAGCAGGCAGGGAGCGGCACGTATTGCGTAATCCCCCTCCAAAACAATACGGCCGCTAACTGAAAAAAAGCTAAAGTACTTGATACTTTAGCTTTTTTGCTTGCAAGACTGTTGCCTGATCAATCAATTACCCCGGCCTTCCGTCGTCGGGATCTGTGACTTCCAGCTCCCTATATATACCAATTATGTCAAACATATTTTTTTATACTCTGTTCAAAATTGCTCAGTATTCTGAAATAGTGTGCCGAATATATATTAGGAGGAATAATATTATTATATATTTAGAAAAAGATATGCCACAATCCCCCTGCTTTTCTAATACTTTATTGCTCTACGGCTCTTTACAACCGTATCCAATAATTATATTATATATATAACTATATAAATGGAGATGATGTGTTATGAAAATTGAAAAGATAAGCGATTACAAAGTTAAAATAACCATCAACTCGATTGACCTTGAAGAAAGAAATATCAATATGGATGACCTTGTATATAACAGTCCCAAGGCTCAGGAACTATTCTGGGATATACTTTATCAGGCATATGTTGAACAAGGTTTTGAAGTCAAGGATGAACAACTGGTTGTAGAGGCCATACCAAACTCAAGGGATACCTTCGTAATAATAATTACCAAATACCGGAACCGGCAGTTGTTAAAGCCCGGACCCAATAAATTCATAAAAGGCTCGGATGCAAAAAAGTCCACCAAGCCAAAGGAAGTTTGCTTTTCTTTTCACGACCTTGAGGACATTATTTGTCTCAGCAAAAGAATTATTGACAGCTTCAGAGGAGACAGCTCGGCATACAGACACGAGGATACTTATTACCTTGTCCTTAAGCCCTACGACACATACCCTAATCTTTCGGTGGAAACCATTGCAGAAGAGTATGGAATGCGGTGCAAAACAGTGGAAATGTTTCTTAGGGAATATGGAAAAACCCTTATCGAAAACAGTGCCGTGGAAATCCTTGCATGGTGCATATAAAAAAAGACTGCTCAAGGCAGTCTTTTTTTATATGCACCATGCTTCAAGCCAGCCTGCAGGTTAGGCCCTTTGTTCGATTATTTTTCTCTTTTTGTTCCTTTTTGTCCTGTAAAGTACGGCATCCGCCCTTTCGAGAAAGTCATTCATATCTTCCCCGCCGTAGATAATCAGGCTGATACTCATTGTTACTTCCCCGGGCTGAGTCTTGTACACTGTTTTTTCTATTACCTCGGCAGCACGGTCCATTACAGCTCTTGCACATAATAAATCAGTTTCAGGTAAAATAACAGCAAACTCATCTCCGCCAAACCTGGCTACAATATCCGAAACCCTGGTGTTCTGCTTTAGAATGCTCCCTACCTTTTCCAGTGCGATATTCCCCTCCAGGTGCCCATACTTGTCGTTAAATGACTTGAAATTGTCGCAATCGATAAACGCTAAAATCATGGGCCGATTGTACCTATTGGCTCTGTCCATTTCCTCCTCAAGCCTGGTAATAAAAAATCTATAATTATATACTTTGGTAAGCTCATCAACAATCAAGTTTTTAAACAAATAGGAAACGTACCTGTTTATCTGAAATAAACAAAAAATTGATATTACAGTTAATCCAACTGTCCATAATCTCTTTGCATTTTGGCCTATATCCGAAAACAGTACGAGAGTGATAAACAGTCCTGTAAAAAGCAGAAATACGAGGTGCATTCTTGCTTTGCATTCGATTTCTCTGAACCCCTTCATCAAAACCCCTACCCGTCATAGCTTTCTGCTAATTATATAATATTATGCTACAATATGGAAGCATTCTATGAAAAATAACTGAAAAAATCACCAAACTAAAAATGTTCGGTGATTTTTTCAGTTACATCCATTATCCCAAATTATTTCCCTGCTGCAATATTAACATCCCGCTGATGGCTCTGCGAAACCGTCCCGTCCACATGCCTGGTGCTGTTGAAAAAATGAACGTCAAAGTGACCTGTAAAACCATTATTCTGTATATACTGTACATCATGGGGCATGGCGCTTGCAGAAGCTGCTATTTTCCTTCCCTTGACTTCAATAATAACAGGCCGTGTTGCCCAGCTCCAGGAGCCGCCCCACACCTTTTTCATAGTTTCGGTATCTCTGGCCGTCAACGGCTCAACATCGGCATGATTAGCTCCAATGGTTCTTCTGGCATTCCATGATATCCCTGTGTAATAATCCGTTATCTTTGCATCAGAGCCTATGGGCCATACATATTGCGCCTCGGTCCACCAATCAAGCAATTCCCCGAACTTGGAACCGGGAGCGGGCTTAACAGGAACGTGGTGTACCGGGATATTCAGCTTTTGTCCCACATATATTATTGAACTCTCCTTCAAACCATTAGCATTTAATATTTCTCTATAGGGAATTCCGTATTTTATTCCCAGAGACCAGAAATCATCGCCTCTCTGTACCGTATGAATAATATGGGTAACATAGGGCTTATTTCCTGTTGGAGGCGGGTCGACCGGCGATTGGCCGGAAGGTGGAGAAACCTTAAGCTGGCCGCCGGCCCCCGCCGGAATATATAGTGCCATTCCCGGATATAGTACTGTGTTAACCCCGGCATCGTTTGCCTTCATCAGACTATTGATACTGATATTGAATGCATTGCTCACTATCCAGAAGGTGTCTCCCTTTTTCACTGTATATCTTTTAACCGACTCAGGCAGCTTTAACTGCTGTCCTTTATAAAGGACCACCCCGGCACTGTCTCCATTTAAATTCATCAATTCATTCATATCAATATTCATTTTTTGGCTGATCTTCCAGTATGTATCCCCCGATTTAACTATATACCCGGTCGATGCCGACGGTACCGTAACGCTCTGTCCCACATACAGAATCGAGCTTTCATTGGCTCCATTTGCCTCCAGCAGTGTTCTCAAGCCCACCCTATACTGTTGGCTTAGTTTCCAGTATGTATCCCCGGGAATAACCGTATGCTGGGAACTGGCATAAGCAATGCCTCCTCCGGCAGATGCGATGGATAAAGCCACAGTTCCAATTAATGCAATTTTTTTAATTCTTCTCATGCTATCATCCTTTCTTGGTTTTTGTTGTTTGTTTGCAGCTGCATCAGGGCTTTTCACAGGCACAAACCACCCATTTCAGTTTTGTCTTGTATGTGGTTAACATAATCCATGAATATACATTCTACATTTTTAGCCGTATCCCTTGTGGTAATTTAGGGCAAAAAAAAGAGCCTTACGGCTCAAGTATCTTGAAGAACTGCCCCCAAATCAGATAATCATTTGTATAATTGACCAATATCTCGGGCTCTCCGTCTTTGTCCAAATCGGATACTTTCATAGCGGTTATTCCATCACTTCCCAGAGGTTCACTGCTCCAGGAATTCCGGAGATCAAAATTTTTCCCTTTCCATTCATATATCCGGCTGGTCCATTCCTCATAATCTCCTGTGTGCAATGCGGTAATAACCCTCTGCCTTCCTCCGACAATACCTATCCATGCATAGGGAATCTCTTTTGTATCTTTTGGTATATTGGTACTCCACAGCACTTCTCCATCCGATGAATATACTTTTAGCATCATACCGTCATACACCAGGAACTCGTTATCTCCATCCCCGTTCATATCTCCCACTGCTTTTATATCCATTTTATCGGAAAACAACCGGGTATCTTTCCATTTTCCATCACTGTGATAAACCTGGTATACGCCGCCGCCCTTTTTTTCGTCATCCGGGCTGTCTTCGATATAATACATCTTTACTGCATGGTCATGGGTACCGGCCTGCTCAAACACCACAGTATGGTATTCTCCGAACGTATCCACATGATACCAGTCGGTACTCCAATCTCCATTATTGTACGATAAAACAAATATCCCCTCACTAACACGGTTGTCATTGACAACATCATGGCTGTCCTTCAATCCCACCCTTAGAACCAGACTCTCCAAAGCATCCTCTTTCAGTTTTCTTACGCCCAAAAGCTCTATCCATTCAGGTATATTCCTGTTTTCTAATACATCTGAAATTATGCTTTTCCAGTCAATCTCCCCGATTTTTTCAAGGTCTCCGTCTTCTAAAGCATATAGACTTATATATTGTTCTGCCTCAGGGCCATCAACAACTGCCAGGTTGTCCTGGGCTGTCTTCTCAATGAGTACCAGCATAATGGGATGGTCTTCCATAACCCTTCCCATTCCTCCTTCAATCACTACCCTTTGGTCCTCTAACCGGTTGGACATATCTCTAAAGTAAAGCTTAGTGACGTTTTGATCATGGAAGTTATATATACCTATGGCCTTCGAAGGCTCGGGCCCTATTCCCTCCCATTCGCCCCAGGATCCCATGGTCAGCAATTCATAACTGCCGTCCCCGTCCATATCTTTAAGGTCGTATATTACCGTTTGACCCAAAGTATCCCAGTCCTGCGGTTCCGCCACTTCAATCCCATTAACCAGAGTCTCCATGCTTTTTAACTTCCACATATTTCTGTCTAATACCAGCATTATGTTAAAATTCAAATAGTCCCCCATGCTCACCGTCAATCTCTCTCTATTTGGAAGCGGATTCTCAATCTGGGCTCCGGTAAAAGAATCTATATTATAGTCCTTGAGCCTGGCCAAGCCATCCCTAACAAATCCTGCCAGATCACCGTTATCCAGATACTGATAAGATGCAAAACTCACATCCGACTGTTTAAAAAAATCCTCAAGAGGTTGAACGGTCAGCATGTTCATTTTCTCCAAATCGTTTTGCTCCCAAGCTTCCAAAAACAACCTTACCGCCTGCTCCTGGTTTAACAGAACATTGGATTGGGGCTGTTGCTGGTCCTCCGACTGGTCCTCTGACTGCCCTCCCGCCGGAATTATGCTCCAACCGTTATTCCCCACCACTTCGGTTGGTTGGTTAATAACCGCCACCTGCCGTGCCTCCTCTTCATCACTGTCGGCTTGTACCGGATCTTGAAGCGTAGGTGGAATATCTGTTTCTGTGCTGCACCCTGTAAGCAAAGCAGCCGAAATAAAAATAACTAATAACCTCTTTAACATCATAACCCCCTACCTATCCCCAATTGATTAGTTGCCTATGCTAATTCTACCTTTATTTGTTAGACGTATGCAACTTTTAATTTGTTGCATAAATCGTCATAATTTTCACATTGTCATGATTTCAGCCAGTCTGTCTGTTAATACTTCCAATGGATCTATTATACATATACCCACGTGTTCCTGCCTTAAAACGGCAGATATCTCTGCGCTGCCGGCCACCAGCACCTGAACACCCATATATATCAGATATCCCGCTGCATGTTTAAGCAACTTTCTGGCATATGCCTGGCTATCCTCTGCATGACTGTATCGGCTGCTTTCAATGGCCTTCATCACCAGATTGCTCTGTATTTCTCCGGGCGGACAGAGCAGTCTGTAATCCCTAAAGTATTCTTTGAACATGTCTGTCTGAACAGCTTGGCTGACCGCCAATATTCCAAGTATTCTTTCTTTGCCGTAAGTACTCTTAATATATTTATCGGTTTCCTCCAGCGCGTCAATTACGGGTATAGGTATCTTATCCCGTATGGTTCGAGCATAATAATGGGCTTCAATGCAGGGAATGGCCAAATACGACGCTCCTACCTTATGCATAATCCGGGCGGTTTTTGCTATCTCCTCAACCGGGTTAACAGTCTTCTGCTCCAAAAGAAACCCTCCATTCGGGTATCCGGTGCAAAAGTGAGCCAGTACTTCTGTTCTTTTCCCCGGCTTGATACGGCGCAGTTTTGAATCGAGGGCATGCAGCAACCTGCCTGCAGATGCAGGCTCAAAATCCCCTATTATCCCCAACACCTTTGACAAAACTCCCACCCCTGACCGGCAATATGCTATATCCTTATATACTATGCCG
>JAENYX010000025.1:2443-40230 GCA_016841565.1 Clostridium thermobutyricum | reverse complement strand
GCAAATCGCTGCTCCATTTCTCCAAGCTTATATTTTTCCATAGTTTTATACCTCCATTAGCTGAAGTCTAATCATGTTAAACCAAAATTAGTCTAACATGGTTAGACCTTGTTGTCAATAGATGGCAAATGACGAGTATAATCACGTCAGTAAATCTCCCTGTAAATAAATTACTTTTAGAAAGCAGGGTCGAAGACCTCTGTGCTATGGATTTGTTTAACGTACGGCATAAAGTCCCCTACCTCTAAGGTGGCGGGTTACCGATTGGTCAGCTATCAGTGGTGAGTTCACGCAATCTCAATGATGCCTATGGTTTTATAAGCCTGGAAATAAATACCAGGCTTATAAAGCCAAACGTTAAAAGGATTTGAATGCGCGTGCGAGGTTTTCGCCTTTGGGCGAAACGCACATGCGCAATTCAAATTCGACAAGCGAACTTGAAACACCTGTTGAATATTCCTTGCAGCAATGGGCTTACCCGCGGTAAGTCCCGGAAAGAAGAGGTCATAAGGCCTATATACCCTCCAATATTTTCTTAAGAGCATTAGGGTTTCCTCACCAAGGACAGTAAAACGGTCCTTACGCCCCTAGCCGCAGCGGACTCTAAGGAGCATATTTTTAGAGTCGATATCTGATACTTTGAGATTAAGCACCTCACTTATACGAAGGCCGGTCGAATAGGCGGTAAGGAGCACGGTTTTGTGCTTAAGGTTTGGTATATGCTCCATGATAGATAGAATTTCTTCCTTGGATAGGACATAGAGTAGTTTCTTTGGCTTCTTTGGCCGGACAATGACATCATCGGACCACCCTCGGCCCAGGACCGAGTTAAACATGACCTTGAAGGCATTGCAGGAGATATTAATGTTGCTATAGCTTATACTTTTTTTGATGCGATGGTGAAGGTACTGTTTTATCTCATCGGGTGAGATTTGAATTGGGGGCTTGCCGGAATACTTCTCTAGCAATTTAACGTGATTATGGATTGTATCTATGGCGCATAACCTAATCAAATGGTTTAAGGCCATTAAGCTTGGCGGTACAAAGCTAGAGAATGTCGGGGTAAAAACTCTGGTTTAAAAATGCTCCAGGGTCAAAGGGTTTGTGTAAAGAACCATAGAAGGTATTAAGGTAATCATCCCGCCCCTTAGCAAACTGGCAGGGCTTCTGATAGAAGCACTGTTGCAGACAAAATATATACAGCTTAGTTTCCTGGATTAACCAATTGCAACTATCTTGTTTGTACAAAACTTAGGTAATTAGCTCCGAAAGCACCTCAACAACTAAATCTGTTGGCCCTACTAAATAGCCAATACACCTATTACGTTAATCGCGAATACAACTGTAACAACCCTGCCCACAAGTAGCGGGGTTGTTTGTCAAAGGCCTAACGGGCAGGAAATTGCATCCCTTTACCGAATAATAGCATAAGATGGGCACTAGAATTAGGGGTACTTGCTAAATTGAACAGTCTAATCATTTAACTATGGAGTTTTTTAGAAGCAACAAGGGGGTGGAAAAATGAGTATCACTGTAGGGCAAGCTTTAGAAATGGACCTGTTTTCAGAAGCCGAGGTAATAGCTGGTCATGAAGGACTAGGGAGACCTATTCTTTTTGTGGACATTATGGAGGTTCCTGATCCGGATAAATACTTCCGGAACGGAGTATTACTTGTTAGCAGTTGGTATGCTATACGTGGCGATGTAGAAGCCCAATGTAGGCTAATACAATCTGCTGCTAGAATTGGAGCAGCCGGTTTTTTACTCAAGGTTGATCGTTACTTAGGGCAAGTCCCTAAAAGGGTCCTTGATTTGGCCGACCAGCTACAGATCCCCATAGTCAACATTATAAAGGATATCCCATATATAGAGATTACGCATCCACTATTAACCAAGATATTGCATAACCAAGCTTTTAGATTAGAATACCATCTTAAGATCCACAGATTATTTAGGAGGGTGGCGCTTGAAGGTGGTGGGTTTGAAGCCATTGTCCAAAGCCTTAATTCCCTTATAAATAACCCTGTTGCTATCTGTGATACTGAAGGAAAAATGCTGGCCTGGTTCCCGAAAGTTAGTTGCCACTGGCCTTCGGTTGATGTGGGATCGGTGGTGCTGAATGAAATGGATATTCAGTTTCTTTCTAATGTATACAATTACGTTCGTAGGAGTTTGCATCTTGGGATCGGCGATTGCCTGGTTTTCCCTATTCGAATCGAGACAGGTATTTACGGCTATTTATTAATTAAGGAGGTAAGCGGACCCTGTAACGAACTAAACCTTATCGCTTTGGAAAATGCGTCTACGATGGCCGCTCTTGAGGTCGCCAAGTGCTCCGCTATTGCGGAGGTTGAAAATCATTTGCGCAATGATTTTTTCAATGATTTGATTAGTGGCAATTTGGTTTCCGAAGAAGTTGCGAAGATGCGAGCGTTAACCCTTGGCTGGGATTTTGCAGTGCCAGCTGTAATAATCGTTGCTGACATAGACGGATTCGGTGCCGTGGTAGAAAGCAAACTGAGTGAGAACTATGCGATGACCGTGAAATCAAAGATGTTAGCTACGGTACAAAAGACCATAGCTTCATTTAGCCAGTCTTTTATGGCGGTCGGCAGAAGTGATAGTTGTATAGCTATCGTTAGCCTACCTAGTCTAAAGCATTGTAGCAACGAAAAATCTAAACAACTCGATAGTCTATTAAGAGATCTTCAAGGCACCCTTAGGGAGGAACTAGATGATGTTACGGCTTCAATTGCCGTAAGTGATCCGCTGTATAGCCTTCTAGATATTAGCTCCGGCTACAAGCAGGCATGTGAACTCATGAAAATAGGCAGGAAAGTATTTGGGTCGGGGCAGTCGGCTACTAAGGATAAGCTAGAGATTTATCGCTTATTTTATCGGTGTGGGCCTAAAGAAGAATTGTTTGCTTTTTGCGAGAAAATGTTGGGTGCACTTATCGAACATGATAACGAAAAGGGCGCTGATCTGGTACATACACTTCAATGTTATCTTGAGAAAGAGGCTTCTATAAGATTGGCTGCCCGATCTTTATTTATTCATGAGAATACACTGCGCTATCGTTTGGGGACTATAGAGAAGATCACAGGCCTTAACCTAAGAAAGGCAAGAGACCGTTTTCGCTTAGCGATGGCTTTGCATATTAGCCCGTTTTATGAAAACAAATAACTGTTTCATGCGCGCTCTACAAAAAAAGGGCGCGTTTTTTGTTTTTACCCTACGAAGGAAAAACAACCGGTTTAGTAAAAATAATACTAATAGTGGCCAAATATCGTTCGTCATTCGTCATTGATCCAAATTAATTAAGTGAGGAGGGGATACATGAGAATGCATTAAAGGCAGCGCCAGACTTCTTTCAGTTAAGATTATGATGGTTAACTTAAGGAGGGATTAAAATGGACGCAAAGAGAACTAGGCACGAAAAGGCATTGGAGCCAACAACGTTTGTACTGAGTATCCTTATGGCGGCATTTGCGGCGATTATTTGCATGCAAATTATTTCACGAATCGGGATCACGCCTAATACATCAATAATTGGGGCCGTTGTTGCCATGGCTTTAGCCCGCATTCCTTTTGCTTCTATGGTCAAGTTCCGTTCGCTGGAACGGCAGAATATGGTACAGACCATGACCTCGGCAGGCGGGTTTGCTGCCGCCAACTGTGGCATACTGGCTGTCGGTATCATTTACCTTTATGGGGAACCCGGATTGGTTATACCTATGTTGATCGGTTCCACAATTTCTACTTTAGTAGGCATGAGTTTTGTCTACAGTGCATTTGATTCGGATTTGTATCCAGGAGATGGTGCTTGGCCGCCGGGCGTAGCTACAGCCCAGGCTATTATTGCTGGCGATGAAGGTGGTCGCAAAGGTAGAAGGCTGGTGGAAGGCATTGCTGCCGGAGTGATTGGTACCCACTTTGGCTTGCCCATGGCTGGAGTGGGGATTGTTTTTATAGCGAATATATTTGCTATGCTTGCACTAGGAATAGGCCTGCTTACACGGGGCTACTCCCAACAGTTGTTCGGCATTGACCTAGGTGCTACCTATGTACCCCATGGTGTTATGATTGGTGCCGGGGTAGTTAGCTTGATCCAAGCAATAATAATCATACAGCGTGGCTCAAAAGCTTACAAAATCGTCGGAGAGGAGAAGGAAGCGAGGAAAAAGACTGTCGGGTCTGCTCAGATGCAACGTACTGCTTTTGTGCACTTAGGATTACATTTGGCTGGAGCTGTTGTCCTGGCCATTATAGGTGGTATTCTGGCTGAAATGAGTTTCGGTACTATGATAGTATGGACTCTCTGGGCCGGGATTTCAGCTCTGTTAGCAGCTATTTTAGTCGGGTTAGCGGCTATGCACTCTGGTTGGTTTCCCGGTTTTGCTATTACCGTTATTTTCCTAACATTAGGACTATTCATGGGGTTCCCAGGTGTGCCACTGGCCCTTTTGAGCGGTTATGTTGCTAGTTCGGGCCCTTGTTTTGCCGACATGGGTTACGACTTAAAGACGGGCTGGATTTTACGCGGCGAGGGTCGGGATCCCGAGTATGAATTGGAGGGACGCAAGGAACAGCTTATCGCTGAATTGGTTGGTGGGGTTGTCGCTATGGTTATCGTTGCACTCTTTATGAACATGCATTTCCAGCTAGATATGCTGCCCCCTGTAAGTCGGGTCTTTGCCACCACTGTTACGGCAGGTGCTGGTGAGCCAGGAATTGTGCAGCAGCTGGCAGTCTGGGCTATACCGGGAGCAATTCTGCAGGCAATTGGTGGATCCGGTCGTGCAATGGGGATTTTGTTTGCCACTGGACTATTGATTAATAATCCCATCTATGGTATTGGTGTTTTAGTTGCTGTGGCTATAAGGCTTGTTATCGGGACAGAGCCTATGGAAGTCCGTGAAGCCGGGTTAATTGCCGGTGACGGAATCTATGGGTTCTTTTCTGCGATAGCAAAGGCATTCTTTTAGTTAACCCGGGACTGCCGGTAGCACCCGGCCGTCCCGGCAACTTTGGTATTAGCACTTTACTGGTTAGGAGGGTGGAAAGATGAAAAAAACTAGAATTGGCTTGATTCGAGTGCTAACAACTAATGATCCAGAGGTGTTAGGTTTACACGGTAATATCATTATGGATCTTTTCCCCGAACTAGAAGTGATTACTCACTGTATTCCGGGACAACCTCAGGGTGTATTTGATCAAACTACTGAGAAACAAGCCTGGCCTAAAGTAGTGGCTTTAGCGCAAGAGATGGCTACGGATGGTTTGAAGGCCATTGTAGTTAGTTGTGCCGCTGATCCCGGAGTGCGGCAGGCTCGGGAAGTATTGGATATTCCTGTTATCGGCGCCGGGAGTGCAGCGGCCCATGTTGCACTTAGTTTAGATACTAGCATTGCCGCCCTTGGTATAACCGATAATATTCCCGAAGCCATGGCAGATGTTCTGGGGCCCGCTCTTGTCGCTTCCGCCAAGCCTGCCGGTGTGGAGACGACCATAGACCTTATGGCCCCAAACGGGAAGAAGGCGACCCTAGAACAGGCAGAGAAGTTAAAGGAGAAGGGTGCAAAGATTCTGGTTTTAGCTTGTACCGGTATGTCAACGATAGGGATAGCTCAGGATATCTGTGAAGAGCTTAATATAAGGGTCGTTGATCCCGTTGTGGCATCAGGCTTTTTAGCCTGGTATGTGGCAAGAGAACTTTAATAAGGAGGGTTACGTGTTGGCGGAATTGATCCTTAACCAAGAATTGGTGGAAGCAGCGGTGATTGGAGGGGCCGTTTTAGGCGGCGGCGGTGGAGGTTCCATGGCTTGGGGACGTGAACTGGCACAATTGGCTGTGAGAATGGGCAGCGTTCGTTTGGTTGACATTGACGATGTTGACGATGACGCTTTGTTAGTAACAGTGTCTGCGGTTGGTGCGCCGGCGGCTAAGGAAGCAATGGTGAAACCAGTGGGGTATGTACGTGCAGTACAACTACTTGCTGAGAATGCTAATATCAAGGCAGACGGGCTAATTACTAATGAATGCGGTGGCACCGCAACAATCAATGGTTGGCTTCAGTCGGCTATTCTAGGTATTCCAGTTGTGGATGCACCCTGTAATGGTCGAGCCCATCCCACTGGAGCAATGGGATCTATGGGGCTACATACGAAAAAAGACTATGTGTCCTTTCAGGCGGCTGTTGGCGGAGACCCTGCAAAAGGAAGATACGTAGAACTTGTTGTACAGGGTGAAATCGAACGGGCAGCAGCATTGGTACGCCAGGCAGCCGTACAAGCAGGGGGATTGGTGGCAGTGGCTCGAAATCCAATAGACGTGGCTTATGTGAAGGAGAACGGGGCTCGAGGAGCGGTTCGTCAGGCAATAGCTGTGGGTAAAGCTATGTTAGGCGCACAGACCCAAGGCGGAAGCGCCGTGGTTGAGGCGGCGGCAGAGGTCTTAGGCGGTGATATTGTTGAGATGGGAGTAGTAGATAAGGTTGAACTTGTAACCGAAGGTGGTTTTGATTCGGGCCGGATAGTGATCGGTTCCTTTGAGTTAACATTCTGGAATGAATATATGACTCTCGAGAAAGATGGTACCAGGTTGGGGACCTTTCCTGATTTAATAATGACCCTAGATAAGGCTACTGGCATGCCTGTATCGTCAGCTGATATTCGTGAACAGCAAAACGTGGCTATACTGAATGTGCCTCGTATCAATCTGTTGCTGGGAGCAGGTATGTTTTGCCCGGAGCTATTTGTTTCTACAGAGGAGATAACAGGTAAAAAAATAATTGATTACCTTCATCAATAAAAAGGGGGTTCCGAACAACAATGTTATTAAAACAAGTTCTTGAGGTTTTTGATCTACTGGACAGTCCCCATGCTGATGGGGAGAAAGTCAAGAAACTACTGCTTGAGGCAGGCGTTTACCAGGTGGAATCTCAGCGCATTGAAGGGCCAAAAGGTTATACGGATTTTATTAAGGCTATAATTCCGGGGCGGTCGGGCAAAATTAGTGGCGGCGACGCTCCTACTTTAGGAATTATTGGGCGTCTTGGAGGCCTGGGGGCACGCCCGGAACGGATAGGATTTGTGTCCGATGGTGACGGAGCGGCCGTTGCTGTTTCGGCAGCACTAAAATTAGGATATATGCACTCATTGGGTGATGTACTAACGGGCGATGTTATTGTAGCTACTCATATTTGTCCACATGCACCCACAAGGCCACATGATCCGGTTCCGTTTATGGATTCACCGGTAGATATTGCGACCATGAACAAGTATGAAATTGATCCGACTATTGATGCTATACTCTCTGTCGACACCACCAAAGGTAATAGGATTATCAATCATCGTGGTTTTGCCATTTCACCAACCGTTAAAGAAGGTTATATTCTGAGAGTAAGTGAGGATATTCTGGATATCATGGCAATTACCACTGGCCAGTTACCAGTTGTCTTTGCCATAACAACTCAAGACATTACTCCTTACGGCAATGACGTTTATCATGTCAACAGCGTTCTACAACCATCAACTGCTACCACGATTCCCTGCGTTGGTGTAGCAATTACGACAGAAACACCTGTTCCTGGGTGTGCCACCGGTGGCAGTCATCCTTACGATATTGAATTGGCTGCCCGCTTCACCATAGAGGTAGCTAAAGCATTCGGTGAAGGTAAATGTCAGTTTTATGATGAAAAAGAATACGAACGCCTGGTACGTCTCTACGGTTCCTTAAGTCATCTACAAACCTTGGGACGATCTTACGAGCAGGAATAGATATGAAAGCTCAGCTAACTTTAACAGTGAGCGAAGGTAAGAAGCTGATAGCTATTGCCGTCACCCAGATGCCAGAGATTAGGCACGCCCTTGAACACGGCAAGATCTTTCTCAAAGGAGGCACAACCGTGTCGGGAGTAGCCGAGATTTTGGTAGGAATGCCGCTTAGGATCTCGGGCCGTATTACAGCCCTTGGAACCAAATCAGCCCGTACAACTGTAGATGCGCCGCATTGTATCTTAATAGAGCGGGGAGAGCCGCACGGAATTGATAATGACCTTGAAAACGAAGTACTTGGAATGGGGCCAGGTGATGTCGCAGTCTGTGGGGCCAATCTGATTGACCGCTATGGCCATGCTGCCTTAATGGCTGGTAGCCCCTTGGGAGGCAATCCTGGCCGTGTTATTTCGGCGTTGGCAGCAGAGGGAATAACAAGTATAATACCGGCTGGCTTGGAAAAGTTTACGCCTGGCTCGATTGCTGAAGCAACCTTAGCAGCCAGCCGTCTGGGGACTGATTGGTCTATGGGCATGGCAGCGGGGCTAATACCAGTTCCAGGTCAAATAGTAACTGAATTCACGGCTATCACCTTGCTGGCCAAGGTGAAGGCTACGATCATTGGTCGCGGGGGCATAATTGGAGCCGAGGGGGCAACCACCTTTGTTGTGGAAGGAAAGAAATCGCAAGTTCAAAATCTTTGCCGTTTGGCAATGAAACTAAAAAGGGCTCATACCAGTGCAGCAGATGGTAGTTTGGAAGAATGCCAGCGCGGTTGTCCCAACTGTGAGCGCCATTTTGGTTGTGTCTATGGGGGAAAAGAAAGAACCAAGCTACTATCGGAGGTGAAAAATGATGAGAGGAAAGATTATCGGGGCGGTAACTATTGGCCAAGCTCCTAGAGTTGATATAATGCCGGAGTTAATGGAAATTTTGGGCCCCGAAATAGAGGTTAAAGAAGCAGGAGCATTAGATGGGCTAAGCAAGGAAGAGATAGCTACTTTTGCTCCTAAGGACGGGGATTATGTACTTGTTACACGGCTAGCGGACGGCTCGTCAGTGAAAGTAGCAGAACAGCATATTACCCCTCGGATTACGGAAAAGATACAGGGCTTCTTTGAACAGGGAATTGAGGTGGTGGCACTTCTTTGCACCGGTGAATTTCAATTGACCGGGACGGGATTGTTAGTTCGCCCACAGCCCATACTGTACAACGTGACCCAGGCAGTGGCAGACGGATTGAAAATTGGTGTTGTATCCCCGGCTGCCGACCAAATCCCGCAATCGCAAAAACGTTGGCGTGAGGTTGGAAGCGAACAAGTTATGGTAGCGGCTTCTCCATATGGTGATATAGCAAACCTTGATAAAGCAGCAGATGTGCTTAAGGGAGAAAGCGTGCAACTGGTGGTCCTGGATTGCATGGGATACACTTTGGCTATGCAAGAAAGAGTACGAAACATTACTGGAGTTCCGGTTATTCTGGCCCGAGGAATCTTTGCGCGAGTCCTCAAAGAGCTAATTGGGAGAAGGGAAGTAGGCTTATGAGTAAGACTATGGTAGAGATTGCGGAGCATCTTTTAGTACAGAATCTAGCATTACAAAACGGTGAACAATTGCTGGTGATTGTGGATGATACCACATCATCTATTGGTGAAGTTTTGTTTTTTGCTGGAAGAAATCTGGGTGCAAGAGCAGTGCAAATGCTAATTGAACCATTGGGTAAAAGTGGAGCGGAACCACCGCTTATGGTTGCCCAGAGCATGTTGGCGGCTGATGTGGTGGTAGCTGCAACTGCTCATTCACTAACACACACCCAAGCACGGAAGGAGGCATGTGCAGCTGGGGCCCGCATTGCTACTATGCCGGGAATAACGGTAGACATGTTTGCAGGAGGAGCTCTGGCCGCCGACTATGAAAAAATAGCTGAGCGTACAGCAAAATTGGCAGACCGTCTCACAAATGCCAAAGAGGCAATACTGAAAAAAGGCGATTCACGACTTGTTATGTCCCTAGAAAGTCGCAAGGCTGTAGCTAGCACCGGTATTTATCGTAGTAAGGGTCAGGGGGGCAATCTCCCCTCCGGAGAGGCGTTCATTGCTCCGGTGGAGGGAACTGCCGAAGGGGAGATCATAATAGACGGGTCCTTTGCTGGCATAGGAACATTAAAAGGCCCACTAAAACTAACTTTTAGCAAGGGTACTTTAGTGGATGCAATGGGACCTGATAGGGATGAGCTTCTCGCCTTACTGAGTAATAACGTGTTGGCCCGGAACTTGGCGGAACTAGGGATCGGAACCAATGACAAAGCACAAGTTATCGGAGTAGTCTTAGAGGACGAAAAGGTTTATGGGACGGCTCATATTGCCTTAGGTAGTAATGATACCTTTGGTGGTCAGGTTGCTGCCGGCATCCATGTAGATGGGATTATATTGGCCCCGGAGCTGTACTTGGATGAGCAATTGGTACTTCAGGAAGGCCAACTTGTATTGTAGGTCTCGGATTTCGTATGAAATAAAGGGGCGCCCCAAAAAGGCAGCCCCTTTTTAGTTAATTTTTCCGGTGATATTAGCAGGAAATACTTGTTCAAAATAGAAGGGTAATTATGTAGAATTATATCTAATTAAGGGGTTATATAAGAAAATCATATTTGCGCTTGCCATGTAGAATTCTTCTGATTTCTACAATGTTCTCAATAACAACGTAGAAAACCAGATAATTATCTACTATTAGAATTTTGTATTGCAAGGACTTAAGCCGTTTATCTCTAGGTACAATACCTAAATCAGGGAATGTTTCCAGCTTTGAGATAGCTTCATCAAATCTATTTATAAGAGACCTGGCAGCAGTTTGATTTCCGGCATAAACATAATCAAATATCTCCTTTAAATCTTTTTGTGCAGAGGAGAGGTAGTTGACTTGATATTTATTGTTCATTGAATCTTTCCCTCAGTTGTTTCATAAAATCTTGATGGGTAATTGTTGGAGCACCTGACCTGCTTTCTGCTTCTGCCTCACCAAGTTTTTGATATAAGTCTAGCAGGTTTTGTTGCTTTTGATATAGAGATAGACTCATGACAACTAAATCGCCTTGTCCATTTTTGGTTAGAAATACAGGCTCTTGTTCATTATGACATATAGAAGCTATTTTATTGAATTTATTTCTTAAATCAGAAATTGGGCGTATAAAGGGCATTAATATCATCCTTTCATAATAATATAATTTATTTTATCATAATAGTATCATAATTATGATAAAATGCAAGAAGGTTTGACGATCAGCTGGCACTGCACTTAAACAAAGGTTCTGAGGGCGAGGCTTTGATGAAAGGCAGCACCACAACTGCGAGCCTAAGATAGGAGTTATCTAAGGCTCTCGGTATCGCGAGTGCCAGACGTTCTCCAAAACCACATGCAATAGTCGCGGCGTTCTGACGCGTATTATAAAAGCATATGATTTGGTTGTGTATTGGTACATATTAGTAGAATATTGCGTCACAAGAAATATTTATAAAAAAAACTATAATAGGAATTTAAAAGGAGTCTTTTATGAAAGGTTATTCACAAGAAGAACTACAGAACGCATTAAAAGCTGTATCTTCAAGTATTAGTAAATGTGAGAAGATACAACCAAAATTTAAAGAAGGAACGCCACAGCTTTCCCTTTCTATAAATAGAATTAAAGCATTGAAAATTTCTAAATGCTTACTAGAAAATGACGGCAGTATACAGGAATATAATGGAGAGGAACTGGAAAAGGCATTACCACCTGTGATTTCAATTATTAATAAAACGGAAAAAGCTCAAAGTAAGTATGATGAAGGAAGTACTCAGTTTAAGCGATTTTCACCACTCATAGAAGCAATGTATATCGCAAAATCATTAATAACAGATGAAATTAGTAAAAGAGAGTAAGTTTAGTTTTTAGGTGAAATTGAGAACTTAACCATGCTAAATAAATTCCAATTTGTAGGGATGATTTAAAGAATATAATTTTGAGAATTAGTAATGATGATTTTTCTTACTATGCATCATTGTTTATAATCAATTCATACTGAAAAAGCGTTTATAGAGACTTACCTTTCGGAAAAATCCCCCCTCTGGTATAATCAAACTTATACAAGAATACGGCGGTGAGTATATGATAATAGTCATTACCGGTCCAAGACGAAAAATATAAAAACCCCGAAACCCTTGATACGACTGGTTTCCGGGGTTTAATTGGTTTTTTGTGAGTTTGGATAATATTCCAAACGATTTTCTTCATAAGTTGGTCAATAACCATCGTAATGAAAGAAGCCAGCTTGTCATTATTTCTTACCATTCCGAAAGCATCCGGACAGCCAGCTTTATCTTCAATACGCGTAATGAGAATGGAGATATGGGGTGACTATAGATAATTGAATTTTTCTATGGTATAGGCAGGAAATACTTGTCCAAAACAGAATGGTAATATGTAGAATTATATCTAATTAATTGATAATATAATGATAGATGAACTATAAGGATTACATGCTCAAAGTCCTTTGGATGAAACTATTCAGGAGGCAGATAAATAAACAACATCATCTATAGTGAATATTCGCGACACTACGTCGTAGATACCACTTATATGGTGGTATTCCCGACATAACGTCGCTAATACCACCCGTTGAGATGTTTTGCGACACGATGTCGGTAATTACATAGTTAAGTGCAATGCCCGATGTTATAGTTGTTGTGTCCTGCCTACCGTGGCAGACAAAAGATAGTTAGGAGGTAAATTATATGGTAGAATTTAGCAGGAAAAAAGTGAATAGAATGGGGAATAACTTGAAGGAGTCTTATACTCAGTATTTGCTAGTAATCAGAATACTTCTCCTATGTGGTGTTGCCTCCTCAGTACTGTATGCGGCTACTGACATGCTTGCTACGATGCAGTGGGAGGACTACGATTGGACAGCACGAATGGTGAGCGATTTGCTGGCAGTGTCAGCACCGACCAGAACTTTTATCTTTGTACCGCTTATCGTTTACAACGTGCTGGTTTTTGCCTTGGGAACTGGGGTTTGGATGCGTCGCGGGAACCGTGCAATCAGGGTGACGGGAATCATCTTGATGGTTTATGCGGTCGTGAGCATGCTTGGATTACTTGTCTTTCCCTTGGACTACGATGCCGAGGGAGCGAACGCAACGATGCATATGGTTATTACGTTTGCAATAATCATCCTTATGTTTATGTTCGTCGGTTTTGCAGCGTTTGGGAGTAGCAGGTCCTTTCGAGTCTACTCAATTATAACAGTCATGCTCATAATTGGAGGTGCTACTCTCGCTGGGATGCAAATACCAAGGATCGAGGCTGATTTACCGACGCCTGGCCTTGGCGTGTTTGAGCGCCTTAGCATCTATGCCATGCTGTTATGGGTGATTGTATTCGCTCTCAGCCTTTGGTCGAGTAACGAAGAAGCAGTAAACGGTCATGACTGCAATCAAACAAGCATCTCCAGGTGAAGGAGAGTTTTTCCTTATGAAAAATGCTAATAACTTAAAGCACATCCGTATACATTTGGGGCCTCGACACAAAGAATCGGGCACTACACTTAACAGCGAGTACCCGGCTACACTTCGCTCCGCCCAAATTGCTCCCTGCGGTCGCAACTTCGGGTACTCGCGGAACGTTAGTGCGCCAAGCAAGCTTGGCAGTTCTTGTAAGGTGAAAGTCCTTACTGGGTAAGGTCTAACCAGCTACCCATATCGAGTGTTGCGCCGAAACTGGAAACAGTTAGGTGAAGTGTACACAGAGAACCATATAGGCCATAGGAAGGACCGTAACTCCTGAAGCACATTCAGCCTTGTAAGAAGAGCCCGATGCGGTAGTTCCGCCACCGGGATCTGCGCGGGGTGCCCCGGGTAACCGGCGCGTCTATCGTGACTGCAGCATATCAGATTTAAGAAGGTGAACTAATGGATTTATCACAGATGAAAGAGAAAGTTAACAATCTTAGCATATGGAAAAGGGGTGAGGAGAGAGCACCCCATAAACCCCTGCTCATTTTATTAGCTCTTGGAGAATTGCAAAGTAGAAAAAAGCGTTTTCTACCTTATGAAGAAGTAAGAGGGACTTTGAAAGATTTATTAATTGAGTTTGGACCTGTCAGACGATCTTATCACCCCGAGCAACCATTTGTCCGACTGATTAATGATGGTATATGGGAATTGAATACATCTGTTGAAAGAGACGAGATAAAGGATGGATGGTTATTAAATCATCAGGTAGTAGGCGGCTTCAATGAAGATGTGTATTCAATGTTAATTGGCAATGATAAACTAATCCGTGAAATTGCAGAAATTGTTTTGCATAATCATTTTCCTGATTCCATTCATGAGGACATCCTGAACTCTGTTGGGCTAGTATTTGATATGGGAACTAGCAGAGTTAGAGATCCAAAATTCCGAGAAAGAATCTTGCGTGCATACGAGCATAGTTGTGCAGTATGCGGTTTCAACGTTAGGCTAGGGAATAATTTAATTGCCGTAGAAGCTGCACATATAAAATGGCATCAAGCAGGAGGGCCAGATTCTGAAGAGAATGGGGTAGCATTGTGCGCAATGCACCATAAACTATTTGACCGGGGTGCGTTTACAATAACCACATCTAATCAACTCATGGTAGCTGAAGGAGCACATGGAACAAATGGGTTCGAAGAGTGGTTAATGCGTTATCATGGAAATGAGCTACGTACTCCAATTCGCCCTGAATATTATCCCAAGAATTCATTTGTTAATTGGCATATTCGTGAAGTCTTTCGAGGGCCAGCCAGATATCATGTGGGTTGATACATAGAATAACAAAGTACCCGCATAAAGGGCACAGCAAGGAGAAAGGCTCTGGAGCAAGGTCAAGAGGTCAACTTGCCCACATCCATCAGACTATGATAGGAGTTATCTAAGGCTGGTGGGCATTGCATATGCCAGACGTTTTCCAAAACCACATGCAATAGTCGCGGCGTTCTGACGCGTATTATAAAAGCATATGATTTGGGTGTGTATTGGTTTATATTGGTAGAGAAATGTGCAACTAGTATTTTGTCATCCTGAGCGATAGCGAAGGATCTATCTCCAAGCAAGATTCTTCGGGCTACGCCCTCAGAATGACAAATAAAGGAATGAAATTCTTACTATGCGTCATTGTTTGTAGTCAATTCATACTGAAAAAGCGTTTATGATGACTTACCTTTCGTAAAAATCCCCCCTCTGATATAATCGAACTAATACAAGAATACGGCGGTGAGTATATGATAATAGTCATTACCGGCCCTTCCGGCTCCGGAAAAACCACCATAAGACGGATATTGAGCGATGAGTACGGTATACCCACCCTAAAGAACGTCACCACCAGGCCAAAAAGGCCGGGGGAGGTAGATGGTGTGGATTACATGTTTGTGACGGCTACCGAATTCAATCGGATGAGGAAAGAGAACCAATTGGTAGAATGGGTGGAATATTCGGGTAATTTCTACGGTTTGAAAAAGACCGACAATATGAGAGGGATTGCCGTTCTCGAAACTCAAGGAGCAAAAAAGCTAAAGACCATGTTCCCGGAGGATGTCAGGATTGTATATCTGCAGGTTCCGGAGCATATAAGGATAAAGAGGATGCTGGACAGGGGGGACAGCCCTGCCGAAGTTGACATGAGAGTACGAAAGGACAGAGAGAAATTTGAGCAGCCCGGGATTAGAGAGCAGGCTCATCTTGTAATTGATAATATAGACATGCATGAGGCCGTGAGGGAAATACTGCTGCTGGAGAGGAATGAAAATGCAATCGGGAAATAGTCCGGGATGGGATTTACAACATACACAAATCAGAGGCTGATGACACAATGTCATCGCCTCTGAGACTAAGCTGTCTAAACTCTCTTGTGATATATCATATCTGTCAGAATGTCGCCGTTGTACTCTTCATACCTAACCCCTGCCAGCTGGTATTTCTGCTTTTTCCTGAACTGCAGTGAAGCAAAATTCGGGACCGGATTTACTATTGTTTCTGCGAAGATGTTTCTTATACCCTTTGAGGTTATATCGCTTATGAGTCGCTCATAAAGCTTGCTTCCTATACCCATACCCGTCAGGCCTGAACATACCGCCGTTTTGTCTACAAGCGCGAATTTACCGGTATACCTCTTATTGAAATGGGGATGCCAAAAAATCTCATTAAGCCAGTCGGGGTTGTACTTGAGCCACTGTGCTTTTGTATAGGCCATCAAAAAAGCTATTGGTTTTTGCGCTGTATATGCTACATAGAAGTAGTCAAGTTCGAATATGTTTGACAGAAACATTTCCTTGTACTTTGAAGGGCCGGACTTATAGTCATCGATAAGAAAACCATGATTGGAATCTTTGGTTTTATGCCCAACGGTTGCAGCAATTCTGTATATCTCGTTGACGTCTTCAGGGATGGCTTTTCTGACGCAAATGCTGTCTGCAAGAGAGTGTTTGTCTAGCGTGCGGGTTATTGCACCGGTGTTTAATTGTTCCATAGTTTATTCCCCTTTCATTGATTTTTGCGGAAGAGGGAACACTATGCCCTCTTTCCACGCTTACGAGGTTAGCTGACGGATTCGGACCGAAAGAGAATGGCCCTACCCCTTTGAAAGCAGGATTCACCCCATACATTGGTTCCCCCGTTTCCCATAAGGGAATTCAGCGATTAGGATAACGAAATACCATAAACAGCCAATTTATGCAAATTAAAGGAAACTATGTATATTAATGACAATTAATATACATAAATGTATATATTTGGCGACAGCAGTGAATATTTGATCCTGTCTCGTGTTGCCAGATAGCGGAAGACTCGCACATGTGTCTTTGAAATGAGTCCTAAGTAATGCCGAGACTTACCTGGGAAACTGCATAAATGCTTCTTTTACCAATAGATTAAATTGATGGGAATCGATTTTAAAGCTGTGCTATATTATAACACAAATATTATGCCATTTCAAGAAAGGTTTAATAGCTTTTGAATATTTTTGCAGATGAAATCCTCCTAATTATATATATGCCCAAATTGTACCGTTTAACACATCCTGTCCTGTTTGCTAAGAATAGATTTAGATGGTGTATAATAGTATGGAGGTATAGGGAGGGAATATAATGAAGGCTGAAAAAATAATGAGACTTATAAAGAATAGGATACCCCGGCCCGAGGGGAAATATCAGGTATTTGGCGTGATGGCTCCGCTAATTGAAACTGCTGAGGGATACCATATGCTGCTGGAGATAAGAGCTTCCACCCTCAGAAGACAGCCCGGTGAGATAAGCCTGCCCGGAGGAATGAAAGAGGAGGGTGAAACACCGGTGGAAGCGGCTGTCAGGGAGACATCCGAGGAATTGTCCATACCAAAGGCCGGAATATCAGTGCTGGGCCCGTTGGATTATCTTGTCACGCCCTTTAACAATACAATCTATCCCTTTGTGGGAATCATAGAGCAGGCGTATTTGAGCCATATTAAGGGTGCCCCCAACGAAGTGGAGGAAGTATTTACGGTACCGCTTGACTTTTTTTTGAGTACCCGGCCCCAATGCTATCAGGTGGGAACTAAATTTGAAATCCCCCGGGAGTTTCCCTTTGGGCTGATACCCAATGGAACGGAATATAACTGGAGATCAGGTATATACCCGGTTTATTTCTATTCATATAAGCGACGTATTATATGGGGAATTACTGCCAGAATCCTTAAAAACCTGGCCGATATTCTGAATGAAGGCAATTCAACGGTATAACATTTGAATACATATTAGAACTGTAATCACGGAAGAATATTATAAACAGCCAAATGTCAGGAGGTGTTTATATTTCAATGAATACCAGGGATGTTCTGCTAAAAATGGTCTTGGATTCACAGGAAAGGGTCAGGGATCTGGAGACATTTTCAAAACAGGTTGATGATAATGAGGTAAAGGAAACCTTTCAGGAGTTCGCAGAGCAGACAGGCCTCCAATCGAGGAGAATTAGAGAGCTGCTGGACAAATATGAAAATAATACAAGGAACGGTATCCACTGATAAAGGACCTGCCTGAAACGGCAGGTCCTTTATCGTATGCCGCAGCCGCTGCTGCGTGGGATTACGCCGGGGATTGAATATGGAGTGTAATATTGCTAAAATTAGGATGAATATTGAATAAAAATGTTGAAATACGTGATAAACAGCAAGAGAAAAACCAATGAGCTGTGGAGGAGTGGTTTAATTGAGGAGTATTGCAAAGAGGCCGGGCTGGGACGAGTACTTCCTGGAGATTGCCCAGGTTGTGTCAAAAAGGTCGACGTGCCTCAGGCGCTTTTACGGGGCAGTGATTGTAAGGGACAGGGTGATTGTCAGCACAGGGTATAACGGCTCCCCCAGAGGAGAAGCTAACTGTATAGATACCGACAGGTGCGTAAGGGAAGAAATGAAGGTGCCAAAGGGCCAGCGATATGAGCTGTGCGCTGCCGTGCATGCCGAGCAAAACGCCATAATAAACGGCGACCCGGTTAAGATGAAGGGAGCAACCATATATATAGCCGGATTTGAGCATGACGGCTCCTTTGCCGATGGGCAGCCCTGTCTTTTGTGCCGGAGAATGATAAGAAACGCTATGATAGACAGGGTTGTATACATCGACGGTCTGGGGAGTATCAAAGAGGTCAATATCCAACAGGACGCAGACGGTAAATAACAGCCGTCATAAACAAAAAACTGAACAATATGACAAAAATAATAGAAAAGTATGGAATAGTACGGACTATTATTGTATAATGATGGTGTGGCGTTCGGAATTATTAATATATTACATTTCAGATGAGGAGGTATGATGGTGTTAGAAAAGTATTTCAAGCTTTCTGAACACAATACCAATGTTAAGACCGAAGTAATTGCAGGAATAACCACATTTATGACCATGGGTTACATAATTATGGTGAACCCATACATACTGGGTGAAACGGGAATGGATTTCGGAGCTCTTATAACTGCCACCTGTATTGCCAGCGCCTTTGCTACCATTTTTATGGCGCTTTACGCCAACTATCCATTTGCCCTGGCTCCCGGTATGGGACTTAACGCCTTTTTTGCCTTTGGCGTGGTGCTGGGAATGGGAATCAGCTGGCAGGCCGCCCTTGCTGCAGTATTTATAAACGGAGTAATTTTCCTTTTGCTTACTCTTACCACTGCCAGGGAAGCGCTGTTCAATGCTATACCTATGAACCTGAAGCTTGCTACAAGCGTAGGAATTGGCCTGTTTATAGCCTTTATTGGTTTTACCCAGGCAGGCATAGTAGTAGCGGACCCCGATACCTACGTTGCCCTTGGTAATTTTCATGACCCCAAGGTGCTTCTTGCGGTATTTGGATTGGTTGTTGCAGGCCTGCTGCTGGCGAAGGGTATCAGGGGAGCATTGCTCATCAGCATATTGGCCACCTCGCTGGCGGGTATGGTGTTTGGCATAGTGCCGTGGCCTGAAGGTTTTGTAAGCCCGCCGCCAAGCCTTTCACCAATCCTTTTCAAGATGGATTTCAAAGCGGCTTTGAATTTTGGTCTGATACCTATAATATTTACATTTACCTTCGTTGACCTGTTTGACACCATGGGTACCCTGGTGGGCGTAGCCTCCAAGGCAAAGATGCTGGACAAGGACGGAAAACTCCCCAGGATCAACAGGGCCCTTGCGGTTGACGCGGTTGGTACAATAGCGGGTGCGGCAGTGGGAACCAGTACTGTTACCACCTATGTGGAAAGCGCATCGGGGGTTGCAGAAGGAGGAAAAACCGGACTTACATCGCTGGTAACGGGAGTATTGTTCATTCTGGCACTGTTCTTCTCGCCCATTGTTGCGGCAATACCGGGACAAGCTACAGCTCCGGCCCTTATACTGGTTGGGCTGTTTATGATGGAGCCGGTTCTTAGAATAGATCTGTCGGATTATACCGAAGCTATTCCGGCTTTCCTGACCATAATACTTATGCCATTGACATACAGCATAGCCGAAGGTCTAGTTATGGGTGTACTGTCCTATGTTGTAATAAAGCTTGTTACAGGAAGATATAAGGATGTTTCTCCGGTTATGCTCATTCTGGGAATATTCTTTGTGATAAGGTTTATATACTTTGTTTAACGGAAAGGGACTGCGCTGCTAACGCAGGTATTCCTTGCTGCGAAATGTCCCTAATTGATAGACATACAAAAAAGGCTTTATGAAGCCTTTCATCAGAAGTCTGATTAAAGTGATTTTCCGTCAGACCGGGGTCCGTCTGTTGTGCAGACGGGCCTTTTTAAAAAGGAGGAGGATAAATGGGCTTTGATTTGAGAGCATTGACGGATGTCGCCCGGAAAAAGCGGAAGGCAGAACGGGTGCTGAAAAACTGCAGAGTAGTAAACGTTTTTTCCGGGGAGACCGAGGACGGCGACGTAGCGCTGGAGGGAGGATATATAGCCGGTATAGGACAGTTCGAAGGGTTTGATGAGATTGACCTTGAAGGGAAATTCGTATGTCCCGGTTTTATCGATGGGCATGTTCATATAGAATCGGCCATGGTAACCCCGCAAGTTTTTGCATCGGTAGTTGTGGCCAGGGGGACAACCTCGGTAATAGCCGACCCCCACGAAATAGCCAACGTAATGGGTGTTGAGGGTATCCAATACATGCTCAGGGCCAGCATGGGTCTCCCCCTTGTTGTGCATATAATGGTGCCCTCCTGCGTTCCCGCCACTTCCTTCGAAACCAGCGGTGCGGTAATTACCGCCCGAGACATTCAATCCCTCCTGAAGGAAGAGGGGATACTGGGGCTTGGAGAATTAATGAACTATCCCGGGGTTCTTGCCGGGGACCCAGAGGTGATGGCCAAAATAGCGGCCGCAAAGGACAGGATTATAGACGGGCATGGTGCCGGACTCATGGGAGAAGACTTAAATGCCTATTGCCTGGCCGGCATATCCACCGACCACGAATGTATTTCCCGGGAAGAGGCCCTGGAAAGAGTCGGCCTGGGAATGTACGTTGCAATACGGGAGGGGACGGCGGCAAAAAACCTCGAGAGTATAATTCCCGCTATCAACAGGGAAAATTGGGGGAGGTTTATGTTTTGCACCGATGACCGTCATTTGGAGGATATAATAACCGAGGGTCATATTGACCACTGTATCAGAAAGTCAATAAGATTGGGACTTGACCCTGTCACGGCCATCAGGCTGTCTACCATTAACCCCGCACAGTGCTACAATTTGAAAAGGCAGGGAGCGGTGGCTCCAGGATACAGAGGGGATCTGGTTGTGGTGGACAATCTTGGGGATTTCAATGTGGAAAGGGTATTTGTGCTGGGCCGGCCGGTGGCGGAAAAAGGCCGTGCTTTAACAGAAAAGACCATCGGGGGCAGTTCTCTGCCCCAAAGCAATTCCATTAATCTGGCCCCCTTTGACGCCGGTGTATTTAAGATTAAGTCCTCCGCCAAAAGGGTGCCCATAATACAAATACTGCCTGGTTCAATAGTAACAGGCTTTGAATACGGTGAGGCAGATACTAAGGATGGATTGCTGGTACCTCCTGCCGACAGCGATATATTAAAAATAGCGGTAATGGAAAGGCACAGGGCTACAGGGAATGTATCCGCGGCTTTTATCCGGGGTCTCGGTTTAAAAAATGGTGCCATAGCCTCTTCGGTGGCCCACGACTCGCATAATGTAATCGTTGTGGGGGATGACGATTGTCTGATGGAGAAGGCAGTTTTAGCCCTTCAGGAGTGCGGCGGAGGTTACTGCATAGTGGATGGCGGAGACAATGACATAATATGTCTGCCGCTGCCGGTGGCAGGCTTGATGACCGACAGGCCGGCCCATGAGGTAAGAACCCGACTGGAAGTGCTGCTCAAAAAGGCCAGGGATATGGGTGTGCATGAAAACATTGACCCCTTTATAACCCTTTCCTTTATGGCCCTGCCGGTCATACCCAGCCTCAAGATTACCGACAGGGGACTTTTTGATGTAAACTCCTTCAAATTTGTCCATTGGCAGTCTGTATAGAGAGTAATCTTTATGATATAATAGATCACAGATCACAGATCACAGATCATAGATCACAGATCATAGATCATAAGTACTAGGTACTAGCCAAGAATTTGAAGTTGGTAGTTAGTAGGCATTAGGGAAGGATATTCGGGTATTAAACAGGACTTTTCCAGTCACTGACCGGTAAAAAGAAGGTGTTGGTATGGTGTCGGTAATAATTGAAGTTGTGGGAAATCTGGCCAACAAGCTGGGCATAATTATTATGCTGGTTTTTTTCCTTTCCAGGATGGGTGTGTTTAAAAAGCTTATCCTAAAAAGGGTCATATCGCCCTATGAGCGTATTTTGCTGGCGCTTATCTTTGGGGGTATAGGCATACTGGGTACTTATTCGGGTATCCCAATTATGGGTTCCATAGCCAACTCCAGGATTATAGCCGTTATGATTGCCGGGATACTGGGAGGGCCGGTTGTGGGAATTGGCGCAGGCCTGATTGCCGGAATGCATAGATGGGCAATAGACATAGGCGGATTTACAGCCGTGGCCTGTGGTGTTTCAACGGTTATACAGGGAGGTATCGGAGGGTATCTGCACCGCAGAGTGGGCAACAAAACCATAAACACATGGTATCCGCTGACGGCGGTAATAGTTGCCGAGATGCTGGAGATGCTTATGATACTGATGATAGCTTCCCCCTTAAGCAGCGCGGTTGAGGTTGTCAAGATTATCGTACTGCCTATGACTACCATAAACTCCATAGGTATGGTTGTATCAATTCTGTTTATCAACAACATATATGGAGAGCAGGAGAAGACCGCCGCCATGAACGCCCAGCTGGCGCTTAATATTGCTAATAAAACCCTGCCTTTTTTAAGGAAGGGACTTAACAACCTGTCGGCTGTGAAAGCAACAAAAATAATTCACGAGATGACCAGCATAGATGGTATTTCAATAACCGACAGGAATAGGGTATTATCATTTATCGGCGACATAAACACCGGTCTGGCTACCGACAGGCCTATTGAAGACTCCACGGTACTCCATGCCATCTCAACGGGGGAGAATACCATAGTAAGCATGGTGGGCCCGGACGGCAGGAATCAATCGGTAATAGTAGTTCCTTTAAAGGAAAGGAACGTCATAATAGGAACCCTGGTGCTTTTTAAAGACGGAAAGGACAGCATTGGATGGGTGGAGGAGGAACTGGCATTGGGGCTGGCGCAATTGTTTTCCACACAGTTGGAGCTAAGCAAAATTGAAGAGCAGTCGCGTTTACTGTCCAAAGCCGAGCTTAAGGCGCTGCAGGCTCAGATTAATCCGCATTTTCTGTTCAATGCTCTAAATACAATAGTCTCCTACTGCAGGATTAGCCCTGAGATAGCCAGGAAGCTTCTTATTGACCTTGGAGATATATTAAGAAACAATCTGTCCCATTATGGTGAGAATATTGATTTGTATACCGAAATAAAGAACATCAAATCCTATCTGAACATTGAAAAAGCCAGGTTTGGAAGCAGATTGAACGTAAGGTTTGAAATACAGCAGGATATAAATTGCCAGATTCCGCCTCTGCTCTTACAGCCGCTGGTAGAGAACTCAATAAAGCACGGATTGGCCCCCAAGGAAGAAGGGGGTACGGTGGTAATAGGTGTGAACGCCGGCAGTCAGGGCATATATATATACGTACAGGATGATGGAGTTGGTTTTGACCCAAATAGCATAGTTGCACAGGAGGAAAACAGCAATTCTTACAAAAAGATTGGTTTGAGAAATATAGATAAAAGGCTCAAAAATCTGTATGGCAGCGATTATGGCTTGAAGATTGAAAGCCAGGAAGGGAAAGGAACACGGATATCCATGGTTATACCCGATTATTCGGAAGGTTACGGCCGGATGGCTGCCGATGGAATTACGGGCTGAGCTAAAAAAAAGATATAAAAAACGGATGCCAATGAGCATCCGTTTTTTATAATGCTTTAGTTTTATTCGGCTTTATTTCTTCAGCGGGGCCTCTGTCCTTTCCGTTATTATCTTATAGCCCTGGAATGCCAGCACTATTGCAAGTACGAACAGAAGCGCCGGGAAGAACACAAGGATGTAGTTCTCGGCTGCCATATTGGCCAGCATGAGCTGTATCAGTGCCAACAGGGTTACTACCAGCATGAAGGTCATGGGTATTGTGAACATGCTGTAGTTTTTGCCGCTCTTCTTAAGCCATACTGCCACCGAGAGCAGTGCAAGGCCTGCAAGCAGCTGGTTGGCCGAACCGAATACCGGCCAAATAACGCTCCAGCTGGTCATTGCCAGCCATCCGCCAAGTATAACCGTTACCATAGTGGAAACGTAGCGGTTTGTAAGCGGATTTTGTTTTTCCTTGGAAGCGTCATAGAAGAACTCCTGCATTATGAAGCGGCCAAGCCTTGTTCCTGTATCAAGGCTGGTAAGAGCAAAGGCCGAAACTGCCAGGGCTACGAAGGATTTACCTATAGCAAAGGGTATTCCGAAGCTGGTCATGAAGTTTCCTATACCGTCCGAGAATACGTTGGTGGGGCCGCCGTTTCCTGCAAGCTCTGCAAATTTGTCGGCACCAATATATGCGGCGGTAATAATAGCTATTGTTGCCAGAACCCCTTCTATAAGCATGGAACCGTAGCCTACCAGTTTGGTATCCATTTCGTTGTCTATCTGTTTTGATGTGGTACCCGATCCCACCAGTGAGTGGAAGCCCGATATGGCGCCGCAGGCCACCGTTACGAACAGCATGGGGAACAGCCACTGGCTTCCTACCTTAAAGGTTGTAAAGGCCGGGGATACCATTGCCGGTCTCATGATAAGAAGACCCAGCACTGCACCAATCAGCATTGCGTACAGCAGGAAGGAGTTCAGGTAGTCCCTGGGCTGCAGCAGTATCCATACCGGGGTAACCGATGCAACAAATATATATACAAGCAGTATACCAACCCAGGTATTCCAGCTGAGTTCCAGCGGGAACATATTTCCGAGGGCTATACAGGCAAACAGGAGTATTACCCCTATCACACTGCTTATGCCCAGCGAAGCGCCCCTTTGATAAACAAAATAACCAAAGCCTATCGAAAGAACTATAAACAACATGGATGCCGAAGCAGCCGCCGGAACGGCCACAAAAGTATTGGCAACGATATTGGTGAAGGCTGCTATTACAAGCAGCAGAGTTAGCCATGCAAAGGCAGCAAACAGCTTCTTGCCGGTTTTGCCCATATTGGCTTCAATTACTTCACCAATGGATTTGCCGTCATGCCTTACCGATGCGAACAGGGAACCAAAGTCCTGAACGCCTCCGAAGAATATGCTTCCCACGATTATCCACAGCATAACGGGTACCCAGCCGAATATGGCTGCTGCTATGGGTCCGGTGATTGGGCCTGCACCGGCTATGGATGCGAAGTGGTGACCCAGGAGTACCGCGGGCTTGGCAGGTACATAGTCTACGCCGTCACCTCTGGTATGAGCCGGGGTTTTTCTGCTGGGGTCTACTCCCCACTGTTTGGCCAGCCATGCGCCGTAAGTTACATAGGCAATTACAAAGCAGACAATACTGATAAGAACAACTAATAATGAGTTCATAATAAACCTCCTTTAAATTTGTATTTCAAAGGAAATGCATACTATGCCACTTTCACCCCCTTCACCCAATTGGCTGAACAACGGCAATTTCAAGAAATAATTTCCGGATGCACATTTTGCTTACCGCTGTGCAGATCGAATTAGTATAACCGGTTGAAAATAGAAGCAGAAATATTTATGCATAGCATTTGACTATATTATAGAACAGTATTGCCCAAATGTTTATCAATTTGACCTATCCTGCAAAATACGCCTGCAAACTGCAATATGGGAGGATGTATGTTACAGCCCAAGCATTGAGCCCAGTTCTTTAGATTTATACCTGCTAACCGGAATTTCGTCGTTGTTATGCATAATAAGCTTATAAGAACTGTAGGTCCAGGGGATTATTTCCTTTATATAGTCTAAGTTGACTATATAACTTTTATGACAGCGAAAGAAGGTTCTCTGATTAATCCTTTCCTCCAGTTCATTTAGGGTGAAGTTTGTAATAAAGTTGCCGGCTTCGGTCCTGGCAAAAATATAGCCCTTGTCGGCGAAGAAACACAATATCTCTTTTGGTTCCAGCAGTTTGATACGGCCGTTTTTTTCCACCGGTATACGCTTTAAATCGGGCGCTTTTTCATGCTCAAGCAGTATTGTTTCAATTCTTTCGGCAAGGTTTGGCTGTATAAGCTCCTTCAATCTCCTGGCCGTTTTTAGCAGCCTTGCATCGCTGACGGGTTTAAGCAAATAATCCACGGCTTGAACGTCGAAGGCGCTTAAGGCGTAATCGTTATAGGCCGTGACAAAAACTATCAGCGGCTTGGGGTCAACCGATGAAAGTGCTTTAGAGACCTCAAGCCCGTTTAATCCCGGCATCTGGATATCCAGAAAAACCACCTGGGGGTGTAGTTCCTTAATCAGGAACACTGCCTGACTGCCGCTTGAGGCCACTCCAATCACCTGGAAATCCGCCAGCCTGCCTATCATATAGCTGAGTTCTTCCCTTGCCGGTGCTTCATCATCGGCAATTAATACCCTGATCATGCTGTACACCTCCCATTTTGGCAGACTACAGGCCGCGGATATTAATGCGGCTGCCATCTGTATATAAAATTATAGAACTAATAATCTTTTAATTCAATGCTAATATTCGGTATTACTTTTTCATGGAAATTGTATTACAATAGTGGTACTATCAAATATATCAACCGGGGACGGATATTCTGGCCGACAGTGCTGTGGCTGGTGAGCAGCAGTTAATAAATGCATACAATGATAAAGACCGGTATATATTACCTGGGAAATACAAACTCCGATTATGAACTACCATTTATCAGCCTGTGGTTGTCCCCATTAATAATTCAAAGGAGGTAGCGATAATGCCGCAGATTGCCAAACTTAACGATAAGATTACTCCGTCAATGACTATTGCAATAACTGCCAAGGCCAAGAAGATGGCCGAGGATGGAATTGACATAGTGGGGTTTGGAGCCGGCGAACCGGATTTTGATACTCCCGGGTACATATCGGATGCGGGAGTACAAGCAATCCGCCAGGGTAAGACGAGATATACCTCGGCTTTTGGAATTGATGGACTGAGAAAGGAAATAGCAAGAAAGCTTAAAATGGATAACGGCCTCGACTACCAGTTTGACCAGATAATACTTTCAAGCGGGGCCAAGCACTCTTTGTCGACGGCATTCCAGGCCATTTGCGATTCCGGGGATGAGGTTATCATTCCGTCGCCCTACTGGGTAAGCTATCCTGAAATGGTCACCATTGCAGGAGGAAAGCCGGTAATTGTTAAAACATTTATGGAAAATGGTTTTAAAATAACTGCCAGTCAGTTGAAAAACAATGTAACTCCCCGTACAAAAGCCATTATTCTCAACTCACCGGCCAATCCTACCGGTTCGGTGTATTCATCGGATGAACTCCGGGACATTGCTACAGTGGCGGTCGAAAAGGATATTTTTGTCATAGCCGACGAAATATATGAAAAACTTGTGTATGACGGTACCCGGCATATCAGCATTGCTTCCTTCGGAAGCGAAATAAAATCCCGTACAATACTGATAAACGGCATGTCAAAGGCATATGCCATGACAGGATGGAGGCTGGGCTACGCAGCGGCCGAAAAGAACATCATTAAAGCAATGGGCTCTATACAGGGACATGCAATATCCCACCCCAGTTCAATAGCCCAATACGCAGGAGAGGCTGCGCTAAAAGGAGACCAGTCCATAATAGCCCATATGGTTAAGGAGTACAACGGCCGAAGAAAATATGCAATGGAAAGGCTGGACAGCATAGAATGCCTGGAATACGTTAGGCCGGATGGTGCCTTTTATGTGTTCATAAGCCTTGAGAAGCTGCTTGGCAAGGCCTATAAAGGCAGGACCATCAGCTCTTCCATGGACTTTTCGGAACTGTTGCTGGAAGATGCAGGGGTTGCCGTGATACCGGGAGCTGCCTTTGGGGACGACAGTTACATCAGGATTTCCTATGCAACCTCGATGGAGGAAATAAAAAAGGGTTTGGACAGGATAGAAGGTTTTGTTTCCCAGATTAGATAGAATAGGACAAAATACCCAATACTTCAGTATTACCTACAGAAAAAAACGGGAAGTCCCGTAAAATACCAACAGGAGTTTTTGGATACTTGAAGAAATATATTTGTACGAAACTAAATTTGAATGGAGGGTTTTAATGAATAAAAAACTAGTATCTATGTTTTTGGTGAGTTTGTTGGTAGTGGCAGTTGCTGGTTGCAGCACTCCAGGTGAGCAGACACCGGACGAGCAAGTGTTCATAAACATTGCCAGCGGTGGAACGGCAGGCACATACTTCCCGTTGGCCGGAGGTATGGCGGATATATGGAACAAAAACATTGAGGGAGTAAACGCTACTGCTCAGAGTACCGGAGCATCGGTAGCCAACATAAACCTGCTTCGCGATGACGAGGCTGATGTAATCATGGTCCAGAACGACATAGCTTACTATTCGGCAACAGGCACCGAGATGTTCGACGGAGACGCCTATGAAGATCTGAGGGGACTTTGCATTCTGTATCCCGAAACAATACAGATTGTTACCCTGGAAGGCAAAGGTATAGAAACCGTTGCAGACCTTGAGGGCAAGAGAGTTGCCGTGGGCGCAGCCGGAAGCGGCACCGAGGCAAATGCACGTCAGATTTTGGAAGCAGTTGGTCTGACTTATGACGATATCACGGTTCAGTATCTGTCCTTTGCTGAAGCAGCAAGCAACCTGAAGGACGGCAACGTTGACGCAGCATTCCTGACAGCAGGTCACCCGACTGCAGCTGTACAGGATATAGGCGCTCAGAATGATGTTAAACTGGTTACCGTGGAAGACGATATGGCCGATGCGTTAATCGCCAAATATCCGTTCTATACAAAGCTGACAATACCCGGCGGAACCTATACCGGAATAGATGAAGATATTAAGACGGTTGCAGTTCAGGCCATGTTGGCAGTAAGTGCTGATTTGGACGAAGAACTTGCATACAATATGCTTAAGACTATGTATGACAATCAGGAAAGGATGAAAGTTGCCCATACCACAGCAGGAGCCAAGATTAAGCCTGAAACAGGGCTGGACGGCATGGGAATTGAACTGCATCCTGGCGCAGACAAATACTTCAACGAGTAAAGTAAAAGGTCGGAAAACTAGAGGGGGTCTGAGCATTGGAGAAATCCAATGCTCTGATTTTATGAAACGGTATTCAAAATTTGGGAGTATAGCCTTAATATTAATTATCGCGGTTGTATTGTTGGGCTGCAGCATAGATAAAGAGAAAGCACTGGTTTTAACAGACTTGGAAGAGGGGTTGGAGCGGCGGATGGCAGTGCCGGACAGGATGTTTACCCTTAGTTTCATCCATTCGGTACATCATACTCCTGTTCATGAGGTAATCCATATACAGGATGACAATTCACTGGTTCTAAAGGAAGTCAGATATAGGTCTCTGGGTGTAGGTATGCCCTATGACTATGAAAACGGAACCTTGGAAAATATAGACGGGGAATTTGTTCTGAAGTTCGAAAGAGAATTTGATATCATTAATATGACGGTTTCGCCCATACCCGAGCACAGCATAACAATTGGTCAGGAGGACTATCCTCTGCTTGAGTTCACAAAACCGGAAAGTCCTCTTGAAATTAAAGCAGTGGATGAATGGTCACTTAAATGGCCCAGACTTGGAAAGAAAGGAGCGTAAATATGGAAAACAAAGATAATCCGGAAATTACAACTAACGGCGAAGATGTACTAAGGAAGTTTGACAAGGAATCCGATTATCGAGTTCTGACAGGTTTCGGAGCAAAGCTTATAGCGGCTATTGCAATAACCTTCTCACTTTTTCAGCTTTATACCGCAGTTTTTGGCGTACTGGATGCCATGATACAAAGAGCAATACACGTGTCCTTCGGCTTTTGCCTTATATTTCTGCTGTATCCTACAAGAAAGAAATGGTCAAGGCATAAGTTTCATCCGGTTGACGTAGCATTGGCCGTAATAGGCGCTTCAGTTCCGATGTATATAGTTGTAAACTACCAGGAGCTGGTTCTTCGGGCAGGTAGAGTTACAACCCTTGACTTTATAGTCGGACTAATTGCAATTGTATTGATATTGGAGGTAACCCGCAGGGTGGTAGGCTGGCCTATGGTCATTATAGCTACTTTGTTCATAATATATGCCCTGGTAGGCCGTAATATCCCGGGGCAGCTGGCCCACAGGGGAGTTAACCTGCCCAGTCTGGTGCAGCATCAGTTCTATACTACCGAGGGTATTTTCGGTATACCAATAGGGGTATCATCCACCTTTATATTCCTGTTTATCCTATTCAGCGCTTATCTCGAAAAGACAGGAATGGGAGAGTTTTTCATTGATCTGGCAAACGCAGTGGCAGGCTGGGCTTCAGGTGGTCCTGCCAAAGTTGCCGTACTTTCCAGTGGCTGCATGGGAATGATTTCGGGCAGTTCGGTGGCAAACGTGGTTGGTACCGGCAGTTTTACCATACCTATGATGAAAAGGTTGGGCTATAGAGGGGAATTTGCCGGTGCGGTGGAGGCCACAGCATCGACGGGGGGACAGCTAATGCCGCCCATAATGGGAGCGGCGGCTTTCCTGATGTCGGAGTTTACCGGATTTCCCTATGTCAGAATCATTGCTGCGGCTGCCATCCCGGCACTGCTGTATTACCTGGGAGTTTGGTCGGGGGTTCATTTTGAGGCAAAACGCCTGAAACTCAAGGGGTTAAACAGGGATGAGCTTCCCAAAATAAAAGATATTCTGATATCCAGGGGACATCTGATGATTCCGTTGATTGCCATAATATATCTGCTTGTTTCGGGTAAGACGCCCATGAGAGCAGCTCTTTATGCAATAATCCTGTCAATTGTATGCTCCATGCTTAAGAAAAATACCCGGATAAGCTTCAAGGATATAGTAGGCGGGCTGGAGCAAGGTGCACGGGCTGCCTTGGGAGTGATTGCAGCCACTGCCTGCGCAGGTATAATTATAGGAGTTGTTACTCAAACCGGGTTGGGCCTCAAAATGGGTTCCACATTGGTTGATCTGGCAGGAGGCAATCTATTCCTAACCCTGTTCTTTACAATGCTTACTTCCCTTATTTTAGGTATGGGGGTACCGACAACGGCTAACTACGTTATTACCTCCACCATCGCTGCACCGGCGTTGTTATTGATGGATATACCCGTATTGGCGGCTCATTTGTTTGCGTTTTATTTCGGGATTATAGCAGATGTAACCCCTCCGGTTGCACTTGCGGCTTTTGCGGGTTCGGGCATAGCCAAGTCAAATCCTTTGAAAACGGGAATTAATGCCTTTAAGCTGGCCATTGCAGCTTTTCTGGTACCCTATGTGTTTGTTTATAACCCAGAGCTTTTAATGATTGATGTTAATATCGGCAGTATGATTATTATTGGAGTAACAGCGGTTATTGGTATAATAGGGGTGGCTTCGGCAGTATCGGCATTCCTCATCACCAATCAGTCATTCTTTGAACGCATAATATTCTTTGCAGGGGGACTATTGATGGTTATCCCCGGCACCTATACCGATATGATTGGGATTGCAATCCTACTGGTTGGGGTTGTTATTCAGAAGAGGAAAGCGGCAAACCAGCGGCTTGACACAGGAGCCGGAGCAGTCAGCTAGCAGGTACCGGGCATCCGGCAAAACAGGATACTAAAAAACCGACATGATTGGATGTCGGTTTTTTACTCTTTTAGTAACTGGAGAATAATTCCCTCAAGGAACTTTTTAACGTTTATCTTTCCATGATAGCATGACCTATCCCTTAACAGGTCCATTTCCTGTTTTACTTCTTTAAAATCAAAAAGGGAGGTGGAATATCTTGTGAATTTACGGTCGTTTGGGTTTTCTATACCCATTGTTGCTATGTTTTGAAGTGCTTTGGATACAGCTCTTCTTATTCTCTGTTCTATGGCTTTTATACCGGCCGAGGACTGCTCTGCTTTCTCTTTGCTGTAATAGTGCTTGCTGAGCAGCTCATACATGTTGCTTAATCTATAATTATAATACTCTCCCGAAGTGTTTTTTTTATGAAGTATTATCTCAACTATCTTTTTTATGTCTATGCTGCCCGCCTCACCGGTAATGCCAAGATCCGAAAGGATGGAATCAATAGACCTGTCCGGGGAGTTATACTTATTGCCGGCGGTATCACCATCCCTGGGACTTAGTCCCTCTACCGTTTGATGTATAATTGTGAGGGATTTTTTCAGTTTAATCATCTCATGGACTCTTTCTATTATAGAAAGGACTTCAATTACATTTATGGGTTTATGTATGTAAAACTCTATGCCGCTTTTATAGGCCATGGATATCATATCTTCTGCATCAACCTGGGATATCATTATGAAATAACTGCTGCAACCCGCCTCTTTCAGTTTTCTGATTGTTTCGATACCATCGCTGCCCGGTATCAGCATATCCATCAATACAATATCAGGGTTGATTTCAAGTATATTCTGATATGCAGTAGGTCCATCCTCAGCTTCACCTATTACCCTGCCGAGATACTTGGAGGTGATTATGTTGGATAATACCTTTCTTACGCTGATGTCATCGTCTACAATAAAAAAACTTAGCATTCCATTCGCTCTCCTTTACCGGTTAGTTGGACCAACGGTATGCTTACTATGAAGGTGGTATTATTCCCGGGGATAGATTCCACCGAGATGCTTCCATTCAAATGCTCCACCATGGACTTTACGTGGGTAAGTCCCAGACCTGTTGACATGGTACCCGTTACCGGGTCGTACTTTGTCGAATAGCCCGGTTCAAATATCACCTTGAGATGGTCCTGCGGAATGCCTGTGCCATTGTCGGTTACCTTTATTATAAGATTGTTGTCGTGGCTGTACTCAGTTACTGTAATATCACCATTTTCGTCGGTGGCATCTATGGCATTAAATATCAAATTGTTGAGTATTGAAACCAGGGAGTAATATTCTTTTATCATAAGCTTATTGTGGGACTGCAGCTTCAGCTTTGTCTTTTTTCCAATACTCTCGATATACCTGTTGCTGTTATTCCTCATTATTTCAAATATTTCCGCCAGGGTCATTTTTTCACTTTCAACAGGATTGGGCAGGAGTTTCTCCATGCCTGTAATAACTCTCTGATAATCCTTTTTTATTTCATGGATATCCCTGGCCAGGGACAGGGCTTTTTTCTTATATGGCTGCAGGTCATCATGCCGGCCGGTGTCTTCCATATCATTAATCTGCGTGTACATGGCATAACTGTTTCTCATAACCGTTTCTATATTCTGCATTGACTTTCTGAGATAGAACAGCTCTGCTTTAAGGTTTGATATGAACAACAGAAGCTCAATATATCTGTTATAATGGGCTTTTTTAAGTATCAAAACATTATACAGCCTGATGGACCAGTACATCAGTACGGCTATAAAATTTCGCAGAAGCGCAACCAGAAGAAGGCTTGACATGATTATGGAAAAATCCTGCATTATCTGGTTTCGCATAACAAGCTCTATTACATTGGCCATGGTATCAATGGTTGCCAGCAGTATTATTGCAAGCAGCGGTTTTTCAGAATGCCTGCGAATATCCATCAGATAAAAAAGCAGACCGCTTACAAAATAGAACATGCCTCCGGGATAATGTTTAATAATTATATCTATTATCGGCATGCTCCGGTTAAGATATTCCAGCGTAAATCTACCGGTAAACACGAAAAATGCAATCACAAAAGCCGACCTGATAATTGGCAGGCGGGAAAAATACAGCAGTACGAATGTAAATACCACAGGGCTCAGGGAAAAACGGAAATCCGTACCGAAAGGATATATATATATCTGGCCTGTAATAAAAACCAGAAAAGCGGAAATTAACAGCTTCTTAAAAGTGTCGAATTTATTCGCCATATACTATCCTTTCCATGCTAATGCAGAAGAATTCCGATTCCTGGCGCCCGGTTTTGTATTTGTAAGGCTTCAAAACAAAAGGGCATAGGCCCTATTGTTTTGGTACCTGTTTTCCGCTTGCATTAGCATCTGTTTTATACGAATCTTTATACGCATCAACAGAATTTATTGTTTTGCTCCCCATTATACATTTACCTGTAAAGACTGCACCTTCATCAACCACAAGGTTGCTAACCTCAATGTCACCGCCTATATAGGCCGTCGGAGTCAGGTGAAGCTGGCTTTTTACCTTTACGTTGCCTTCAATCCTTCCTGCTATGTGGGCATTTGTACTCATTATGTTTCCCACTACCTTACCGCTGTCTCCCAGTACAACATCACCTTTGACTTTTAATTCGCCTTCAAAGCTTCCTTCAACCCGTACCGTTCCCTCTGCTTCCATATTGCCGTTGAATACTGTGGTCTTTCCGATCAGAGTATCCACCTTATCATACTTGGGAGTGTTGTCATCTTTTTTGCCGCTAAACATGGTTTACCTCCTTGATAGTTTTTTATTTGAATTATTAATTCACTAATCATCTATTCCTACCAACTCTTTAACCTTTGCTTCTATGTCTTCAAGGGATTTCAGCTTTTCCCGGACTTCGGCGGTAATAGAGTTCAGGGTTGTAATCTCCTGCTGCTGGTCTGTGTTAATTGCCTCCAGTTCCTTTATATCCTGCAGTCTGTGTTGATATGTAAAGCTTAGATCCCCTGTTATATAAGTCATTACCATTACAAATACAAGATATGTTGCCAGCAGGCTAAGCATCAGATTGATAACAATCCTGGGAAGCCTTATTGTCCGTGTACTCTCTTCGGTACCTCTGACAATTTTGAAGGTAATAAACTCAGGGCTTTTCTTATGTATGGCCTTTTTCAAAGCAAATCCCTCCATAGCATATATGAATACTATTTCTACATAAAACGCCAGAATCCTTTTTATTAATTAATCATATTACTTGTTATATCCATGGCCATAAACTGTTATAATTTAGGTAGAAGTATTGGAAAACCCTGGGCACAATCACCCGACAGGGGACGGGTTTTTGGCAATAAGATTTGGACAGGAGGCGGCAGATATGGTTGTATTTATTGCTATAGAACTGGATGACTGCTGTAAAGAAGAAATCTGCCGGTATGTCAGGACAGGAATAAGACCGACATGCAGGGGAGGGAGATGGGTAGACAAGCAGAACTATCATCTGACCCTCAAATACATAGGTCAAACCCGGGAACAGGAAATAGATGCGCTGTATGATTTGCTTAACAAAGCGGCTGCACGAACAAGGGAGTTCGTACTGACTACCGGCTGTGTGGGCATTTTTGGAGGATCCCGGGCCGGCAGGGCACGGGTCTTGTGGCTGGATACCCAGGGGCAGACGGAGGCTCTTAGGGGGCTTAGGGAGTATGTAGAGGACAAGGCGGTGGAGCTTGGGTATAAACCGGAAAATAGGTTTTCTCCCCATATTACCCTTGCAAGAGATGTATTTTTAACCAGACAGCCCTATGAGATGGACAGACTGCAGCCGGTTAATATTGATGTTACTTCGGTGAGTCTTATGGAGAGCAGGGTGGAAAAGGGTACAAGGGTATACTTGCCCCTGTCGGTGCATAAATTTAAATAGATGGATTGCCATATAACCCAAAGTGAGTTAAGGTATAAAGAAGGAAAATGTGAAAATAAAGCGAAATTTAATAGTTAAAGAGATGGGGACAGGGCAATTTGCATGTGGGAACCAGAGAGGCGAGGCAGGGTTCTTATATCGGTTTTCAGCATTTTTTATATTTACACATCTGGTATTACACATTTCATTTCTTGAACGAATGTCTCCGGCTGACAGATTTACAGGCCATGTATAGCTTACGCAGTGCAGAATACGGCTGCAGGAAGTGGCGGCCGGTTACTGGCTGTTACCAACTGGATTGGGGGAGGGGTAAAATGAAGATAGACATATTAATCAAGGATGCATCTCAGGTGGCTACCTGTGCAGGCTGCGACAGACCACGAAGGGGCAAGGAAATGTCCTATGATATAATCATGGAGGATGGCTGGGTTGCCATTTCTGCAGACAGGATTATGGGAATTGGCAAAGGTTCCGTTCCGCGGGAGATTAAAACAGATGACCATACTTTGGTTATAGATGCGATGGGGAAGACAGTACTTCCGGGACTTGTCGATTCTCATACCCATCTGGTACATGGGGGATCCCGGGAGATGGAACTTGCCCTCAAACTGGAAGGAGTGCCCTATCTGGAAATACTTGAAAGGGGAGGGGGCATACTCAGTACCGTAAAGTCAACAAGGGAGGCCTCCGAAAGTCAGCTTATGGAAAAGGCAAGAAGGAGTCTTGACATAATGCTTGCCCATGGAACTACAACCATAGAAGCCAAAAGCGGGTACGGGCTGAATTTGGAGGATGAACTCAAATGTCTGAGGGCAGCCAGGAAGCTTGACGGTCAGCATCCCGTGGATATAGTCTCCACCTTTATGGGTGCCCATGCGGTGCCGCCGGAATATGACGGCAAAAAGGAACAGTACATAGATTTTTTGATACAAGAGGTGATGCCCTGCGTAAAAAGAATGGACCTGGCCGAGTTTTGCGATGTATTCTGCGAAAAGGGTGTATTTTCGGTTGAAGACAGCAGGAAGCTTCTCACAAGGGCAGGAGAGATGGGGTATAAACTGAAGATCCATGCCGATGAAATAGAATCCCTTGGAGGAGCCGAGCTTGCCGGTGAATTGAAAGCGGTATCGGCCGAACACCTTGTCGCCGTATCGAAAAAGGGACTGAAAAGAATGAAGGACGGCAAGGTAATTGCCACGTTGCTGCCGGGTACATCCTTTAACCTGTATATGAGCAAGTATGCAAGGGCAAGGGATATGATAGAGGCAGGTCTTGCCGTGGCTTTGGCTACCGATTACAACCCGGGGAGCTGCCCAACAGAGAATTTGCAGTTTATAATAAGCCTGGCATGTCTGAAAATGAACATGACTCCCGAAGAAGTTGTGTGCGCCGTTACCATAAATGGTGCCCATGCCATTGGCCGGGGTAAGGAAATAGGGAGTCTAGAGGTGGGCAAGAAGGCCGATATTGTGGTAATGGACGTTCCAAATATAGATTATTTGCCTTATCACTTCGGGATAAACCATGTGGACAAGGTTATCAAGAACGGCAGGTTGGTTGTGGATGGCCAGAGGTTGGTATACTAAACAATTTTGTGTTAAAAATTCGACATCATTAGTTAGAGAAATTTTTGCTAAGCAATGGTATAATTAGATTAATATGTTGGGAAGGAGGCAGGGCATGTCAGAAAAACAATTGGTGGTTTTCAGGCTGGGTCAGGAGGAATATGCAATTGATATACTTGGTGTAAAGGAAATAATAAAATATCCCAAAACGGTAAAATTACCAAATACCCCTGATTTTGTGGAAGGTATTGTCAACTACAGGGACAGCGTAATACCCATTCTGGATTTGAACAGAAGATTTAAGCTTGGAGGCAAAGAAACGGGGGATTCTACAAGGGTAATAATAGTTAACATAGGCGGAACGGGGGACCGTCAGGTGGGCTTCATGGTGGATCAGGTGGAAGAGGTGCTGAGACTGAAAACCGAATGTATACAGGAGCCTCCCGAGACGGTTAGCAGAGGAATGGACAGGCAGTATATCAGGGGCGTGGGTAAACTTGAGGGCAGGCTGATAATTATTCTGGATATTGAAAGAGTGCTTTCGGATAAAGAAAAGGCTGACCTTCAGGAAATATCCTAGACAGACGGAAAAGATTTTTTAGGGGGTAATGGTTATGGATGTTATGCCTTGGCAGGTAGTGGTATTTATTAGTATTCCTGAGGCGTTTTTGATAATGCTGATGGGACTTGCCCTGACCGGATTAAAGCCGGATAT
>JAENYX010000025.1:0-2343 GCA_016841565.1 Clostridium thermobutyricum | reverse complement strand
CATGATTTCAACAACCATCTGCAGGTAGTAAATATGCTGGCCCAGGATAACAGGCTTTCGGCGGTCATTGCATACCTGAAGGACCTGGTGGATGAGGCGGCAGGAATTAACAATATCCTGGGCATTCAGTGTCCGGCTGTTGGAGCCTTGGTAAGCTCTAAGGTCAATTCGGCCAAAGGCCGCGGCGTGGAGTTGGATTACGACGTGCAGGGGGATATAGAAGGCGGAAGAATTAAGCCCATGCACCTATGCCGGATAGTAGGGAATTTGCTGGATAACGCCATTGAGGCGGTGGCGGGAGAACAGGGACTGCCCAAGACGGTCAGTTTAAAAATGTACTGTGATGCGGGGCGGATTTATATTAGCGTTAGAAATCCCGGGCAGATAGCACCGGAGGTTATGGACAGGCTGTTTGTACCGGGTACCAGCACGAAAAAAGGAAATAATAGGGGAATGGGTCTAAATATTGTAAAAAGTATTGTCGATATGTATAATGGGAAAATAGAAGTCGCAAGCCAGCCCGAAACAGGAGTACGGATACTGGTTGAGCTTCCCCGGTGAAGGTGGTATAATATGAGGAATATTTGCGACAGGCTTGCCGGTGCCATAGTGCGGCGCAGCGCCCGGGAAGATGCAGACTTGGAGGTTATCAGCTACGGCCTGCAGGGGATACTGGGAACTGCTTTGGAGTTTGTGTTTATTATTATTGCAGGAGTTCTACTTGGGATTTTAAAGGAAATACTGGTGGTGTCTACAGTGTTTGTGGCTATAAGACTCTTGGCAGGAGGCGTCCATTTTTCCACCTATAAAAGGTGTCTGGTCTCAAGCGTACTAATGTTAGTGTCCGGCGGGTTTGCTGCGCGTTATATGGCTTACGGTTCCGTTTTTACGGGCAAAGCATACATAATTGCAGGCAGCCTCTTTGTAATATACAGCGTTTACAGGTATTCACCCAGGGATAACCCAAACCGGCTTATTACCGAGGAGGAACTGCCAAAGTTCCGCAGGGGGTCCTTGGCAGCAGCCGGTATAATACTGGCAGGCCTTGTGTTGGACTTATTATTAAAGGGTTATGTTACGTGGTATCATTACAGCCTTGTAACCGGACTTTTGCTGGAGAGCATTACTCTCACCGACACCGGTTACCGGCTGGCAAAATTCATAGAGAAAAAGCTTAGTCCAAGGAGGTGTTAAGGATGAAAAAAGCTAATATATTTACCATTCTAACCACACTGCTGGCACTAGTAGCAGCAGCATTTGCCGGCGGCGCCAGTTTTACTTTGTTGTACCAGCCCGAGACTCCCAAAGCGCTGAAGAAGTAAAAGCAAGTTATTGAGGTGGACTTTAGTCCACCTCAATAACTTGTATGGATGTGGCAATATATTGTAAAAGGGGCAAAAATTATGCTGAGGATACTTATTTGTGAGGATCAGGTCGAAAACGCCATATACCTTAGGGGTATTCTGGAGGAAATAGAAGGGATAGAGGTTGTGGGGCATGCGCCCGACGGCACAGCTGCAGTGGCGATGGCTAAGAAGCTGTCTCCCCATGTAGTGTTCATGGATATAGGGCTGCCGGGTATGGATGGCTTGAGCACCATAGAGATAATAAAAGGCATCAACCCGGATGTTTTTACTGTGATTACAACAGCCTTTGCAGAATATGCTTTGGATGCATACAGGCTTTACGTATATGACTATATTGTCAAGCCCTATAAAAGGGCAAGGGTAGTAAAGACAATCACCAATATTATGAAGATTAAGGATGACAGGGATATAGGGATAAAGATTCCCCCGCATAGCAGAATTGGAAGAATTGTTATAAAGACCCGTGATGAGATAATATTCCTGGATCAGCATGAAATAATCATGGTGGAGAGGGATGACGCCAAATCGTGCATATATACGGGCAAGGAGGTTTTTGAGACCTATGATTCGCTAAGCAGTCTGGAGGAGCGTCTGGACAAGGGTATGTTTTTCAGATCCCATAGGGGCTACCTTGTAAATATTCACTATGTCGACCGTATTGCCAGCTACGGCAGGAAGGTATATACAATTAAGTTTAAAAACCTTGAAAAGGAAGCGCTTATCTCTTATTCCAGGATTAGTGATTTGGAAACCTTGATTAGCTAATATTCCATCTGAACAAGCTAAAAGTCGTTTTTAGACATATAAAAGTCGTTTTGGCGAAACTTTGCGCGAAACTCTTTGTTTTTTGAGGTATAATGTTAACAGTAAGTAGAAATCATTACCCCTATACTGCTTTATTAACCCCTTTATAATCCGCTAAAAGCCCCGTCTACCCCGGACGGGGCTTTTAGCATGAGGACAGACACGGGGACGG
>JAENYX010000024.1 GCA_016841565.1 Clostridium thermobutyricum | reverse complement strand
AGAGTAGAAAGCAGAATGCTGAAGACATAGAAGGACAAACGAACAGAGAGACAGGCCAATTGTTCAGGGTCAGGAGTGGAGCATCAGATGTATTTTACCTGTCCCTTTTTCTTGTAACCTGGAAGGCCTGCAGCCTGAGAGGTTTGACCCGCTGTATTACCTCTACGACGGACTGGGCAGCGCTACCCAGCTTGTAAACGGCGATGGTGAAGTATGGAATAAGTTTATATACGAGCCCTTCGGTGAGCCCAAGGCAGCAGGTAAGCTTCTACTTAACAGGCATAAGGAAGAGCTGCTTCACGTACCCTTTGGCTTTACCGGAGAAGCCCACGACTTCTATAGCGGCCTTATATACCTAAGGGCAAGGCATTACGACCCCGGCGTCGGCAGCTTTGTATCAAGGGACAGCTACCTGGGTGACCTCTTACGGCCTTAAGCCAAAACAGGTATACATATGTAGAAAACAACCCGATAAATTATATAGACCCCAGCGGGGATATACCATTATTAGCTATTACCATGGCTGCTGGTGCATTAACAGGAGCAATAATTAGTGGAGTAGTAACGGCAGGAACAGAGTATATAACAACGGGTCAGGTCAACTGGAAAAACGTAGGGGTTGCAACAGTTGGAGGTGCTATAAGGGGAATAAGATGAGCTATGGATTGAGAGTAATTTTGCTGGTATTTGTTATAATGTGGCTAACAGGGTTTTATGTAGCTTCGCAAAATAGGATGGAATATTCTATGATGAGAATTTCAATTCCGACCTGGTTAAGCAGGCTATTATTTGTCAAAAAAGCTAGCATTGTTCCTTTAGAAATAATAATACTTCAAATAGGAGCCTATTTAACAGGGATAGGAGGAACAGCCGGGTATTTTTATTGCGTAGTTCAAGGAAACAGATTATATTTGTTTACCATAATATGGTATAGTACCATTGTAATAATAGCCTTGTTTTCAATTACAGATACTGTACTATATAGTCTTAGAAATGGAGATAAATAAACATAAACGTGGGACAGGTCAATTGTTCAGGGGCAGGAGTGAAACAGCTGGCACCGACTAACTTGTCCTTTTTTTTGCAACATGGAAGGCCTTCAGTCCAAAAAGTTCGGCCCAAAAACCAATCAATTTACTATACACATTATACTCAAGGAAGAGGCATTGGTGAGTGGAATGTGCAGCGCAAGGATCTAATAGGAAGAAAGGGTAGCATTCATAATAAGAAAGTATTTACTCTATTGACAGCAAATCCGGAATATTCTATAATAATGCACAAGAGGTTATATATAATAACTAATGGTTGCAATATACAACCATTATGGCGAGGAGGTGATTTACATGAGGCCGCTTAACTCAACAAATAATGTTCTCGATATACTTTTCCTATGGAAGAGTCAAAACTGTGAAGAGATTGGACTGAACGAAATCAGTAAAATAACCGGGATCAATAAAGGTACAGCGTATAAGATACTGTATTCTTTAAAAGAGAGAAATCTGATTGAACAGAATCCTGAAACCAAAAAGTATAAACTGAGCTTCGGACTGCTTGAATTGGGCAATCTTGTGCTCAAAAATTTGGATTTGCGTGAAGTAGCCCATCCCATTATCAAAGAACTGGCTTATACTTGCGGTGAGACGGTGACTTTGGGAATCAGGACAAACAACAACTTCATTTTCATTGACCGCGTCGATGGACGGGAGAATGTCCGATTTTACTGCGACATAGGAAAAAGCACTCCGTTTTACGGTGGTGCTGCAGCTAAAGCATTATTTGCCCACCTGGAGCCTGCGGATATTGAAGATATTGTAGCTCATATGAAAGTCGATTCATTCACTCACAAAACCCTTTCTGTGAAAGATCTACTTGCCCAAACTAATAGCATCAGGGAAAATGGATATTCGATTAGTGATGAAGAGGTGGATATTGGCGTATTGGCATTCGGAGCGCCGATATTTAATCACTTGGGTAAGGCTATAGCAGGAATGGCTATTGCGGGACTTAAACATACCTTTACTGATGAAAAGTTAAAAAACTGCAAGAAGCTTATACTGGAATATTCGCACAGGGTGTCGGTCAAAATGGGTTATAGTGGCTGACGAGTAGGCTGATATGGAACTTAAAAAGAACTGTAAGAATGCAGTCGATCGCCCAAAATAGTCTTCGGTGGAAGCCAGCCAACCAAAATAACTAAAAAGGGCGACCAGCACAATTATAACATTTAACGGAGAAAACTTCTAATACTGTTTGGAAGAAGACCAAGTATCAGTGTATGTATCAGGACTAATAGATTAGTAACAATTAAGAGTTTTTCAATCGGGTTCGTATTATTAAAAAGGGGTGAAAATATTTATGTCCAGTATGGAAAAAAACAAAGAAAGATATAATTTAGCCCTTAAGGAGTTTAAGATTTCAGCACTGGCAGGTGCGTTGTTTATATTCATATCGTGTTTGGTAAGTTATATTATGGCATATGGCAGGGACCCGCATACCGTAAAACTGGTCATGGGTTTTCCGGATTGGATATTTTGGGGAGTTCTCATTCCCTGGTTAGGAATAGTCATATTTACTGTAGTCTATGGATTATTCTTTATGGAAGGAGAGCGATAGATAATGGGTGGTTCGGCAACTATTAACATTACCTTCTTTATATATCTGGTAGCACTCATACTTTTAGGTTACATGGCTCACAGTAAGGTAAAATCCGCTGCATCATTTACAGAAGAATATTGGGTAGGAAGCCGCTCTTTCGGCCCGTGGCTGGTGGCGTTTACCTGGGCAACGGCGTGGACAAGCGGAGGCTCCTTTATAGGGACGCCTGCCTATTACTATACATACGGCTGGACAGCTCTGTTGTGGCAAGCGGCAGCAGGTTTGCTGGGTATACTTGGCCTAATCTCAATAGGCAGAAGGGTAGCTAATATTTCAAGAGATTCAAACTGTCTGACTTTACCGGACCTGTTTGTTGACAGATACGAAAGCAAAAATATTGGCTTGCTGGCAGCGTTGATTATTCTTATATTCGGTTCGGCATATATGGTTTCACAGTTTGTTGCCGCAGCAAGGATACTGGAAGTAACGTTAAACATACCATACGTATGGGGTATAGTGATATTTGCGGTAATAGTGGGATTATACACTTCGATAGGCGGAGTCCGCGGAGTTGCATATACCGATATACTGCAGGGGCTGTTGATGGTGGGAGGAGCTATGGCTATCGTTGTGGTTATCGTAGCAAAAGCCGGTGGATTAGCCGCAATCAGCAATTCTCTTCTCTCGCAGGACCCCAATCTAATGGTACCTCCCGGTCCTAAGAACTGGCTTCCATTCCCCATGGCAATATCCATGTTCTTTGTCCTGGGAGTGGCGGTTATGGCACAGCCTCACGTGTTGGTAAGACTGTTCACCGTCAAGGATGTAAAATCGGTTCAAAGGGCGGGGGTTGTGGTCAGCGTGGTCACCTTTACTTGGTTTATTTGTCTTTTCCTGACCTCTATTGCAGGGCGGGTTCTGATGCCAAATATAGAGGTTGCGGACCAGGCGCTGCCTTTGGTGGTTATAACACATGCGCCAAAGTTTCTGGCAGGAATTATGCTTGCGGCCCCATTTGCAGCGGTTATGTCCACTGTGGATTCGTTGCTGCTCTCGGTCAGCGGGGCTGCTATCAGGGATATATATCAAAGGAATATCAATCCCAATGTTGATGAAAAAGTTATCAAGAAGCTCAGTTATGCCACCACCTTTATTGTAGGGCTGGTAGTGCTGCTGCTTTCATTGAATCCCCCTGCATTCCTCCAGGCCATCGTAATATTTGCCATATCCGGATTTGCTGCTTCCTTTACAATGCCTATTATCATGGGATTGTTCTGGAAAGGGGCCACCGCTATGGGAGGAATGGTATCAATGGTGGGAGGTTTTCTGACATTGATTGTGCTGTATGTATTCAAGATTCCCAGACCCCTTGGGTTTGACCCGTTAATCTGGGGAATGCTTGTTTCAATGGTATTAATGGTTGCTGTCAGTAAGGTTACACCGACTGCATCCGATGATGTCAACGAAAGATATTTCGGTTTCACCCGAAGTGCGGTAAAGAAATAGAATACGCAGAAAAACCGTAAGACTTTAAGTGGTCTACTGTAAAAAGCCAGTGGCTATGGAATGGATGTCTATAGTCGCTGGTTTTTGAAAGTATTATTGTTTTAGATGATAACATGCATAATATAATCAGCATTATATGGTTATCATGGTAAATTAACTAGAGTTTCTAGGGAGGTTGGATTGTGTCTGTCTATCATATAGACCAGTTTGTAGACGTATTAGATCCGAATAAAGAAATGCTTGGACCCATAGCAAGTGGTTCGGAGATTTGTGCGGTGGTACCTCCGGGGTGTTGGGGGCCAATGATAACTCCATCCATAAAAAGCGGACATGAGGTTACGAGACCTGTGGCAGTTGAAAACGCTGATGTCGGGGATGCCATCGCAATTAGCATTAAGAAGATTAGCATCCTATCTGATTATTCTTCATCCGGGACCTGCAAAAAAATAGACGGAAGGTTTATTACTGATCCTACAGTTAACGCTGTCTGCCCCAAATGCAAAGCCATTAACCCCCGGACTTATGTTGAGGGTGTAGGCGAGAATGCCATAAGATGTGAGAATTGTGGAGAAAGCGTGCTGCCTCAGTCCATAGAAAATGGATACACCCTTGTATTTGATGGGCAAAGACGGATTGGTGTCAGCATACCACAGGATGTTGCCAATGGTATTGCTGCACTCGCACCGGAAGAATTGCTTCCTAAAGGGTCAAGGCAGCATCCCGCCACGGTTCTGGCCAAAGCCGATATACTGAATATGGTCACCAGAGTTAGATGCATGGTTGGAAATATAGGGTCAATGCCCTTGAAAGCGGTGCCGTCTTCAAGGAATTCGGGCGACCTGATTCAAGCCATTAATTGCTCGGGGGATTTTGGAACAATTACCAAGGATGATCTTACCGATGCCCATATGGACATCAACACGGTTGGCCAGGGCAGCATAGTTATTGTTCCTGTTAAAGTTAAGGGCGGAGGTATATTTTTTGGAGATGTGCATTCCATTCAGGGAAATGGAGAACTGGCCGGACACACTGCCGATGTCACAGCTCAGGTAACAGTGAGAGTTAACCTGCTTAAAGGACTGAAAATTGACGGCCCCATTATTATTCCGACAACTGAAATGATGGCATATCACTTCAGGCCAATTACCGATGCAGAAAATGAGATAATAGGCCGGCTAGCATCAAAATATGGCTTTAATGTGGGAGAAAAATCATTTCCCGTTCAGTTTGTAGGGACCGGTGAGGATCTTAATAATGCAATTGAAAACGCATTGGACAGGGCTGAAAGCATAACCGGCTTGATTAGGAGTGAGCTGAAGAACAGGGCTACAGTGGCAGGTTCTGTGGACATTGGCCGGGTAAGCGGGGTTGTCTACATATCTATGATGCTGCCTGAATCCGTATTGAAAAGAATGAAAATATCTGACTATATAGTCCCTGTATGATAGAATAGATGCAACCAGTCGGTGGTAAATATCCGATACCGGTAGGAGGATAAAAAGTGCAACTCCCCATCAGTTTTGTTAATTGGATTATGGCAATACTGCCTGTTCTTATAATCCTGTTTCTTATGCTGGGCTTCAAATGGAGTGCTTCCAGAGCAGGCCCCACAGGATGGCTGGCAGCGTTTTTTATAGCGCAATGGATATTCAAGGCCAATTACAGAGTCCTGGCCTTTTCCAATACAAAGGGTTTGGTGATGGCCTTATATGTGCTGTACATAATCTGGGGCGCTTTGTTTGTTTACCATGTTGTAAACCAGGCAGGGGGAATAAGAGTAATTAGTAATACCATTACCGAGTTGACTTCCAACAGGGTCCTGCAGATAATTATGATTGGCGTGGCTTTCCCGACTTTTCTGCAGGGCGCCGCAGGTTTTGGAGTACCGGTAGCTGTGTCAGCCCCAATACTTGCCGGTCTTGGTTTTTCACCGGTTATTTCTATTGCAGTGCCTTTAATAGGACATTCGTGGGCTGTCACCTTTGGAGACATGGGTGCGGCGTATGCAACCATCCAGAAGGTATCCGGTTTAAACAGCGCCCAGCTTGCACCATGGGCAGCCGTCTATACCGGAACGGCGGGAGTTTTCTGCACACTTTTTGCCGTCCATTGCTATGGAGGGTTTAAGACCATCAGGAAAAACTGGCAGGGAATAATTCTGATTTCGTTGTGCATGTCGGCTACACAGTTTCTGGTATCAATGTGGGAGGTTAGCCTGGCCACTATTATTCCAGGGATTGCAGGCATGATAGCTACGGCCGTATATTCCCGGTTAACCATGGTCAGGGCTTCAGGACAAACATCCGTTAAGGATTTCAGGCCAATTCCCGATATTCCGGATGGAGTACCTGACAAATCCAAAATCAGTTTCAATCAGGCCTTTTCTGTGTACTATTCATTAATAGCCATTATTGCTTTGGTGGAATTTATAAAGCCTGTAAAAGCGTTCTTATTAAGTCTGCCTACTGTTATGCTGGAATTCGGAGAGTACTCAACGGGGCTGGGCTGGGTAACAAAGCCCGGGGCTTCCGTAGCCGTACCCCTGTTTGGCCATACGGGAGCTTTGCTGATTTATGCCGGAGTGACAGGCATTATTGTTTTTAGCCGGGCCAGAGTATGGCCCAAGGGCTCCATTGGCACTGTTATGAAAAATGTGATAAAAAGCGGTCTAGGCTCGGCAGTGGCAACAACATCTATGGTTATGATGGCTTTTATGATGGTTGAAAGCGGAATGATATTTACCCTTGCAAAGGGTGTAGCTGGTATCATGGGAATTATCTATCCCGTTTTCATGCCCCTTGTGGGAGTGCTGGGGGCTTTTATAACAGGGAGCAATATTAACTCCAATGTAATGTTCGGAGCGTTCCAGGTTCAGATAGCACAGCTGCTGGGAGTTAGCAGCCTTATAAGCGCAGCGGCTCAGACTGCGGGTGGTTCAATAGGCAGTATGATAGCCCCGGCAAAGGTAATAATAGCAACCTCTACCATGGGGCTGAACGGAAGCGAGGGAAAGGTTATAGCCAGGACGTTGAAATATTGCATAGCGTTAGCTATAATCCTGGGGGCAATGGCTTGGCTGATGCTGTTTTTCTTAGCTCATTAGCCTCTTTTCACCGTGTATTTCCTGTATAGGCTTGATATTCTGTGTTACCTCCATTGTACCCAGATATTCGCCGCCGGAGTTTCGCACCGCGAAATACCTGATATACACATAGAGCTCGCCCATCTTAATCCAAAAGTCTTCGTGGTCTTTTTTTCCCGACTTGAAATCCTCCAGCATTTTGTTTACTATATGCACGCTGGCAGGGGGATGGCAGTTTTGTACCGTCCTGCCTATTACCGCTTTGGTGCGGGCAAAAATCCTGTCAGCATTATTGGAGAAGAATTTCACCGTATCGTTCTTGTCGATAAAGGTAATGTCTACCGGCATGGTGCTCAGCATAAACTCAATTTCCTCCTGTTTTAGTATGCCGGTCTCGAACTTGATACTTCCCTTTTGAAGGTTGTCCCGGTCCTTATTCATAGCGCGGGCTGCGTCTGTATGTTTGGGCACCCATTCCGCCGGAGGATCAATAAAGGTATACCCCATTTCCCGGCTTTCCTTCGCAATCGCTAGCCATTCGTCCTCGGTCAGGGTATCCGCCGCCATAGGTATAAGGATGTTTTCCTCTTTAAAAATCATTTCGGTTATTTTGTTTATTACCTTTTCAGCCTTACCGGTTAGATGCTCCATAGGTACGCTTTTGTCCTCCGACAGTTTCTTAAGTTCCTTTATGCCGCTTCTTATCTCATCGTCCACACCCCACATTACCTTTGGCGGTGCGGTTATACCGTACTTCTCAAGATACGGGAAAAGCAGGTTTTCCTTGCGGCTGTAGTGCCTGTCAATCTGCCACAGACGGTCCAGTGCCTGTTTCAATGCCGCCAGCCCGGATTTGTCATTGGTCACTTTCAGGTCATCAATAAGGGGCTTCAGGTCTTTATCTATGAACTTTCCAATCAGTTTGTTTTCAAGCTTCAGCGTATGAATGGGGTGTCCGGGTATCTCGCCGGATTGGGCGGGTTTGTGAATATCCTCAATTGAGCCTTTAAAAACCTCTGCATGGACATCGCACAGCTTCTGCACTTCCTCCACCGGCATACCTTCCATAATAAGGTTTTGTTCCATTTCGGAGATTTCGGAGGCCGTAACTCCTTCTATAAGCTTTGCAAACCTCTCCTTTACCTGGCCGGGGCTTTTCCCGTTATGAAGCTCCATTATGAGTTCCTTAAGTACCTTTTGCCGGTATTCCCGGTTGTTTATTATTTCACTCATGATATTCCTCCTTTATTCTTTAATAATATATCCCTTGTCTCTAAAGGCTTGTTTATGGTATCCAAATCCATATTCTTTGCCATGGCCTGATAGTATTTAGGAACGCTCTCTCTATTAGTATTATTTACCCGGATACAGGTTAATAAAACCACCTGGCGAAATCATAGTTATAAGTCTGTGGACTTATTATGAAGTGCAGCATATATTTTAATAAATATTTGATATTCGCTGTTTATGAAAGGGGTTTTATAATAAGATATATGTATACAGTATAAAGTATAGGATTAAATTGGAGGTACTAAAAATGGGAAAGAGATTCAGAGATCCGGCCAGCGGGTTTAGCCACATGGCAGGGGCCGTATTGGCAGCGGCTGCCCTGGCGGTATTGCTGTATACGGCCATAGTCAACAGGGACGTATGGCAGATAGTTGCCTTTTCAATATTCGGGAGCAGCCTTATACTCCTTTATTCGGCCAGTGCGACATACCATCTTGTGAATGGTTCGGAAAAGGTGATGAAGGTACTGAGAAAGCTTGACCACAGCATGATATTTGTATTGATTGCCGGTACCTACACACCGGTCTGTCTGATACTGCTAAGAGGAGCGGTAGGGTATTCCATGCTTTCGGTGATATGGTCCTGCGCAATAATAGGGATAGTGCTGAAAATGTTCTTCATGAATATACCGCGGTGGCTGTACACCGGCGTGTATTTATTGATGGGCTGGTTGGCCGTGGCGGTAATTGTACCGTTGTTCAGGGCCAGCGGACTGGCTGTGGTTTTGTGGCTGCTGGCCGGAGGATTATTTTATACTGCCGGTGGTGTTATATATGCGCTCAAACGGCCAAACATAATACCAAACTGGCTTGGGTTTCATGAGATATTCCACCTGCTTGTAATTCTGGGCAGCGTCAGTCATTTCATAATGGTATATCGTTTCTGCTAACCTGTAGTTGACGGGAGTTTACATAAAAAATATCCCAGAAAGGGACAGTACCCAAACCGTAAGTCCGGTCACTGTCTCTTTCTTATATTAGTTCTCTGATACCTCCAGTTCAAAGCTCCCGTACTGATCAAGGTGGAATACTATTTTTCCGTCTGCAAGGTATTCCTCAAGGATTTTGTTCTCCACGAAAAATGTGATGCTGTCGGTTTGGAAGACGGTGTAGTCTCCGGCATCCGTTGGTTTCCCCATCGAAACCGATGGGCCTTGGAATACGCTTCATCATCCCTTCATGATATAGTCAAATTTTATTGTCATGGTATCCCATTTGCCCCAGGCATAATCTTTCAGCCACTTTGATGCAAGCTTAGCTTTTCTCACGGTTTATTCCCCCCTTTGACATATTGGGATAATAAAAATGTTTGTGACAAACAACCGTCCATTGTCACCGCAAAAGGGCTATCCCCTGCGAATGAGCTGTGAGAATTCATGGGGCAGGGAGCTTGCTTCAATAGCCCTGGCAGTCTTTTCATAATCATAGGGTACTTGGACTATCTCCACCCTTATGCCGGTATTTGTTATGTCGGCTGCCACGTATGCAGCATTGGGATTCATATGCTTGGGTTTCCCTACGCTTCCTGCGTTTATTATATGCTTTCCGTTAAGCAGTTTGTAATAGGGCAGGTGGGTGTGGCCGCATATCAGTATGTCCGCTTTAAGCACCGCCGCCGTATCCTTTAATTCCTGAGAATTCTCATACAGATACTCATTATTCTTACGGGGGCTCCCGTGTACCAGCAGTACTAGTCTTCTCTCGATATCCAACTCAAGAAATGGCGGCAGCTGCTCCAGGAACCTCTTGTTCGGGGCGGTGATGTTTTCCTGTGTCCAGAGCAGTGAGCGGGAGGCAAACTCCATATCCTTGGGGTTGCTGTAATCGCACCCGCAGGCCATCAGATCCTGACCCACGCTTTGGTCGTAATTGCCCTGTACGGTTTTAATGTCATTATCCCTTATAAGTTGGATGACCTCATTGGGGAAAGGCATATATCCTACCAGGTCGCCCAGACAGTATATGTTTTTGATGCCTCTTCTTTCAATGTCTTCAAGGACTGCGGTCAGGGCATGAATGTTTGCGTGAATATCTGATATCAACGCAGTTATCACGGGTTCCACCTCCGGTTATTAATGTGTCTGGTTACTGCAATGGCTTCCCCGGTGGCCGTCGCAGTCGGTTTTGCAAAGCTTTATATCCTCCTGTCGGACAGACGACAGCCGGTCCAGTTCATTAATGAACTTTTTGAGCTCAGTACAGTTGGTTTTGTAGAAACTCCATTTGCCTCTCTTTTCACAATCTATAATGCCGCTTTCCACCAGGACTTTGAGGTGGTGGGATACGGTAGGCTGGGTCAGGTCAAGGTTTTCAATGAAGTCGCAGGCGCAAAGCTCTCTGTCTGCCAGCATTTTTAGTATCTTGAGACGGTTTTCGTCACACAGTGCCTTTAGCTTTTCCATAAGATAATCCATGCTATCACCCCGTAAATTATTGATTGCCTACATAATAGGCCATGTATCGCATGCTGTCAATAGGAGTGCTTCACGCCCGGCCTGCTTTGACCTGTGTCCCGGAGGCTAGCTTTGTGTAGACTGCTGCGGGAACCAGTGCCTTGTTCTGTTGGCAATTCTTACAAGGCCCAGCATTACGGGAACCTCTACCAGTACTCCCACCACAGTGGCCAGGGTGGCTCCCGATTCCAACCCGAAGAGGGATATTGCAACGGCCACAGCAAGTTCAAAGAAGTTGCTGGCGCCAATCATTGCAGCAGGTGCGGCTATGTTATGCTTAAGCTTCCATGCCCTGGACCAGAAGTAAGCAATAAAAAATATAAAGAATGTCTGGATAATAAGAGGGATTGCGATAAGGCCTATATGAACGGGATTGCCCAGGATAATCTCTCCCTGGAAGGAGAAGATGATGACCAGAGTGAGAAGCAGTCCGGCAATTGTAGTATTATTGAACTTTTTAATGAACACATTATTAAAGTACTCAATACCTTTGCGGTTAATGACATACTTCCTGGATATATATCCGCCGGCCAGCGGGATTACAACAAACAGGACCACCGACAGGAACAATGTATCGTAGGGTACCGGTACATTGCTTACTCCCAGCAAAAATGCAACGATGGGGGTAAATGCAACCAGCAGGATCAGGTCATTCACTGCCACCTGTACCAGGGTATAAGCAGGGTCTCCATCCGTCAAATGACTCCAAACGAATACCATAGCCGTACACGGAGCTGCTCCCAGCAGTACTGCGCCTGCCAGGTAGTCGGTGGCAAGATCGGCTCCAATCCAGGGCCTAAAGACAACTTTCAGAAAAAACGCTGCTATCAGATACATGGTAAAGGGCTTGATGAGCCAGTTGGTTACACAGGTTACCGTCAAACCCTTGGGTTTCTTTGTTGCCCTTACAATACTGGAAAAGTCAATTTTCAGCATCATGGGATAAATCATAAGCCAAATAAGTACGGCTACAGGTATGGATACATTTGCATACTCAAATCTGCTCAGGGTTTGGGGGATTGCCGGTAATACCTGGCCTATGATAACGCCTGCTGCAATGCACAATGCAACCCACAGGGTGAGGTATTTCTCAAAAAAGCCTAAGCCGTTACTTTGGTCTTGGCGGTTTTGGTTGTTCATGTTTTTATGCTCCTTTCTCTTTTTACTGATTGTTTAATGATTTTGACCGGGCGCTGACGATAGGGCCTTCAGTCCGGGCATGGTTTAATCGGCAAAGATCCTATACATATAGATAGCGGTCTATGTAACGTATATTATTATATAACTGCATGAATATCAATAGGTAGTGATAAAATTAATAGGTGTTTACCAAATTAGGTTTCCCAATGTACGGTGTTTCAGTATGGTCCCTGTATTTGCTTTTGTATATAGTGATTTAATAGTAAAATAGGACTATTGTGGTTCCTTTTAAATTTATTGTTGCAGTGAAACGGGTGCTATGCTATTATTAAATATGGAACATATATATGACAATAACATATATACTTGGACTTAAAATAGCAGGTTTATTAACGATAAGTGGAGGTGAAGCAAATGTGCGGTCATGGCAGAGGAAAACATTTTTGCAAATGCCAGGGGCCAAGGATGGAGCGTTTTATACAGCCCTGTATGCTCCTCCTTTTGTATGAAAAACCCGCTCACGGTTATGAACTGATGGAGACCCTTAAGCAGTTTGGGTTCGGGGAGGGGGCAGATCCGGGACTGGTATATAGGAACCTCCGTAAGCTGGAGGAAGAGGGCAGCGTGGAATCCGAGTGGGAAACAGAAGGTGCCGGACCCGCAAAGAGACTTTATAAGGTTACGCCCGGAGGTATAAAGCAGATACACGTCTGGTCGTCGCATATCCGGGACAATATGAAAAAGCTTAAACATTTTCTTGATAGATATGAGCAAAGCTTTAACCAAGAACATCAATAGATTATTAAGCATTAAAGGAGGAAGAAAATTTGTTTGAGGCGGCTTTATATGTTTTTGCACTCTCGTTCCTGTTGTTTTCCTATATTAAGGATAAAAGCAAAACGAAGATGGCTCTGAAAAAGGCCTGGAAGTCCTTTCTTAACATATTCCCTGCCTTTGCAGGGGTGCTTGCCCTTATGGGGCTGGCGCTTACCATTCTATCACCGGATACCATCTCAAGGTTTATAGGAAGCAGTACCGGACTTTTGGGGATGTTTATAACTTCGGTTATAGGGGCTATAACCCTGATACCCGGGTTTATAGCTTTTCCGCTGTCAGCTTCTCTGCTTGAAAAGGGAGCCGGAATAACCCAAATAGCCGTATTTGTATCAACCCTTATGATGGTGGGGGTAGTAACTGTTCCGCTTGAAGTAGAATACTTCGGTAAAAGGGTAACCTTGCTTCGTAATGTCTTAAGCTACATGTTTTCCTTTGCAGTTGCACTAATTATCGGGATGGTGATATCATGAAAAAGCTTAAGCCTTATTTGTTGTTTATAATTGTAATGGTAATTGATGTTCTGATACTTCTAAAGAGTCCAGACCTTGGTGTGCAGGTATATAAAAACACCGGCATGAATTTTGCCCAGATGCTGGGCGTAATACCACCAATATTTCTGCTTATTGGTCTTATGGATGTTTGGGTACCCAGGGAAAAAGTTATAAAATATATGGGGGAAAAATCCGGTATTACGGGAGTGCTGCTTGGCATTCTTCTTGGTGCGGCGGCGGCGGGGCCTCTTTACGCGGCCTTTCCTATTGCAGCCATAATGATTAAGAAAGGAGCAAAATTTACAAATATCCTTGTATTCATAGGTGCGTGGTCTACAATGAAAATACCAATGTTTCTGTTTGAAATGGCTTCCCTGGGATATGTTTTTGCCGTAACCAGGTGGATATTGAGTCTGACAGGTACATTGTTTATAGCCTGGTTGATAGACAGGCTTGTCTCCAAGTCTGAAAAGCAGCAGATATTTGCCAAACACAGTGAAAATACCGGGATAGAGTATTAATTCTATCCCTGACAGGTTCAAAAAACAATGAAAGGACAGTAAAATACGGTAATGCTGAAACATGTACAGAGTGCATATAAATATTGGCCGAAGGTTTGCAGAGTAGTTCTATAGCGGTATTGTCCAACCCGAAATATCGGGGAACAGCCTTCTTGCTTCGCTCAATACTACATACAGGTGGAACATGAGAAAACCCATTATGGATATGGTTATTATCAGCCCAAAAAGGGGAAGTGCCTTTTGGGTATCCCTGCGATACAAACCAACAACAGCCAGTATGATGTTGATAAGGCACAGGACTGGAAGAATCATGGCCAGTATCAGTGAAGCCTCCTGGTCGTTGTATATAAGAACTGCCATGCCCAGGCTGGATATGGCTATTATTGTGCATATCACACCTATAACCGAGCTGTTCTTTTCACCATTAATGCTTTTTTTGACCTCCCGGCTCATGGCTAACATCTCCTTTCATTATCATCTTATTCTGGATAAGTTCCGGGTATCCTCCCTCAAACGTTTTTTTACATTGACCCTATGTTTTCCCATATGTCCTGTATCAGCAGAATGAGCGCAAGGGAATGGGACTTTTCCTGTGTTTCAATATAGCCCCCAAGGAGGGTGAAGCTGGCTTCTATATCATTAACATAATCGTGGTCGATGTCAAGCTGAAGGTACGGTTTGATATCCTTCCATGTTTTTTTTGATTCTTCCAGGCTGTCCAGAGCACCGCCCCAATCTCCGCTGCGTATGTTGGTCTCAATGGTCCTGAGATGGTTTGAAAAGCCGCTGCGGCTGTCGATGGGTCTGCGAAGAGCGGCGCAGGAGCAAAGCAGTATGCTAAAAATAAGGACAGAGGTTAACAGCAAAGCATTCCTTTTCATTTTATAAGCCTCCTCATTTTTGATGATTGGTCGGGATTATCATGTAAGGCTTATCCCCTTTAAGGTCGACATAGAGGTTTCCGTTGGTGCCGAGTTGGGCAAGGGAAACCTGGGAGATGTCGGTGATATTCTGTTTGCCCAATTGGTGATATAGCCATGCTTTGGTGAGTTTAAGAGAGTTTAGTGCATCCTCAAGCAGTATTCCATCAGATATCAGATTTGTAGGCAGCCCCATATAGTCGGTCGCCAGCCCGGCATCCTTGGGCGTCACGGGCTGCTGCTGGCTCTTCTTTAGCACACTCAGTCTTCCATTGGCCTCAAACAGTGCAAACTCAACCTCTTCTATATTGAACACATTTTTTAATCTCAGTTCTGATATCAGGTCGTCTATGGTAAGCCGTATTTTTGCCAGGTTTTGTTCGAGAATTTTGCCGTTTTCAATTACCACGGTGGCTTCCCCTTCCACCACTTTGCGAATCCATACATTATGCAGGCTTAAGTAAGCAAGAATTATCGGGAGTATGGTCCATACCGACATTCCCACAAGTGTGGCCAGCGTGTTTTGATTGACCTGTACCGAAAGGGTGGAGGCTATTGAACCTATTGTTATGCCAACTATATAGTCAAAAAAGGTGAGCTCGGATACCTGCTGTTTACCCATAAGCCTGACCAAAACCAGAAGGACCAGGAAAGCTATCAGAGAGCGTATTATAACTACCAGAATTATGGACAAATTAATACCTCCAATCGGGATATTCCGTTAGACAATTAACAATGTTAACAGTCAGGCATAATTAGTCTGTGAAGATTTGCCGTTGCTATGCATGTTTTAGGGTTTTTGTTATTGGTATCGATATCCGGAAGTGGAACAAGGCAAATTTTGCATGGTATTTCCAAGGGGTGCTATGAATTAAACTGTGAGTATATGTAAGAATAATGAAAGGGAGGTTGATGATCCATGACAGTGGGTTCGAAAGTAAAACAAACACTGGCCGATTTAAGGGGATCCCATGGTACAATGAAGCTTTACTGGGCCAGGTCGGGGGACGAAGGCACAAAGGCTGTCTTTAACCAGGCGCTGGTTGATACCGAGGGTATAATAAAGGATTTAGAGGACAGGCTACGGGTTTTAGAATCACAGGAACCACAATACAAAGGCAATTAGGGGAGAGGTTGTATGCAGGGCTGGCTGAATATTCTGATTAGATCCTCCGTCTTATTTTTTGTCGTACTGGTAATGATAAGGATTATGGGAAAGCGTCATCCATCAAGGATAACACCTTTTTACTTTGTTGTATATACCGTTATTTCATTGATAGTGGCGCTTATCTCGGTAAATATCATTACAAACGTTGTCTATGGCGTGATAGCTCTCGGGGCATGGGCGGCGCTTGCCATTGTACTTGACTACCTCGCGTTAAAAAGCAAGGCTGTTCATGATTTGGTGAGCGGTAAGGAGACTGTTTTAATAAAACAGGGCAAGGTAATGGAAGAGAACCTAAGTCGGGCAAGACTTACCGGGGAAGAACTGCTCAGGGAACTGAGGACTAAAAATGTATTTGACCTGGCCGATGTGGAGTTTGCTCTGCTGGAAACCACCGGAGAGATAAATGTGCTGCTGAAATCGGATAAAAGACCGGTATCACCTCACGATCTTGAATTGAAGGTTGCACCCAGGAGCGAAACACAGACAGTTATCCTGGATGGGAATATCCTCGATGAGCCGCTGGCCAACCTGGGGCTAAACAGGCGCTGGGTGAGAAGCGAACTGGAGAAAACAGGTGTAGCCCTGGAGAATGTATTCATCGGGCAGGTGGATTCTTCAGGGGAATTGTATCTGGACCTTTTTGATGATGCCGTGCAGCTGTCCCAGGCAAAGGTAAAGGAATTGCTGTACGCAAGTCTCGAGAAAAGCCAGGCCGACCTAGCTGCCTTTTCACTTGAAACTGAAAACCAGCAAGCCAAGTTGATGTACCTGAAGAATGCCGACAGGCTGAATACGGTTTTAGAAAAGCTAAAGCCATATCTATTACGGTAGAGGGTGAACAATAATGTCCAGTAAAAAGAAAAAAAAGCTTACCCCCACGCAGCAGCAGTATCAGAAATATGCCAAGAAGAGAGAGCCGCAGCGCCCGGTGTTTCTTAACTGTGTCAAGGCATTTATTGTGGGAGGGATAATATGTACGTTGGGACAGGGCTTGCAGTGGTTCTTTATCACCTATTTCGATTTTGATGAGGTGACGGCGGGAAATCCCACCGTAGCGGTCATGATTATGCTGTCTGTCTTGCTTACCGGCCTGGGTGTATATGACCATATAGCCCAGTGGGCGGGTGCCGGCACCGCCGTGCCGGTAACAGGCTTTGCCAATACAATGGCTTCGGCCGCCATAGAGCACCGTACCGAAGGCTATGTTCTGGGAGTGGGAAGCAATATGTTCAAGTTGTCGGGGCCGGTAATAACTTACGGAGTATTTTTTGCCTTTGTTGTAAGTCTTGTAAAAATTGCTGTGAAAGCGTTAGGTGGTATGTAGATGCTTAAGGGACATCAATCCTGGGTCTTTGAATCCAGACCGGTAATTGTAGCTTCTTCTGCGGTAGGAGGGCCCTTTGAAGCACAGGGAGCCCTGGCCGAGGATTTTGATATACTTCATGAGGATATATGGCTGGGGCAGGACAGCTTTGAAAAGGCCGAGAAGAAGCTGCTGGAGGAGGCCTGCGAGACAACCATAAAGAAATCAGGTATAAAGAAGGAAGATATTAATTTTTTTCTAAGCGGGGATTTGCTCAACCAGATAATTTCCAGTAGCTTTGCCGCCCGTACCCTTGCAATACCCTACTTAGGTCTATTCGGGGCCTGCTCAAGCGCCATGGAGGGGTTATCCATTGCATCATTGCTTGTTGACAGCAAGGCGGCCGAACATGTACTGGCGGCTACCTCCAGTCACAACGCTGCGGCAGAAAAGCAGTTCAGATATCCCACAGAATATGGTGCACAAAAGCCTCCTACGGCACAGTGGACGGTAACCGGAGCCGGAGCGGCACTTATTGCCGGACAGGGCAAAGGCCCCCATGTTACATCGGCAACCATAGGAAGGGTTATTGATATGGGGATTTCCGACCCCTTTAACATGGGAGCGGCTATGGCTCCTGCCGCAGTGGATACCATACAGGCCCATTTCCGTGACCTGGAAAGGGAACCTTCCTATTATGACCTCATTGCCACCGGAGATTTGGGAAGGGTAGGACACGCAATTGCCGGGGATTTGCTTGGAAAGCATGGCACCAATATTCCAATTGAGAAATTCACAGATTGCGGGCTATTGATATACAAAGAAAACCAGCCGGTATTGGCTGGGGGAAGCGGTTGCGGCTGTTCGGCCACCGTAACTTACGGGCACTTTATGAGGCGGCTGAAGGACGGAGAGTTAAATAAAGTGCTGGTTGTTGCTACCGGTGCATTATTGTCACCCATGTCCTACCAGCAGAAGGAAAGCATACCCTGTATAGCCCATGCCGTGTCTATAGAAATGTAGAGAGGAAGATTCAATTATGGAAAAGTTTATCTGGGCTTTTATTATAGGAGGAGCTATATGCGTAATAGGGCAGATTATGATGGATGTATTCAGGCTTACCCCGGCCCATACCATGAGTACACTGGTGGTGCTAGGGGCAGTGCTGGGCGGCCTAGGTCTGTATGAGTCCCTTATAAAATTTGCAGGAGCGGGAGCTACGGTACCCATAAGCAGCTTCGGCAATTCCTTGGTAAAGGGTGCCATGGCCGAGTATGAAAGAAGCGGCATAGTGGGAGTGCTGACGGGTATATTTGAAGTTACCAGCGCCGGTATATCCGCCGCCATAATATTTGCATTTATGGCGTCACTGATATTTAAGCCCAAGGGTTGAGCATTGTATTATGAGGGGAGGTGGTATATTTGACGGTAGGCACTCAGTTACAGCAGGCCATAGCCGGTGTCCAGAGCGCAGCGGCCAGCATGAAAACCTTTGCCATAGAGACCCAGGACCAGCAGGCCAAACAGACCTTTCAAAATCTGGCACAGACTCTGGACGGGGCAGTCCAAACCCTTAAGGACAGACAGAATTATGTGGAAAAGCAGGAGCCCCAGTACAAACAGAAATAATGAGAATAGGGACGGGACACCGTCCCTTTATAATTAGGCGGACAAAAGGCTTGGCTTTAGGTGATTGCACGCCTGCCGCCAACTATGAACTACGAACTACGAACTGATACTTAGTACATGGGAACTATTATCCGGTTGGCAGGAGTAAGTAAATATGGACATGCAAGGCAAAATCCGATATCATGATAATTATATACAACGCACTAATAGCATTACATTTCTTTATCTGTCATTTAAGAGGGCGAAGCCCGAAGAATCTGATTTGAAGGCAGATCCTTCGCCATGCTCAGGATGACTCGCCAGGAGATGTAAAGTTTTAAATGCGTTATATATAACAGCCGACAAATTTGATAGGGGAGGGATAACCATGCAACTGGATCAAAGGGTTGAGAACTACAGGAAAGATATTGTTAAGTCTACCCAAAAAATTATTGGGTTTAGAAGCCTTAAGGCGCAGCCGGAAGAAGGAATGCCCTTCGGTAAAGCCATTAACGATACTCTGCTGTATTATCTCGGACTGGCCGAGAGCATGGGCTTTGAAACCAAAAACGTGGATGGATATGCAGGACATGTCGAGTATGGACAGGGAGAAGAGATAATAGGGGTTCTGGTTCACCTGGATGTTGTTCCGGAGGGGGATGGATGGTCCTGTCCGCCGTATTCGGGTCATATAGCAAATAACAGGATATACGGCCGGGGGACGATAGACGACAAGGGTCCGGCCATATCGGTACTGTATGCTCTGAAGGCCATTAAGGATTCAGGTGTTAAGCTAAATAAAAGGATAAGGATTATAGCCGGCCTGGACGAGGAAAGCGGATGGGCGTGCATGGAGCATTATTTCCAGCACGAAGAGAAGCCTGTTGCCGGGTTTTCCCCCGATGCAGATTTTCCCATAATTAACAGCGAAATGGGTATCCTGATATTCAGCATGGAAAAGGATTTTGCTAAGGACGCCGGTGACGGAGTGGTGGTCAGGAGCATCAAAGGAGGACACCGGCCCAATATGGTGCCCGACTACTGTGAAGCGGTTCTTAAAAGCGGCGATGCAAAGGCTTTGGATGCAATAGAAAAAAGGCTTAGCAGCTTTGCCGCTGATAACGGATACAATATGCAGTCGGAGAGCAGACAGGGAGAGTTAACTATTAAGTCCTACGGGATTTCGTCCCACGGCAGTACCCCCGAAAAGGGTCAAAACGCCATAGCCCAGATGCTGCTTTTCCTTAACAGTGTGAGCCTCGGGGGAGAAGGGGCCAAGGAATATATTAGAGACTTGGCACAAAAAATAGGAACCGAAACAGACGGAAAGTCTCTTGGTATCGATTTTGTGGATGAAATATCAGGCAAGCTGGTATTCAACCTGGGACAGATTGAACTGGACCAGGCCGGGGGAAAAGCAGTGATAAACATAAGATATCCCATTAAATACAAAGGGGAGTATGTTCTTGATCAACTGAAGAAAGCCCTGGATGGCACCGGGATAACCTTAGGGGACGATATATACGACCAGCCTCCGCTTTATGTTCCCGAGGACAACTTTATGATACAACAGCTTAAAAAGGTATACCAGGAGGTGACCGGGGAAAAAGCCGAGTTGATCTCCATTGGCGGCGGTACCTATGCCAGGGCAATTGACAATGCAGTTGCCTTCGGGCCCCTTTTCCCGGGCCGCCCAGAGTTGGCCCATGAAAAGGATGAATGTATAGACATTGACGACTTGGTCAAGATGACACAGATATATGCACGTGCTATGTATTTGCTGGCAAACTAGATAAAGAACCCATCCATTCGATGGGTTCTTTATCACAGAAAGCAGTGCACAAAAAAAAGCCGGGGCAAACCCGACCAAATTCATTAACCTTATTGTATGTCAGTGCAGTGGCTATATATCAAAGGCAAAGAATATTATGATAATAATCAACAGCAGAAACAGAGTACCCTGCTTACCTTTGAAGAAGCTTTCAATATCCATCATGTACATTTCACCCCCTGAAATATTCTGCAGTATATGTTATTACTTGGGATTGCGTTTTGTGCATGTACCAAAAGCAGACAAAAGGCAGACACGGGACAGACACGAGGACGGTTCTTCTGTCTGCTGCAGCATGTTTGGATGGCTGCAATAATGAATATTATAAAGAATATAAGATGGGGGATTGTGAAAGGAGAGATATAAAAGTGATGAATTTTAAGCATTATATAAACTGTATTGATGCCCATACGGCCGGTGAACCGCTGCGGATCATCACTTCCGGTTTCCCGCCAATCTGCGGTAATACAATTCTGGAAAAGAGAGACTATGTACTTAAGAATTACGACCATTTAAGAAAAATGGTTATGCTGGAACCCAGGGGCCACAGTGGTATGTACGGATGCATCATGGTGACCGCCGTAACCCGGGACGGTGATTTTGGTGTTTTATTTACCCATAATGAGGGACTAAGCTCCATGTGCGGACACGGGATTATCGGCGTAACAAAGGTTGCCATTGAAACCGGGATGATTGTCTCCAAGGAAGGGGAAAACATTGTGAAAATAGACACTCCCGCCGGTAGGGTTACCGCCTATGCCGATGTGAAAAACGGGAAGGTTGAACGAGTCAGGTTTCAAAACGTGCCCTGTTTTGTATACAAGGAAAACATCACCGTCAATGTGGAGGGCATAGGAGATATCCTGGTGGATGTAGCCTACTGCGGCGCTTTTTACGTATACCTTGATGCCAAAAAGGCAGGATTGTCGGTAACTCCTGAAAACACCCAAAAGCTGGTAAACGTTGGCATGGAAATCAAGAATAAGGTTATGGCCCAAATGGAATTTAACCATCCCACATCGGGGGTCAACTGGCTTTACGGAACTATTCTCTTTGAGGCGCCGGTAAGAAAGGGTGACAGGCTTATAACCAAAAACGTATGTATTTTTGCCGAGGGCCAGGTGGACAGGTCCCCTACCGGTACCGGGACCGGCGGAAGGATTGCGCTGCACTACCGTTCGGGAGAATTGAAAAAGGGGGATACCCTTGTCAATTACAGTATAATCGATACACCCTTCGAAGGAAGAGTGGTGGAGGAGACAAAAGTAGGGGATTATGATGCCGTTATAACCGAGGTTTCCGGGACTGCGCATATTATGGGGTTTAATCAACTAGTGCTTGACCCGGAGGATCCGCTGCCCGAGGGGTTCAGGATAATAGGCAGCTAAAAAAACAAATTATTCTTATATAATAAATAAACTCGATATGTTTCATGAAAAACGCTTATGCGAAAATGCTTTAGAGGAAACTTGAGCCTAGCTTCTTGAAAATCCTAACGCATTTTATGCGCCCTCCATGGCGCGAAAAGCCTGATTTGGCGTCCTGCCAAATCTACGGATTTTCTGCGAAACTTCGGCGAGTTTCCTTACTAAACCATTATAAGCATGCGCTACTTTTCCATGAAACCAATCATAAGGATTTGGAGTAATATAGTTTACTTTGGGCTTAGAGCTAATTACAAGCCTAGCATATTTGGAAAAATATATACAGGGGTGATTGGATGCTGGTCTTAACAAGAGATGATATAAAAAAGGTTTTCTCCATGAAGGATGCCATCAATGCGGCCAAGGAAGCATTGGCCATATATTCTCAGGGGAAAAGCGTAGTACCGTTGAGGGCTAATCTTGATATCCCAAAGAGACAGGGACAAAGCCTGTTTATGCCGGCTTATGTAGAGGAGCTTGAAGCCGTCGGAATAAAGATTATTTCAGTTTTTCCCAACAACCCTAAAATAGGAAGGCCTTCAATTCCGGCGCAGATGGTTTTAATGGACGGAAAGACAGGGGAAGTTTCTGCAATTATTAATGGTACCTATTTAACCCAATTAAGAACCGGAGCTGTCCAGGGGGCGGCCACCGATGTACTGGCAGTAAAGGATGCCAAAGTTGCGGCATTGTTTGGAACCGGCGGACAGGCGGCGACGCAGCTTGAAGCCATGCTTTGCGTCAGGGATCTGGAAGAAGTCAGGGTGGTGGGCAGAAATTTTGAGAAAACAAGAAGGTTTGCAAAAGACATGCAGCAGCAGCTGACCGGGTATAACGCAGGGATAGTACCCGTAGAGAATGCCGGCCAGGCCGTCATGGATGCCGATATAATAACAACGGCTACAACTTCAAAGCAGCCGGTCTTTGACGGAGCGCTGGTTAAAGAGGGAGCCCACGTCAGCGGCATTGGCTCCTATACCCCCGATGCCCGGGAGCTGGATGAGAAAATAATAAAAAGATCCGGCAAAATATATTTCGATACCAGGGAAGGTGTGCTTGCCGAGGCAGGAGACATCATAATACCAATGCAAAAGGGTACTATATCCGAAGAGGACTTTTGCGGAGAACTGGGACAGGTTATCTCGGGGGAGATATGCGGAAGAGAAAACAGAACGGAGATAACCCTCTTTAAATGCGTCGGAATGGCGGTGCTTGATTTGGTTACCGCCCATAGAATATACAAAAAAGCGGTGGAAAATGGTATAGGCAACCATCTGGATATCTAGACCGTAAAAGGTTTGAATTGTTCACTTATTAAGGGGATGGTTCTTCTGTTTTAACAGACGTGAACAATCCCCTGTTTTGTAACACTTATATGATGTATTATTCTTCCTTTAATCTTTCTGTATTGAGTGCCCACAGCCCATTTCCGGAAGTACCCATATAAAGTATTTTGCCATCCTTATCGTAACTCAGGGCCAGAATTCTGGTGTCTTTAACTTGTTCTCCTATCTCCAACCAGTGGGCGCCTCCGTTGAATGTGTAATAAAGGCCTCCGACCCCGGAAGGGTAGTCCCAAATACCCAAAGCCCACTCGTTAAGGCTTGCCGGGTTAAACTTAAGACATGTCATCCCGCCCGGGAGGTAGAAACGCTGCTGGGATGTTATTGTCCCGTCATGGTTTGACGATACCACTCCCTGGGAAAAGGCCAGATAAGCCGTATCGGGATAAAGGGGATGTATCATTGCACCGTAGTTGGCGCCGGTCTCCATCTTTGTCCAGTTTTTGCCGCCGTCGGTGGACAGATAGGTCAGCTTATCTACAATATATAATATTTCCGGGTTTTCGGGATGCACAGCTATTCCCCGCACTGTAATATCGGTAAGCTTGTTCCAGGTTATACCGCCATCGCTGCTTTTCCAGAGGCCTCCTTCGTTCTTTGACGACTGGCCTACGTATATATCCCCGGTAGAGGGGCTGGTTGCTATTATATTTACAGGATGGGGATTGGTGGGGATTGAAACCTCATTCCAGCTGTTATCTTGCATTGAGAGCAGGTATACTTTGCCGTCATTTCCAGCGATAACAACGGTTGTCCCGCTTTCCTTATCAATTACACAGAAGGTTGAAACATCAACATCGGGCCCGACGGCATGCCACTGGTCTCCTTCCCGGAAATAGAGCCTGCTTTCCAACTGGGCGAAAACCTTTCCGTCATTTCTCACCTGTACCCCGTCCACGCTGCGATTTTCAAACCCGAGGTTCTTCCATTTCCAACCGGTATCATTCTCCGGTTGTACGGGCGGGTTTTCTACCGGGGGCTTGTCTGTCTGACATGCTGCCAGAGGAAGTATCAGCAGCAGGCCAAGTATAACAAATATCATTTTTCTGCCTGGCATTCTATTCACCTCCCTGCATATCTATCATCTCAGAAATTGTCACAAACCGGTATCCCTTACCTCTTAAGTTTTCTACAATTCCAGGCAGTGCGTCTATTGTAGCGTCCCTGCCGGTATGCATGGTTACTATGGCTCCGGGATGCATCCATTGTGTCACTACCCTTCTTATATCACCTGCATTGTTTCGGGTGTCTGCATCGGTGGAATTAAGTGACCATAACACCGTTTGCAGTCCCGCGTCCTGTGCCATCCTGACCATATTGTCGTTATAGTAACCGCCCGGAGGCCTGAAAAAGGGTGCACTTTTGCCGCCGTATTTTTCAATGACCAGACGGGTGGATATTAACTGGGTTCTCACTTCGTCGTCGGTAAGGGTGTGGTTGTTATAGTGGTCCCATGTATGGTTGGCTGCCTCGTGTCCGCGTTTTATAAGCTCCCTGAGGACATGGGCATTGTTTTCTATACTGTTGCCAATCACAAAAAACGTGGCCTTGACATCACACTTATCCAGCACGTCCAAAAGGGGGTATACCTTGTCTCCGAGATAATCATCAAATGTAAGGGCTACAACCTTCTTCTCCGGGCCTTTGTCGATAACCGGCGGAAGTTGCCCGGTGTCGAGGACGAATTCCCTGAACTCGAAACCTGCTCCGGCGGTATCAATATTTTCTTTAAGGTGCTCAAGGGTGGAATAGGCTTGGCCGTTAACAAATATTGTGTCTATCTTACTGTCGTCTATATATGAATATCCATTAACAGCATCGTATCTGAACACCCTTCCGAAGGACAATGCAAAAATCCGGCTGGGTACAAATTTTCGTCCCTGGTATGCAATGGCATTATCGGTCATTTTCATACCGTTTATATAAAAGCTGAACCTGTCCAGCTGCCTGAGGCCCATGGAGTGCTGTTCACCGTCACCGGTTATTATGTCTATGTTTCCCCCGTGGACCCGTACCGTTTCAAGGCCCAGCAGGTCTTCAAGCCTGTCCAGTGGTACATAGCCTTTTCCGAAAAAGTTTACTATGTCCACATAGGCCTCCTGATCATCCTTTACAAGTTGTATTACTCCCAAATCGGGAAGCCAGTCCACCGTCCAGTTGAGGCTGTCGCTGATACTCCTTATGGGTACATAAACAATCCCATCCCAGTCATAGCCTATATCAACGAGTATACCGTTCACAAATACATGGTATTTCTTACTCAGCCGCTCCTGCGCAAATTTGTTTCCGTTTTCTATTTCACTATAGGTTTTGGATTCGTACCAGTTGAACCGGGTAACATTTAAAATCTCTCCCGCCTGGCTAAGAAACCTACGGGCTGCGATAAAACCGGTGCAGATAATGGCGGCAATCAAAATAACAATTATTATTTTCCTCATGGTCGGCCCTCCGGTATGCAAATAATACTGTTTATGTCAACTATGATTTTACATCATATATTAATGAAAAACAATGGTACGGAAAACAGTGTATGTGAGCTTGGGTGACAGCCGGCATGCGGCAGGAATGCACCTTCGCTTTTGGATCATGATGCAAAACGCTCATTTTAAAATCTATAGACTACCCCATCGCAGAAAACTCTGCTTATCTTTCCGCCCTCCATGTACAATTGGATGTTCATTCCCTTCCTGGCGTGTATATATACAGGCAGTTCAAGCTCCTTTTCGCAGTTTCCGGATAGCAGTTTCATAGCCGTTGTATGGGCGTGGTTTCTTCCTCCAAAATCGGACAGATTGGCACCCCAAAAGAATCCTTCGGCGGTTCCCATTATATCTGTATATAGCACCGGATAATCAATTATTTTGGCAAACACCGGTGGTCCGTAACCAATTGTTTCATGGCTCATATAGTCGGTTTTGGTGTCAAGATAAACCTTGCCGTTTCTGAGCTTTAGCTTATTGATATCAAATAACAGATAGCCATTAATTTTGGAGGCGCTGATATCCGCCTTTATTACTTTTTCTATAGGTTGGTAACCTCTGACATAAGCATTCTTAAGAGACATATATTTCAAAAAATCGGTCTTGTCGGTTATTCCTGTATGTGAAAAGTCTTCCCGCAGTTTTGCTTCCAGGGTATCGTTGAGTTTATCCCTGTTAACCTTTCCCAGCATGTTTTTGCAGTCCAATACGGCAGCAACGTGGGTTTCAATCCCGGAGATATCTGTTATCAAGTCATCTGCTCCAAGCTCTGTAAGTGCAATTAAAAATATATCATTATGCCCGGGAAATGAACGGTATATAACTCCAATATGGTTGCCGGCGGTATCACATATATCAAAGGGCATAATACTCCTCCTTGTCTCAAATCATCAACAGTGCGACTGTAAGCTTCTACTCCTGAAGGTCCAGGGTGAATTTTTCCCGTGGCAGCAGCCGTCCTATGCTGTCAAGCTTTACATAGAACTCCTTTGTGCCTTGGTCAAACATTGAGAAACTTACTGTCTGAGGGTCTCTTGCGTCAAAACGCATCCGCCCCTGCTTTGCTTTATCGGCATCGGTCAGTTCAAAATGGGGCAGCATGGTATCCGGTCGGACGGAGGATTCCGTTCTATAGCTAAGGTGTAATTGATTGTCTTCCAGCCATGCCTTTTCTATAATGACCCGGCCGTTGGGGAACGGAATTTTTTCATCAAGGCTAAGTTCATTCCCTTCTCCAAAATCCAGGCTAATGTCAGGCGAATTTTCCACCCTTTCATATAGAAAAACTGGCGGTAGGAGCAGTTCCAGCTGCTCGGTTTCCTGTTTTACCGGGGCAAACTTCAATGCGGCTTCCACCTGGCAGGGGAATTGGGTTGTTGCATATTCTGCTCCCTGTACATCCACTTCCTGTCTTGAAGTCATATCATAAAGGGCCGGCCGGTCTGTGGGCGGATCCCCCGGGCGGTAGTTTATACCGTAATTAGCTGCATAGCTTGACATCAACCCGCCGGGAGGGGGAGCACTCATGCCCGGAGGCGGCGGTGTATCCGGCACTTTGGTCACCGAGGTGGGGAAGTAAGCACCGCCTCTGCCTATACCGAGGCCGGCCACCGAGCCGTCCACCGGCCAGTCAAAATACACCTTGAACTCGGATTCACTTACCCCTAAAACCGACTTTTCCAGGGTGATTTTAAGCCCGGAAAGCTCTTTTTTTAAATTTGGGTAAATAATCTTAGTGTGCTGGACGGTTTTAACCACATCCACCGGGAAGGTGAATTCTGTTTCTTCCTCTTCCGTTTCTTCTAAGGCCAAAGATACGGTTACCTGCTGGGTATCCAGTCCTATTGGTTCAAACTCCAGCATAAAGTATCTGCCCTGCCAGCCTCTGGAGCCTTTATGCAGGTATTCATGCCCGGTTTGATCAAGCAGATTGGCCCGGGGTATTGCCTTGGAAGAATGCGAAAGGCTTAAGAATAATACGCTGCGCGTACCGTCAAACAGTGCCTTTTCCAAGGTTATATTAATACCGTCTGCTGATTTGGTCTGGTTGATTTCGGTGAAAAGGCCCAGTTCCTGCGCAAAGCGGTAATCGGGGTGGTTCATTCCCACGTGCTTTCCGGCGGTGTAGGAGGCATAGGCCAGCCCAGCCCCGCTTATAATTAATATTAATACTGTCGCTGTCATTCCTCTTCTTAACTTCACCAAAAATTTATTGTCATTATTCCTTGCCGGGGTCAAGCCTTCCATAGGTGCCGGATCCGGCAGTGGGCAGGTAAAGCTCTCCCAGTCCCGGGTACAGCTTTTACAACCGGTCAGGTGCTCTTTAACATACTGAGTCGTTTCCTGGCTGAGTAAGTTTTCGGCGTACAGGGGTAATAGCTCCTGGATAAGACTACATTCTTTTAATTTCATTTACCATCATCCTCCTGTTCACGGCAAACCTGCCCCAGTTGTTTCCGGGCCCGGAAAAAGGTTACCCGTGCCCAGTTGACTGTCTGCCCGAAAATTTCGGCAATTTCTTCATAGGATAGCTCTTGATATTCTTTGAGTATAATTATTGTTCTGGCCCTTTCGGGGAGCTTGGCCAGTCCTTTGCGTACTCTTTCCCGGTCTTCCTTTAAGAGCAGCAGCTCCATCGGCAGATCCGGCGTCCCCGACGCAGATTCATTACCAAGTAAAGGCCCTTCCCGTATCACTGCCCTGCGTTTTCCTTTTTCACGGATAGAATTAAGGTAAACATTTCGCGCTATGGAAAAAAGCCAGGTCTTAAGGGACGACTTCCCCTTGAACCGGTAGAGGGACAAACAGGCCCGATAAAAGGTCTCCTGGGTTAGTTCCACCGCATCTTCCCAATTGCCGGTCATCCGCAAAAAATAGCCAAATACGGCTTCTCTATTGAGTTCATAAAGCTCTTTTATCCTTTCCATGGCTTCCCTCCAACTTATTAATTTCGGCAAAGGGAAGCCAAATCCTGTGAGTTTATACGCAAGTATTCGATTTTTTATATAATCTTGCGAATTGTTCTCTTCCTCTGGAAACAAGCTCGGCTGCTTCATAATCGGATTGATTCAAAACAATAGAAATCTGCTGATAGGAACAATCCATTATATCGCGGAGAATAACAGCGCAGCGGAGCTTGGGCGGCAGTGAAAGCAGAATTTTCTGAATTGTGTCTTGGCACTTTAAATCAATGCATCCGTAATATTTTAAAAAGTCCTCCCAGGTCTGTTTCAATAATTGGAATTTATCTTTTTGTTTAAAACGATAGTCCAGAAATATTTTTTCGGTTAATATCCCGGCAATTTCCTCGTTTCCCGACAGCCGGTAAGAAAAATTGTATATTGTTTTAATATGTAATGGGTATAAAGCTTCAGTCTGTGTTTTTTTGTTGCGTAGAATAACCATTAACCTTTCCTCCTCGGGTAAATCCCGGCAATTTTATATAACCATTTATTTAGTAACATTAGCTTGGAATTCATTACAGATAAATGTGGATTTTTTTGATTATTATAATATGGCTCAAATAAAAAAAGGCAGCAGGGCTGCCCGTTACACTTTATCGCTTTATTACGGTTAAAAGCATTTTGAATCTTTCGCGGGCTTCAAGCCCATGGGGAATATCCGAAGGCATTATTATAGTCTCACCTGCTTTGACTGTAAAAACATCACCGCCTATGGTGATTTCTGCAACACCGTCCAGCACCTGAACCATGGCGTCCCCGGCGGTTGTGTGGGTGCTGATACCCTCTCCCTTGTCCAGCGAAAACAGCGTAATGCTGGCGGTGGGTATCTGGGCGATGGTCCTGCTGATGACCTGGCCTTCCTGATAGGATATCAGGTCTTTCAGGTACAGCACCTTTGAGAATTCAATATTTTTCATTAAGCTGTTCATTGTATCCCTCCCTCAAATTTCTTAAGTCTAGTATAGGTTAATAAGAGGGGAAAGTATGTAAGCTTATTTCTGACGTCCCCAAGGCCTTGGCATTATTGTTCCGTTCCCACCATTTTTTCAGCGTAGTCATATACTTTGCTTCCATAAAATTACTCCCGCCACAGCATACTAAACTTCAGCCCATTCACCTTTCTCTATCTACAACAACTGCTTTTGCAAAATAGTCATGCCATGCCCTGTAGTTTTTATCAAATAACGCCCATATGAAACCCAGTGAATATGGTAAATAGGAAATAGGCTTGAACATATTTCGTTTAACCGAGTCTATGGGACTTAGTTTTTCCCCGTCAAGTCCTACAACCTTTATACCCATAATCTTCTTGCCGAATGTTCCCTGGTGACTTGTACATTCCATGACAGAAGCATATATGCAGTATAATAGGAACGAAATATTTTGTATATGGTTTTTCCCAATTATATAATCGTCAGTATAAACAAAGGGCCTTTCGGACAAAAACTGCCGGAGAACTTCCTTAAATCCTGAAAAATATGCAATACAAAAAACAATGGCCAGAATTGGAATAGAGTCTATAAGATATGCGATAAACCGTTTGATTGGGTCGGAGATACTCCGGTTTTCAATAAATTCTTTCGTTTCCGCATTATTCAAACCATACCCTCCTAATTAATGGCTAGCGATATCTAAGAGAATCTATGGATTATTATGTTATAAGAAAGCATTTAACATTATTTTTAATTGTTCCACATAAATACCGGGACCTATTATTATCGCTTGATTTTCCTCTACAGTTACAGTGACTTTTTCATTCAATAACCATAACTCCGTCCAGCCAAGCTTTGGTTTTAACAGGAAAACATCATTGTCCTGGCTTATAATTTTTAGCCTGGTATACTGTACGCAGTCTCTTAGAAGCGCTTCAAAACCGGCTTTATCGACTATAGGTATTTCAATTTTGATTTTCTTATACCTGTTGGCACCGAAAAAACCAAATATAACGGATAATATTATTAAGAATTTCCAGTCTATATCGTGCTGGAAATCAAAATTATTCCCGGGTATGATAATTAGCAGGATAATATAAAAAGCCAATAGCATCAGGAACGTAGAGAAAAAAAGCTTTAACCGCAGGCCGATATCCCAATTGTTTTTATCCATTGTCTCCTCCTTTCAAACAATATTTTTTTCATATATGTTTAATTCTGTACTGTCATGAAATAAGAAGAATGCGTAGCATAGATCCTTCGCTTCGCAAGATCCTTCGCTTCGCAAGATTCTTTGCTTCGCTCAGGATGACAACGGCAAAGTTGTCATTCCGAGTGAAACGAGGAATCTTTCTTTTGAATTTCTCTCGATAAGTCTTTCCACTCCGGATTTATACTTTCTGCAAGTTCATTCTTCTTTTGTCTTGTCCAGCCTTTAATTTGTTTTTCTCTTTCTATAGCTGAGATTACATCTGGAGTACATTCAAAGTATACTAACTTGGTAACATTATATTTTGAGGTAAAATCTTTTACCAATTTGTTTTGATGTTCATATATTCTACGTTCCAAATCATTGGTGACACCTGTATATAAAACCTTATTGTTCCAGTTGGCCATCATATACACGAAATACAAGCTATCACCTCTCTAAGATCCTTCGCTTCGCAAGATCCTTCGCTTCGCAAGATCCTTCGCTTCGCTCAGGATGACAAAAACGATAGTTCTGCATAATACTACTAATCTGGTCATCTTACTTCAGGCCAAAGCTCTAATTAACCAGTTCCTGGAACCAGTCATAGTCAAACTGTATTGTAAGGGCTTTGGGTTCCGCGGCTCCGTCGGAGAATATAAGCGTGCCGTCTTCACATACATAAAAGCTTAAAATATATCCGTCCGACACGGTATACAGGTTATCCCCGCCATGGGTTGCAAGGCTGATGGCGTCTCCGTCATAATATGCGGCCACTCTGAAGTATTCTGATTCCTTCCAAGTGCTATCATCCATATCTTCAGTGTATCTGGCTGTTGCTTCCCTGATCTTATCAAAAATTGCTCCGATCACATCTATGTCGGTGATTTTTATTTTCGCACTTTCTATTTCCTGTAAATTCTCCCTAAGGCTTCCCCTTTTATCTTCCAGCTCTGCCTTTTCCTCATCTGTCAAGTCGGGGGCTTTGTTTTGCAGTTCTGCCATTGCCATTCCCAGTGGACCTAATTGCTGTGTTTTTTCAAATACCGCTTTGCTTTCAACCTCCAGTCTTTCCGGCGTTTTCAGGTGGTCTAGTTTTACTGCATCGCCGTTCATACTGCTGCTGCAGGAAACTGTAATAAGAAGCAGTACGGCAAAAATAGGCAGAAAGTATGTCTGGCGTACCATTTTCGATCGCCTCCTCACGATTTTATTTCTGGTCCTTTCTATCCCAGCCATAACTGACTTTTCCGGAAATTCCCGTTAAAATCCATTCGCCTTCATCGTTCTTCAATCATTTTTTCGGCGTACTCGAATACTCTGCGAACAAGAGTGTCTTCATCGCCCTCAATTATATAGATAAAATTTGTATTTCCTGCTGTATATCTTTCCATCTGTCCGGGTCTGATTGTAAAATGAAGCGGAGAGGATCTGTTCCCATCACGTACAAAGGAGTGAACAAAAACAGTATATGAATAATTTCCAGCGCCGCCTTCAGCCATTAAACTTCTCCTGCAGACATAACCGTCAAATAGGCTTCTGAACTCATCCAGGGCTTTTTTGTCCGTAATTGTTACTCTATCATGAGTTGGATGGGCGTTTGCGAACACCAATTCTAAACTTGCGAAGTTGTAATCATCAGGTATAACCGGCTGAGGATAATAAAAAAGTATTAAACCGATGCATGATACCAAAAGGCAAGCCAATACTACTATGGTATTGGTCTGTGGTGTAGGAGTATCCGGCTTGAAAACGGCTTTTATCTTATAAATCGCAATTCTTGTTAATGCAATAATTGAAACTGTAACGGTAAGTATTAAAATCCAAATTATGAATGTTATAAACTTAAGCAGCAACTCATTTAACCAAATAGGGGCATTCCAGAGCATTCATTTCACTCCCAGCACAGGAACTAAATTTCTTTGAAGACTGCGCCGTCTGGCACATTTGCATATGATGGGATTTCTGACGATTCTTTTGCGTTAAAAATCAAAGTGTTATCCTTGATTTTAAACACATATTTGTATTCGCCATCATCTGTTTTAAGAATCAAATTACCGTCATCGATTTCATAAGAACCAACAGCATAATAACTGCTCAACAGGGAATAAGTGAAGGTAAATCTATTGCCATCTTTCAGCGACACTGTGGGTTTTGAAGGCTCTTCAGATTCCTGCATTATATAATTACCATCAGGTATATATTGGTCGGCCGTTTTGGGGCTGCCGGAACATCCGATTAAAACCCATGCTAAAACCAGCAACAGAACCATAAGAAACAGTAGTTTTTTCATATCACGGACCTCCATCGTATAATTGTAAATCTTTGCTTTGCATCTTTCTACTATGGCTGTTATTTCTTCTATATCCAGCATGCATGAATTTATTTCATATAGTCAAGCACAAAGGGGCATACCCGCTATGTAAATATGTTACTATATGATTAGTACCGTTAATCCCATATTTATTACAGGTTATCTCTATTTCTTACTCCAGATACAGCCTATATTGCAGTGAAAACACAGGTACCTGTCGTCTTCGTAGCCGATATAGTGAAGGGTGGCGGTGGGGGACACAAGGTCGAACCTTTTCCTCAGCCTTTCTATGTCCCTGAATTTCTGGTAATGAAAATATCCGTAGGTTCTTGAAAGGGTCTCATCGCCAAAGCCTTCAATCCCTAAGTCATTTGCCGCATCGATAATAATACGGTACATTTCTTCTTGGTTAAGGGCTGCGGCGCTTTGCCCGGTGAAAAGAGGGTCATTATCCGTGAACTTCTCCGAATAGGTTTCAATCTCTTCCCAGAAACTTGGCTCTATGATATCGTCCGCCTTGTCTTTTTTTAACTTTATCAAGTCTTCTTTTGTAAGGCTGAATAGCTCCTTCAGCTTAAGCCCTGTATTAAATCCGGTAATAAAAAGGTAATAGGCTTCTTTGCTTGTATCGGCTAGCTTTCTTTTAAGTTTTTCCACCTGCAGGATATTCTGGATTGCTTTACCCTTATTCATATACATCCATCCCTAATATTTTCTTTAGCTATTGGCGACTGTACCCGGTAAGTAGTAACCGTTTCAGGCAGTAAATCCTCATTATACTCACAGTCGTAGAATACAGCAAATAGGGTATACGCTTCGTCATAAAAGATATTGTACTCCATTATTTTGTCACCGATATTATTGTACTCGTAATTAAAGGTATTGGTAATTACACCGTCTCTCTCAACAATGACCTTGACCAAAAGGCCGTTATCGTAGTGAAATGTCCTTGTGTCCATAACCTCTCCGTCTGCTTCGGTTAAAATGCCTTTTACTGTCTTACCATGGTCATCCAGGTATGCGGTTTGGATAAAGGATATGCTGCCGTCCGAATTGTAATGTATTTGTGTCTCGGTCTTATCCCCATAGGAGTACTCTGTAACGGCTTCCAAACCGCCCCTGGTAACAGACCTGATTTTCACAAGACGGTCATCTTCATAATGGTAGTACTTGGTAAGCGATACATCGCTATATGAATATACACCGTCATTTGAATATAATCTATCTTCAACCAGCCGGCCATTTTCATATATGTACTCAATACGCGTTTTCGAATCGTCACGCGTAGTGACCTTTTCCATGATATTCCCATTATCATCGTATTTGTATGTAGTCTGTGCAACTGACTTTATATCATAAGAAATCCCGTCAATTTCTACTTTGCCATCTGCGACGACCTCTTTATATGTAGTAATTTTATTATTCGTGAACATCCCCTGATTACAACCGGTTAACACAAGCAAAGCAATGAACGCCGGCAATATTCTTTTCATAACATACCTCCTAAAACTGATAGTATCTTGCGTTTGTCGCATCTGTCCACTATGGCTGTTTATTCCTGCTTGCATTTACGATTAAACCGTATACATTCAAACTGTTTTCAATTATTAGTGAGCATATACTAATCCATAATTGTTATTTCGTCCGACCAAAGGTCCAGCCTCTTTTGAGTTGGATACATGTTGTCATCGGATGACATGAAGAATATCCAATCCCCCACCCGACTTAGGCTCTCCACACTTCGAGTGTCATATAATAAGGTATTCCCGGTTCCATCAAGCCCTGTTTTATAAAGCCCCTCACCCGGGTAACCCACATCCCGGGAGTGCAAAGAATAGTATATTCCGTAGTCTGTCACAATATATGATGAGACGCCGCCGTCCACCAAAACCTGTGGCTCCCTGCCTCCGTCAATTTCACACCTGTACAGCTTATAATCATCGTATCCTATGAAATAATAGTGGTCATCCCATCGTATAAGGTCTTCGACCGGAATGTTCATCTCGGTTCTTTTGTCCTGCCCCTCCAGGTCAACACTCTCAAGAAACCCTTCCCCGTCATCCCTGCAGCTGTAGAACAGCCTGTTGTCATATATGGCAATATCATAAACCGGCATGTTGATAAACCGCTTCAGGTTCTGCCCGTTCACATCCATCCTGTATACCGTGAACCTGTCCGAAGGGTTTATGAAATAGACCCAATTGCCATGAACATGTTCGTCCATAAGGTATCCCATCTTGTATATCACCTTATTGCCTGTTCCGTCCGCCTTCATTCTATTGAAAGTTTTCCCGCTGTTGTAGAAGATCCAATCGTCGACAATGTTCAACCCGCTGACTCCGGTTCCGGATGATTTTTCAATCAGGCAGGTCTTGTCCCGGAGGTCCTTAGTAATACGAACAAGATTTTGGTGGTCCTCCACATAGAATATATGGTCATTATACTCTGCCCCGTATCCGTAATTGTTTATATTGTTCTCAGTGTTTCCAAGGGCATTTGTATCCTGGATTTCTATTCTCTCAACATTTCTTGCCCTATAGTTGTGGTAGTTAACTCTCAGGTCTGCGATAATCCCTCTACTGAACAACACAGGCATTGCAATAATAACCAGGACCACAATAAGAAAAACAATGCCTGCTATCCTGTCTGCCCAAATGCTGCTCTTCCCCTGAATGTCCCTCACCAGTCTGTCCACATAATACTTGCACCCTTCTATCCTGGTAGTTCCATCCGAAAACCTTACAAAAACCCTGTCTCCGCTAAGGACATTGTACGGAAAGCCGAACCTGGGACGGAGCACAAATGCTCCTTCTCCATCTTTCAGCACTTTCCATCTCCCGGCGCGGATTTTATCGTCCAAGTATCCAATACTCTCAACCGGTTCTTCCACTGAATTGTGCTTGTAATTCCTTAGGTTTGTCACTTCAACTATAATCATTATAGTCAAAAGTCTCAGCCATAAAAGCTCAATATTGACATCAAGAATCAGTCTATAAAAAACAAACAGAAAAAGCAGTATGGGTAAGGAAAAGAATAGTAACCTCTTTGCTATTATCACAATCGAGCTCATGTCCTTTTTCATTGACGGCCCTCCATAATTGATATTACATCAAAAGTATTCCTCGATTAATTCCAGCCAACTTTCCACCGCAGCAAGCCTATCCTTATAAAGCTCCCATATACTTGTTATGCATAAGGGGGCAGGCCCGCTATGTCAAATATATTTCCAGCTGTTTTTACTTGCTTTCAATACAAAACCCCCATAGTTATTTTTAAATATCGGAATCATTCCAAGACAGAAACTACGCGTCATCATATTAGTAATTTTCTTTTATTATTCAGGCAAGCATATCCTGTTAAAACACAAAATGGAGGCTATTATTAGCAGTTAACTCGGAGATTCATGGATATTTCCTGTTTTCGTTATTACGCAGGTTTTTTATAACTGCTCTATTTGTAATATCAAAATGCATCGGTATAGTAGTATTGATTGGACCGCAATATTACGTATCTGTCGCAGCTTTCAATAATTTGAATTAACCATTCATCATTGTGTTTTTTGAAGTATAGTGTTTCAATAGTTTCGGTATTATTATAATCTTTGTAACCTACATCAACTTTGACTGATACAGTGTATAGCTCTTTATCAGCTTTCTCATTTCCAAATGAAGTTATATTTCCCTTAACTTCGCCACCCGAAGATAATAATCTTACTTTGTAGTCTAAGTGTTCGGTCAGTTCCTTTAATGCTTTGTATCTATTAGAGGTTTCGAACATTTTTATCTTCCCTTTCTGAGGATGAAGCATATCAAGAGCTTTTTTAAAATCCCTTTCCTCCAGAGCTGAATAATAGTCTTCGGCCGCTTGTAGAATGGAAGATTTGTCGTTTTCAGTTACAGTATTTTGTTTATTGCACCCTATGGCAATTATCACTAAGAAAATAATTAATACAGGTACAATACGCTTTCGCAATGTATCGCCTCCTCAGATTATCTGGCTGTTTCTATTGTATATGTTGAACCCTTTCTTATTAATATAGGTTTCGGAATATATTTTTTCCATCACAAGCTAAGGTAAAAACAATTCCACTTCATCATATAACCCTGTTAAGTCCATAATCTCTTTCATTTTAGGATAAAGAGCATCTGCCATTTCTTCCTCACTAAACCCTTCATGTGTTCTCATAGCTTTTATCCTGGTGCTGTTTTCCAGCTCAATCATTTCATTTACAACTCTAGAAAACTCTCCAATCCTATCCGCATTGTCTTTAATTCTATTTTCTTCTATAAGATATCTTTCATAAAAATTCTGTGAATCGATAGCAATCTGCCAAAGTATCTCCGGTAATCGCGTTTCTTTTATGTGTTTAGTATCAAGCATACCATAGCATCTGGCGTAATTGACCAGATTATTAACATGCTCTTTTATTATTTCGATTTCTCTTTCAATATCATTATGCTCTGTTTTATATTCATCAAAAAACTTTAAACTAACGCCATAGGCTCTTAAAGAGCTGAAGAAAGCAATATATTGTTCTTCGGCAACATACTTGATTTTCTTTTCATAGCTTAGTGTCTTTGACATCAAATAGCAGTTTCCTATTAATGATATAATCAAAATACCAACCAAAATTATTGTTCTGTTATCCTTGATAAGATTAAAATATTTCACTTTAAAATCGTTCCTTCCTTTATTGTGTATAAATTTGATCGTAATTTTCATCCCGAGGCAGATACCAGGCCAGCTGACCCTAAGCTTACTTCCAACAGCGCATGTGACAAGGCTCCAGCCATCTGGTTCAACACGGAATGTTCGCTACTGGATTAACATCGTGGTGAATAGTATCCCTTTGCTTATTACTCCGTTACAGGGATTTCGGAAGGGCTAGTTCTATCCACAATATTCCAGATGCCGCTCTCCGGATTACGAACCAGGAATACATAGCTCTCAAGGAGACCGTCCCTTAGAAATGTTTTTGTATGATCAATTTCACATTCATATCTCACCTTGACGACAACAAAGTGTTGATCGAGGTATTCGTCCGTCCAGCCGCGGCTTTCGGCGAGTTCACTGCCTTTATACATTTTAATCATACGCTGAGTTTCCGTATCGTCCACTTCTGAGCTAAGTACATTCATACTTATGGTATAGTCTTCTTTAAGCCACGACATATAGTCCGCTCTGACTACCTGGGAGGGGTCGGTGGCGTCATAATTATAATCGTTCGCATTACCTTTTGTCTCTGTTCCGGAAGCTGCTGATGATTCAATTTTAGCGGGGTCGGGAATATTGTACTTGTTGGAATGTCTCATGCTCCATTGATCCGGGGGATTGAAAACATCTTCTTTTTGATAAAAATGATTTTGTTCATCCCAGTAATAATTCAATAATTTAAAGCCAACACTTGTCGTAACCGTTACATATATCTTTCTTTGCAAATCTGTGCTTTCAGGACTCTCAATTTTATCTTGGTTAAAGCTTGCAATCCAAAATTGCAGCTCCCCATACTGCACATAGTCATCAAAAAGAGGGAAGACATCTTCACCTTTTCTTACAAGCAGAACCCATTGGTGGCCTGAATCCCATCCCATATGGCCATCACGAGCCATTTGCGCAGAGGTATACAATTCAATGCTTTCTTTATTACCATCACTATCTGTATCGTCATAAGTTCTTTCAAGCAAGGTAAGGCCATCGGTTGGGAAGTTTTCCATTGATTGGACTGACTCGAAACTATCCTTTGAGCTACATCCTGTTATTAAAAATGTTATAATAAGAACTCCTAAAAATATAAAGAGAATGGAATATTTTCTGTTCATGTTTTTATTATTCACCTGCTTTCTAATATTTTTTACGTTTTAGGATTAACAACTAAAATTTTAAATTATTTGGTGAACTCTTCTTAAATAATGACTTTCTTTATATAGTAATTACTATAGTACCGCTTGTTTTGTATTACCCTATCTTTGCGACTCATCAAAAACTACAGGTCAATAAGTAACATTTTTTTGCCTGCCATTTATATACTCCTGCATTTCTTCATCGACTTTATCCATTATTTTACTGTCTTTTGTTAATTCATAGTATTTAATCGGATCCTCACCGCAGTATTCCTCAATTAATCCCAGCGCGTTTTCTAAAACAGAGAACTTATCGATTATGTCTTGGTTAACAATCCCAATGTCAGCTTCGTTAAAACTGCTGTCCGCTCTTTCCTTCAATAAGCAATAGTCATTTCTTATTGATGAAAAGTAATAATCGAAAAGTCCGCCGGGCAAACGCAACTGGATAAACTCATTGAATTTCCATTGGTTTCGTGAGATGTCTTCTTCCTCTATATGTGAACTGTTTAAATGAATCTCCTTTTCTGAACGGACATGGGCTTTAATATAGCGGATATTATTCAAATGGATTTCGCCGATGTCCTTCTCTAAAACTATAGTTTTGCTATACTGGATACATACAAGCATTATCAGAAATGCCATAGCAAAAATAAGAACGAAAAAGTATTTATGACTTCTCATAGAACGTTCCTCCCAGGACATTTGTATAAAATAGTTAAGCACTATGGGACGGGTCCGCAGTGTCAAATATGTTTCTATATGATTAGTACCGTTAATCCCATATTCATTACAGATTATATCAGGATTTTTATGTTTTACAAAATTATGGAACTCCTTTAGCATTATAAACGTCTAAAATATTAATGGGGAATAAGGGAGGTATTGCAATGGAGTTAAGAAAAACGGCTGCCGTCGTCTTGACGATTTTGCTAACATGCTCCTTTTTCCTGGCGGACTGCAAACAAGGTATTCCCGAAATAACAACAGAAGTTGTATTAAGTGACATAACAGAAGAGGAATGGCGGCAAATCGGTATCTCGAGCAAGCCGGAAGGCGTCTCCATTGATGACTTTAAAAAGATATATGTAAATGTGAAAATCGCCAAATCGAAAAAAGCGGTGGAAAGAACGATTGATATTCCGGACCTGTATGCTGTTATTGATCAATTTGACAGATTAAGAACAACAATGGGCGGCTCCGGTGAGCAAAACAATATCGGTACCGAAGATACTGCGGAATGGACAGCCTATGCAATATTTGACAGCAGGGGATTAAGTAATCAGGATATAAGGGATATGTTCAGTGAATCGGAGATTGTTGTAAGATACAGGCTGAATAATGGCTACAGAATAGAAAGCAGGATTTCAATAGGGGATAATATGACAATTGAGAAGGACTATATAATTTAAACTTTAAGCTGACTAATTACCAATAATTACAGCTTAATAGTA
>JAENYX010000087.1 GCA_016841565.1 Clostridium thermobutyricum | reverse complement strand
CCACGCTGGATAAGGCCATCAAAATCATGCGAGAAGGAGTAATGGAGGGATAACAAGTGGAAAAGTATATTATTGACCTAAAAAACAATGAGGCGTGTAAACTGTCCCTTTCGGGTGGTAAGGGCGCAAACCTTTCCCGGCTGCACAGTATCCCAGGTATCCCTGTACCGGATGGGTTTGTTGTTAGCGCGTTAGCGTACAGCCATTTGGTTTTGTCCATGCCGGAAGTAAAAAAATTGCTTTCCCGGTTGGGGGCGGTTACCACAGACCAAACAGAAGCCATATCACAATTGAGCAAACAAATAAGAGGGACAATCGAAAAAGTTAGTTTCCCTTTAGAATTCACTGAAGAAATTGCAAAGGCACTATCTAGACATGGCGATTCTATTTCATATGCCGTGCGCTCCAGCGCCACAGCGGAGGATTTGCCAGGAGCTTCCTTTGCCGGGCAGCAGGATACATTCTTAAACGTTACCGGTCTTAAAAACATTTGCGAGGCCATCGTCAAGTGTTGGGCTTCCTTGTTCAACGAGCGGGCTGTCGCTTACCGTATTAAAAACGGCTTTCCCCATGACAAGGTTGAAATTGCAGTGGTTGTACAAAAAATGGTTGATTCCGAGGTATCCGGAGTACTGTTTACAGCCGACCCAATGACCTCCGACCGTTTTACAACCGTTATTGAAGCGGTTAGAGGCTTGGGGGAGGATTTGGTATCCGGGCGCAAAAACCCCTTTGAGTGGAAGCTGCGTGACGGCAAGCTGCAAAAAGTTAGCGACGGCGAAGGGGAAGCGCCCCTTGAAGAAGCGCGGCTTTTGGAACTGGCAGAGCTTGGTAAGCGCATTGAAAAAGATTTCGGCTGTGAGCAGGATATTGAATGGTGTTATACCAAAGACGGTTTCTCGATTGTACAATCAAGGCCCATCACTACTTTGTATCCCCTGCCGCAAAGCTCTGACGGCTATAAGCATTGTGCCATATCTGTCGGGCATCTGCAAATGATGACCGACACGGTTTTGCCTCTAGGCATGTCCATACTTCAAAAATCGAGGTTTTACACAATAAACGCTCTGGGCGGCCGGATGTATACCGATATCACATATGACCTTGGCACTGCAAAGGGGCGCAGGTCGTATCTGTCGGAATCCAAGATCAAGGACCCGCTGATGCATAGTACGCTGCAGAAAATCATTAACAGAAAGGAATACATCAAGCATATTCCCAAAGGCCCCAGCAGTGCCATCTCCCTTGAGGGAAAGTGGGCCATTATTTGGCGGGCCATCAGCGCCTATTTCCGATACCATGAGGCTGAGATCGACGCCTATGTCCGGAGGCAAAAAGCGGCAATAGAAGCTGCGCGGCGTAAATTAGAAGCGCTTTCAGGGGCGGAGGCGCTGCAGTTTATACTGGATGACCAAAAAAATATGCGTATCACCATATCTGATCCCGCAGGTGCCGGTACCATTCTTACGGCGATGTTGGCCGCCTTTTTGATAGATAGATCGGTAGAAAAGCTCACCGGCCAAAAGGCAATTACCAACCGACTGGCAAAATCGGTAAAGCACAATGTGTCATCCGAAATGGGGCTGAAACTTTGCGAGGTTTCGGACATGGCCCGAAATTATCCGCAGGTGGTGGCTTATCTTGAAGAAGCCGGCGAGGACTTATCCCTTGATGCCCTCAGAAAGCTGGAGGGAGGCAATGGGGTAGCCGATAAGTTTGCGGAGTTTCTGGCGGAATACGGTATGCGCTGCACCGGCGAAATAGATATAACCCGTGACCGTTTTCGCGAACGTCCGGGAGTGCTTTGCGCTTCACTGCTGAATAATATTAAAACGCTGCCTGCCGGCTATGCGGCCACAGCCTTTGCGCAGGGTGAACGCGAGGCGCAGGAGCTTGCAGAGGAGCTTATATCCAGGATGGAGGCCAAGCATGGCCGCCGCAAGGCAAAGAAGCTGCGCAGGCAGATTAAAATGTTCCGCGCGTTTGTCGGCGTGCGGGAGTACACTAAGTATTTCTGGATGGGCTACTACGATGTTTATAAGCAGGCCATCATGAGGGAAGTACACAAACTTGTCGAGGCCGGTATATTAAAAGAACCGAAGGACGCCTATTACTTGTCAATGGATGAACTTTTAGACGTGGTAAAAAGCGGGAATGTAAATCAGAGTTTGATTGAGGAACGTAAAGACGCTTACCGTTCTTATGCGGCGTTCACACCGCCCCGCATCATTTTCTCCGATGGTGAAGTACCGCCCGTATCTTATTCTGCAGATATTCCAAGCGGTGCGTTGGCGGGGCTTGCGGTATCGACGGGTATTGTGGAGGGGCGCGCCCGCGTGGTGGAAAACCTTGAGGATGCTCATATTGAAAAGGGGGATATCCTGGTTACCACATTCACCGATCCCAGTTGGACACCGATATTCGTATCCCTTTCAGGACTTGTTACCGAGGTCGGGGGCATGATGTCCCATGGCGCAGTCATTACCCGCGAATATGGCTTGCCGGCAGTAGTCGGTGTGATGAACGCTACCAGGCTGATCAAAGACGGACAACGAATCCGGATAAACGGAACTGAAGGGTATGTAGAAATCCTGGAATAGTAAAGGTGATATAAAAAGAACAGAGGTGCTTCGGTTGTGGAAAACAGATAAGGAAACAGTAAACACAAACCTCATATTGTTATTACTTGGAAGGATGGTTTCTGATACCGGAACGAGTCTCCAGATGGTGATTATACCCCTGTATATAATCGATGTGGGTGGCTCAGCAGCTACCGTGGGACTGTTTGTATTTCTGGCTTTAATGCCGACTCTTCTGGTTTATCCCCTTGCCGGAGTGCTCGGCGACAGGTTGAACCGAAAGACAATCATGGTGGCAACCGACTTTGCCAGCGCCGGGATAATACTTGGTTTGTCCATTGCATCCTATCTGGGTAAAATGAGTCTTACCTTGCTGATGTTGGTTCAGGTTATAGTATCTCTGCTGAACGGTCTGTTTGATCCGGCCACAAAGGGAATGCTTCCCCAGTTGGTAGACCAGGATAAGCTGACACGGGCCAATTCTGCCGTAGCATCGCTTAGGACATTGTCATCTCTTCTCGGACCTGTTATAGGTGCTGCTTTGTATGCAAGATTGGGGATTACGGTACTGTTTTTTATTAATGGTATATCATTTTTGCTTTCAGCAAGCAGTGAGATGCTTATTAGGTATAAGCATTCCAGGCGGGAAGTGAGCGGAGGCATATCGGGAATAGTAACAGATTTGGCTGAGGGTATCAAATTCATTTTGGATAATAGGGTAATTCGTAAACTATGTGTTTTTTTCTTGGTAATATACGCCTTAATCCAGCCTATATTTACCGTAGTACTGCCCCTGCTTTTTAGAACCCGGCTTAATTACTCCGACACACAGTACGGCTATTTACAAATGATAATCATATTGGGTGCACT
>JAENYX010000086.1 GCA_016841565.1 Clostridium thermobutyricum | reverse complement strand
TGGTGCATTAACAGGAGCAATAATTAGTGGAGTAGTAACGGCAGGAACAGAGTATCTTACAACGGGTCAGGTCAACTGGAAAAACGTAGGGGCTGCAACAGTTGGCGGTGCTATAACCGGTGCCATGGCAGGTTCAGGACTTGGGTTAACAGGAATGGTTGTAGGTAATGCTGCTGTAACGGCAGGGGTCTATACTGCAACTGAGTTGCTAAACGATAGGAAACCGACTGCTGGCGGCATAATTGTCAGTGGCTCTTTAGGTGCTGTTGCTGGCATGATAGGAGGCAAAGGAGCCTATCCTGCTATTAAAGAAGCTGTAGATGATATAAGACCGGTTATTCCTTATGTAGAGGGTAATGTAATAAAAGGGATTGTTAAGAAAAGTGCAGATGTAATTCAACATTTATATAAACCAGCTTTAGTTGATACTATAATAAAACATACAGGTTCAAATGTTGCAAGAACCGCAGTTGGAAATATCATAACTAATGCCCCGCAAATTCTCAATAATGTGAGCGTTCAAAATGACAATAGAAAAGAATTATGTAATACATTATAGTTAAAATATAGACAGCTAAACGTTATTATGTATTAGCTATAAGGTTATGGAGGTAATTAATTATCAAGAAAGGGGTGTTATAGAATTATGGAATACGGGCTAAAGATTATTATAATAGTTTTTTTAAATATGTGGTTGTTAGGCTATTTAGGAACATTAGGTAAACTGGAAGGAAGCACAGTAGATATTTCAATACCAAATTGGTTAAGCAGAGTATTGTTTATAAAAGCAGTAAAGAGAGTTCCATTAGAAATATTACTATTTCAAACCGCAGTATATATTATGGTAATAATAGGCGTCCTATCATATTATTATTATCCATACGGTAATCCACTAAATATATTCTTTATACTATTAAAAAGCGTAATACTGATTTTCGGTATATGGGCAATAGTAATCGCTATATTACGCCAAAAGAGAAGCAGAAATATTTAGTTACATAAACAAGGCTAATTGTTTGGGGACAGAAGTGGAGCAACAGACGCATCTAACCTGTCCTTTTGCTTGTGCAATAAACGATGACGGTGAAGTATGGAATAAGTTCATGTACGAACACTTCGGTGAGCCAAAAGCGGCGGGTAAGCTCCTACTAAACAGGCATAAGGAAGAGTTACTTCACGTACCCTTTGGCTTTACCGGCGAAGCCCATGATTTCTATAGCGGCCTTATATACCTAAGGGCAAGGCATTACGACCCCGGTGTCGGCAGCTTCATATCAAGGGACAGCTACCTGGGGGACCTCTTACGCCCCTTAAGCCAGAACAGGTACACATATGTAGAAAACAATCCGATAAACTATATAGACCCCAGCGGGCATGAAACTGTATTCGGTGGAAACGCGAGAGAATACATACAAAACCTGCTTGATAATTCACCGAAAATCAATATAGAAGTGAATAACAACAAGGAGAAATGTCAGGGAGCATTTGGTGAGGGGACAAGTAATGGTTGCATAACAATAACCAGTGAACTTGAGCCGGATGATGTATTTCCAGAAGTTTCTATTACATTGACTCCTGAAGAAATAGAACATTTAAATGACCCAGCCTTCTTCTTAATATTTAACCATGCGGAAGAGCATGCTGGTATTTTCCCGGAAGGTTTTGATAAGCTAACTCCACAAGAGCAAGTTTTAGCTCTAAAGACCTATCAAAAATGGTTTGAGGATACTGGAAAAGCTAAAGAAATATATATACAGGCAGTAATAACAATTGTATTTACAGGTTTGGATTTGTATTTTTCTAGAGGTGCTACTAAGGGCGCGGGAAGTAAGTTAAAAACTAATCTTGGTAAAGAAATCGACATTACCCCATCATCAAATCATAGCACTACAAGCAAAAATCCGGGATTAAACGGAAAAGCAAATTCCAGTGTTGATATTCTTGACTCAAATGGAAATATCAAAACTCGTAGATGGTATGGGTCAGATGGCAAGCAAATACGGGATGTAGACTTCACTAATCATGGCAACCCCAAAGTACATCCAGAATGGCCGCATGAACATGGGCCAAGATAATAAGGAGAGGGTTATATATGGATAAAATAACTTTTGAAAACTTTAAATGCGTAATGGCATATGACATTACTGAAAATCAAGCTTGCATAGAAATAGAATTTTGCGTTAATAATTACGACGCTTATCAAACATCTTGGTTAGGAAAAATGCTAGATAGGGAAACTAATAAAGCTATATATTGGTTTGGATTAACTGAAGATGGTTCACAAGCTTATGATTTTGATTCATTTGAGGAATTTGCAAATGCAAAAGTTTTTAACAATAAGAGCATTAAGGAGATTTGGGATTCAGTTTCATTGCTCTCTATTGACGCTTGTGATGTCCAAGATAGATTACCATTTTATTTGGGATTAGCATAACATTCGATTGACATTGGTTTTAATCTCATAGTGGCTCCTTTGTGACGCATGGCTTTAGAGGTCGTTCATGACACTTATAAGGTTCAACCTTTTGAAACCTACAGTTGACCTTTGCAGACACATTTGAAGACTTGAAATTTAGCGTACGTTACGTCAACCACATCCACCTGAAAGGTGTACCTTGCTCAATTTACAGACACCTAAAAGAAAACGGGTAATGTTTAACCAAAGTCCTAAGCGGTCGGCATTGCCGGCCGCTGTGAACCGGCGGATGCGCCCGAAGGTGCACCCGCCTTTAACCTGCACGGTTTTCGACCCCATGGTTCAGCGGGATTTTGAAGCTCTTTTTTGAGTTTCAGATTCTCTTGCAAAACGCCGCCAATTTCGTTTTTATAATCGCCGAATGTATGTTTACCTACCTCGGCTGTGAAAATCAGACACAGGGGCACACAATTGCTCACGCTGCCGACACAAAAATCTCTGCTCCTGGTCACCAGACATAAATCACCCTGCACCCCATGGTTCATGGTGAACCATGGATTTACAGGCAATCTGATCTGTGGTGAAATTTGCGCCAGAGGGGGGTATAAGGGGGTAAATCTTATTCCGGTTCCCCCTCTTTTTCTTTTTCTGCAGTTGATAGTTTTGATACAAAACGCAAAAATGACTTGCAATCCGTTTCAGACAGAGTTAACATCACACACCAAAGCAAATAACCTGTTTGAAACTGTGAGTCTTGCGGTAGATAGGTTGTCGCGCCCTTGCCCGTTCTAAGAACGAAGGCTATCATCTGAGGTTGCCGGTACTCGGGCTTTATGTGGATGGCAGGACAAAAGAAGGGACGATATGCAGAGAAGAGAAAATTACCTCTATGTCGGTATGGGCTTGCATAAGGACACCCATATCGCTGTTATGGTGAATTGCTGGAACGAAAAGCTGAATGCAATTGTTATCGAAAATAAGCCCAGCGAGTTTAATAAGCTGGCAAAACGAGTGAACAAGATGAGGGCAGTAATGTAACAAACTACAGCTACAACAGCCTTAACCAGCTGACACTGC
>JAENYX010000023.1:16227-42952 GCA_016841565.1 Clostridium thermobutyricum | reverse complement strand
CTCGGCCAAGCCTAAGAAAAGAGCTTTCTAATTTAAAAGGATGTGATTAGTATGAACAATAGAGTGTATAATTATATAATCTGTATATTGTTAGGGCTTATTGTACTATTCGTTGGATGTAAAAATAATACCATTTATGCAAAAGATATAGTTTACGCTGATAAAAGCGAAATAAACATTATAAAAATCGAGAACCTTAATTCTAGTAGAGATATTACTGATAGAAGTGAAATAACGGGTTTCATTGATTCGTTATATCAGATTGAGCTAAGAAAACTGTCTAAAGAAGAAGAATTAGAGATCTTAGATAATGGAGAAAGACTAAAACAGGGAAACCATAATATGATTACACTGTTTAAAGATGACCAAGTAGTTGGATTAGTGCTCCTTTTGTCTGAAGAAGAAATTATATTGTTTGATACAAAAACCGTAAATACAAATAGTAGAACAGATTCTTATTGTAACATAGAAAAGAACAGTAACTCTTTTAAGAATATCAAAGTCTTTATTGATAATATGGAGTAATTATGAATGCGCCAGGAAGGACAGATTTTCGGGTCAGGCTCAGGGGCGGCCTGAATGCCTAAACGTTATGGAAAATATGAGACAAAGCCGCCGCGTCCTGCGGCGGCATATAAAAGATGCGAGGGGATAGAGTGAAAAATAAGAAGAGAAGAAGAGTTTGGATTCTTGTAATACTAGTCATATTGATTATTTCCGTGTGGGTAAACAATACAATTCTTTTTACCACACCATCAGGCCAAATGAAATTTATTGCCCACAGAGGGCTTGCTCAAAATTTTGATATTTCGAAGGTCGAGTGGGATACGAATACGGCTTCCATTATTTATGAACCGGAACATCCCTATCTTGAAAATACTTTGGAGTCAATGCAGGCAGCCTTTGCATACGGCGCCGATGTTGTTGAATTTGATATTCAACTTACGAAAGATGGTAAGATTGCCTGTTTTCATGACTATACTTTGGAGTATCGCACTGACGGTACAGGCGAAATATCGGATTATACAATGGATGAATTAAAGCTTCTGGATGTCGGCTACGGCTACACGGCAGACGGTGGCAAAACCTATCCGTTCAGAGGCCAGGGGGTCGGTTTGATGCCGTCAATAGAAGAAGTTTTCAATCAATTTCCCGACAAGGATTTTCTTATCCACATCAAACCGGATAATATAGAAATTGGTCAGGTACTGTGGTCCTATCTAAGTGAAATGAGCCAAGAAAGACTTGCCAAAATTACCGTCTATGGTTCCGGTAAAGCTATTGGGTATCTGAAAGGCCGGTATCCGAAACTCAGGGCGATGAATAGAAAGATAATGGTTAAAGCATTTTTGGCCTACGAGGCAATCGGATGGGCTGGATATATGCCGGAAGCGGTCCATAATACCGAGTTTCATCTGCCGTTGAAATATGCGCGGTTTTTGTGGGGCTGGCCGGAAAAGTTTATTAAACGGATGGAAGCAGTTAACACGAGAGTCATTGTCGTTGATGGCGATGGCAAATGGTCGGAGGGTTTCGACAGCCCGGAGGATTTGAAGAAGCTTCCCAAAGGATATAGCGGTTATGTCTGGACTAATAGAATTGATAAGGTTAAATAAAAATGACATATAATGTGGCTTCCCGTTAGGTAAGAATAGGAAGAGGCAACGGGGAAAGGATTGAAGGTAAAGTCTAACAAACAACTTATACCGAGTGTTGCGCCAACTGATATTAAGCATTTTAAAACAAATTGGGGGAGTATCAATGAAAAAGCTATGTCTAAAAGATAGTATAATGTGAACCGAGGGTCATTTATATAAACAGGAGGTATTTTATGGACAGAAAACTAGAATGTCTGCGCTGCGGTAATTCAATGGAATATATTAAAAGTGAAAAAATACAGTTAGGAGAAAGCGGCTGGCTGCTGAGAGGTTTGCCCAATCTTATGTCGGGTTCATTGTCAGTAGAAATATATTTTTGTAATGAATGTGGGAAGATAGAATTCTATCATACGAATGAAGAACTGGTTACAAAAATCCAGTGCCCCGGTTGTGGAAAATTTCATGACAAGAGTTATCGGAAATGTCCGTTCTGTAAATATGATTACAAAGACAAATGACAATAACCGGTACATAGTGTTAGAGTACATTATTCCTGTTATACGAATATGGAGGTAGTATCATGGAAGGGAATAAAAAGGTCTTCAAATCGTTTGACAAATATATTTCGCAGTTTTCTCCCGAGGTGGGGGAAATACTTTATTGGGTTTTATCCCGGCGCCAGCGGAATACAAGCTTTTAAAGACAGGTTCACAGGGTACAAGAGTTCAAAGGGAGCGGTGCAGTTCCCCATAGAAAAGCCCATGCCCTATGAACTGATAAGGGAGATAGTCAGGTTCAGAGTCAACGAAAATCTAAAGGAAGCAGAGAGCAAACCCGGAAAGAGAAAAAAGATGTAAAGTTTTAAATGCGTTATATATACTAAAGCAGCTTCAGGGCAGCGCCGGTATATAGGATGAGGCCGGCGACGCAAAAAGAAAAAATGACTGGAACAGACAAGTCGGGCAGGCGGTTTGCAGGCAGCGCCGGCTAGGGCACACTAAGTAAAGGGGGCTAAAGATATTGAGTGAATACAATTTTGAGGAAATCAATGAGAGGCATTTGTCGGAGGTGCTGGAGATATATAATTATTATGCATTAAATACAACGGCAACCTTTCATGCCCATGCACTTTCAATAGACCAGATGAGAGAATTGGTGTTTTTTGAAAACCCCGGTTACAAAACATTCGTTATAAATAAAGACGGTTCTATATGCGGATATGCAGTAATAACACAGCATAAAAACCGGGAAGCGTACGACGGGACCGCCGAAGTTATGGTTTATCTGAAGCCGGATTATATTGGAAAGGGTTTAGGTAGCTCAGCCATACGGTACATTGAAGAATACGCAAAGTCCAACGCATTTCATGTGCTGCTGGCTGTAATCTGCGGCGAAAATGACAAAAGCATTAAATTGTTTGAAAAAAACGGATATACAAAGTGTGCACATTATAAGGAGGTTGGCAAAAAATTCGACCGCTTCCTGGATGTTGTGTCCTATCAAAAAATAATATAGAAGTATTTTAAGTAAATATTGATGGATACCCCCCCTTATTCTCTTATAAGGGAGGTACTTTATTTACCGATACAAATGAAATCTTTATTATTTCATAAAGTTATACTCGGTTGCGTATTGATTAACGGCAAAACTGTGATATAATTCAATTAACCGAATAATACAGGGGAGCTGGGTTAGCCGGCTGAGAGGGATACATTCCGACCCTAATACCTGATCTGGGTAATGCCAGCGTAGGAAATATATTTTACTGCCTGTTACCCACACTGGGTACCGGCAGTTTTGTTTTTTAGGGAGGTGATTTATATGACTACTGTTAATCTTAGCCTTCAGGTTTTACCGGTGGTGACCGAAGAGCGCATTTACCCGGTGGTGGACAGCGTGATAAGCATGATTGCGGAAAGCGGGGTTAAGTATGAGGTGGGGCCTATGGAAACCACCATGGAAGGTGAACTGGACCTGCTCCTTGACATAGTGAAAAAAGCCCAGGAGATATGCACAGAGCAGGGGGCAAAACGGGTGGTTTCAATCGTAAAGATTGATTATAAAGAGGAAGGCGTGACTATGGATGAAAAGGTTGGGATATATAGGAATACACAGCCTTCATAGGCCCCAGTTGGCGGCCGGGCTTATTCTGGCGGTTGCATGGGAGGTTGGAGTGAGGGCGGCAAAGCTACCTTCTTACATACTGCCTGCCCCGACCCGGGTTGTAGTCTCACTGGCAGAGAGTTTCCCGGTGATAATCCGTCATACTAGAGTTACTCTTTATGAAGCAGCGCTGGGGTTTGTTGTAGCGGTTGTGTTTTCATTTATTATGGCTTTCATTATGGACAGCATATCCATAATTAAAAAGGCTGTATATCCTATCCTGGTTACCAGCCAGACCATACCAATTATTACGGTGGCGCCTCTGTTTGTTATTTGGTTCGGGTACGGGCTGCTGCCCAAGGTGATAGTGGTTGCCCTGGTATGCTTTTTCCCCATAATTGTGAGCTTCATGGGAGGCCTGGAAGCCGTCGACCGGGAGATGTACGACCTGTTGAAAAGCATGGGTGCAAGCCATATGCAGATTTTTCGGTTGCTCAAGCTGCCCGGGGCTATGCCTTCCCTTTTTTCCGGCATGAAGATATCGGCGGCTTACAGCATAATGGGGGCGGTTATAGGTGAATGGCTGGGGGCCAAAGCAGGTCTGGGCGAATTCATGCGAAGATCCATGCATTCCTTTGCCGTGGATAAAACCTTTGCGGCAATAATAGTTATTACCCTGTTGAGCCTGGGTATTTTTGAACTTATCAGGCGTCTGGAATGCAGTATTATGCCATGGGCAGAACTTGCAGCCAGAAAAAATGATTAGGAGGAGAGCAGTATGAGAAAAATTGTATGGCTGATGGTTGTACTGATTTTAGTGTTATCGGTTGTATCGTGCAAGCCCCAAAGCGACAAGGTTACCGTTCTTCTGGACTGGGTTCCCAATACCAATCATACGGGACTTTACGCGGCCCGGGAACTGGGTTACTTTGAGGATGAAGGGCTGGAGGTGGAAATACTTCAGGTCAATGAAGGGGGTACCGCCCAGCTGGTGGCCGCCGGGCAGGCCGATTTCGGGATAAGCTACCAGGAGGAGGTAACCTATGCAAGGGTGGAGGAGATACCGGTGGTTGCCATAGCTGCCATAGTTCAGCACAATACCTCCGGATTTGCATCCCCGGTGGAAAAAGGGATAAAAACTCCCGCCGACTTTGAGGGGAAAAAATACGGCGGATGGGGTTCACCGGTGGAGGAAGCCACATTAAGGGCCATGATGGATAAGTACAATGCAGACTTTGAAAAATTGGAAATGGTGAGTATAGGCTCTGCCGACTTTTTCACCAGCGTTACCAAGGATGTGGATTTCACCTGGATTTATTACGGGTGGGATGGTGTGGCCGCCGGGCTAAGGGGTATTGACCTAAACTTTATAAACCTTAAGGATGAGGATTCTGCTCTTGATTTTTATACACCGGTTATCATTGCCTCAGAGCAGACCTTAGACGGAAACCCGCAGCTGGCCCAAAAATTCTTAAAAGCGGCAGCAAAGGGATATGAGTACGCTATCGACAACCCTGCGGAAGCGGCAGAGTTTCTGCTAAAAGCATCCCCAGAGCTGGACAGGGATTTGGTGATAGCAAGCCAGCAGTACCTGAGCGGACAGTACAGGGCCGATGCTGCTTATTGGGGACACATGAAAAAAGAGGTCTGGGAGAGCTATGCAGGATGGTTGTACGAGAGAAATCTTATCGAGAGTATGATAGACGCAGACCGGGCATTTACAAACGAATTCCTGCCGGGTGAGTAATAATGAACAAGATTGAGGTTGTGGGTATATCCAGCAGGTATGAAGACCTGCAGGTCATTGAGAACATATCGCTTTTTGCCGGGGAAAGGGAACTGGTGTCCATACTTGGCCCCAGCGGCTGCGGTAAAAGCACCCTTTTTAACATTATATCGGGGCTTATCAAGCCTGATCAGGGGAGGGTCCTGATAGACGGGCAGGAGCATACCGGCAGGCTTGGCCGGGTAAGCTATATGCACCAGAAGGATTTGTTGTTTCCGTGGAGGACCATTATTGATAATGTATGCATACCCCTTATTATAAAGGGTAAGAGCATCCAGCAGGCCCGGAGAGCAGCTAATGAATATTTCGAAGTATTCGGCCTTGACGGATTTCAGGACAAGTATCCCTCCCAGCTTTCGGGGGGGATGAGGCAGAGGGCGGCTCTTTTAAGGACCTATATGTTCAAAAGTGATATAATGCTTTTGGACGAGCCCTTTGGCGGTCTGGATGCAATTACCAAAAGAAAGATGCAGGAATGGCTGATGGAGGTTATACGCAATCTAAGCAGTACAATACTGTTTATTACCCATGACATAGATGAAGCCATATTTCTGTCCGACAGAATATACCTTTTTACCGAGCGCCCGGCATCGGTAAGCCGGGTATTTTCGGTAGATATAGAAAGACCGCGGGGCAATAAAACCTTTACATCAGAAAGGTTCAACCGCTTAAAGGAAAGCATATTAGAATATCTGTAGGAGGCTTGAAAATGGCTGTTTTTGATATGATAGCGAGTCAGTACGATGAATGGTACAAAGGCGGAATAGGAAGGTTTGCCGATGAGGCGGAAACCCGTCTGGCCTTTGACATGTTTTTACCTCACAGGCACCTCGGTGTGCTGGACGTGGGGTGTGGTACCGGCAATTTCAGTATAAAGCTTGCAAAAAGCGGGTGCAGGGTAACGGGTATAGATCTGTCGGAGGATATGCTGGCTGTTGCAAGGCATAAGGCCGGGCAGGAAGGGCTGGACATTCGGTTTGAGTATATGGATGTCTATGACATTGAATTCCCCGATGAGCACTTTGACGGCGTGTTTTCAATGGCGGCCTTTGAATTTATTGCAGAACCTCACAAGGCTTATAGGGAGATGCTTCGGGTGTTAAAGCCGGGAGGAAGGCTCCTTATAGGCACAATAAACCCCGATAGTAAATGGGGAGAGATGTATAAAAGCCAAGAATTCCAGCGCAGCAGCGTATTTAAGTATGCCAGCTTTATGACTATGGAGGAGCTTAAGGGGCTGGACAGGGACAACCTTAAATCGACGGGAGAGTGCCTGTATATTCCGCCCCAGGCAGATGAAAAAAGCATATCCTGGGATGAGGAAAAAAGGCTTTCCAGTGTAGAAAGAGGAGGGTTTATATGTGCGCTGTGGGAAAAGCCGCTTTGATATCATGTCAGATTAGCTTTTATCCCCTTTATACGGTGGACTGCATAAGCTCCGTAAAGGAAGTGGTGAGCCTGATAGAAGCCAATACCGGCGTAACCTGCAGTGTGAATGATATGTCCACCATAGTGAAAGGGGAAAGAGGAGCGGTAATGAAGCTCCTTGAGGATATACAGCAGAGGATGGAGGAGAAGGGTATACGGTATTCCATGGTACTTACCATATCCAACAGCTGCGGCTGTGCCCTGCCCAAGTAACCAAACAAGTATGAGCTTCATGAATACCCGCTTATGCTGAAAAATGCGTTCCATGAAGCCCTATAATGAGAATGTAGGCCAAGGTGATTTGCCATCAGCTTTAAAGGGCGGTACTGCGGCCTTTTTTGCATTGGTTTTCAAATTTTATAATATGACTGGAGGAAAGATGGAAAGTAGTATAGAATGATTTAGTATAATACGTTTTGCGAGGAGAATCCTATGGGAAACAACTATGAGAAATATTCAATTGATATAATAAACGGAATGATAGACTGGGTAAGGGTAATAGATAAGGATCATAATATCGTCTTTATGAACAAGGTAATGAAGGACCAGGTGGGGGATTTTGTCGGGATGAAGTGTTACCGCGGCATAGGTCTGGACAGCCCGTGCCCCAACTGTATTACCGATGAGACCTTAAAAACCGGCAAAACCCATACAAAGGAAGAGACGGTGGGAGACAGGATTTTTTCGGTGGCCAGTTCTCCCATCAGGGACGAAAATGGAAGAGTCAGTAGTGCGGTGGAGGTTTTCAGGGATATAACAAAGGAAAAAATGCTGGAGCAAAAAATAATAAATCAAAATAACAAGCTCAACGCCAATCTGTGTTTTGCCAAAACCCTTCAGCAGAAGATGCTGCCCGGGAAGGGTACTGTCAATGGCTCTGTTTTAATAGATTATTTATATATACCATCCGAAATGCTGGGCGGGGACCTGTTTGATGTTTTCCCGGTAGATGACAAAAGTACAGCCATTTATATCTTTGATATTTCAGGTCATGGGGTCATGTCTTCCATGATAACCATGTTTGTCAGGCAGACGGTAAGAGCGCTTGCCGAAGGAGGCTGTTCTCCTTCCATGGTGCTGGAGGGCCTGCTGGAAAAATTCAACAAACTGGGCCTGGAGCATGATAGTTTTATTACAATTCTTTACGGGGAGTACAACTCTGACAGTTCAACCTTCACCTATTCCAACGGGGGACACAACCCGCCTTTGCTGTTGCGTAGCGGCAATACACAGTTTGCAGAGGGAACGGGAATCCCGGTTTGCTGTCTGGGCCGGGAATACCGTTATGAAGAGTACACCCTGAAACTGGAAAAGGACGATTATTTGTATTTATACACCGATGGTATTACCGAGACTCGCAATTCGTCGGGAGAATTCCTGGGACTTGAGGGGCTGGCCGGGGCGGTGAGACAGGATAATAGCATGGCCTCCATCATAAAAACGGTATATGACTTTTCAGAAGGAAGATTGTTCGACGATATTGCATTAATTGAAGTCAAAATACTTTAAAAAGACGCAGACCGGACATCTGCGCCAACTATTTGCTGCTATCGGGGTTTTTTATTATGTTTTTTGGTACCCGGGGGACGTTTTGTGGAAATGGAATCGGTATTGGGGAGTTTTACGTTGATATTGCCCCCTTCATCCGATGTGAATGCAACCTGTCCCTTGTTTTTATCCCTGGATTTTCCCATTATTCCTTACACCTCTTTTTTAGTTTGGGCGGCATACCCCAATGGAATGCCTCCTGTGTTTAGGATTTACGGAATTTTATGAAATTATGCTACGGCAAAAAGGTTTTAAGAAGGAATAATGTCATTCGGCACTGTAGTCTTCTTCCAGCACCATTTCTCCGATTCTATACACATCCCCCGCTCCTACCGTGAGTATCAAATCCCCGTTCTGCAGATTTTCCGAGAGATATCTGGCCACATCCTTAAATTCGGGAATATATATTGCGTCCTTTCCTCTGTCGCAAATACCTTTAACAAGATGAGTCGAGTGGATTTCCCCCGTGTCCGGTTCCCTGGCGGCATAAATATCGGTGATTATAATCCTGTCGGCGTCTTTAAAGCTCATGGAAAATTCCTCAAGCAGAAATTTTGTCCTTGTATAGGTATGGGGTTGAAATACACACCAAATCCTGTTATGGGGATAATTCTGGGCTGCCGATAGGGTTGCCTTTATTTCGGCAGGATGATGGGCATAATCATCTATAATTGTGGCTCCCCGGTGACACCCTTTTATCTCAAAACGGCGGTGTGTGCCGGTAAAGGTCTCCAAGGTAGCTTTGGCAACAGCCATATTGACTCCGAAAACCAGGCACACCGAAATGGCGGCTAGAGCATTTAATACATTATGTTTTCCGGGAACGGCAAGCTGGATTCTGCTGATGTATTCGCCGTTGTTATAGAGGTCAAATGCGGGAAAGCCTTTATTATTAAAGGTAATATTATCAGCAAAAACCTGGGCATCCCTGGTAAGCCCATAGGTAATTACATTGCAGGCAAGACCGGTTACGGTATCCATGACAACCGGGTCGTCGTGATAGGCAATAATCCAGCCATGGTTGGGGACCAGTCTTAAAAATCTGCCGAATGCCGATTTAATATGCTCCAAATCCCTGAAAAAATCAAGATGATCCTGGTCTATATTCAGAATAACCGCTGCATAGGGGTGAAACTTCAAAAAGTTTTCTTTATATTCACAGGCTTCGGTGATTAAATAGGGGCTTTTTCCCACTTTAACATTGCCGCCGATTTGGTCCAGCTCGCCTCCTATTAGAAGAGTGGGGTCAAGTCCGGCATTTTCTATAATGAGAGATACCATTGAAGTAGTGGTTGTTTTGCCGTGGGCTCCTGCAATAGCAACCGAATACTCAAATTCTTTCATAATCAGACCCAGCATGGTTGCCCTGTCCACCGTTTGTATACCCTTTTCCCGGGCGGCCTCCAGTTCGGGATTGTGTTGGTCCACTGCCGATGTATACACTACAAGGTCGGGGCTTTTTATGTTTTCCCTGCTGTGGCCATGGAAAAACTCAACTCCCTGGGCTGCCAGCTTGCCGGTAATGGTTGAAACGCTCCTGTCCGAACCCGAAACCCTATGGCCTCTTTTAAGAAGTATGTGAGCTATGCCGCTCATGCTTATTCCGCCTATTCCAACAAAGTGTATGTATAATTTCCTGTCTTTAGATAAATCCAATAGCATATAAGCCTCTCCTTTACTAAATAGCTGCTAGGTGCTAGGTACTAGGTTTAGGAGTTTGCTTTTTCTGGTGGCTGGGGCCTAATATCCGGTACCTGCGTATCTGACATCAGTTATTTAGTATTGATATTTTACTGCAAAATCAATATTTCTCAGTATTATAATCATATTACTACTAGTATTATTGCCTGTTACGGTGGAATTTTACATTTTATAAAAATTATATCACAATATATTTATATGAAATACCATTATTTAGTTGAACGCATACCAAAAAACGAATAAAATTAGACTAGAGCACTAGAATATCCGTGTGGAGGAATAGATTATGGAAAGGTTTAAAAGAAATGAACGGATTGCTTCTCTGGTCAAAGTGTTGTCCGACAATCCCAATAGGCTGTATTCCCTGAACTATTTCGGGGAGCTTTTAAATGCCGCCAAATCCACAATAAGTGAAGATATTGTCATAGCCAAAAATGCCCTTGAGGAACTGGGGCTGGGTCAAATTGAGACAGTACCGGGGGCTGCAGGAGGGGTAAAATACAGGGACAAAGCAACGGTTGATGAAAGCATGCGTTTTCTGGACAGGATTGCAGGGGTTCTTTCGGATCCCGGCAGGATTATTACCGGGGGATTTCTATATATGGCTGATGTGATATATAATCCTGGGATTGCATATTCGGTGGGGAAGATACTGGCCGGATGCTTTGACAGGGATTCCATACAATACGTATTGACCGTTGAAACCAAGGGAATACCCATTGCCATGATGACGGCGAGGGCTATAGGAGTACCCCTCATTATTGCAAGGAGAGATAACAGGGTTACCGAAGGCTCTACCGTTAACATTAACTTTTTATCAGGTTCAACCGGGAGAATTCAAACCATGTCCCTTTCCAAAAGAGCCATGGAAAGAGGCGCAGGTGTGCTGATAATCGATGATTTCATGAAAGCCGGGGGTACTGCAAGGGGCATGGTGGATTTAATGAAGGAGTTTGATGCCAGAGTTGTGGGTATAGGAGTCATGATTACTACCACAAAGCCATCCGAGAAGCTGGTATCCAATTATATCCCTCTTATGTATCTGGAGGGAGTGGATGAAAAGTCTGGAAAAGTGAGCATTAAGCCCAACAACAGACTGTTATTTTAATATTTTTCTGAAAATTTGCTAATTAAAGCAGGAAATTTTTAGTTAATGAAGAATATTAAATAAACTAGCGTCACGTGTGGCGGAAGGTGGTGAGATAATGCAGATAACTGACGTAAGAGTTAGAAAGGTAAACTCTGAGGGGAAAATGAAGGCTGTTGTTTCTGTGACCTTTGATAATCAGTTTGTAGTGCATGATATAAAAGTTATAGACGGACAAAACGGTACCTTTATCGCTATGCCCAGTCGCAGGACTCCAGATGGGGAATTCAAGGATATTGCCCATCCCATTAACTCAGAAACAAGAGAAATGATTCAGAAAGCAATACTAGAAGAATTTGAGAAAGCTGTTGCAGAAGACAGCGAGGAGCAATAGAGGCTGGTTGTTATGCCCCGGGTTTTTTGTTGTGCAGCAGTTCAGCAAAGGCTTCAATGCGAGTTTCGAGGCCTGTTTTTTCCATATGCTCATCAATGATTAACGACATGATGGGTATTTTTTTTTGCCGGGACACTTTTTGAAGTATCTGGCAGCTTACGATTTCCGGCATACAGGTGACGGGAAATATATGAATAATTCCGTCAAAGCCTGCATGGGCGCCTTGGATGGCATGGTATACAGTATCAAGGGCAAAGCCTCCGATGCTGTTGTCCAGGTAACCCTTGGCCCATGCCTTTGCCCGGCCGTAATACACTTTTTTCTCCCACGGCAGCAGGGAATTTTTAACCCAGCTGCTGGTGTAAATGGAGCGGTGGGTCTCGATGCTCCTGTCGGTTAGCAGCATTTCTATGTTCTGGTTTGAATAGGGCTCATTCAGTGTATAAATATCACCGACCATTGCAACCCTGGGAAGCCTGTACGAATGGTAACTGAGGCTGTCCATGGTACTGGAATACTCTCGCGTTATCCTGCCGATATCCGGGGCGCGGCGGCAGGTTACTATCCGATCTGCCGCCTGCTGCAGTATATCTTTATACTTATTTCTTTCCCGGAAATAGGGAAGACAGGACCAGTATTTCTGTTCCAGGGCGTCTATTGCCTCAAGCTTTTTCCACCCCAGCGTTAGGGAGCGTGCCATGGCCCCATAGCTGCAGCCGGCCAGCTTTTTGAAGCCGTATATATCCCTGGGCAGCGTGGAAGGCTCCAGACAGATAAATGTAAAGCGATAACCTAAATCTGCTGCAATCATGTTTAAAAGATGGCCGAAATATCCAAAGCGGCAGGGACCCGAACCCCCAAGCATAATCACGGTATCTGCGCCCCTTTCCAGAGAATACAGTACGTTGCCAAGGATAAGCTTAAAGGGCATACAGGAATATTCCGGAGAATACTTGCAGCCTATACTCTTGATTTTATCGTTATTAAAGGGAGGAAGTATGACTTCTATCTGCAGCTCTTCAAAAAGGGTCTTAAGGGGAATATATAAACGTCCCATGTGGGGGAAGGTAATCTTCATGTTGCCCTCCTTCTATACTGACCCGAAAGCATATCAATCGGGAACATTTAAAATTGTATCCCTCCCAAAAAAAAATATACATTACCGATGGGGACATTCATTTGAGAAGTAGGAAGTGAGATGTGGAATATGAAATTTCAGTAATGCTTAGCAGCAACACCCGGAATCTCACCTCTGGTCTCTCACTTCTTACATCACAATACGGTGTGTCCCCATTCCTTTATTACAGGGTGTCCCATTTACCGCATCGGCCTCCCCATCGGGCAGCCAGCGTTCCATCCTGGTATATTTGTATTATTTCACACAGGTTGGGACAGCTTTTGCATTCAAAGCTTCTGGCCTGGTACTGGAACTCGCTGGCGTTAAAGCCTTTAAACCGGGTCTCCCCAACCTTTAGCGCATTGTCCCTGGCCAGCATGGCAACTCCAATGGCTCCCATGACTCTAAAATGCTCCGGAACCATAATTTCAAACCCCAGGGTTTTCTCAAGGGCGGTCTTTATACCTATGTTGGCTGCCACCCCACCCTGGAATACAACGGTGGGCTTTATTTCCTTGCCCTTCCCGACATTATTTAGATAGTTTCTCACCAGGGCTTCACAAAGACCGGCTACTATGCTCTCGGTGGAATGGCCCAGCTGCTGCTTGTGTATCATATCGGATTCTGCGAAAACAGAGCATCTCCCTGCTATTCTGACCGGATTGTCACACTTGAGAGCCAATGCACCAAAATCCTCAATGGGTATACCCAGGCGCTCTGCCTGGTGGTCCAGAAAAGAGCCGGTACCGGCTGCGCATACCGTATTCATGGCAAAATCCACAACTATTCCATTACGCAGTATTATTATTTTTGAATCCTGTCCGCCGATTTCAATGATGGTACTGACATGGGGTATCATATGGGATGCCGCAATGGCATGGGCGGTTATTTCATTTTTTACAACATCCGCTCCCACTATTACCGAGGCTACCTCTCTGCCGCTGCCCGTCACTCCGACTCCGCAAATATCAACCTTGCCTGACAGATTCGAAGCAATGCTTCTCAGGCATTCCTGCACCGTCCCTATGGGCTGGCCGGCTGTATCGGTGTATAAATCCATGAGTATATTCAGCTTGTCATCCAGTACTACCAGTTTGGTACTAACCGAACCTACATCAACCCCCAGATAACCTTTCATATTATTGCCTCCTGTCTGTACTTTCTCCGGCTGTACATAAGGTCAATGAATGCCTCAAGCCTTGTTTTAATACCCGCTTTCCCTGTCTGTTCATCCAGGAACAAGGTCAGTACCGGTATATCCAGATCCCGGGCCACCCGGTTCAGGATACTCTTTGATACAATCTCGGGGATGCAGGCAAAGGGAGCCAGCTGTATCACACCATCGTATCCCTCTTTCGAATACAGGACTGTGTTTCCCACGCTTAAGGCTCCATGTCCTCCCACCAGTTCATTGAGATAGGGTTTGGCGGCCAGCTTTACGTGTTCTTCACCCTTGAAGAAAGTGTTGTCCTTGGTCCATTCGGCCAGATAGATTGAGCGGCGGGCCAGTACACCCATATCTCCCAGCAGCCGCAGTATGTCAAAGTTTGCCGCCGGCTCCAGTACCACATAAATTTCACCTATGATGCCTACCTTAAGAGGCTTTCGCGACTCATCCACCCTTATGGTTTCTAAAAGCCGGGTACATTCTATGCTGCTCTTTTGTATTTCCTCCCTGGTCCAGGCACTGTCAAGTATTTTATAGCACTCTTCCATTGTTCTGGTGGTCTCATTTCTGTCCACCTCCCAGGGTCTTATTTCATAGGACAGCTTTTCAATATGATCCAGAGCCTTTAGTTTCTGCCATGTAGTGGACAGGGCGTCCCAGATAACCGGCAGGGAATTACCCGAAGTTATTTTACCAAGCTTTCTGATGAAATCCATGGCCCTTTTCTGCGGGGGTTCAAGAACCACAAAATCCACATTATAGCCCAGATCCTTTAATATCTTTTCGTGCAATACTCCGTAGTACCCTGCCCTGCAAGGGCCCATTCCCCCCGAGGTTATTATCATCTCGGCCCCCCGTTCAAGGGATTCCAGATATGTGCCCAGCAGTATTTTAAAAGGTATACAGGCAAATTCCGGGGCGTAATGGGAGCCCAGAGAAAGGGTTTTTTCACTGGGGCGCTGGGGCATTATGGGCTCATGCCCCAGCTTTTCTATCAGCATTCTAAAAGCGATTGGAGAAGAACCCATATGAGGATAAGTAATCTTCATGCTTTATCCCTCCGGTATTTTAGCATATCGACAAAGGCCTCCAGCCTTGTAAGAACTCCGGCTTCGCCGGTATGTTCATCCAGGGATATGCAGATATATGGAACAGTCCTTTGTTTTGCCTCCAATTCTATCAGTTTTCCAACCATGGAATCGGGGCCGCAGCCAAAGGCGGTAACGTGAATGATTCCGTCTATCCGTTTGTCGTCTATGTAATATATGGCACTTCTAACCACTTGGTTACTAAAAGTCCAGAACAGATCCTTTGGTAATTTTCCGGCTTTCCCGGTCAGGATTTTTTCGGGGACCATCTCGGGAGTCAGCACCCTTATTTCCATTTTATGCAGCTTTTGTATCAATCCTGCATTAACAAAGCTGTCGTATAAAAGATAAGGATAGCCCACAACGGCCAGGGTTATTACATTATCCTGCAGAACAGGAATATCGGGGCAGCCGGTTAATACTCCGATTGCCTTTTCGGGATGGCCGTAATTGGCAATCTGTTTTCTGAAAGAAACCAGCTGCCTTTGGGCCTTGAGGAACGCCCGGCTTATTTTATGGGGATGGATCTTCAGCAAATCTCCAATTCTTTGGTACTCCTGATATCTGAGCCCCCGTTTCTCCCGCAGGTCTATACGAAAGTCAAGAAGAGGAGGGAGGTCGGGTATGGAGGCGCGTATCATATCGGTAAGACCTAAGAATTTGGGACAGTAGGTTACAGTCTTCTCACGGGTCAGGTTTAGAAGGCGGGGTACAAAGATAAAATCGGCTTTGTCCTTAAGATTATAAACGTGTCCGTGAAAGAGCTTTATAGGAATGCAGGCATCATTTACTGCAAATTCAACTCCCTTGTCCAGAATTCCCTTTGAAGTTTGAGCCGAAACTATCGTCTGGCAGCCCATCTCATGAAAAAGGGTTTCCCATAGGGAGAGATAGGCATAATAGGTAAGAGTCCTGGGTATTCCTATTATCATTTGACCACCTTTGCCTTTCAATTTTAAGAGCATGAATTTTCCCTGCTTGTATATCTAAAACTATTATATTTAATAAATATATTTAAGCCAATTCATATTTGTTCTTAAAATCCACTGGATTATGCTAAAAATCCATGCTAACCCTTAATGTGGCAGACTTGCTATTCAAAGCGGCTTATTTCATGGTATAGGTACCAGGGTAATTTCATATTATATTCTCATACTATCAAATATCTCAAAAGGGAATTTTAGTTTTTTGTAGAAGTGTATTGAAGGTATTGCGTTTATATCAAATTACAGTTGGCGAGGGGATGTTCTAATGAAGGATGTATCGGTAATAATCCTTGCGGCGGGTAAAGGTGTAAGAATGAAGTCCGGCCTTCCCAAGGTGGTTCATAGAGTATGCGGTAAAGAAATGGTTAATCATGTGGTGGATAATGTTAAGGGTCTGGGAGCATCCCAGACAATCGTAGTAGTTGGATATAAAGCGGATGTTGTAAGAGACGTACTGGACAAAGAAATAGATACAGTATGTCAGGAGCAGCAACTGGGCACAGGACATGCAGTCATGCAAGCTGTTCCTCTGATTTCCCGTCAGGCCAAGCAGGTAATAGTATTATACGGCGATACTCCCCTGGTTAGAACCGAGACTCTAAAAAGGCTTATTGAGCATCACAGCCGGGGAAATTACGGGATGACCATACTCACGGTGGAAATGGATAACCCTGAAGGCTACGGAAGGATTATAAGGGATAGTACCGGCAATATAACAAGCATAGTGGAACACAGAGATGCCACCTCCGGGCAAAGGGAAATCCGGGAGGTCAATTCGGGCATATACTGCTTTGAAAAACAGCTCCTGGTGGAAGGACTGGACAATATTAACAGCGATAATGCACAGGGAGAATACTATTTGACGGATGTTGTTGAATTTTTGCGCAGTAAAGGTATAATTATAGGGGGTTGTGTTTACCGTGACCCACAGGAGGTTATGGGAGTTAACACAAAGCACCAGCTTTCGGTGGTACAGAAGATAATGAACAGAAGGAACCTTGACAGATTGATGGAGGATGGTGTAATAATCGAAGACCCGGATTCCACCTATATTGGCAGCTCGGTTTCCATAGGCGCCGACAGCAGGATATTACCCGGGACGCATATTGAGGGAAATACCCGGATAGGTCAGGACAACCTGATAGGACCGGGAGTAAGAATAAGAAACTGCAGCATAGGCAGCGGGAATGAAATTGAATTTTCGGTGCTTAGGGATAGTGATATAGGCAATCAATGCAGAATTGGACCCTATGCCCATATCAGGCCTAACAGCAGCTTGCACAACGGTATCAGGATAGGCAATTTTGTCGAGGTGAAGAATTCCGACGTCCGGGAAGGCTCCAAGGTATCACACCTAAGCTATATTGGCGACGGGGATATAGGAAAAGACGTAAATATAGGCTGCGGCGTTGTATTTGTTAATTATGACGGAAGGACAAAGCACAGGACTGTGATTGAAGACGAGGCTTTTGTAGGTTGCAATGTAAATCTTGTGGCACCGGTTCGCATCAAAAGGGGTGCGTATGTGGCTGCGGGCTCTACCATAACAAAGGACATTGAAGAATACAGCTTGGGTATAGAACGCGGCAAACAGGCCGAGATAAAGGACTGGGTCAGGAAGAAGGGTCTAAAGAAATAACAGAAGAATATGGGAGGTCTTACAGAATGGCAGCAAGGAGAACAATAAAACTTTTTACCGGCAACGCAAACCCCGGACTGGCAAAGGAGATATCCGAGAATATAGGTATACCTGTCGGTCGTGCGGGAGTGGGCAAATTCTCGGATGGTGAAATAGCCATAAACATCGAGGAGTCGGTCAGAGGTGCCGATGTGTTTGTTATTCAGTCGGTCTGCCCTCCGGTAAACGATAATCTTATGGAATTACTGATACTTATGGATGCTTTGAAGAGAGCTTCGGCCGACAGGATTACGGCTGTAATACCCTATTACGGTTATGCAAGACAGGACAGGAAAACCAAGGCCAGGGACCCTATTACAGCAAAGCTTGTAGCCGATTTGATTTCAACTGCCGGGGCCGGCAGGGTACTCACAATGGACCTGCATGCGGCGCAGATACAGGGATATTTTAATATTCCCGTCGATCATCTTCTGGGAGCCCCCATACTGGCCGAATACTTTATCAAGAAACAGATGAGGGATGCCGTAGTTGTATCTCCCGATGTTGGAAGTGTTGCCCGGGCAAGGTATTTTGCAAATATGATGAACCTCCCCATTGCAATAGTTGACAAACGCAGGCCCAAGGCTAATGTGTCCGAGGTCATGAACGTAATAGGGGATATACAGGATAAGGATGTTGTACTTATAGATGATATTATAGATACCGGCGGATCCATAACCGAAGCGGCAAATGCCATGAAAAGACTGGGGGCGAGGGAAATATTCGCCTGCTGTACCCATGCCGTATTTTCGGGACCGGCAATCAATAGGATAGAGGAATCCATGATAAAGGAAATGGTGATACTGGATACCATACCTCTTAGCAGCGGTAAAGCGTCTCAAAAGATTACAACCCTGTCGGTTGCATCAATTTTCGCCGAAGCTATTACCAGGATATATGAGGGTCTTTCGGTTAGTAAATTGTTTGACCAGAGCTAAAACTTTGGAAATTCATGGACGGTATCCTCCGGAGCCGTACCCGGATAAAAACATTAATACAAAAAATCTGCTCTGAGCCCATAGCAGGGACCGAGACAGAAAAATGCCGGAACTTTATTGGCGTATTCTGTTATTGGCAGAATACGCTTTTTATGGCTTCATGAAACGAAGTATGCAAAAGGAATATATTATTCAGGGGTACCCGGTATAAAGGTGTGTTCCCATTCACTAATTGGAGGTTGTTAATATGAAACTGATACAGACCAAGCAGGAACTGAAAGAAGCCCTGAAGGGAGAACGTCAAAGAGGCAAAACCGTCGGCCTAGTACCCACCATGGGCTATTTACATGAGGGCCATTTATCCCTTATCAGAAAAGCCAGGCAGGAAAACGACAGTGTTGTTGTAAGCATATTTGTAAATCCCACACAGTTTGGTGAAGGCGAAGACTACAACACATACCCCAGGGATCTTGACCGGGACACGGAGCAATGCCGGAGCGCAGGAGCAGACATGGTGTTTGCACCCGGCGCCGGGGAAATGTACGTCGAAGACAGCATTACCTATGTTGATATGAACGGGCTTACCGACAGGCTGTGCGGTGCATCAAGGCCGGGGCATTTCAGAGGGGTAATGACGGTGGTAACAAAGCTGTTCAACATAGTCCGGCCCGACAGGGCCTACTTCGGACAGAAGGATGCACAGCAGGTAGCAGTAATAAGGAGAATGGTAAGGGATCTGGATTTCAATATACAGATTATCGAGGCTCCCATCGTCAGGGAGGAGGATGGACTTGCCATGAGTTCAAGGAACACCTACCTGCAGCCCCGGGAAAGGGAAGCGGCACTGGTCATTTCCCAGGCACTTTTTCTGGCAGAGCAGCAGATCGCCGGCGGGGAGAGACGGGGAGACTTTATAAGAGATAAGATAATCGAAAAAATATCTTCCCAGCCGCTGGCCCGCCTGGATTATGCCGAGATAGTGGATGCCGCCGCCCTTACACCCATCCGGGTGATAAAGGGCAGCGTGCTTATAGCGGTTGCGGTTAAGATTGGTAGGACCAGATTGATTGACAATATAAAGATGGAGGTGTAACGCATGTATATTACGTTACTTAAATCAAAACTTCACAGGGCGGTGGTTACCGACTCAAATCTTGAATATATGGGGAGCATCACCATTGACCAGGAGCTTATGGAGGCTGCGGATATAGTTGAGTTTGAGAAGGTACAGGTTGTGAACAACAATAACGGAGCCCGGTTTGAGACTTATGTAATTAAGGGGGAAAGAGGCAGCGGTACCATATGCGTCAACGGAGCGGCATCCAGGCTTGTACAGAAAGGGGATATACTCATAATAATCTCCTATTGTGCAGTGGAAAAGGAGAAAGCGGTCAGCATAAGGCCCAAGACAGTTTTCCTGGATAGCAAAAATAATATAGCCAAATAAAAAATTAAAAACCACCGTCAGACAGACGGTGATTTTTAAAGTCGGCAGTATGAAAACTAAATGTGGTTTTGTTTTTTATAAATGTGGTAGAATTAATGGTAGATATTCTTTGGAGTGATTAATATGTATATAATAGTGGGACTTGGAAATCCGGGGAAAAAGTATATGTATTCAAAGCATAATGTCGGCTTTGACGTAATTGACCTTTTGGCAGCCAAGCATGGTATAAAGGTAAACAGGGTCAAGTTCAAAGGTGCCGTCGGTATGGGAAAAATCGCGGGGCAGGATGTTATGCTGCTGAAGCCTTCAACCTATATGAATTTAAGCGGTATGAGCGTGCTTGATGCCGTCCGGTATTACCGGATTGAGTATGACAATCTGCTGGTAATATACGATGATGCCGACCTCGAGCCGGGTCAAATCAGAATTCGCAGAAGCGGCAGTGCCGGTACCCATAACGGCATGAAATCCATAATCTATCAGCTCCGGACCGAGGACTTTCCCCGGCTGCGATTAGGGATAGGACGGCCGGTCCAGAGCCAGGACCTGGCCGATTATGTGCTGGACAGGTTTACAAAGGAGCAAAGAAGCATAATAGATGAGGCCGAGCGCAGAGCGGTGCTGGCGGTTGAAGCTTATATCAGTGATGGGCCCGAAACGGCCATGGGCTTGTATAACGGGTGAACCGTCTGCTGCTAAGCCTGTTTGCCGGACTTACAGCTTCGCTTCTGGGCTTCCTGATAAACAGCCGGCTGTTGAAATATATAGGGGAAAGGGCTCTGGTCATACACATACCTGTGGTGGAAGAAACAGCAAAGACAATGGCGGCGGTGGCATTAGGGGCAGGTATTGTGGTAACCCATATGTTTTTTGGCGTGGTTGAAGCCCTGTACGACCTGTATAATTCGCCCAGAGACTATTCCTTTACGGCTTCTGTCTTCAGCCTTATAAGCCATACTCTGCTAGGAGCGGCAGCATACTTTACTTTGAAGGTTTCCGGGTCGGTAATTCTGGCTGTGCTTGTTCCGTCAATTATGCACAGTCTTTGGAATAGAATTATGACAGGGTATACCGGTTGAAAGAGTCCGGTAATATTTGCTATTGCCTGAAGGGGTTGAGCATGATGAACTATGAATACATTATCCGAAAAATACAAGACAGCCGGCAATTCGGCAGTACAATTGAAGAGCTGCAAAGGGGTGCCGCAAGGGTTAATATGGCAGGCCTTTCGGGGTCACGGAGAGCTTTTTGGTCGGCAGCCCTAGCCCAAAGGGGTTATCCTGTTGTAATTGTCGGCAGCAATGAGGTAAACGCACGGGAAATATATGAGGACCTGAGAAGCTTTACCCGACGGGTGTTTTATTATCCTTCCCTTCAGCCTATTCTCTATAATGACATAGTCCACAGTATGGAGGCCGAAGGAGCAAGGATAGCTGCTCTGGATGCTTTAATAACAGGCAGTGCAGATATGGTGGTGGCCACCGTGGAGGCGCTGTTATTTCCGGTAATGCCGGCCGAAAGATACAAAAAAAACACCTGCCTTATCGAGGCGGGCGGAAACATCGCAATGGAGGAATTGTTAAAGGGGCTTATCTGTGCCGGCTATGAGAGGGAAGAGATGACCGAGGGTCCCGGACAGTTCAGCGTCAGGGGCGGGATATTGGACGTATTTCCTGTGGGCTCACCTCCCTGCAGGATAGAGTTCTTTGGAGACCAGGTTGATTCCATAAGAATACTGGACACTTCTTCGCAAAGGTCGGTCGGGAAGGTGACGTCGGTAAGGATACCACCCTGCAGGGAATTACTAATGGATGAGGAGGAAAGGGAGGCTATCCTCCTTAATATAGATGCCGATCTTGAAAAAGCCGCAAAGGGGCTTAAAGCATCCTGTCTCCACAAACAGGCCCAGGATCTCCGGGAAGAAATAGCTGAGGTTAAGACTGTTATTAAAAATAATATGTCCAGCCGGATTTTGAGCAATTATTGGATGTACGGATGTCAGACCGTAAGTTTTTTTGATTACATGAAGGAAAACTGCCTGGTGGTATTGGATAACCCGATCAGGGTTCTGGAGACGGCGGCAAGGTTTCATGCCGATTTTATAAACCATTACACCGACAGATTGGAAAAGGGGAAAGCCCTGCCCGGACAGGAAAAAAGGATATATGCTTCAAACCAGGTGGATGAATTATTAAATAAAACCTCGATAGTGGGGATTACCGATATTCTGAAGGGGAAGGGGAATACCTACAGTTTCTCTACCAGGGGAATGGACCCATTCTATGGGAAGCTCCCCCTGGTAACCCGGGAAATAGCCAGACTGAAAAAGGACGGGTACCTGATAGGCATACTGGTCAGCTCGGATTCCAGGGTGGAAATGCTGGAGGATGAGCTGAAGAAAAATGATATATATCCCGTTGTATATCAGCGTACAAAAAGGAAAGTTTTTTCAGCAGGAGAAGTGATTATAGACACAGGAAGGATAAAGGAAGGATTTCTTTTCCCCCAGGCCAGACTGGCAGTGTTTTCGGACAGCAATATTTTCGGAGCATCCAAGGTCAAAACGAAACCTTCCAAAAGGGCAAAAGAAGGTCTCGGCATTTTTACCGAGTTAAGTCCCGGGGACTATGTGGTGCATGAAAACCAGGGTATAGGCATATACAGAGGCATCCAGGAGCTAAAAGTGGAGGGCATTAAAAGGGACTATATGAAAATCGAATACAGCAAAGGCGATATGCTTTACCTTCCCACCTATCAGTCACACCTTATACAGAAATATGTCGGGGCCGAGGGGAAGAGGGTCCGTATCAGCAAAATGGGCGGTAAGGAATGGTCAAAGACCAAAGCCGGAGTCAAAAAGGCCATAGAAAACATGGCCAGAGAACTGCTGCAATTGTATGCCCAAAGAGAGGCGGCCGGAGGGTATGCCTTTGGCCGGGATACCGTATGGCAGGACCAGTTCGATGACTTGTTCCCCTTTGAGGAGACCCCCGACCAGATCAGGTGCATTCAGGAGACCAAGAAGGATATGGAAAGACCAAGGCCCATGGACAGACTGCTCTGCGGCGATGTGGGCTACGGTAAAACCGAAGTGGCCATGAGGGCGGCCTTCAAGGCGGTTATGGACGGAAAGCAGGTAGCAATGCTTGTTCCCACAACCATACTGGCACAGCAGCATTATAATACCTTTAAACAGAGAATGGAGCAGTTTCCTGTAAATATAGAAATGATAAGCAGATTCAGGACGGCAGGGCAGCAGCAGGAAATACTAAGGCTGCTGGGAGAAGGTAATATTGATATTCTCATAGGTACCCACAGGCTTCTCCAGCGGGATGTCCGGTTCAAAAATCTGGGGCTTCTGATAGTAGATGAGGAGCAGAGGTTTGGAGTGCTCCACAAAGAAACCATAAAACAGCTGAAGGAAAGTATTGACGTTTTGACCCTGACCGCCACTCCCATACCAAGGACGCTGCATATGTCAATGGTTGGGATAAGGGATATGAGTGTTTTGCTGGATCCTCCCCGGGACAGGTTCCCGGTCGAGACCTATATTGTAGAATACAACGACCGTCTGATCAGGGATGCCATAACAAAGGAGTTGAACAGGAACGGGCAGGTTTACTTTGTTCATAACAGGGTAAACTCCATAGCAAAAATGGCAAGGGAACTGAATGCCCTTGTACCCGAGGCTTCCATAGGCATTGCCCATGGACAGATGGATGAAAGGGACCTTGAAAGGGTTATGGTTGATTTCCTGGACCGGAAGCATGATATATTGTTGTGCACCACCATAATAGAGAACGGGCTTGACATGCCCAATGTAAATACCATAATAGTAACCGATTCCGACAGACTGGGATTATCTCAGATGTATCAGCTCAGGGGAAGGGTTGGAAGGTCCAACAGGCTGGCCTATGCCTATTTTACCTATAGGAAGGATAAAGTACTGACCGAATCCGCAGAAAAGCGGCTTAAGGCAATTAAGGAATTCACAGAGTTTGGGTCGGGTTTTAAAATTGCCTTAAGGGACCTGGAAATAAGGGGTGCCGGAAATATACTGGGAAATGAACAGCATGGGCATATGATGACGGTGGGTTATGACCTGTACTGCAAGCTGCTGGACCAGACAGTTAAGGAACTAAAAGGGCTGCCAATACAGCAAAAGGTAGAGACTCTGCTGGACATAAAGGTGGATGCATATATCCCGGATGAATATATCAGCGATGAGAAACAAAAGGTTGAAATATACAGGAGGATTGCATCCATCCAGACCTCGCAGAATTATTCGGATGTAAGGGAAGAGCTTCGGGACAGATTCGGCCGGCCGGCACCTCCGGTTGCCAATCTATTGGTATTGGCATATATAAAATCCCTCTGCCAGAAGCTTGGGATTACCGATATAGAGCAGAAGGACAGCATTATCAGGGTACAATTTGCAGAGCAGGCGCCGGTAAAACCCCAGACCATAGCCAGGTTTTTAAATGAGTATCCGGGGAAAATTAAGTTTGAGGCTACTGCGTGTCCAAGCTTTACCTTTAAAACCAACGCATCGGATTCTCAAAAACTATTATTTCTCATAAAGGGAGTATTAGAAAAAATTATATGTTTTAACAAAGAGCAAATTACTATATAATTAGAATAAGTTATTTTAGTCAGGGGAGTGGATCAAACTTGAGGATGAATAAAAGCTTATTGATAATTGCAGCTATAATATTGACCATTGCGGTTTCAGGTTGCGGAATAATTAAAAAGAACCCCGAAGCGGAAAAAAACTCTGCAGTGGCAAAGGTAAACGATTACGTAATTACCAAAGAGGAATTCAATAAAAGTTTCGATTTGATTAAAACAAGCTATGAAAGCCAGTATGGCACTGATGTATGGAACCAGGATATTGACGGAAAGAAATTGATTGATTTGGTAAAAGAGCAGGTGGCTGAAAAGCTTATAACTGACAGATTGGTTTTGGAGGACGCGCAGAAGCTTGGGATAAAGGTTACCCAGGAAGAGGTGGACCAGGAGATACAGGCCGCAAAGGACTACTTTGGCGGACAGCAGGAATTCCTGGACTTCCTGACGGCTCAGAATATGAGCGAGGAGCAGTTTACCGAAGAGATAAGACGCGGTTTGATTATCGGTAAATACAGGGAAAAAATAGTGGAAACGGTGTCGGTTTCGGAAGAGGATGTAAGGAAATACTATGATGAGAACACAAAGGAGTTTAAGAACGATACGTTAAAAGCGAGCCATATATTATTGGATACCCGGGAGAAAGCCGAGGAAGTATTGGCCAAGGCTGAAGCCGGTGAGGACTTCGCCGGTCTGGCCGAGCAATATTCGGTGGACCCGTCCGCCAAGACCAACAAGGGCGACCTTGGAGAATTTGGATACGGCGATATGGTGGAGCCCTTTGAAGAAGCTGCTTTTGCCCTTGATGAGGGCGAGATAAGCGATATAGTCCAATCCCAGTTTGGTTATCATATTATAAAGGTTTTTGAGAAAACAATAGTGGATGTTACTCCCTTTGAAGAAGTAAGGGACCAGATAGAAAGTAGACTGATTTATTCCAAAGAGGAGGCCGAGTACAGCCGGAAAATTACAGAGCTGAGAGAGCAGGCCCAGATAGAGACCTATCCAAAGAATATGTAACCAACAATAAAATATTATCCTCCTTTTTCTGTATTAAGATTATAGAATATGAATAAAACTTTGCCAAGTATCTAATAATAATCTTGCTGGATAATTTGTAACAAAATACAGAAAAAGGAGGGATACACCGTTGAAGGCAACCGGAATAGTGAGGCGAATTGACGACCTTGGCAGAGTTGTTATACCTAAGGAGATTAGACGCACCCTGAGAATAAGAGAAGGAGATCCCCTGGAGATATTTACCGACAGGGAAGGAGAAGTAATACTTAAGAAGTATTCACCTATCGGAGAACTGAACGAATTTGCGCAAGAGTATGCAGAATCCCTTAATGAAGCATCCGGGCATATTGCAGTGATTGCTGATAGAGATACAATAATAACCGTAGCAGGTACATCAAAGAAGGAATACTTGGAAAAAAGAGTTAGCGCCGCCCTTGAAAAGACCATGGAAGAAAAGAAAGTTATAGTATTAAACAAGCAGGAAGGCCATAGAATTATCAGTGTTGCTTCTGATGAAGACGGGGAAACAAAGTATACTGCTCAAGTAGTTGCACCTATAGTTTCCTTAGGCGATCCGATAGGAGCAGTTATACTACTTTCTAAAGATGGCGATGCAAGGATGGGAGAATTGGAAACCAAGCTGTCAAGCGCAGCAGCATCCTTTTTAGGAAAGCAAATGGAGCAGTAGCAGCGGTGCAGAATAAGCTAACCTAAAAACAGCAGTATACAAAAACTGCTGTTTTTTTATCATTGTTTTAAATAGTATTTACATATACTCCGACTGATAACTCTGTTTATAGTCTTTTATTTTTGATATAATATTAATGTTTACAAAGAGCTTAAATAATTAGGGGGCAGAGAGCATGCAGAAGCATTCGCTACTGAAGGGGACACTTATTCTGGGTATTGCCGGAGTTATAGTAAAGGTAATTGGAGCAGTATACAGAATACCCCTTGCCAATATCATAACCTCCGAAGGGATGGGCTATTATGGGATGGCCTATCCCATATA
>JAENYX010000023.1:0-16127 GCA_016841565.1 Clostridium thermobutyricum | reverse complement strand
GCCCCGGCCCTGTTCTTTGTACCGCTTATGTCGGCGTTCAGAGGTTACTTCCAGGGCATGCAGAATATGGTTCCCACTGCCCTTTCACAGATATTTGAACAGCTGGGCAGGGTAATCGTAGGCTTTTGGCTTGCAATAGTGCTTTTGCCAAGGGGTCTTGAATATGCCGCCGGAGGGGCCTCATTTGGTGCTTCCTCGGGAGCCATTGCAGGGCTGATTACCATTTACATAATCTATCTTTTCAACCGAAGAAAAATGGTGGCAGAGGAGCGAAACAGCGTCGTTGGTGTGATAGAACCTACAAGCAGCATATTGCACCGACTTTTTGCCATAGCAATACCCATAACCCTTGGCACTTCGGTTATGCCGCTCATGACGCTGATAGATTTGAGTATTGTGTTTGACAGGCTGCAGTATGCAGGCTTTTCCGTTGACCAGTCAACTGTCATGTATGGACAGCTGTCACAGATGGCGGCAACCCTGATAAACTTTCCTCAGGTAGTTACCGTTGCATTGGCTGCCAGCCTTGTTCCTGCCATATCGGAGTCAGTAACCCGCAGAGACATGGAAGGGATGAAAAGGAAGTCGGTTGTGGGCATGAAGGCTGGTATACTTATAGGGCTGCCTGCATCGGTAGGATTGGCGGTACTGGCCAGACCCATTATGCAAATGCTCTATCCCAGGGAACCCGGAGCCTGGGCCGTTTTGCAGGTACTGGCCATGGGGTTTATCTTTCTTGCAGTAATACAGACAGCCACCGGAATACTGCAGGGTATAGGCAAGCCTATTATACCTGTCAGGAATCTCCTCATCGGTTCGGCTTTTAAACTGGCAACAAGCTATTTTCTAACCGGCATTGCAATAATCAATATAAGAGGCGCTGCCTTTGGTACGGTAGTCGGGTACATGGTAGCATCCATATTGAACTATTGGGCCGTCAAAAAGGAGATAGGGATAAAGCTCAGTATGGTAGATACATTTATCAAACCAATAGTTGCGGTGGTTGTAATGGCAGTGTCGGCAGTGCTGACCTATGAGGGAGTATTGAGGGCTGTCGGGAGCAATGCAATATCAACCCTTGCCGCAGTTGCTGCCGGAGCGGTATTGTACGGTGCGGTGCTTCTAATAACAGGAGGTATAACAGCTAAGGAGATTGAACTCATTCCGGGCGGTAAAAGGGTATCGGCGTTACTGAAGAGAGCCGGGATTTTCAAGAAATAGGAGGAATGACAGTTGAAGGGTAAAATCACGGTGGTGGGGCTGGGCCCCGGCGCATTAAAACATCTCACTCTGGAAGGAATGGATGTTCTGGAAAAAGCCCAAAGGCTTTTTTTAAGAACCGGGAAGCATCCGGTAGTGGCTGAGTTGAAAAAAAAGGGCATAGAGTTCAGCACCTTTGATGACTATTACAAAGAGGGCAAGACCTTTGAGGAAGTATATTCCCGGATTGCACAGGCCCTGGTTGAGCAGGCGTCAAAAGGAGATTTGGTGTACGCTGTTCCCGGCAATCCCGCGGTTGCTGAAACAAGTTATTATTTGCTGCTGGATTTGGCAAAGCAAAAGGAAATAGAAATAGAAACAATACCCGGTATGAGCTTTCTGGAGATAATGTACGGCAGACTGGGCATTGACCCCGTAAAGGGTCTGCAGGTATTGGACGGGCTGCAGCTTAAAGGGCTGCAGATAGATACGGCCAGAGACTGTATAATTACACAGGTGTATGACCGGCTGGTGGCATCTCAGGTAAAGCTTGAACTGATGGAACACTATGATGCCGAACATCCTTTGTGGGTGATAAGGGCGGGAGGTGTGGGAAAGGAGGAAATTATAGAGCAGGTACCTCTTTATCAGCTGGACAGGCTTTCTTACATAGATTATCTGACCAGCATATACCTTCCCGGTGCACCCCGGCAGTCATACAGTATACAAGACCTGATAGAAGTAATGAAGGAACTGAGAGGAGAAGAGGGATGCCCCTGGGACAGGGAACAGGAGCATGAAAGCCTGAAGCCCTATTTGCTGGAAGAGGCTTACGAGGTCCTTGACGCTATAGAGAAGCAGGATTTGGAACTGCTGAGGGAAGAACTGGGAGATTTGCTTCTACAAGTAGTATTTCATGCACAGATAGCAGAAGAAGAAGGCCATTTTGATTTTAACCGAGTAGTGGATGGTATATGTAAAAAGCTTATTAGAAGGCATCCCCATGTATTTGGAGGGAAAAAGGCCCGGGACAGCGACGGCGCCCTTGATAAATGGGAGGCTACAAAGAGAGAGGAAAAAGGAATAACGGGTTACACCAAGGCTCTCCAGGATATACCCAGAGCGCTGCCTTCTCTTATGCGCAGTTTTAAGGTGCAGCAAAAGGCTGCCCTGGCCGGTTTTGACTGGGACAGGATTGAAGATGTGATGGATAAGGTTAAAGAGGAGATAACTGAACTGGAAGAGGTATATAAATCAGGAGAAATGAGCAGAATAAAGGAAGAGCTGGGAGATTTGCTGTTTGCTGTAGTAAACTTGGCGCGGTTTGAAGATGTAAGGCCCGAACTGGCACTAAGAGACACTATTGAAAAATTCATACAGAGATTTGAGTTTATTGAAGAGAAGGGAAAAAATATGGGGAAAACCATGGATGAAATGTCTTTGGACCAAATGGAAGAGTTGTGGCAGAGGGCAAAAATACATAAAAATAATAAAATTGAGAAAAAATAGTACTAGAAAGAAGGAATCCCAAAGATTTCGTAGAATAGCATTAATGGAAATCCAATATAAGGAGGTAATCAGTTTGAACAAAGCAGAACTTATTGCCAGCATGTCTGAAAAAAGTGGTTTAACTAAAAAAGATACTGAGAAAGCGGTAAATTCATTTATGGAATCCGTTAACGACGCACTACTGAAGGGAGAAAAAGTACAACTGGTTGGATTCGGAACCTTCGAAGTTAAGACAAGAAAGGCAAGAAAGGGACGTAATCCCAAGACCCAGGAAGAGATGCTGATACCGGCTTCCAAAGCTCCTGTTTTTAAAGCTGGAAAAGCTCTGAAGGATATGGTAAACCAATAATTTAGAATAAATCAGGTCTTAAGACCTGATTTTTCTCTTACCAGCAAACAGGAGGAATGATCAATTGAGACTGGATAAGTTTCTGAAAGATTCCAGGTTGATAAAAAGAAGGACAATCGCCAAAGAGGCTTGCCACCGGGGCAGAATAATACTGAACGGCAGAGTGGCCAAAGCAGGGTCGGAAGTAAAGCCGGGAGACGTTATCGAGCTTTCCTTTGGCGAAAAAAAGACCAGGGTCCGTGTAGACAATATAATTGAGCATGCCGGTAAGGACCAGGCAAGGAATATGTATGAACTTATGGAATAAAAAAGCGGCGGGCTGGTGCAGCCCCGCCGCTTTTTTATTCATAGAATAGTGAATATTTCAGATACTAATAGCAGAAGTTTAATTGCGCAAAAAAAGGAGGCAAATATACAATGAAGCGCACAGGGATGTTTAAGCTTATTATCCTTGTATTGATATCCATACTGATTGTGTCCTGCGCCCGTGACAGAAGCCCCCAGCAAAGGCCAGCGCCCGAGATGGTTCGCTTAAAAATACCGGAATCCATTAGCAGGGGACAAGGGAAGGAACCTGCTTTAAAGGTGTATATTAAAGAAACCGGAGAAATAAAGGAGCTTCCCTTTGAAGAGTATCTGGCAGGCGTAGTTGCCGGAGAGATGAAGAACGATTGGCCCGAGGAAGCTTTGGCAGCCCAGGCCATCCTGGCACGAACCTTTGTTATGGAGTTTGTTACCGAAAAGGGTGGTTCCAAATACAAGGGAGCCCATGTCTCCACCGATATTGAGGAAGCTCAGGCATGGAACCAGGAGGAGGTTAACGACAGGGTCAAAAAGGCTGTGGCAAGAACCAAAGGGGAAGTTGCCGTTTACAACGATAAATATATCAAGGCGTGGTTCCATGCCCATGCAGGGGGCAGGACTGCTTCTGCAAAGGAAGGGCTGGCCTTTGAGGAGAAGGAGCCGCCCTATATAAAATCTGTAAAGTCCCCCGATTCCAATCAAGCGCCCAAAGACGACAGCAATTGGACAGTCACATTTACCAAGCAGGAAGTTGAGCAGGCTTTAAGCAAGATGGGGATGGAAAATGCAGGCCTGGGCTCGGTTGAGGTGGCCGCAAAGGGCCCTTCGGGCAGAGCTACAACCCTAAGCTTTGACGGTACAAAGGTATCGGCTCCGGAATTCAGGATAGCCATTGACAGTACCAGGATGAAATCCACTCTGATAGACAGTATAGGTATTGAAGGAGGAAAGCTTACAATAAAAGGCCGGGGATATGGCCATGGGGTAGGGATGTCCCAATGGGGTGCCTTTGCTCTTGCCAAAGAAGGGAAAAAGGCTGAAGACATAGTTGAATATTATTTTAAGGGAGTTGAGATAGTAAAGGCCTGGGAATAGCGTAGTTATATATAGGCTTCATGAATGCCCGTTTCATGAAGCCTCATAACTTAAGATGGATTAGAATAGTTTCTAAGGCTTAACCCATCCGTTTTTCGGGTGGTTTTTAGTTTGCGGAATAAATTTGAAGCCTGGAACATAAGTATTTAACAAAAGGAGAGGAGGCAGGCTATGGAGGAGAAAAAACACAGTATTACTTTGGAAAACAGAAATTCTTTGTCCATATCCGGGGTAAAGGATATATACAATTTCGATGAGAATAAGGTTGTTCTGGAAACTTCTCTGGGTACCCTTGCTATTACGGGTGAAGGCCTGCAGATAAACCAATTGAATATCGATGATGGAAACCTGCACGTAAAGGGGAGCATTGTAAGCTGTATCTATTCCGAAAGCAGGGAACTCAAGGATAGGGGCAAGGGAATATTAGGAAGAATGTTCAAATAAACCATCGATTCAAACGATGGTTTATTTGGTTAAATGGCTATCAGGGTTTTGGAGGAGGTCTTAAATGATCCTATCCGTGTCAAACCAGGTCCTTATACTATTGGCTTCAGTATATGGCGGATTGCTGCTGGGATTAATCTTTGACTTATTTAAGTTTTTACGCAGTATTTTCCGTTTCGGAAGGATAGTAACCATTATTGGGGATATTCTATTCTGGGTTACCGGTCTTGTATTGACGCTTTCTATTGTATACAAAAGCAGCAGTGGTTTGGTGAGATTTTATCAATTGCTGGGTTTCTCGCTGGGCATGGCAGTATACATAAAACTATTGAGCAAGCCGGTACAGAAACTGCTGTCTGCATTGACGCTCTGCGTAAAAAGCTTTATATATACATTGATAAGAGTAATAAGAGGACCTATAATAGTATTGACAAATATACTGTGGAAGCCGTACAGTAGAATCAAAGGCAGGACCGGCAAACTTATTGATAAGCTTAAACAGGATGCCAAAAAGTATAGACTCATACTAAAGAATAAAAAATGACACAGAGGATTTGAGGCTTTACCATAGAACAGTAATACTATATATGCCCAAACCGGATGGAGGTATTCTCATGGGACAAGTATATAGAATGAAGGATAAAAAAAGAAAAAAACCTATTAAGTTAAGGAGTATTATAATTCTCCTGATGGCGATTTACATAATATATACACTGGCAGCACAATATATCACCATAAGAAAGGCCCGTGCCGAGGAGACCAGAATACAGGCACAGATTGAGGAAGTGAAAGAAGAAAACCAAAGGCTTAAAGAAGAACTGGAAAAGATGCAGAGCGATGAGTATATTGAGAAAATTGCCAGGGAAAGACTTGGGCTTATAAAGTCTGGAGAAATACTGTTTATTGATGTTAACAATAATGGAGAGGGTACAGGCAATTGACATAATTTTTAGCATAATATATAATAATCTCAGGCTATTTTAACGTTTTAATAACAAAGAGGAGGAATCTTGGACCTATGCCGTTTCAGGTAGGGAGTGTAGTTGAAGGGATGGTAACCAGCATTGCCAGTTTTGGCGCCTTTATTCAACTGCCCGAAGGAAAGACCGGACTTGTACACATATCAGAAGTAGCGGATCATTATGTCGAAGATATTAAGCAATATCTTAAAGAGAAGGATAAAGTTAAGGTAAAAATAATATCTATTGACACAAAGGGTAAAATAAGCTTATCCCTTAAACAGGCGGGCACCCATCTGAAAAAGGCTACCAGACCTGTTGAGATTGACTGGGAAGCCGAGAAAAGGGATAAAACCAGGAATCTATCCTTTGAGGACAGAATGCTCAAGTTTCTAAAGGATAGCGATGAGAAACAGCAGCAGTTGAGAAAGAGTCAGGAATCGAAAAGAAGTGGGGGTTTTAGAAGGGGAGAGTTTTAGCAAATAACCGTGCCGACCGGCACGGTTTATTAGTTGGGGACATTTCTCCGGCCGGAAGGCCTGGGTCAGAACGGGAATGTGATCCCATACCATAGACTGGAGTGATAAAGCCATGGACAGGATAGCCGCAATAGACATAGGCAGCAATTCCATTAGGCTGTTGGTGGCACAGACTAACGGTTTAGAAATTAAACCCATCTGCAAGGAGTTGCGGACCACCCGGCTGGGCTCGGGCGTCGACAGCAGCGGTTTATTGTCCCCCCGGGCAATGCAGGCAACCCTTGAGGCAGTCGGCCGATATAAGGATAAAGCCATATCTATGGGAGCTGCCGATATTTTGGTGATTGCCACCAGTGCAGTGAGGGATGCCAAAAACGGCAAAAGCTTTATTGAAAAAATCCGTGGGATGGCATTGGATGCCCGGATTCTGGACGGCAGGCAAGAGGCAGAGATGGGTTTTCTGGGGGCAGTACTGGGCTGCAAACATTCCGGCGGCAGTGTATTTATTGTGGATATTGGCGGAGGCAGCACAGAACTGGTTTTGGGAAATAATCTAAAAATGAAGAAGCGGGAAAGCTTAGGCTTGGGTGCGGTAAGGCTGACCGAGAGGTTTGTCAGGAATGACCCCATAGATATGACAGAGATGGTGGAAATGGAGCAATATATAATGGGTATTGTTACACGGGATGCAAAGGATATAAGGCCAAAGGCTTCAAATATGATAGGTATCGGCGGTACAATAACCAGCCTTGCGGCAATGGACCAGGGCATGGAAGAATATGACTCCGACAGGATTCACAATTATGTTCTTACCAGAGCCGTAGTTAAAAATTTACTCAAAAAATTATACGGCATGAATATCCGGGAACGGCAAAAAATACCCGGATTACAATATGGAAGAGCTGACATAATAGTTGCAGGGGCTCTAATTCTTAAATGCCTGATGGAGCATTGGGGCTTTGAGAAGCTGACAGTCAGCGAATGGGATAATCTTGAAGGAGTCATATACCATAATATTATTTCTGTTCATTAAAATACCTCTGCAATTCCTGCAGAAAAGGGTTGACGGCCAAAAGCATATATTATATAATAAAGCTTGTCGTCAGAATAAATACCAATGACGCGGGGTGGAGCAGTCAGGTAGCTCGTCGGGCTCATAACCCGGAGGTCGCAGGTTCAAATCCTGCCCCCGCAACCATGTGGCGGCGTAGCTCAGGTGGCTAGAGCATGCGGTTCATACCCGCAGTGTCAGCGGTTCAAATCCGTTCGCCGCTACCATAATTATGGCCCCTTGGTCAAGCGGTTAAGACACCGCCCTTTCACGGCGGTAACAGGGGTTCGAGTCCCCTAGGGGTCACCACAAGGGCGCATAGCTCAGTTGGGAGAGCACCTGCCTTACAAGCAGGGGGTCACTGGTTCGAGCCCAGTTGTGCCCACCAAAAAAGGAGATACATTAGTATCTCCTTTTTTTTACCTTTTTTGGGGTTAACCCGGCTGTTTATTGTAGTTTCAGTAACTCTGCTGAAAACATTTGTCGGAACACCCATCTAACATGTCATACGCTTTTAGGTAATCCATACCTCAAACTGACAAAAAAAAAGGACAGGCTTTGCTATAATTTAATAGCCAGTTTGGTGTGTCCAAAATGGCTGGACATTGAGTAACAATCGGGTGGTGATGTTTGATGAACAAAAGCCAGGCTGTTCCCATATATACTTCATCCAAAGAGGCGGCAGCGGTATATATAAAAGGGATGGCTGCAATCAGCCTTCTAAGCCTTTTACTGTCCAGGGCATATTTATTGGAAAACACTATGCCCTTCGGCGTAGCATTTTTTGGCGCAGCTCTTCTTAACAGGTGTTTTCCCATACCGGTATTAATAGCGGCGGTATTAGGCATAATAAGCATTGGCGGACTGGCGCTATCTTACAAATACATGATTATGCTGGGGCTTGTTTACCTTGTTATCGGGGTCTTTTTCAGACAAAAAGCTCTGAAAAGACATATGGTGTCTCTGGTAATTGCATTGTCCATACTTTGCACTTCAATGCTGTGGTTGAATCTGGCGGCACATTATGCGCCATATGACGTTTTTATAGTCGGGTTTGAGGCATTGGCCGGAGGTATTCTGGTATATATCTTCGACTATGCAATTCAAGTCCTTACCAACTGGGACAAGGCCGGTCGGATTTCCAGGGAAGATGCAATATGTACGGCTATCACCATAGCCATAGCAATTACCGGTTTAGGTACTCTTCGGGTTTGGCATATATCAATAAAAATTGTGATTTTGGCTGCGGGAGTACTGGTAAGCGGTTATACAGGCGGTGTTTCAGCCGGCAGTGCAGCAGGAGCGCTGCTGGGGGTAACCTCCGGGTTGATGACAACCCGGGCCACAGCGATGATTGGGGTATTCTCCTTTGCCGGACTGTTGTCGGGAACTTTTAAGGAATTGGGCAGAGCAGGAAGTATACTGGGCTTTATAATAGGCAGTGCAATACTTAGTTTTTATATAGACGGCAGTGTTGTACCTGTCATTTCCATGGAGGAGCTGCTTGCTGCCTCACTGTTGTTTGTGGTGATACCCGGAAGGTTTTTGGACAGGTTGTCCAACACAATGAGCCTGGAGTCTATAAGACCACGGAACGGGGAATTATATAACGTAAGAGCCAAGGAAATTACATCGGTAAGGTTAAAAGAATTTGCCAAGGTATTCGGACAATTATCTGCTACGTTTGACCATGTATCCTTCAAGGAAGATTTTATTGGCAGTCCGGGCTTAAACCGGTTATTTGACGGCATATGCAGCAGGGTGTGCAAGGACTGCAGCTTTTATAAAACCTGCTGGGAAAAAGAATTCTATGTTACGTACCAATCGGTATTCGAGTTGTTGAGTCACGCTGAGGAAAAGGGACGGGTGGAAATCGAAAACATGCCCCCGCAGCTTAGGAAAAAGTGTATTAAACCGGCTAATCTGATTGAAGCTGTGAATTATCTGTTTGACCTTTTCAGGATTAATCATAAATGGCAGATAAAAATGGAGGAGTGCAGAAATCTGGTTTCGCAGCAGCTGGACGGTATGGGGAAGGTAATAGAAAACCTGGCCCAGGATATTGATATGCGGATTAGGTTTAATGAGAGGCTGGAGAAAAATATATATAACGCGCTGAATAAACAGGGAGTGGATGTCTCCCGAATTACAGTGGTGGAGAATTCGTGTAAAAGGCTGGAGGTTTACCTGGACAAAAAGTCCTGCTACGGCTGCAGGGAATGCGTCAAGAAGGTAATTCCCGTGGTTTCGGCAGTTACCGGAAGAAAGTTTAACAAGCCGGGATTTGTATGCAATATTAAGAATGAAGTTTGCTCAATTAAGCTGGCGGAAGCACAAAAATACAATGCTACTACCGGGATTTGTACCGGGCCGAAGGCAGAAAGCCAGGTGAGCGGGGATAATTATACATTTATGGAACTGAGAGAGCATCAATACTTAATTGCTCTTTCGGACGGAATGGGTACCGGCACTCAGGCCTCAATGGAAAGCTCAACAACCATAAACATGCTGGAGCAGCTGCTGGAAGTAGGCTATGACCACGATTTGGCCGTTAAGACCATTAATTCCATATTAATGCTGAAGTCTCCCGAGGATAGTTTCTCAACCCTTGACATAATGCTGATTGATCTGTATACGGGGGAGGCCAAGGCCATTAAGATAGGAGCCCCACCGACCTATATTAAGCGGGGAGACCAGGTAAGGGTGGTTTCTTCCTCTTCACTGCCGGTAGGTATAATAGACAGGATTGATTTCCACACAAAAAAGATAACCCTGGCAGAGGGTGATTTCATCATTATGGTTACCGATGGTATTGTGGATGCCTGCAAGGGCCAGGAAAAGGATGAATGGATTATGGATTTGTTGAAGCACACCAATAACAGGAACCCACAGGAAGTTGCCCGTATTATATTTGAAAAGGCTATGGAATACTATGGCGGACAGCCGCAGGACGACATGACGGTAATTGTCTCAAAGGTATGGGAAAATATATAATGGGGTGAATATACAATGGCCGGAGAACTGACGGTGCCAATGGAGCTAAGAGAGATTGTTGTAATAACCGATGGTAAATCAAATATAGGAGAGAAGCCTGCAAAGGCGTCCGGGCTTGCCCACAGCAAAGGAATAATTGTAAACACAATAGGTATAATGGACAGCCAGGAAGGAGAGGAACCCTTCCTTGAGCTGGACAGCATAGCAAGAGTCGGCGGCGGTATCTGTGATATTGTTCCGCTGACCCGGCTTGATTATTCGGTACAGATGGTGACAAGACAGTCGGTACAAATGACCATAGAGAAGGCTGTCAGCCGTCAGCTGGAAAAAATCACGGGGTATTGTCTGGAAGAAATGGAGCCTGCGTCCAGGGCAAGGATACTGGAATATATACAGAAGGTAGGAGATGAAGTAACCCTGAAATGCGTTGTATTGCTTGATTGCAGCGGCAGTATGAGAAATAAGATTAAAACGGCTATAGACAGTATACAGGAGCTGCTTATATCGTTGAAAGCCAGGAAGGGGAAATCCAGCCTGGGGATAGTGGCATTTCCGGGAGGAGGGTCCAGAGAGACCAGGGTAGTCAGCGGTCTGACCGACAATTTTGAAATATTGTCCTCAAGACTTAAGGACATACGGGTTGGCGGAGCAACTCCCACCTATGGAGGTATTATGAGAGCATCCGAAATGTTCAATGAGGAGGACCCGGGCTTGTATGCCCAGGAAGCCAATGCATGGCAGAAAATGGGCCAGGGCATGGCGTGGCCCGACAGGGAGCGGGAAAAACCCTTCATACTGTAATACCACATTGGTCCGGTTAACAGGCTTAAACGATAAACATTATAAGCGGACTGAAATGACTTTATTTCATCCCGGTTTAATATTATTGAATAAAAGCAGCGGTTGGCTGCTTTTATTGTTTGGTGGTGGGTATATATATGGTTGGAAGCATTAATATCAGGCCAGGGTTCATTATCAGAGGCAAATGGTACAATAAAGAATTTAAAGTTATTGCACCCATTGGCTGCGGAGGGACGGCAAGCATCTACCTTGCAAAAGATTGTTCCACGGGGGAAAAATATGCTGTAAAGCTCAGCAAAGACATGGCGGGCATAGACAGGGAATACAGGATTCTTTCCGGGCTGTCGACGGTGTACTACATCCCCCGGGTGTACTGCAGGGACGATTGCATGATAGAGGGGCAATACTGCTATTTTTTTGTTATGAGCTATTTTAACGGAAAAAACCTGAAAACCATATTTGGAGCCGGGAAAGCTCCCGTTAAAGCAGCTATAACCACAGTAGCCATAGCCGGAAATATATTCAAACTGCTTAACCAACGCAATTTGTACTACTGTGATATTAAGCCCGAAAACCTTATATTCGATAACAGAACAGGCAGTGTATGTATTATAGATTTTGGGAGCATTGTAGGCAGAGGGGAGGCGGTGACGCAGTATACTCCCGTCTTTGACAGGGCCAGCTGGGGTAAGGGGGCAAGGGTGGCCGATGAGGGGTATCAGGTGTTTGCTCTTTTAATGATGCTGCTTGATTTTTTGACGGGGGAGCTCCGGGATGGGTCAAAAGACTTGGGCAGGCTGAAGAATAGGGTAAACAGATCACAATTGAGTAAATATTTAAAAAAGGTTATAATAAAGGGGCTGGAGCAGGACAGCCCAACACTTGAACGGCTGCTCGGAGATCTTGAAAGGGTTGCCGGTACAGCTGTAACCGGAAGGCATGATACTCAACAAAGTATGGACATTATTATAAATACGGGGCTGTTTGTATCGGCCGTTATTTTTGCAGCTGTACTGGCCGTTATATTTTAAATCCGGGGAAGGGATAGGCTTGAATATAGAGGATATTTTTCATAGGACAATAGATGAATATGGAATGATAAAAAGCGGAGACAAGATTGTGGTGGGGGTTTCCGGGGGTCCCGATTCCATAACTCTGCTTCACCTGTTATTGAGGTATAGCCGGCACTACGGTATACAGCTTATTGCAGCCCACTTAAACCACAATTTCCGTCCCGGATATGCCGAAAAGGAAGCCGAGTATGTAGAAGAGTTCTGCCGGGAAAGGGGTATCCGGTGTATTGCCGAGTTTGTTGACGTTCCGGAAATGGCTGCTGTGGAAGGGCTGTCATCCGAGCAGGCAGGCCGAAAGGCCAGATACCACCTCTTCAACAGGGTTATGGCCCAAGAGAGGTTTAACAAGATTGCAGTGGCACATAATCTGAACGACCAGGTAGAAACAGTTGTTATGAGGCTGATTAGGGGCTCGGGGGTTGAAGGTCTGGGCGGGATCAAACCGGTGAGGGGCAATGTAATAAGGCCTCTGCTGGATGTGCCCAGGCCATTGATAGAGAAATACTGTGACCAAAATGCATTGGAGCCGGTAACCGACAAGAGTAATTTTCAGCCGGTGTATTTTCGAAACAGGATAAGGCTTGAACTCCTGCCCTACCTTAGGGATAAATACAATAACAATATAGACCGGGCCGTGCTGGGTATGGCCGAGATACTAAGACAGGAAAATGACTTCTTAAGCCAATTATCCCGGCAAGAGTTTAACCGGCTTGCATCCTGCATAAGCACCGACAGGCTTGAATTTTGTATTGCAGACCTTCTTGAGCTTCATACTGCCCTTCGCAGGAGGGTTTTACGCATGGCAGTGGAGCATCTGAGGGGAAATGTCGATAACCTTGAACTGACGCATGTACGGCATATGTGTACCTTACTGGAAGCGGGAAAAACGGGTAAAAGGATAAGCCTGCCCGGGGGATTGACGGCAGGCATTGAATATGAACGGTTTTTTATTTTCCGGGGACAAGCCGGACAAAACAGCATGGATACAGTTTATAAACTTGTAATCCCCGGGGAGACCTATATAAACGAAACCGATGGTGTAATAGAGGCACATATTATGGGTGCGGATGAATATTTGAGGGAAAGGGATTTGGCCCATAACAACCGGGTTTTTTTAGATTTGGACATTACCGGCAGGAATCTTGTTGTTACAGGGCGAAAAGAAGGGGATACGTTTAAACCCTTTGGTATGAACGGGACAAAAAAAATAAAGGATTTTTTTATAGATTTGAAAATTCCCAGGGATAGACGGGACATTATTCCCATCCTGAGGAACGACACGGGTATTATATGGGTGGCCGGATACAGAATAGACCAAAGGTTTAAAATAAATAGGAATACACAACAGGTGCTCAAACTGGAATATAAGATTTTATCAGCTAAGGGGGAATAACCACTATGCAGGGTAGTATTGAGAGAATACTGATAGACAGAAAGCGGATTGAGGATAAGGTTAAGGAACTGGGTGCCAGAATATCCGGGGATTACCGGGGAAAGAATCTGGTGATTGTAGGAGTGTTAAAGGGAGCCGTGGTCTTTCTGGGGGACCTGGTGAAAAACATTGATATTCCGGTTACCCTTGATTTCATTGCTGTTTCAAGCTACGGCAATACCACCGAGACTTCGGGAGTGGTTAGGATACTGAAAGACCTGGATAACAGCATTGAAGGTATGGATGTATTGATTGTTGAAGATATTATAGATAGCGGGTTGACTTTGTGCTATCTGAAGGAAAATCTGAGGTCCCGGGGAGCAAACAGTATAAGGATATGCACCCTTCTTGACAAGCCTTCCAGGAGAAAGGCCAAAGTCAAGGTTGACTACAGAGGCTTTGAAATAGAGGATGAGTTTGTTGTGGGTTATGGTCTTGATTTTGCAGAGAAGTTCAGGAACCTTCCCGAGATTTGTGTTTTGAAACCCGGGGAGTATATGAAGCAGTAAAACGGCCGGTTATCTGCCGTTTGAGTTTTATTTTTAGATATGTTAAAATATCTATTATGGATTTGAAGCAAGCAGAGAGGAGGGCTATGATTGACGAGATTTTTCCGTGGAGCCAGCTTTTATATACTAATATTCATAATAATAGTGGCGATAGTACAGATGTATGGAGCCAACACCAAAGAGATTGATGAACTGGAGTATTCTCAGTTAATTACGCAGCTTGAACAACAGAAGGTTAAGAAACTGGTTATAGAGGAAAACCTCGTGACAGGGATATTGGAGGATGGTACAGAATTCCAGTCAACCGTTCCCGATCTGCAGACCTTCAATCAGTTCATATTACCGCAAATCAGAGAAGGAATACTCCAGGCTGACAATAAAATTCCACAGGGCAATCCCTGGTGGGCACAGCTTCTTCCTACCTTTTTCCTGATATTGTTGTTTGTGGTGCTTTGGTTTTTCTTCATGCAGCAGTCCCAGGGCGGAGGCAGCAGGGTAATGTCCTTTGGCAAAAGCAAAGCCAAACTGCACACCGAAGACAAGAAAAAGATTACCTTTAGCGATGTGGCGGGAGCCAAGGAGGAAAAGGAAGAACTTTCCGAGATAGTTGAGTTTCTGAAAAACCCCAGAAAGTTTATAGAGCTGGGTGCCCGAATACCTAAAGGCATTTTGCTTGTGGGACCTCCTGGAACCGGTAAAACATATCTTGCCAGAGCGGTTGCCGGTGAAGCGGGAGTTCCGTTTTTCAGTATTTCCGGTTCGGATTTTGTTGAGATGTTTGTAGGAGTTGGAGCATCCAGGGTAAGGGATTTGTTTGAGCAGGCAAAAAAAAGCTCTCCCTGTATAGTATTTATAGACGAAATAGATGCCGTAGGCCGTCATAGAGGCGCCGGACTTGGCGGAGGACACGATGAGAGGGAACAGACGCTTAACCAGCTTTTGGTGGAGATGGATGGCTTTAGCGTAAATGAAGGGATAATAATCATAGCGGCGACCAACAGGCCGGATATATTGGACCCGGCGCTGCTGAGACCGGGCAGGTTTGACCGCCAGGTACTGGTAGGCATTCCGGATATCAAGGAAAGGGAAGCCATTTTGAAAATACATTCGAGGGGCAAGCCCCTGGAAGAAGGCGTCAACCTTGAGGACGTGGCAAAGGGAACACCGGGGTTCACTCCGGCAGACCTTGAGAACCTTATGAATGAAGGAGCTCTTCTGGCTGCACGTAAGGGCAAGAAGCAAATCGGCAGTGAAGAGCTTGAGGAAGGCGTTACCAGGGTAATTGCGGGACCGGAGAAAAAGAGCAGGGTTATGAGCGAAAAAGACAAGAAACTGACAGCTTATCATGAGGCCGGTCATGCAGTGGTAGCAAGGCTGTTGCCCAACACCGACCCTGTCCATCAGATATCCATAATACCCCGGGGAAGGGCCGGAGGATACACAATGATACTTCCGCAGGAAGATAAGTATTACATGTCAAAGTCCGAGATGGAGGAGTACATGATTCATCTTCTGGGCGGAAGGGTGGCCGAAAAGCTGGCCATTAACGATATCAGTACAGGTGCCCAGAATGACCTTGAAAAGGTATCCAGGATGGCGCGCAAGATGGTCACCGAATACGGTATGAGTGATGCTCTGGGACCCATGACCTTTGGCTCGGGACATGATGAAGTCTTCATTGGAAAGGATATGGCAAGGAGCAAAAACTATAGTGAAGAGGTAGCTGCAAGAATAGACAAGGAAATAAAGAATATGATAGATAGGGCCTATGAGAAAGCCCAGGAGATTCTTGAAAAAAATATAAGCAAACTTCATGCGGTGGCAAAAGCTCTTTTGGAAACGGAAAAGCTGACCGGCGAGGAATTTGAAGAGATATTTTCCCAGGCGTAAGGTAAGGAAGAAGGCGGGTAAGCCGCCTTCTTTTTTTGG
>JAENYX010000022.1:37223-44752 GCA_016841565.1 Clostridium thermobutyricum | reverse complement strand
GGTAGCATTGAGTATAATGCATATAGATATCAAATAAAAAGACAGAAGAATCGTCCCCGTGTCTGTCCCCTGACTGACAGGGGGCATTATTTATTTATAACATAATTGGAATGGAAACTTTATAATAACTCCACAAAGGAATAGGGTGGCAGAAAATTGAAATTCTTGGGCAGGGAAATAACACGGATAAAGGTGATAAATGGTGCTTATACAGGCAGAGTCAATATCCTCGAATATAGCAGGGCTGCTGGGGAAAAATCCCGTGAGGGGGAGTGTACATTCTCTTTTTGAAGAGGTGTTGAATATAAGGCTGGAGGATAACAGGCTGGTAACGGTGACAACCCACAGCAAGCCAAGCTTCCCGTCTGCTATCAGATTGGAGGCAGAAACCCCGTATAGTTTAGGACAAGGCGGAATAAGCATAGGGGAAGGAGTGGACATTACCGGAGGCAGGATATTATTCGACATCAGCCCCCTTTGTATCGAAATAAGCCGGGCCCGATCCTGGAACGCAGGTTTGCAGTTTATAAAGCCTATGGTACCTCCTAGAGTATTTCACAAGAATTTGAATCAAGCCGGAAGAATAATATTAGAATACGGGAACAGTGACGGGCTGTCATCCATTCTGGACACGGCCAATCCCAGCAGACTGGTGAAGTTTGTTATGCCCGGCATTGAGAGGCTGGCGCAGGCCTTAAGGCTGCAGAATCACAGGCTTGTAAGCCAAGCAACCTCCGGGATTTTGGGATTTGGACCGGGGCTGACCCCGTCGGCCGATGACTTTATCCTGGGGATAATGGCGTCCCTGTACTATATAGGCAACTATTACGGCTGCAGTCTGGCCGCTACAAAGGCGCTTGTACTGTCAATGACAGAAGGAACCGGCGGCAGGACCACCCTGATAAGTGAAACAATGCTTGGAAACGGAGCGCAGGGGTACTTTCCCGAACCTTTACGCCGGTTGATGCAAGCCATAACGTCAAGGGAAACTGTAAAGGATGAGTGTGTTTCGGTCATGGATATTGGAGGCTGTTCGGGGAGCGACTGCGCATCCGGGGTGGTATTCGGAGGGATGCTTGTAGCCGGTGTAAACCGGGATAAGGAGGTTGAACAATGTCGGTAAAGGTTTCTGTCAGGAAAAATTCCTATTATGATTCTGTAACACTCATGTTAATAACCAGGGAAGTCAGGAAAACCGAAGGGGTCAGGGAAGTACTGGTGGCAATGGGCACCGACCTCAATAAAGAGCTTGCAAAAAACCTTGGATTATCAGGCAGTGAAATAGAAGGGCTTACACCTAATGACTTTTTTATTGCGGTGGACATTGAAAAGGAAGCAAGCTTTGAAAATATCACAGAAATGATCCAATATCTGCTAAACAGAAAAAAGGTTGATGCAACCGGTTACCGCCCTCCAACCCTGGAATCGGCCCTTAAGCATATGCCGGATACAAACCTGGTTCTCATATCACTGCCGGGTGAATACGCAGCAGACCAAGCCCGTAAGGCGCTGTTAAACGACAGGCATGTGATGCTGTTCAGCGATAATGTTTCCATTGAGAATGAGATTGAGTTGAAGAAACTGGCCCGGTCAAGGGGTCTTCTTATGATGGGGCCCGACTGCGGCACCGCAATTATAAACAACGTACCGCTGGCATTCGCAAATACAGTAAAGAGAGGCCCGGTGGGAATAGTAGGAGCATCGGGGACGGGGATCCAGGAGGTTTCGGTGATACTCGACCGCCTGGGAGTGGGGGTTTCCCAGGTTATTGGCACGGGAGGCCGGGATCTTAGGGCAGAGGTAGGCGGGATAATGACGATGGAAGGGATAAAAGCGCTTCAGCAGGACCCGTATACAGAGATAATAGTGGTTATCAGCAAGCCTCCCGCAGAGGAGGTTGCCCGAAATGTTTTGTCCATATTAAAGGAAGGCGGCAAAAAGTCGGTGGTGTGCTTTGTGGGTGGTAATACCGAAATCATTGGCCAATACGGTATAGACCACGCTGTGACGCTGGAGGATGCTGCCTGCAAGGCGGGCCTTTTGTTGGGTAAACCGGTGGAATGTATGACGGGTGTAAACCTGGAGGACATTGAAGACATTGTAAGGAATGAAATTTCCGGTATGGATAAAGGGCAAAAATATCTAAGAGCCCTGTATACCGGAGGTACCCTTTGTGATGAATGTATGAACATACTTACTCCGGTTATTGGGGCGGTGTATTCCAATATACCCCTGAAAGGGGAATATAAGCTCGGGGATGTCAGAACAAGCTTCAGGCATACCGCTGTCGATCTTGGCGATGACGAGTTTACAAGAGGTAAACCTCATCCCATGATAGATCCATCGTCCCGCCAGGAGAGGATACTGCAGGAAGCGGGAGACCCTGAAGCCGCCGTTATATTGATGGATTTTGTATTGGGATATGGAGCAAACGGTGATCCTGCCGGGGAAATGCTTCCATTTATAAAAAGGGCAAGGAAGATTGCACGGGAAAACGGAAGATACCTGTGCGTAATCGGGAGCGTATGCGGAACCGACGGTGACCCGCAGAACCGGACACAACAGGAGACAAAGCTAAGGCAGGCCGGAGTGGTGGTAATGCCCTCCAATGCCGGGGCAGTAAGGCTGGCATCTGAAATTATCTACCGATTGGAGTGATAGATATGTCAAACATAAATCAGCTTTTCAAAAAGGAACTGAAGGTTGTCAATATGGGGCTTGAAGCTTTCCACAACGACCTGAAAAGGCAGAAGGTAGATGTTATCCATGTTGACTGGAGGCCGCCGGCAATGGGGAATAAAAAGATGGCTTCCCTTCTAAACAGACTAAAATCTTAAAGGAGTTGATTGTTATGATACAGGAAATGATAGAGACGGCCAACAAACGGACGGTAGAAATAATTATGCAAGGTCAGCCTACGCTTATTGGTGTTGGTACGGCCATAAATGATGTTCCCGGCATGACACCCAAAACCCTGCTCCACGCAGGCCCTCCTATAACGTGGGATAAAATGTCGGGGCCCCTCAAGGGGGCAATAATAGGAGCCCTGATTTATGAGGGATTTGCAGAAAACCGGGACCAGGCGGCAGCATTGGCGGCTTCAGGGGGAATTAAATTTGACTCCTGTCACCATCATAACTCGGTTGGTCCCATGGCAGGAGTAATAAGCCCGTCAATGCCGGTATGGATAATTGAGAATAGGGCTTATGGTAACAAAGCATACTGTACCCTGAATGAGGGACTTGGGAAGGTGCTGCGCTACGGGGCATACAGCAGCGAGGTTATTGAAAGGCTGAAATGGATGGAAAGGGTTCTTGCTCCGGTGATTAAAGAGACAATGAAACTGCATGGACCCATTGATTTAAAGAGCATGATTGCCCAGGTACTGCAAATGGGGGATGAAGGACACAACCGCAACAAGGCCGGAACATCGCTGTTGATAAGGGAGCTGGCACCCTTTTTGCTGCAGACAGGTTTTGATACCAAAGATAAGGTTGATGTTCTGAACTTCATCAACAGCAACGACCATTTTTTCCTGAACCTTACCATGCCTGCGTGCAAGGCTTCCCTTGACCCGGCAAGCGGTATAGAATACAGCACCATTGTTACAACAATGGCCAGGAACGGGACGGAATTTGGAATCAGGGTGAGCGGACTGGGAGACAGGTGGTTCACCGGACCGGCAGGAATGGTGAAGGGCCTGCTGTTCCCGGGATATTCCGATGAAGATGCAAATCCCGATATAGGCGACAGTGTTATAACCGAAACAACAGGCATTGGCGGTTTTGCAATGGCGGCGGCTCCGGCCATAGTACAGTTTGTTGGCGGCAGCGCCGGTGATGCGCTTAATTTTACCCAAAGGATGTACGAGATAACCCAGGCCGAGAATACCGCTTATAAAATCCCGGCATTAAACTTTCGGGGTACGCCCACAGGGATAGATATAAGGAAGGTGGTTGAAACAGGCATTCTGCCTAATATCAATACCGGCATAGCACACAGGGAACCCGGCGTGGGACAGATAGGCGCAGGTTTGGTTGAGCCTCCGGCAAATTGCTTTGAAGATGCGCTTGAGGCTATGGTTGAAGATCTGGAATCCAAGGGCCGGCTTTAAGGGTAAGGCAGCAAACAATTAAGAGGAGAGGGTTGTATTTCCTTCTTTAAAAAATCTCCGCAAAAGGGGGGATGTTATGAAAAAGCAAAAACCTCTGCAGAATATAGTAGTACTGGATTTGACCAGAGTACTTGCCGGTCCGTACTGTTCAATGATTCTGGCCAATTTGGGAGCAGATATCATAAAGGTTGAAAGGCCGGGAAGTGGAGATGACTCAAGAAGTTTTGGGCCTTACAAAAATGGAGAAAGCGCTTATTTTGTCAGCATAAACAGGGGTAAAAGGAGCATAGTAATAGACCTGAAGAAAGAAGAAGGTAAAAAGCTGGTTAAGGAATTTGCAGGCAAGGCCGATGTAATACTGGAGAATTTCCGGCCGGGTACCATGGAGAAGCTGGGATTGTCCTATGAGGAACTGGCAAAGATAAATCCCGGGATAATATACGGAGCCGTGTCGGGGTTTGGTCATACCGGCCCATACTCCCGGAAACCGGCCTATGACATGATAGCTCAGAGTATGAGCGGGATCATGAGTATAACCGGAGAGCCGGGAAAGGCTCCGGTAAGAATTGGGTCATCCATAGGAGATATTGTAGGCGGTATGTTTTTGTGTATAGGTGTGGTCTCTGCCCTGTACGACAGGACCATAACGGGCAAGGGCCAGAAAGTGGATGTGGCTATGCTGGACGGGCAGATTGCAGTACTGGAGAACGCAATTGCCAGGTATTCACTGACGGGGGAAATACCAGGGCCCCTTGGTTCAAGGCACCCCTCCATAACTCCCTTTGAAGCCTTTAAAACAAAGGATTCATGGGTGGTCATAGCCTGCGGTAACCAGGATATATGGGAAAGGTTCTGCCGGGTGTCCAATCGTGAAGATCTGCTGAAGGACCCGGATTTTTCCACAAATGAGTTGAGGACCAGCAATTACCAAAAGATTAAACCAATTATGGACAGCCTTATAGGGCAAAAAACAACCGGGCAATGGCTGGAATTGCTTGAGAAGAACGGGGTACCGGCCAGCCCCATCAACACGATTGACAAGATTATTGATGACCCGCAGGTTAAAGCCCGGAAAATGATAATGAATGTGCTGCAGCCGGGAATGGGTGAGCTGCATGTGGCCGGCAATCCTGTAAAGATGAGCCGTATGTTGGAGGAAACAGTATCCGGAAATGCCCCCCGGCTGGGGCAGCATACCGACCTGTTGTTGAAGTCATATCTTGGGTATGATGAAGACAGAATCAATGCCCTGAGAGAAAGAAATGTAATATAAAAATATTGGAAAAGGGGGAATTTTCATGACCAAGTGGTTTGACAGTGTTAAAATGTATGATTTGACTCAACCTCTAAGCCATCTGACGCCGCCGTGGCCTACTTACGAGCCTCTGCAGATAAAGTTTTTCAAAAGGCTGGCCCCCAACGGTGCCAATGGCCAGCTGATAACTACAAGCAACCATGTTGGGACCCATCTGGACGGGTCACTGCATTTTTGCACCCACGGAAGGGATATTGCCAGTATACCGCTGAACGAGCTGATGGCACCCGCTGCAGTTGTGGACCTGAGCGATATGGCGGAGGACTATGGGATATATACGTCCAAGGATATAACCGACAGGGTGGAAGTTAAAAAGGGCGATATACTTATAATAAACACAGGATATCATCGTTACGCATGGGACCAGCCCCAGGCCGACGAGGTCAGATATATGATTAAACATCCAGGGCCTACCATGGAGTTTGCCGAGTGGTGCAGGGAGATGGAAATAAAATGGATCGGGGTGGACTGCGGATCGGCCGACCATCCCATGAATACAAAGATCAGGGACTGGATGCCCAACGAAGCTAAGGAGTGCGACCTGTATTTCAAGGAAAAATACGGAAGGGGCTTGGGGGATATATTTCCGCCCGACCACTATCAGCTTATGCATGTCAAGCTGTTTCCCCACGATATAATTCATGCCGAAAACCTGGGAGGAGATATAGACAAAATCCTGAACAGGAGAATTGTGGTAGGATGCTTCCCCTGGAGATTTGTAGGCGGAGAGTCGAGTATCTGCCGCATTCTTGCCTTTGACTATGAATAACCGTTGACAAAGGGTAACGGTAAGCACCCGATTAAAGCGAAAAAACAGCACCCGGTAGGATGCTGTTTTTTACGTATATAATGGTGTACTAGATATACTTTTTAATAACCATTGCAGCCCGGCCCTTCTTAGTAATTCCGGCAAGCTCCCCGATTTTAAATTTACCGTGGCCCCTTACCGAGACTATATCGCCTTCCTGTAATGCAGCATTAGCCTTTGTACATATCTCCCAGTTAACCTTAACCTTTTCTCCCGCAATCAGCCCGGCGGATTTTGCCCTGCTGAGGCCCAGCATCGCACCAATTACCCCGTCAAGTCTGGGAGAAGCAACCGTGATTCTTTTCTCCTTAAATTCCGGTTTGAGTTCAAGGTTTCGGGTATCCACAATCTCCACTTGGACGCTGCTTTTGCCCGCCCTGTCCATGTTTGTCTCAACAAACCCGGCAATATCACGGTGGACCGAAGCCAAGCAGGCCTTTTCCCGTACCAGCAGGTCTCCGATTTTGTCCCTCTTTATTCCACCGCCCAAAAGGGCTCCCAGGTAATCCCTGTGGGTCAGGGGCTTTCCCCAGCCCCTATCGGTTATTTTGAGCATCATTATGGGGTATTCCCCCGGTTCTACATGGTCCCACTGCGGGAATACAGCCGCCATCTGCCTTTCGGCATCTTCAAATCCACCGTGGAATTCGACGCAGGGACCGCTATGGGATTTGGATAGCTCTGTGGCTATTTTTACCTTGACAGGGTCCAGAAAATCGGTAAAAATCCGCTGGTGGGTGGTGTCGCACCTGTCCAGGTATTCCAGCATCCTGCTTATAAAGTATTTGTTCTCATCTCCGGGGTATCTGTTGGTAAGGTAGTCCTTAATGCTCAGCTTTGCCCCCTCCTTAAGAGTCTGTAAAGTCTTGTGAGTACAAACTCATATATACATGTTAAGCCAGGGAAAAACCCATGTCAAGGCGCACTAACGTAGGGAATCTATTTATGATATATAGAAACGCAATAGAGGTATATTGATTACTGAAGGAATGTTAATCAGGAACGGGCATAAAATTGACAAATCAAGGGTGTAAAAAGTAATATGTGGGAGGGGAAGCATAGGGACGGTTCTTCCGCTTCTTCTTGCAGCTAACCTTGGCTGGGAAGCATAGGAAGCATAGGGACGGTTCTTCCGCTTCTTCTTGCAGCTAACCTTGGCTGTATTATTTTGTGTTTATAGGAACTATTGCGAAATAATAGCGTCAAAATAATAGAACCGGAGGTGAGCCCTGTGTTGGAATTAGCCTTGGGGCTTTGTGCATTGGTTTTTATGCTTTTTTTATGTCTAATAG
>JAENYX010000022.1:0-37123 GCA_016841565.1 Clostridium thermobutyricum | reverse complement strand
GAATTAGCCTTGGGGCTTTGTGCATTGGTTTTTATGCTTTTTTTATGTCTAATAGTATGGCATTTTTTAAGACGGGCCAGGATGAAGGTGTTTATTGGCCTTGCTATGTCTTTGGCAGCAGCGTTGGCAATGGTTCTGTTCTGTTATATACAGAGGGTTAACGGCAATCCTGACCAGGGGATGGAATTACTGCAGTGGTATCTGCCGCTTACAGCATTCAGCTTTTTGTTAACGAACAACCGGAAAGGGTGGAGTATGTACCGGTAGGTGAAGACTTTTTCCCCGGTGGTCAATTATTTGAATACAAGAAAACAGGCACTTACCCGAAATGGCGGGCAGTCCGGCGTTATAACAGTAAAATGCGGCAGGGGATAATTATCCCTGCCGCGTTAGCATTTATATGGTCCATTGGTTGCTTATTATACCTGTTAAAAACCATGTACCTTCATGCTCCTCAAATACCAGTCTAAGGCTCTTCCAGTCCATACCTGCATACTGGGGGTCAAACCCCGGGAAGTAGTATTCTACAACAATGGGATTCTCATATACTTCAAATTGATTTTCAAGCATATTCCCGCTGCTCAGCACCTCATTATATCCAACTTCCTCGGCAGCAGCAAAATCCTCCGGGTAGATAAACTTTTCATAGTATTCGCCGGGGGTTAGTTTGATTTCAAAACCGCTTCCATCATAGTATCCCCATAAATATTCTCCTTTGTTTTCAAAGAACTCTTTCATCTCTTGTTTAGTGAATACAATGTCACCATCTACCGAAACATGGGTGTAAGGGGTGAACCTAACTCCTTTATCCGGATGAACAAATTTAGAAATAGTATCTGCATCCTTGTCTCTTATGGCATTAATTACCTTGTTGGATGTTTCACTAATTACCTTTTGTGCAATTTCAGGCTTAATTACCCCATCCTCGGTATATTTATATTCTATAACGACCGGATCATCTCCCTTCGGTTGAACCGTGTCACAGGCAGCCATAATCGGTACTAACACCACAAATATAACTGCAATAACCAACTTATTCTTCATTTGCTTATACCACCTCCAATATTAGTTTACATTAAATTTGACGGTATATCTAATGGAAAGTTCTATTACATAAATAAGCTGCCCATTACCTTAGGGCCAAGCCCGAAGAATCCGACTCCGCCGTTCTGAGAGCAAAGCCCGAAGAATTTTCTAGAGATAGACATAAGATCCTTCGCTTCGCTCAGGATGACAAGCGCTTCGCTCAGGATGACAAGCGCTTCGCTCAGGATGATACACTAGGAAATGTAAAGTTTGAAATGCGTTATATATATAGGGTTGGAAGGAAATTATATTCATGCTGTCGAATTGTTGAGTGAGGTATGGTATAGGAGGTTAAAATTATGAATGACAAAAACAAAAGAACAAAGGCCAAATGGCACCTTCCGGGAATAGGCTTGGTGCTTGGGACAGCAATAGGAGCAGGATTCGGCATAGCCATCGATATTAATATGATGCCTGTCACCGCAGGGATTGGTTGTGCCGTAGGTTTAATACTCGGTGCAATCCTTGAAACCCATAGCAGAAAGTAGGGGAAATGAGTATAGGTAGGAGTTGAGGGGCAGTCAGCCTGTGCTCTAGCGATAAGATAGATTAATAAGTTTGGGTTTGGAATGTAATAATTATGCCTGATGGGCATAAAATTCGAGGGTTACTATGAATATTTCAATGCACGCATATTATAAGGACGCTGTCAAATTGTATAAAAGCAGAAGCCAGATTGCGCGAGTTGTTACAGAGAATTGGTGCAGGGACAATATGTATTGCCCTTTTTGTAATAATACATCAGTAAAGCCATTTGAAAATAATAAAAAAGTGTATGATTTCTTTTGTGATAACTGCGGGCAGCAATATCAATTGAAGTCAAAATTTAGTAACATTGGCAAATCGATACCCGATGGGGAGTATCATACAATGATACGAGCTATAAACGAGAACAGAACGCCTAATCTTCTTCTGTTATCCTATCTCAGCGACTTCATAGCTGTTAAAAATCTCGTACTGTTACCCAAAAATTTATTGTTTCCAAATAATATAATAAAACGAAAGCAATTATCAGTAAACGCAAGGAGAGCTGGATGGACCGGGTGTAACATTGATATTTCCGGAATTTGTGATGATGGAAAAGTAAAAATTATAGAAAAAGGTATTGTTATTGATTTTGCGGATGTGAGGGCTAAAGTTCATAACATAGAAAGATTGTTTTCCTCTGATTTTAAGACAGGATCATGGCTAAATGATATACTTTTAATCGTAACTTCACAAAAAGAGTATTTTGATTTAGACAAAATGTATTCATACTCAGATTTTTTGAAGTTACGTCATCCCGAAAACAACAATATCAGAGCTAAGATAAGGCAACAGCTTCAATTTCTACGCGACGAAGGCTATGTTGAGTTTTTGGATAGGGGGAATTACAGACGTTTACGATAAACCTTTTTGGAGCATATCATGAAATATTTTATTTTAACAAGGGATGGATTTACATACGCTCCGGATGAAAACCTGGTCGAGTATATGCAGGTAATTGACATAGATATATCTTAAAGTGAGGTGGGTATGAATTGGGGAAAGAAAAGTTGACGATGACGGTCAATATACTTACTATTATTAGCGCTGTAATAACCCTTATCAGTGCAGCATATAGCTTTCTTATACCTATGTTTCTTTGGTATAAATTGCAGTTAAATACGAGTAAGGCAAGCTCAATAGGGATCATAGGCGGAGCAGACGGGCCAACCGCCATTTATTTGACAAACCAACCACATTCACACTTGATTACCATAATATTTGCATTATTAACAATAGGCGGGATTGCATATTTGATTTGTAGCAAAAAGAACAATTGAAGATTCAATTAATCCTATTGACACATGTAGATGGTCGATATATACTCATATATAGATAATCTATATATGGAGGTACAAATATGGCAATCGATAAAAGCCTTTTATCGGGCAACACCACCATGCTTATCTTAAAATTGCTTGATCAAGAAGATATGTATGGCTATCAGATGATTGAAGAGCTTGGCAAAAAATCAAACAATGTCTTTGAGCTGAAAGCGGGAACATTATACCCACTTCTGCACACCCTGGAACAAAAGGATATGGTCATTTCTTACCACCAGGCCGCTGATAATGGCAGGCAACGGAAGTACTACAGCATTACAAAAGCCGGCCGCAGGCATTTGCAGGACAAAAAAAAGGAATGGACAGCGTATATCAATGCGGTGAATGACGTTCTGGGAGGTGCGAGCTTTGCAACAGCCTGATAAAATTATCGGATATCTGGAAGCCGTGCGCCGGCAGATACGCTGGAAAAAAGCCCAGTCTCTCATCTTGGAGGAAATAGAAAACCACATAACCGACCAGAAAAACGCCTTTTTAATGGAGGGGCTTGATGAACAAACGGCAACCGACAGGGCAGTTGCGCAGATGGGCGATCCTATTGTTGTAGGGGAACAGCTTGACCGTACCCACAGGCCCAGGCCGGATTGGACACTGCTTATGCTTACTGCTGCCATGCTCCTTGCAGGCATTGCTATTCAGTATTTTATAAGCCCGGCCGTTATAAACGGTGTGGCAAACTTTAAGCATCAGATTATTTGGTCAGGTATTGCAGTCTTCGTGATGGCTGTGGCATATTTTACCGACTTCACAATCGTTGGAAAGTACCCTGTTGCTATATTTGCTGTGCTGTGTGCAGCAGCAATAGCCAGTTACCTGTTTACAGGTAGGATAAACGGCAGGTCTGCAAACACGGTTTACCTTATGCTCATGTTTCCTGCAGCCTTTGCCGGTCTTGTTTATGGGCTGAGAAACAAAGGATATGGCGGGATCATCCTTTGTGGGACGGCGTTTATTATTCCGGCATATCTATCAATTGTAATACCCAGTGTAACCGTTCTGTTTTTACTTTGTGTTTCTTGCCTTGTAATACTGACTGGAGCCGTTTTAAAGGGTTGGTTTAACGTAAGCAAGCTATATGCAATGCTTATTATTTATATCCCCACTGCCGCAGCTTTGTCTGTACCGTTTTTCATGATGAAGGCTGAAGGGTATATCTCAAGGAGAATGCAAATCAGGCTTAATCCATCTCTTGCTCCCACAGGAGAAGGGTATATCGGGACTTTAATACAACGACTTATGTCCCATTCACAGTTTATAGGCCAGGGATCACCCATAAACGGTTACGAAGGGTATCAAGCTTCGCAGATTTTACCCGCAGCCAATACCGATTTTCTTCTGACCTACTTAACTTATAATTTCGGATGGATTATGCTTATGGGGATGATTGCGGTATTCTCAGTCTTTATCATTCGTGCCGTTATGCTTTGTAAGAAGCAAAAAAGCGTGCTTGGGTTTTTGATGTCGTTGGCCATCATCTTAACCTTTGCAGTACAATGTATAGTATATATTGCTTCAAATCTAGGGTTTTTGCTCTTTTCTCCACTGTCGCTGCCGCTAATCACTTACGGAGGGAAAGCCCTTGTTATAAATATGGGGCTAATCGGGCTTTTGCTTTCGGTGTTCCGCACCGGCGATTTGGTGAGGGACAGGGCTGTGACGGCGGCCAAAAAGCCTGGCCGGTTTATTCAATACCATAATGGACGTATTATTATTGATCTGAAACCCAGCTCGGTGGAATAGGGATAGCCATATGCTTTTCTTTAACCTCAGGTACTCGATAAGTGTTGAAGACCCCCGGCCGTCGGAGGCCTACCTGGCAATGCAGAGGATATCATGGTATGTATATCCCATAATATCGATACTCCTGATGCTGGCAGCAATTTATTAGCCCTGCTAAATGGTGCACCAAATGTCGGTCATCTGTATTTATTTTTTTTTATGCCCGCAGACTAAAGACGGGTGAAATGCGCTGCTTTACAGTCTATTTCAAAAGGCCGGTGGCGTACCCCATAGGACATATTTGACACCAGCTCCTGGGCTTATATACAATGCCCATAATAATTCCAATAGCAAGGGAAGACATCATCATTCTGAACACAGCCAAGGCGATTCTGTCCAGATTTAAACCGGCACGGACAAGGGATATGGAGAACATGGCCAGCATAAACCCCAGCAGGATGTTCTTAATGTTTTTTTGCTTTATATAGGGGGGAAGGTTGTTCCCCAGAGACATGTTTTTCAGGAAGTTTCCCAAAAGGGAGCCCCTGGGACAGTAATGGGAACAGTGGATTTTCCCCCTGCCGCGCAGAGCATGATATATGGGTACCGTCATGCAAATCAGGCCAAGCAGGCCGAACCGCATGTCAAGAATCGACAGCACAATAAAAGCAATCATAAAAATCCAGGACCAATTTAAGTATGATTTTTTCTTCATGACATTACCTCCGGTGAAAATTATTTAATAAGACCCCAAATACCTTACAGGGGTATAGTATATATTCCCGGTTGGGTATTGTCAATGGTAAAAAGCAACAGGAAAAAAACTCCGGCCGCTCAGCAGCAGGCCCGAGTCATCATGTTGCCTCATGTGGAAGGAACAGCGCTTAATTCTTGAAAATCGTTGAATGACGCAGATTGTTTTATTAATAGAAGGACCTGAAGATGAATTTATAGACCAGCCAAGTCACCAAAGCAACCAGGACACTTAAGAGCGTACCCACCAGATAGTACTCGCCGAATTGTTTGTCGTTCTCCAGCTTTTTAAATCTGGCCACCGATTTAGCGGCTATTACATATCCGATGGCAGTATAATTGTTGTTGATTAAAAGGGTCAGTATAATTATCCTTTCAAGCTTTCCGATAAGACCTCCGGCTTTAATACTCTCTTCCTCGGTCTGGTTTTTAAGGCTGTTGTATTTATTCAATATAAGTTTTATTATTATTGACCCGCCGTTTATAATAAGCAGGTAGCAGATTAGCAGTATAATATAATTCAATAGTACCGTATATCTCATGCGGTGAAGAAACGGATAGAACTTCACAATGGACGCCCAGGCATTGACAAAATGTATGTTAAGGCTTATTGAGCTTAAGAACGGAGTCAGGGCTATAATAGCAAGTATATGGCACAGCTGGTCGGCCATGAAAGGAAACATGGAAGCGTTATTGATTACGGATTCCAGCTTTATCTTGGCAAGGTCAATTACGAAATGGGATACAGATAAAACAAACAGCCAAGCTACCGTTTTTATGCTGATGAAAGGAATTAGCAGCACAAAGCCCACAACAAAAAATATGGAAGCATGTCCGATAAGCGCAGCCATGCTGTCCCGCTTTGATTTTGTCATATTGGCACTTTGAAAATAGAAATCGGTTACAACATGAGCCAATACAAGAAGTGCAGTAGTATAGTTCAAATACAAAGGAATTCCCCCTCCGGGTCCGGGAATATTTAGCCGGTACCATTATTATTTTATTTGCGGTGACAATATATAGGCTACAGAGGCTATACTCTTATATATAGGCTACAGAGGCTATATTCCTATATATAGACTGCATCACTATAACCCATACTTTTTCTCAAGAAACTCCGATATACTCGTTTCGGCGGTTGTAATCTCATGGTACAGTCCGCTGCTTATATGGGATGATACGCTTGGCTGCTTAATTTTAACCGTATCAGCTATTTCCTGCTGGGAAAGGCCGGATTCATACAAACCGATTATTTGCCTTTGCTTCTTTGTTTGTTTATTGGTGCAGGATTCTATAAAGAATATCAGCGAATTTATCAGTTGGTCCTCCGGTGAATCTGAATAATAGCATATGGAAGGCTTTTTATTCTTGGCCCTGTTCACCATATCTCTGGCGTAATGGTATGCGGGCCCGTCCGACCCCAGGGGAGTGTCCTTATAAAATCTGGTATCCATCTCTCCAATTCCAACCCCGAATACCAGCTGCACAGGGTCCATTCGTTTTTTTATTTCTTTAATAATCTCATAGCTCAGTGAAGGAGCGGTTAAAAGCCCTTCGAACTCGTCCCCCAGTGTTATTGTAAAATTTGAGGCTATGTGGTTCTCAAAATGGCGGTTAATCCAGGCTACAGATTCAATAAATCTCTCCTGGATTTCCTGCCTGTCACTGATTTCCCGCGATCGCACAATGTCTCCGATAATAGCACAGTAGGCCACGGTAATCCCTCCTTTGACATGGCAATACCCGTTTTGCTTGGGTGCTGTTGGTATCCTTTGCGGACAAACTCTCCACATATCTATTTTACATTTAATTTCCAAGTAAAACAATACATGACCCGGCATTAGATCTAAACAGAGCGAATGGACTTTGTCAAGGCTCCGGAAGGTTTACACCGCCGGAATCAATAACCATGGCTGTTTATTTTAAGTAGACACGAGGCAGTTAAAGTGCTATTCTATGTTAAGAATGGTCTGCAAATAGTATATATTTGGCGGCAATACGATATTTTGGGAGGCATATTTGCGTGGAAGTATTAATGTATTTTAGCATTGTTCTTATTGCAGGTTATGTTGCAGGCAGGCTCATATCATATTTCAGGCTGCCGGTGGTAACCGGATATCTCGCAATTGGTATTGTTATCGGGCCCTTTTTCCTCAACCTTATTCCGGCAGAGGCCATTCACAGCATGGAGCTATTGGAGCACATAGCGCTGTCCTTTATCGCATTTTTCATAGGCAGCGAGTTCGAAAGGTCTCATATAAAAAGGCTGGGCAGTTCGGTTTTTGTCATAGCATTGGTTCAGGCATTGTCAGCGGTTGTGCTGGTGTTTTTGACCATGTACTTTGTGTTTCACCAGCCATTGTCCTTCAGCCTGCTGATTGGGGCAATATCGGCCGCCACGGCGCCTGCTGCCATTGTGATGGTAATAAGGGAGTACAAGGCCAACGGGCCCCTTACAAAAACTCTTTTGTCGGTGGTTGCCATGGATGATGCCATATGTGTCATAGTGTTTGGAATAGCCGTATCTTTTGTCGGAGCCCTGAACAATGGGACATCTTTATCCGTCGGGTCTGTATCCCGGCCGTTTATTGAGATAGCGGGCTCAGCTTTGCTCGGGGTGGCGGCAGCTGCCGTAACATATATATTAATCACCAGTTTTGCCAGGTCCAACGAAGACATTCTCACGGTAATACTGGCTGTAATCATTGGTACTTCAGCCATTGCATATAAGCTTGGTCTGTCTTACATACTAACCGAGATGTTCTTTGGAGGAATAATTGCAAATACTAATTCCAGGGTAACCAAAGTATTTCCGGTGGCTGAACCCATAACCCAGCCCATATATGTGGCCTTTTTTACATTGGCCGGCATGACACTGCAGCTTGATATCATTCCGCAGGTGGGGCTTATAGGGGCAGGGTATGTTCTCTCCAGGGCTGCCGGCAAGCTGGCAGGCTGTTATTTCGGAGCAAGATTGGGCAAAGCCCCCGATGTTGTGCAGAAATACCTGGGGCTGGGCATGCTGCCGCAGGCCGGGGTTGCAATAGGCCTTGCCCTGACCGTCAAACAGCATTTTCCCGATATTGGGTTAGGGCTGTCCACAATAGTTATGTCGGGCGTTGTATTCTATGAAATACTTGGCCCGTTATTCGCAAAAATTGCCATAGAAAAATCGGGAGAGGCAAATGCATGACCCATTTGTCAGGGCGGACAGACGTGTACCAGGTTGCTTAACTCATACGCGGTTTATAAAACTTATGAAGGGGTGGTTGGTTTGTATCTTTTCGTGGTTACTTATAATGATGAGTTCAAGACCATGGAGCTGATAGCGAAATACAGGGAGAACGACATAAGAGGAGCTACTATAATAGATACTATGGGGTCGGGCAGGTATGTGAACGTGGAAAGGTCTCTCAATAAGCCGATAATTTTTTCAGGGGTAAAAAGACTGCTTGAGCATTATCTGGTCCACAACAGAACTTTGTATATGATAATAAGGACAAAAGAAACGCTGAAAAATGCGTTCAGAATAACAGAAGAAGTACTGGGTGACCTCTCGAAGCAAGGTACCGGTATAATATTTGCAGTACCGGTAATGTATGTGAAGGGCGGCAGTTTTTCAGAGCCCGAGTTTTCCGACCCGACCTTCGGGGAGTAAAGTCAAAAGATTAAGGAGAATTGATATATTTAAAATAAGCGTAGAATAAAAATGCGGCAGAGGACAAACGCCCCTGTCGCATTTTTACTGGAGCCAACGATGGGATTTGAACCCACGACCGCTGGTTGGTGGTAAGGCAGTATATAATACAACTAACTGCCGAGGATTCCTCGGCAGTTCCAGCTACCTATCTAAGTCCTGCAATACCTTATATAGCTTGCTCATTTGCTTTATTACTTCTGCAAACGGGATTATATCAGCATCGTTAAAAACGTAAACCCTTTCCATTTCAGCAAAAGTCGCCTTTAGCTTGGGGTCGCTTTCAAGAGCTTTGAAAAGCAGAAGGTCAGCAAAGGATTTTTGTGCCAAGTCGCTGCCGATTCTGTTTTGTTCCTCGCGCCGCTTATATTCAAGCATTTTCAGCAGTTCATCCTGCCAGGTAAGAAGGGCGGCAATTCTCTTGGTGTTCATCAGCAAAGTCAGGTCGTATAAATGTTTTGCCACATCAAACAGCATCTGCCGCTGATAATAAAACTCCGCCGCTAGAATTTTATCCGCAAAGATGCGTTCCATTTTGATAGTCTTAACTTCAAAAGGAAACACGTCATAGCTGTCATGGAGGATGCTATGCTGCTCAGAGTTTGCCTCCGAATACAGCAGAGGGGTGACTGTCAAGGATTCCACGGGTTCGCTTACAGTGAATGAAGTCGCTTCTACTTTCACATATCCGAATCGCTGAAGGGCATCATCAGCATCGATTTTTGTCACTGGCTTATATTCATAAACGCTGGTAATGCTTCCTTTGGCATTAATCTCTCTGGTTTTATCGCTCGTCCTGGGCAGAGAAGTATAGCCGTTTGCCGCAGTTTCCAGTCTCTTTTTGCCTTGAGATTTCGAGCAGTCCTGTACTTCAACCGTCAGATCTATGTCTTCCGAAAACCTTTTCAAGCTCCCGATTGCTTTGTATAACGCAGTACCGCCTTTGAAATACGCAGGCAGTTCTGTTTGCCATGAAGCAAGCTCAGAAAGAAGCAGAGTAAGATAGTAATCCTTCTCAATTATATCTTCCCTGATTCCTGTCTTTTCGGATATTGTCGAAAGCAACGCCTGAAAAGCGTCTTTGTCTTTATGCAGTTTCATACCCATTACCTCTCTACCAGAACGTCAACCAGATTGAGCAGCGTCTTTTGCGGGTAATGCTGTCTGGCATATGTCAAGGCTTTAACCGTATCTAATTCATTTCTTTCAGCAAAGGCGTGAAGCAATGCTTTAGGATTTTCCGCATCGACATGCGCCTTCGGCAAATCTCTGATGACATCAAGGAATTGAAGATAGCGGAAATTACCGGCGTTAACTGAAATGACCGGCTTCCTGACAATGATGAATCTGTCATCTGTATTTTTACGGTAGGCATTGGTAGCTATCTCACGTTTCTTGGGGACAAGCGTTGTCAAACCTATTTTATTCATGAGAGAAAAACCCGTTTCATATCCGATGATTTCATCACCGCGGCGGGTAAGTACTTGCGCTTCCAGCAGTTCTTCGCTTGGACGAGCCTTGCCGAAGACCGTTTGTTTGGCACGATAATAAACGCCTTTTTGGAAACGCTCAATCAAGCCCCTGTCTGCCAGGCGCTTCAAGGTGACGTTGGTAATCGGTTTAGCCTTATGGACAGGGATTGCATATTCTTCGGCCATTGCTTCGGCTATGATGTCAGTCTGAAAAGCCTGACCATACGGGATGTCGGCTATTTTGTTCGTGATAAACCCACCGTAAGTGATACGCCCCATAGACAAGGACTCCTTTCTTGTGTTATTATCATGTAATATTCTATTAATATTATTGACGTTATAATAACATATTATGCACAAAAAGTCAATTGCGTAATCATTGACTTTCATAATTGCAGGCAACACTTCTCTGTTCTCATCAGATAAGGACGCTTTTTCCTTTTCAGATATTATTGATCTTTTCCGTTCTGAAGAGTCAGCCATGTACTGCAAACTTGTTTTGCAGGAGTCTGAATATGTGCGTTATATTAAGTTTTCCGACAGTTTCATAAAGGCATCTGTATGCGGTGATGATATCGAGGACAGGCTAAAAGAATATACAAATGAAATCATCGGTGAAGGTATTAATTTTTACGATAATCTCGAACTAATAGAGTCCGAGCTAAAAAACATAACCTGGATTATTTCGACGCTGCAGATATTATGAATTTTCTTATTCATAATAAATATCGTTTCTACGGCGACTATGTTACGAAGGGCGCTCAGCCATATGCGATTGTCTGCTACGATGCTGTTCGCAAGTTTTTTAAGTTTGATATTAAACTGGATTCTGATGAAGATAATGAGGATATGCGCTTACTTAGGATATTATAGCCAAACACTATCACGGAGTACCCCTGCCTCCGAACAACAGGGCGTTAACCGCCGGAATGACCCGTGATCCACTAAGTTAATTCTCTCCGGCCGCGGGCGATATTGTCCCATTGAGAAAGTAATATACAGCGTCTCTTTGTTTGATGAACTTCACAGTTTTATTGTCAACAGCCCCCAGACCTCGTTTTATTACTTTGAACTGTTTTCTCATTTCCAAGGATCTTTCCTGGCAGAGACGAATATTGATAACCCGAACTTTCTGCACGGAATGCTTAAATGCCTATATCCAGATGAATTTGCCTATGAAAGAGATTTGCTGTCCAAGGTAGGCGAGCTAAGGCAGGACATAGATGATAGATTGAGTCAGCTGCTTCTTGAAAATGGTCGCTCTATGACTAAAGCAGAAATTAAGCAATCAATTCCCGGCATAAATGATTTTATCATCGCTTTTTCGGTAATAAGGCTGCAAGAGGTTATTCAGTGGGATTATAATGAATTTAATCACATAGATAATATAAAAATAACTCCAGAAGAAAGGGCACTGCTGTCTAACGCAATAAAGGCTCAAACTGAATTACATAAAGGTTATTCGAGCGATACGCTGTTATTCTCGGCAGTAAAAGAAAACTGTAAAGAATTCCTTTCAAGAAACAATATAGCCAATCCGCAGAATTTGTACTATGTAGCGTCGTGCCTATTTGAAGGTGATTACCGATTTAAAAGACCTCATATTCTCTCCAAGGAATTCCCTGCGCAGGAAATATCAATAACCAATATTGCACAGGTTCTGCTCCATTGTGAAACTGATTTAAACTACGAAAAGTACAACCGTCTTGCCGCCGAACTCGGATGGGCTGGAGGCACAGTATATGCCATCTTCTCCGAATTAGAAAAAAATTTTATCCGAGTATCAGAAAATGATTATGTACGAAAGACTTATTTCGGCGTTTCGCAATCACTAATTAATTCAATTTCAGATATGTTGCAGGGACTTGCAAGCAAATCGGGGTATTTTGCTTTCAGCAGCATATTTGATTATGAATCTTTCCCGAAGTGCTCATACAAATGGAATGGTTTCCTTTTGGAGTCTATAATCACCGAATACGATACAGGCTTTCATATCATATCACCGCAGATTCGAGATCGGCGTTATCAAAGAGGCCTGATTGTCTCTAATGATAGTCCTTATGACACTTTTGAGGACTTGGTCATAGGAAGCCTTATATCTGATGGAATATCAAGCCTGTCCGAAACTGAGCTTTTGAAATACCTTCGAATGCGCGGGCTGATAATTGCAAGCGCCATCCCGCAGGAACTTTACGAATGTCCAAGAATGCCGTTTATGAACGAAGTTTTCAATGTCAAAGGATAATAAAATCTTTAGAATCATTTCGATTCTAAGGATTTGACTTTCTGGAGAGTGTCAGAATAAAAAAGCGACAGGGAAAACCATCCTCTGTCGCTTTTTTATTGGAGCCAACGATGGGATTTGAACCCACGACCTACGCATTACGAGTGCGTCGCTCTACCAGCTGAGCTACGTCGGCATATATACTTACCTATACTATTATAATTATATCGGGTTTTTTATTCAAGGGGTAATTAATTATTGCCAGTTCTAAATAATACTGACAGAGAATTTACTTAAATTTATCTTAAAGTCGGGATATTTATATGCTATACTTATAGTGCTTTTTTATTTTTTGTGTAAATTAGCCTGGGGTGTACACTGCCGGGCCGAAAAAACTTAGAATGTGAGGTCTGACTGATGGAAGTACACGTAATAGGACATTCCTATATAACTTACGGTGCAAGATGGATTATGGAGGCTACAAGCGCCCTTCAGCCGGCTCGGGCAAATGTAAATTACAGCCACCAGTTTTTCAACAGCCAGGCCATAGAGATATTAAGAAATGACGGTTACGAGAGTTACGCAAACCTTCTGGAATTCTACGGCAAGGATATTGATAAAGGCGTCAACTGGGCCGATGTCGGATGGAAGAATATAACCCATTATTTCAATCCCGATACCGGGAAGGGCAAGCTGAAGTTTGCCAATGCCGTTGATGAGACAGTTCTTTACTTCAACAATGCGGCCAGGTACTGGAAGGAAGAAAAATATAGCAAGGCTATGTTCTACCTGGGAGCTGCAGCCCATATAGTGCAGGATTTGTGCGTACCGCAGCATGCTGCCAATTCCGTATCTCCAGGGCACAGGAGATACGAGCAGTGGGCAAAACGAAGGTTCACCGAGTACATGGTATCCCGGGGCGGGAGTTACGGGAAATATGACAGCCCGGCTCAGTTTGCAATGGAGAATGCCAGGACGGCTTCAAAGTACCGTGACGCAGTTAAGCTTAACAAGACGGCCAAGTCCTTCCACAAAGCAACCAGGGTGGTGCTTCCCATGGCACAGCTCAGCACGGCGGAATTCTTTCAATTCTTTTTACAATATGTTGAAGCTTAGATGCAGGTATTATCATCATCCTGCATCTTTTTTACCTTTTCGAAGCTGTGGGCCAGCTTGGAGCAGGCAGCCGAAGCAATGGCAGCAATAAGGTCGTCCAAAAAAGTGTTGCACTGTACGTCTCTGTGCATGTTTAGTCTGGACAAAACGCCTATTTTCATCCTGTCTATATATCCAAAGTTTGTAAAGGAGATGGAGCCGTATATGTTGGTGATGCTCAGCGCCAGTATTTCATCCACACCGTACAGAGGTTCATCTGTCAGCAGCATTGAAAGGAGAGGCTCCTGGATCTGTTTTTTCTCGGCTGCAATATCCAGAGCCAGACCGGTGAGAATGGCGTTTTGCACCTCGTGCTTTTGAAGCACGCTTTCTATTGCACTGTGGCACATGTCCATGGTTATGGGCAGGTAATTTTTTTGCAATTCAAAAACTATTTGAGCTATTTCCTCCATTTTGACGCCGCGTTTTTTAATCATGTCCTTAACCAGCTCTTTCAAGCAAAAGACCTCCCTCGCTTGAATTAGTATATCCCTATATGTATATTTTTATGGACAGATACAAATGCAGCTAAAGGATTCCGGGGAAAAAAGTTGTATATACTATAGTGTAAAGGAGGGTTCCACATTGCGAACGGTTATTTGGGAGCAAAACCAGGTATGGGTTATAGACCAGAGAAAGCTGCCATTAACTCTTGAATACAAAAAATGTGAGGATTACCGTCAGGTTGCCTTGGCCATTAAGGATATGCTGGTAAGGGGGGCACCCGCCATAGGGGCTACGGCTGCCTATGGAATGGCATTGGCTGCAGCCCGGTTTTGCAACTTGGAGAGGCCGGGATTCCTTCAAAAGATGGAAGAGGTATCAAAGGAATTTGCTGCAACCCGGCCTACGGCGGTCAACCTTTTTTGGGCGCTCAGAGAAATAGGGCAGGTTATTGAGTATAACAGGGATAAGCAGCCCGGCGAAATTTCCAAGGCAATACTTCAAACAGCCGAAAAAATTGTGGGAGACGATATAGACACCAACAGGGCAATAGGCCGTCACGGCAATGGGCTTATACCCCCGACTGCAAACATTCTCACCCACTGCAATACCGGCAGTCTTGCCACGGTGGAGTTCGGGACTGCCCTTGGGGTGATAAGGACGGCCCATGGACAGGGTAAAAAAGTTCACGTTTTCGTTGACGAGACCAGACCCAGGCTGCAGGGGGCGCGCCTCACCGCATGGGAACTGGTGCAGGAGAATATACCTGCAACGCTGATACCCGACAATGCGGCAGGCATGCTGATGAAGGACGGCAGGGTGGACCTTGTGCTGGTGGGGGCCGACCGTATTGCCCTCAACGGGGATACCGCCAACAAGATAGGAACATACAATGTAGCGGTTTTGGCCCATGAGAACAATGTACCCTTTTATGTGGTGGCGCCCACCACCACCATCGATTTTGACATGGAAAGCGGCCGGGATATTACTATAGAGGAAAGGACCGGGGAAGAAGTAACACATATTGATGGAGTGCAGATTGCGCCCCAAGGAATAAGTGTGTATAATCCTGCCTTTGATGTGACACCGGCAAGGTATATAACTGCAATAATAACCGAGAAAGGGGTTATCCAAGGACCCTTTGGTGATAAGCTCAGGTCATTAGGGGGAAAAGATATGAGGGAGGTAAAGCCATGAAAATTATTATTAAGAACTGCAGCATGATTACCATGATTAAACCCGATGACGTATACAGGACAGGACAGATAGAAATAATGGACGATAAAATAGTGTATGCAGGTACGGTAAGGGAGACAGACGAAAGCTTTGACAGGGAAATAGACGCAAAAGGGATGACGGCACTGCCCGGCCTTATAAATTGCCATACTCACTCGGCCATGTCGCTGATGAGGGGCTATGGAGACGATGTTGCACTTATGAAATGGCTGCAGGAGAGGATATGGCCCATAGAAGAGGGGCTGACCGCCCAGGATGTGTACTGGGGTGCTCTTTTGAGCATAGCCGAAATGTTAAAGAGCGGCACCACAGCCTTTGCAGATATGTACTTTTTCATGGACGAGGTGGCAAAGGCGGCGGATGAGGCAGGCATAAGGGCTGATTTGTCCTTTGGCATGGTCAGCACAAACGATGACTGGAAGGAAAGGATGGACAACTGCAGCAGATTTTACCGGCAGTGGAATGGCGGCGGTGACGGCAGAATAAGCGTTTCCCTGGGTCCCCATGCGCCCTATACCTGTTCACCGGATTTCCTGAGGATGGTAGAAGAACTGGCCGGGGAGCTGGGAGCCAAGATACATATACACCTTGCCGAGACTCTGGACGAAATAGACCAAATCAGGGAAAGATACGGTAAAACGCCGCTGGAATACGTAAAGGAGGCAGGAATACTAAGGCATAAAGTCATAGGTGCCCACTGTGTACATTTGGCCGATAATGATATGGACATAATGAAGGCAGGCGGTGTTAATGCCGTACATAATCCGCAGAGCAATATGAAGCTGGCTAGCGGCATAGCTCCGGTTCAGAAAATGCTGGGCCTGGGGATTAACGTTGCTCTTGGCACCGACAGCTCATGCAGCAACAACAACCTGGATATGATTAGCGAAATGAGAAGCGCTGCACTGCTTCAGAAGGTGGGCTGCATGGATGCCGAAGCTCTGCCTGCGGTAAAGGTTATTGAGATGGCAACCGTCAACGGGGCCAGGACCCTTGGAATAGAACATGAGGTGGGGATGCTAAAGGAAGGCATGAAGGCCGACCTGATACTGGTTGATATGAATAAGCCCCATCTGTATCCACAGCATGACCTTATATCAAATGTGGTATATTCGGCCGGCGGCGGGGATGTTGCCTATACGCTGGTGGACGGAAAAATATTGCTGGATGAGGGCCGGCTTACGGGTATAGATGAGGAAAGGTTATATTATGAGGTGGACAACAGCCTAAAGCGGCTGTTTAACAGGCAGGGGAGGTAAAGCCGTTGGTGGAAAATGCCATAATAGGCGGTACGGGAGTTTACCGGCTTGATGACGACGGTTGGGGGCAGGACGTACAGACGCCCTACGGTACCGTAAGATTATACATACAGAGGACAGGCAGACAGGACATTGCCTTTCTTCCAAGACATGGCCGGGGGCATTCGGTCCCGCCCCACAGGATAAACTTCAGGGCCAATATAAAGGCCCTGGAGCAGCTGGGCGTCAAAAGGATACTGGCTACCGCCGCGGTGGGCTCGCTCAATCACGGCTATCCTCCCGGAAGCCTTGTAATGCTGGATCAGTTTATAGATTTTACAAAAAACAGGGACAGCACATTTTTTGACGGCGAGGACGGGGTGGCACACGTAGATATGGCTATGCCTTACTGTCCTGCGTTAATAAATGCACTGGAGAAGAAGGGAAGGGAAACCGGAGTGGATATAAAGGGGAAGGGTACTTATATCTGCGTGGAGGGCCCCCGGTTCGAAACCAGAGCCGAAATCAAGTATTTCAGAATGATAGGCGGAGACGTGGTAGGAATGACAAATGTCCCGGAGGTTGTTTTGGCAAGGGAGCTGGGTTTGTGCTACGGAGCTGTGGGCATAGTTACCAATTGGTGCAACGGCATGGTGGAAGAGCCCATTTCCCACCATGAGATCCTGGAGATAATGAAAAGTGGAAGGGACAGGCTTATGAGGCTGTTTACAGGAATATTCAGCAATAACGAAATCAAAAATAAGTGCAGCTGCAGAGATGGAATTATAAGGTTGTAAAACGAGGAGGTAGGCTCATTGGACAGCGTTGAAAGGGCAAGAACCGAGGTATTGGAAGCCGGCAAGAGGATGCTTGAAAAAAACCTGGTGACTGCAACCTGGGGTAATATAAGCTGCAGGGTTGAAGAGCAGGAGGCAATTGCCATAACTCCCAGCGGGATGGACTATGACAAGCTGGTGGTGCAGGATATAGTGGTACTGGATATGCATGGTAACATCATGGAAGGAGACAGAAGGCCTTCCATTGAGGTGCCGTTGCATATCAGCCTGTATAAAGACAGGATGGATATCGGGGCCATAGTACATACCCACAGCACATACGCCACCGCCCTTGCCTGTGCGCATAAGCATATAGCCCCCATAGTTGAGGAGATGGTACAGGTGGTGGGAGGGGATGTAAGGGTTGCCAAGTATGCGCTGCCCGGCAGCCAGAAGCTTGCAGCCAATGTCCTTACGGCTCTCCGGGACAGATATGCGGTTCTTCTTGCCAATCATGGGATGATGGGAGCGGCAAAAACCCTTAAGGAAGCCCTCAAGATATGTGAAATAGTGGAAAAGGCAGCTAAGATAACAGCCATTTGCAATACGGTGGGTCAGCCGGTCCCTATTTCATTCGAGGATGTGCAGACCATGAGACAGACCTATGTTGAGGATTACGGCCAGAAAGGTATGCATGATTAGTTGAAGCGGCGGGCAGGAATATAATTCCCCGGTAAAACCATACTATTAGTAGTTTGGTTTTATGGAGGGATTGCTATGGGAAACGACAGGTACAATGCCGTTGTGGTGGGGGCGGGACCGGCCGGCAGCACAGCTGCGCTGCTTATGGCAAGGAATAACCTCTCGGTGGCCCTTATTGAAAGGGGGAAGTATCCGGGGTGTAAAAATATGACCGGGGGAGCTATTGTTAGCATGCCCTTTCAGGAGATACTGCCCGAATACTGGAAGATGGAGGGCATACCGCTGGAACGGAGGCTGGTGTCCGACGAGCTGTGGCTTCTTGACAGCGACTCGGCAGTGCGCGTTGGCTTTACAGGTAAAAAGTTCGGTATGGCTCCTTATAATAAACATTCAATACTCCGGTATAAATTTGATAGGTGGTATGCCGGGCAGGCGGTGAAAGCAGGTGCCAAGCTCTTTAACAACTGCCTTGCGGTAGACCTTGTTTACCATAAAACCGGGCTTATGTCCCGCAAGGTAGACGGGGTGATGCTGGAGGGAGGGGATGTGATACACGCCGATGTGGTTATACTGGCCGAAGGGGCTCAAGGCTCCCTAACCCAAAAGGCAGGGCTTAGGAAAAGGCTGCAGACAAATGAAATGACCCTTTATGTCAAAGAGATTCTGGAATTACCGGCCGAAAAAATAGAAGACAGATTCAATATGGAAAAGGGAGAAGGGGCTATAATAGGCATGATAGGGTATCCTGCCTCCCCGGCCATTGGTAAGGGTGGCATATGGACAAACAGGGAATCCTTATCCATAGTTGTGGGTGCGTACCTGAACCAGATTACCGGCAAGGGGTTAAACCCGCTGCAGCTTCTGGAAAGGTTCAAGGGACACCCGCTGGTAAAGAGGCTTTTAGAAGGGGCCAAGCCGGTCAAATACCTTGGACATATTATCCCAAGAGGAGGATTTAAAAAGATACCTACCCTGGTGAACGATGGTGTAATAGTGGTGGGGGATGCGGCCGAAATGGTAAGCGGACGCCGGGGCATGGACCTTGCCATGATTACCGGCAAGTTCGCCGCTGAAGCCACATCCCAGGCCTGTGCCCTTGACCGTTACGACAGGGATGTTCTTAGCTCCTATGAGGCCAGGGTTAAGGGGTCGTTCTTCTATCAGGATATGAAAAGCAGTAAAGACGCAGAAGCCTATTTTAATAAATACCAGGATTCGGACTTTCTGGTAACAAAGGCTGTAAACGATCTTGCCTACAAATTTTTCGAACAGAACCTGGAGAGTGATAAGAGTAAGACTATAAAAATGGCTGAGGAGTTAATAAACATGCAGCCCCTCGGCAAATCGGCAAAGGATATATTATACGGTATTCAGAACTGGGGGGTGTTGTAATTGAGCGATTTCAACAAAACCCAAAGGGATCCCCTTGAATTGGTTGAAATAATACCCGATGAAAAGCCCCATATATTTATTAAGGATGATAAGATATGTATTACCGAATGTGAGAATAAACCCTGTACATACTACTGTCCTTCAAGGGTGTATTATTGGAAGGATGATAGCATCAAGATACTCTATGAGAGGTGTATTGAATGCGGAGCCTGTCCCTATGGCTGCCCCTATGAAAATATTGCCTGGCAGTTTCCCGGGGGAGGCTACGGGGTGGTGTACTGAATATTACCTGTCATGGAATTGGGCCGGGTTAGTGAAAGGGGACATACCTTTGAAGAAGGTATGTCCCCTTTGGATTATCTGTTGTGCCAGAATTTTTTGGTCCAGTTTCTCAAGAAGGGTATCACATAATGGTCAAGTCCGAAGGCTCTTCCGGCTCCCCCCAGGCATGCGATGGAGGCCATCAGGAACCAGTAGTCGTTAAGCCCGGTGCTCAGCATAAAGTTCAAATTCATTACCACCGCTACCGCAGCTGCGATGAAGGTGAACAGACCAGCTATCAGCGCAAGACCTATTCCAACCTCGGTGAACACAATAAGCTTCTGGAACAGCATGGCATTGGGTACAAGTATGGCATCCACAATCCACGCATACCAGCCGGGGGTTTGGTCACCGATAAGCTGCATCATTGAAGCGCCGCTGGCAGCATCTGCAGTACCGGCCAGCATCTGATAATCAAACCATCCGCTGTGATACTTCTCAAGGCCCGACAAAATCCACATGTACCCCAGATACAATCTAAGCGGTACCAGCCAGAAGTTGGCCGATTTGGCCGTGAAATGCGGTCCCAGGAATGTTGATTTTCTGGTGTTGTGAATAAGCTGATGGTTAATATATTCGGCCAGTATTGTAAACCCACCTATCCCAAACAGGTAATGCATGTTAACTATGTGTTTAAGCGCTGTTGCCAGGTATCCCGAAAGCTGTGGGAGACCGCTTACCTTGGACACGGCATATCGGCTTCCTATGGATACCATTACACCGTGCAGGTTCAGCTTCATAGGCTTCTTGTTCTTACCATGAATATCGGCCAGAACGTTGTGGGCGGCACATTGACCCGACTGCAGCGCCGATTCCACCAAAGCCGGCATTGGGCCTTTGCCTTCCTCGGCTTCGAAGTAGCAGTTGTCTCCCACAGCGTATATATTGGAGTGTTCAACCGTCTGCATGTATTCATTGACTTCCACTCTGCCCCTTCTATTGGTCTTAAGGCCCAGGTTGGCTGCGAAGGAGTTGCACTGTACGCCGCCGTTCCATATCAGAGTGTCTGTCTTTATTATTTCACCTGATTTTAATGTCAGGCCGTCCTGTTTGACCTCGGTTATTGGTGAACTGGTCAGAACCTTTACTCCCTTACCTTCAAGGAATGCAGTTGCTTTTTTAATAAGCGGGTCGGGCAGATTTGGTAGTATTTTATCCATTGCCTCTACTACGTATAGCTTAACCTCATTTCGGTTGATACCATATTCGCCGCAGAGCTCATCAGCCCACTGTACCAATTCTCCCACCGTTTCTATTCCTGTAAAGCCACCGCCGCCAACAACTATAGTCAGCAGCTTTGCCCGTTCTTCGGGGTCCTTCTCCTCACTTGCTTTTTTAAATGTAGATCTTATATGCCTGTTAATCTTTAGTGCGTCTTCCATCGACCACAATGTGAATGAATGCTCTTTCATCCCCGGTATGCCGAAGTAGGTAGGTTCGCTGCCGGTGCCCAGTATTAAGTAGTCGTACTGGTATGAGCTGGTTTCGGATTTCAACGCCTGCCCATCCAAATCAATGCTCTCAATTCTGTCTTTGATGACCCTTACTTTGGTGTGCTCAAAGATTTTTTCAAGATTTATCATGAGTCCGTCCGGGGTAACCCTGTTACCGGCAACCTCGTGCAGTTCTGTCAACAGGGTGTGGTATTCGTTTTTATCAATAATGGTAATCTCAATATTTTTCTCTTTTCTGCTATGGCGGTATATGTCAAGAGCTGCTTCAATACCACCGTACCCCGCACCAAGAACCACAATCTTCTTTGTTTGGCTCAATGTACTCCCTCCTAACAAGTATTATATACATAATAATAATGATTATTTGATAAAAGCTATAATGATTATAACATATTTTTCACAATGAATGTCAAATTAATTTATCAAATTATTACTATGTATTAGCGAAAAATTTATACAGTTTCCATGAAAATGTTATTTATTCAACAGCCAATTTAAACATTACAGGGAATATATGTAACTCTTGACTTTCTTATACCCTGTTTAGGCCCGGCAAAACTCAGATTTTAAGCAAATATCAAAGAATTATTATTAATGAATGTAAATTAATTAATAAACTTTCTGAAAGACGAATGATTACTATTGAAAATTTAATGTTAAAATGATATCATTAAAAAATGAAACGGCAAAGCCAGATGGAAACACATAAAACTCAAGAAAATGGAGGAGAGACCATGAAGAAAGTACTATCATTATTACTCGTACTTATTTTATCGCTGGGCATGTTGGCAGGCTGTTCGTCACCTGGCACGCCTGAAGACAATCAGCCTGGAGACACACAGCCAAACCCGCCGGCAAACGGGGATGGCATAGTAAAGATGGGTATAGGGCACATTACTTCCATTGCCAAATCCAAGGATCTTGATGCCGGCAATGACGTGCTCCCACTGGGTCAGGTTGATACCGTTATTGCAGCAGTTGGTTTTGACAAGGACGGCAAAGTCGTCAAGGTGACCATAGATACTGCTCAGACCAAGGTTGAGTTTGACAAGGATTTACAATTAACCTCAGATCCGGCCGCCGAGCTTGAAACCAAGGTTGAGCTTGGGGATGAGTACGGAATGATTAATGCATCATCCATCAAGAAGAACTGGTATGAGCAGATGGCCGAACTGGAAAAGTGGATGACAGGCAAGACTGTTGATGAAATAAAGGCCATGAAGGTCAAGCAGCGTGACGAGTCTCACCCGGCAGTGCCCGACGTTCCGGAACTGACATCGCTTGTTACCGTAACGGTGCACGAGTATATTGAAGCTGTTGAGGAAGCCTATGAAAATGCCGTTAATGTTGGAGCCGGAGCGGTTGAACTGGGTCTGGGCCATGAAATTTCCATTGGCAAGTCTGCAGGATACAGCCTCAAGGACGGTAAAGAAACTCTGCCGGCCGCACAGGTTGACACCGTAATGGCTGCAGCCGCCTTTGACCAGGACGGCAGAGTTGCCGGCGTAATAATCGACACGGCACAGACAAAGATTGCATTCAGCAAAGAAGGAAAGATAACCACAGACAAGAATGGCGAATTCAAGACAAAGGTTGAGCTTGGGGATGAGTATGGCATGATTAATGCATCATCCATCAAGAAGAATTGGTATGAGCAGATGGCCGAGCTGGAGAAGTGGATGACCGGTAAGACGGTTGAAGAGATAAAGGCCATGAAGGTCAAGCAGCGCGACGAGTCTCATCCGGCAGTACCCGACGTGCCTGAACTGACATCGCTTGTTACCGTAACGGTGCACGAGTATATCCAAGCTGTTGCAGAAGCTTACGATAACGCGAAATAGAGATAATGTAAGGAAAGGGGACACACCTCCTATAAAAGCCCCGGTTAGGGCGGGAGGGTGTTCCTTTCATTATTACACTTGTTTGGAATGTCGTCTTCTATTATTATTAATAGGGGTGATGGGGATGAGTAAACTGATGGCCAAAATACTGATAATATTATTGCTTGCATTTCTTCCGGCAGGCTGTCAAAGGGGACCGGAAAACGGCTATGAAAAATACAGCGATAGTTTTTTTGATTCCTTTGATACACTGATAAGCGTTGTGGCCTACACTCAAAGCCAACAGGAGTTTGATGCCTGTTTTGAGATTATTAAAACTCGCTTTGCAGAGCTTCACAGGTATTATGATATTTATAACCATTATGAGGGTATAAACAATATTAAGACAATAAACGATAACGCCGGAATAAAAGCGGTAAAGGTTGACCATGAGATAATAGACCTGATTCTTTTTGCCAAGGATTGGTACCGGCGTACAGACGGAAAAGCAAACATTGCCATGGGTGCCGTACTGCGTATATGGCATGAATATCGCGAACAGGGTCTGTATGATCCGTCAAAGGCCCAGCTTCCCCCTATGGAGGAACTGTTGGAGGCTGCAAAGCACACCGACATCGACAAGGTAATTGTGGACCCGAAAGAGGGTACCGTGTACCTGGCAGACAAAGGGATGAGCCTTGACGTAGGAGCGGTGGCAAAGGGTTTTGCAACCGAGATTGTAGTGAAGGAAGTCATGGCCCGGGGGCTGGAGTCGGGGATTATAAATGCAGGAGGAAACATACGGGTAATGGGCAGACCCCTTGACGGTATTCGACGGCGCTGGGGCATAGGCATACAGGACCCCGATAAATCAATAGTTTCCGACCAGGGAGATAATCTGCTGGACACCCTTTTTGTCAATAATACCTCGGTGGTCAGCAGCGGCGATTATCAGAGATATTATATTGTAGGGGATGAGCTGGTTCACCATCTGATAGACCCCGAAACCCTTATGCCGGGCAAGTATTTCAAGGCAGTGACCATAGTAGCCCGGGATTCGGGGCTTGCAGATATTTTGTCAACTGCGGTATTTTTAATGCCATACCAGCAAGGCTTGGCTCTTGTGGAAAGCCTTGACGGGGTTGAGGCAGTGTGGGTCATGCAGGATGGAAGTATAGAAACCACCGACGGTATGAAAGAAATGCTCAAAAGTAATGGTGCAACAGGTGCTTAATGAAGGGTATAAGTGAGCAGTATTGTTTATAATAAATAGGAAGCAGTACTGATGGAAGCGGGAGAACACTAATGGAGAAAAAGGTTAGGGTTTTTACAGTTTTAATATGCCTGCTGCTCCTGACTACAGGATGCCGGAGGGAACAGACTGCCGCCGGGTATAAAGAGGTAGAAAAGACCGGGTTTTTAATGGGGACTCTGGTAACCCTCAAAGTATTTGACAGGGATGCGGACAAGAGTAGTAGAGCAGCCGACAAAGCCTTTGCAAGAATCAGGGAAATCGAGAGCCTTATGAGCCTGAATATAGAGGACAGCCAGGTTAATAATATCAATGAATGGGCCGGCATACGACCGGTAGAGGTGAGCCATGATACATTAAAGGTGGTTGAGAAAGGCATATACTACGGACAATTGTCGGAGGGTCTTTTTGATATAACGGTGGGACCGTTGGCCCGGCTCTGGCGCATAGGAACCGAAAACCCGCAAATACCCGGAAGTACCAGGATTAACAATGCTCTTGGGCTTGTTGACTATAGGGATGTGGAAATAAACCAGGAAACAAAGGAAATATTTTTAAAAAGGCCGGGTATGGTTATTGACCTGGGAGGTATCGCCAAGGGGTATGCGGCCGACGAGGCTAAAAAGGTACTGATGGCAGAAGGAATAGAGCATGCAATCATCAACCTTGGCGGAAATGTGCTTACGGTGGGCCCGAAGCATGACGGAGGCCCCTGGAATATCGGGATTAAGGACCCTTACAATCCTAACGGCAGCCTGCTGGGGTTTGTACGGATACAAGATAAAACCGTTGTTACCTCGGGAGATTATGAGCGGTACTTTGAAAAGGACGGCAAGCGTTATCATCATATACTAAATCCCTATACCGGCTTTCCGGGGAATAATGAAATCAAGGGGGTCACTCTCATTGCTCATTCCTCATTTGACGCCGACGCTCTTTCTACGACGGTTTTCCTGCTGGGAGTTGAAAAGGGCATGCAACTGGTAGAAAGCCTGGACGGTATTGAGGCTGTTGCAATTACCCGGGACAGACAGGTGGTAATATCCTCCGGAATGGGGGATGCATTTAGCATATCCAACAATAACTATAAAATGAGATAGGTGGGGGCCAAATGAAGGGAACGAGAAAACTTGCCTTGCTGGCTATGCTGGTATCGGTGGCACTGGTGCTTCATGTAGTAGAGAACATGCTGCCCATACCGTATATAGCTCCGGGCGTAAAACTGGGTCTTGCGAATATAGTATCCCTGATGGCTATAATTATATTCGGCTTCAGAGAGGCCCTGGCAGTTGTACTTCTTCGTACATTCCTGGGATCGTTGCTGGGCGGAGTGCCATCCAATTTCTTTTTCAGTGCTGCAGGGGGAGCCTTAAGCACAATAGTTATGTACGCCATGTACAAGTGGGGGAGTACAAAATTCAGCATGGTGGGCATAAGTGTTATGGGAGCGGTTGCTCATAACGCCGGACAACTTTTTGTTGCCGGTATTATTGTTGAAAACTTCGGCTTGTATATATATCTGCCGGTACTGATGGTGTCTGCGGTGGTTACGGGAGTATTCATAGGATTTACTGTTAATTATGTAATGAGACTGGTTAAAAAGCACGTAGACTATATTTAAAGGTGCAGGTGATATTATTGAATTTTTGGGAGCAGTATCCCGATTTGCATAAAGACCTTGATAAGGTGGAGTCAAAGCTAAGGCAGGAAGTGCGTTCCAGGAATGCTACCATAGAATCCATATTGTTCCGGCTGGTTAATGCGGGGGGCAAACGTCTTCGGCCTGCATTGGTTCTCTTAAGCGGACGATATGCCCGGGTCAAAGAGGAGAAGCTTATACCGCTGGCTGCTTCGGTGGAAATGCTGCACATGGCCACCCTTGTGCACGATGATGTTATTGATGATGCCGACTTCAGACGGGGTATAGAGACCACTCACAGGAAATGGGATAACCATACGGCAATATTCGCCGGCGATTATTTGCTGAGCAAAGCCTTTGGAGTGCTGACACATAATACCGAGTATAAAGATGCCGCCGTCATGGCAAAGGCTTTTAAGTTTATTTGCGAGGGTGAGATAGAGCAGTATTATACCAGGAATAATATTAATACCAGTATTAAGAAATACCTGACAAGGATAAGATATAAAACCGCCATGTTGTTTTCAATGAGCTGCTATCTGGGGGCAAGCCCGTCAAAGCTGCCCAGGCATGAAAAAAATGCTCTGGGCATGTATGGTATGCATATGGGTATGGCCTTTCAGATCAGGGATGACCTGCTGGATTTTCTGTCCAGCGGGAAGCAGTTGGGCAAACCGGTAATAAATGATGTGCGCCAGGGTATATATACTCTGCCGGTAATATATGCTCTGAACGACAGGAAATATGGCAGGGAGCTAAGAAGGCTGCTGCAGGACAAAGACAAACCGGAAGAAAGGCTGGACGAGATAACCCGGCTGATAATTAACAGCGGAGCGGTTGAAAAGTCAAAAGCTTTGCAGCAGAAATACCTGAATAAGGGCAGGAACATAATTCGGATTCTTACCCCAAACATTCATTCGGGTGCTATGAGGGACCTGCTTTCATTTACAGCAGACCGGGAAAAATAGGGGTTGTTAATTGACAGTCCGTGTTATATAATAGGCAGGGAGAAATAAGAGCCGTTAGGGCTCTTTGTTCATTTTTGGGTAAATATGACTAAATTTGAGGGCATATAAAAATTTTTTAATAAAGTTTTATAAATACAGTATGGTTACGTAAATTATCTGTTAGGGGGATGCTGTTCATGGCCAATGAAAAGGAATTGCTGGAACTCTACAAAAAGGTAAAGAGGAACGAGATAAGAAGGCTGGTGGATATTACAAGAAAGCTGCAGCAAAAGTACGGTCCTCAGGTGGCCGATGAAATCGCAGAGGTTCTGACCGAAGGAGCCCATGAGAAGTGGAACAGGATGGATAAGGGAGATGCCGGTCTGGAAGAGTTGTATCAGCTGATGTGGAAGAAGAAGGATGGCGTTATTAATGCAAACGTTGATGTAAAGGAAGACAGCGAGCTTCAGCTCAAAGTGCAGGACTGCTTCTTCGCAAAGGAGTATAAAAAACTGGGAGCGCAGGACTTAGGATACAAATACTGTTGTATGTATGAATACCCGGTGGTGGACGTGTTTAATCCCCGGATAAGGTTTAAAAGACATAATACACTGATGCAGAACTCTGACTTTTGCGATCATTGCTATAAAATCATACAGGAATAAAATAATAAAAAAAGACGGGCGATAACGAGACCACTGAAAAAGTCCCTTTTTGTCATCCTGAGCGACAGCGAAGGATCTTTAAGTTATTGAAAGCATTAGATTCTTCAACTGCGTTTCAGAATGACAAGCAAAAAAACGTAGTTTTTCAGCAGTCTCGCGATAACCGTCTTTTTTTCTGTTTACCGTCCCCTGAGTGCTTCGAGTATGCCTTGGTGCACGGTATCCAGCGCCAGTTGGGCGTTCCCGGGATCGGCAAACCCTCCCTGAACCACACGGTTATTTCCTCCGCCTCTGCCGCCTATTTGTGACATGGCTGAATTAAAGGGCTTTCGCATATCTGTATTTATATCCTCTGCACGGCTGGCTATTATCTGATTCTTCTCTCCTGTGGTGCATAGAAGTGCAATACAGCCTTTTTGGGAAGCTATGGCCGATGCCAGCATGCGGAGCTCCTCAAAAGGTCGGCTGTCGAATAAAAGCTTGACGATTTTTATTCCATCGACTGCCGTTGTTTTCTGAATCAGTGCATCGGCCTGGAGCTTGCACAGGTCTTCCTTCAATTGGCCTATTGTTTTTAAAAGGGATTTATTGTCCGATACAATTTTCTCCACCGCAGCGGCTGCTTCGAAATCCCTTACCGAAAGCAGCGAGGATATGCTGTTTATGCCTTGGTTTTTATTGCGGTAATCCTCTAACGCTCGTTCACCGCACACAAATTCAATCCGGGTATTGTCCCGGTTTTTTTCCCATCGCCTAATCTTAATCAGGCCTATGCCTCCGGTATACTCGGGGTGTGTCCCACCGCAGGGCGAGTAATCAAATCCGTCAATCTCCACAATTCTTATATTTTCCCTTACGGCGGGTGGTTTTCGAAGAGGCAGTCCTGCAAGATCTTCGGGTTCTACAAAATATGTCTTTATAGGGATATTGTCAAAGACCACTTTGTTTGCCAGTTCTTCGGCCTGGGCCATATGATGCTGGGTTAAACCGGGCTTATTTAAGTCTATGTATACAAACTGGCTTCCCAGGTGAAAGCCTACCGTACCGGCCCCGGCTATTTTTTCAAAACAGGCCGACAGTAAATGCTGTCCTGAATGCTGCTGCATATGATCAAAGCGCCGTTTCCAGTCAACCCTGCCGCTAACCGTGTCGGATTCCAGTCTGCTTTTGAGTATATGTACAATAACATCCTGACTTTCTATTACATCAATGACAGGAACATCATTAAGCCATCCGGTATCAAAGGGCTGACCACCGCCGGTCGGATAAAAGGCGGTGCGGTCAAGTACTACTTCAAAACCATTCGGGGTTTGCTTCTGCTGCTTGACCCTGGCGGGGAATTCAATGGTATAAGCGTTTTTTTCATATAGTTTCACTGTGCCCATAGTAACATCCTTTCTTACGTTTTATATATAGTAGTGTATCAGTATCAGGGGTCATATTACAAGGGCAAAGGGTTTGCCTTATGGCAATACGCAAACGGGCAACATATTATGTAGTGGAGGTGATAAGATGAAAATTTGTATCGACCCGGGACACGGAGGTGATGACCCGGGGCTGCAGGCCTTTGGAATTATGGAGAAAAACATTAACCTTGATATTGCGGTAAAATTAAAGCAGCTATTGGAGCATGAAAGAATAGATGTAGTTTTAACCAGAGAGAAGGACGATACTCTGGAACCTGCTGAAAGGATAAATAGAATCAATCAATCGGAGGCCGATTATGCCATATCCATACACTGCAATGGGGGGCCGGTGTCTGAAAAAGGGGTGGAGACGGTATACGGGCACAGTTCCTCGGCGGGGAAGGAATTAGCAGAAAGCATACTAAAGGAAATTTCAAATCTTGGGATTGTGAGGAGAAGAGCGTATAATAAACTCAATGCAAAAAGAAAGGACTACTCTTTTATCATAAGAGAGACGGGAATACCTGTCGTGCTGGTGGAAACGGCTTTTATTACAAACCCGTCGGATAACCATCTGCTTTCGCAAAACCCCTTCAGGAAAAAAATCGCCAATGCTATTGCGACGGGGATTTTTAATACCATAGAAATCTGTCAGCAGAAGAGCAGTCACTGGGCTCTGCCCTTTTTTAACGGTATTAGGGAAGAAGGGCTTGTACACGACGAGTACCCGCTGGATAAACAGGTTAGCTGGGGGGAATTATCCATGATACTGTTCCGCCTCCTTGAAAAATTTAAGAGGAAAGAATAGGCGGATAAACCAAGAGTCCGGTATATTTTATTTTTAGGCGGTGCATGGTATAATCTAGTTGAATTGATTATATCCTGGGGGGAATAGCACATGAACAAAACCCATAAATTGATAATCGCAGCATTACTGACGGCATTGGTAACGCTGGCAACCCTGGCTTTTCAGGTGCCGGTACCGGCAACAAAGGGTTATATAAATCTGGGGGATTCTGTGATTTTTATTGCTGCACTGCTGCTTGGGCCCAGATATGGAGCAATAGCAGGAGGGATTGGGTCGGCTCTGGCAGATTTATTGTCTCCCTATGCCGTATGGGCCCCTTTTACCCTTGTCATTAAAGGTCTGGAAGGGTTTATTGTCGGATACGTATTTTACAAACTCTTTTCCGGGAAAAGCAGTATCAGGGCAAGGATTTTAGCAATGGTAGCCGGCGGACTGTGGATGGCGGTGGGCTATTTCGGAGCCGAGACAATACTGTACAGCATGCCGGCAGCCTTGGTGGAGTTTCCGGGAAACGTCTTCCAGGCGGTAGGGAGCGCTGCCCTTGCATTGCCTGCCGTTGAAGTATTGTCAAGGGTAAATGCCATTAATAATATACACAACCAATAATAAAAAAGAAAGTAATATAAAGTGACGATTGATTTTTGCTTTGCTTGCTGTCTGAATGGAGGCAGTCTTTACCCGGCTTGGAGAATGGCCTTTGGGTTATTAAGTATCAGGCGGCTGTGGTTAAAACCATCCTTTTTGTTTTTGACTCCAGGGAAGGATATGTTATATAACAACCCTGGTACTTTTTTGCAAATTTTTAGAGGAGGGACTGTCTTGCCGAAATTAAATATAATCAGGATGATGGAAAAAGTAAATAAAACGTTTGTATCGGTAACGGGACATTCAATATCTTTTATGGATGATAAAGGGAGATCAGTCCTCCCTTTTAATATGAACATTTTTTCGGATTTTTGCAAGTATGTGATAAACAGTGAAAAAGGCTGCAAAAAATGCTTGGAATGCAACAACATAATAGAGCACGGGTGCATAGATATGAGTCCAAGGGTTTCCCAATGCTATATGGGATTGACCATGATAACAATCCCAATAGTAATCAGTGGAAAATGTAATTATAGCGTCACATGCGGACAGATGTTGATGTCGGGAGACCAAAAGGGGTTTTTTGAAGAATTGCATATAAAAGCAAATGAGCTGGAACTGGATAAAAATAAGCTTTTAAAGTATGGTAAAAGGGTTAAGGTTGTGAGTGAAAAGGATATTGAAACAAGAATGATGTTTCTTTCCATGCTGGCCGAATACATATCAATAACCGAAACTCAACTGGAAATGAGCAAACAGTATACAAGACAGCTGGAAGATAAAATTAAGCTGGAAAAAAACCTGAGGGAGACTCAGTTCAGGTTTTTGCAGGCTCAAATAAGTCCTCACTTTCTTTTTAATACTCTTAACCTTGTGACAAGGGTCGCTTTAAATGAAAAAGCCGGAAAAACTGCAGATCTCATATACAGCCTTTCGGATCTATTGAGAAGAAGCTATAAGACACCACAGTGCAGCTGTACCCTTGGCGAAGAATTTCACTACATAGACAGCTACTTGAATATTCAGGATATTAGATATTCGGGGTTGCTTAAAACTGAGACCTTTATTGAAGCAGAAGTGGAGAATGCGGTTATACCCGTATTCTCACTGCAGCCATTTGTAGAGAATGCCATTATTCATGGAATTGAGCCTATTGACAGGGAAGGCTTTATTTCAATTTCTGCTACCCGGGAAAACGGCCGGGTACTTGTAAGAATTAACGATAATGGTTCGGGTATGAAGCAAGAAACCATAGATAAAATCTTGCAAGGCAAAATAGAGCCTTCCAGAGTGCAAGCAAGCGGTATGGGTATTAAAAATGTCAGGGAAAGGCTGGATTTATACTTCGGCGATGGTTACCAAATGAAAATTAAAAGCGGCCTGGATCAGGGTACAGAAGTAACAATATTCATACCACTTATCTTCGAAAGAGGTGAGTAGGAGTGTTCAAGATACTGATAGTAGAGGATGAGCCATACGAAAGACTGGGGTTGAAAGAACAGATTTCTGCTACATATGATCCGGACAACATAAGAGTGGCCGGTAGCGTTGAAGAGGCAATAGATGCAGTCAATTCATGGGTTCCGGATCTTATACTTCTGGATATCAGGTTAAAGGGCAAGTCAGGATTTGAGGTGGCAAGATATGTAAAAAAAGAGTATCCTGCAATCGAAATTATAATAATAACCGCCTACAATGAATTTGAATATGCAAGGAAAGCGCTGGGCTTTAGGATAAATTACTACCTGTCCAAGCCTGTAAGGCCTTCACTGCTTATGGAAACAATCAGGGATGCACTGCATAAAAATAAAGACAGTGCGGTTTCATTGCAGCAGTCAATCTGGCCTCTGTTGGAAACCGGACAGCACAGTAAAGCCGAAAGCAGCATTGGTTTTGACGTCCATACGGTTTTAGTTGCTGCATTTGAAAAACCCCAGGGGAGATTGCATGAGTATATGAATTTTATATATACTTATCTTGATAAGGGTAAAAAAAAGATTGAATTAATGAAAAATCGGTGCATAGTATATCTTGACTGCGATTATGAGCATCTGACATCGGTATTGGAAAGCCTGTGCAGCCATTTTGAAAACAAGTTTGGCAGCAAAATGGTTTTTGGAGCAGGCCAATCGGATGGTACCATGACAGATTGCTATCTAAGAGGAATCACAGCATGTAACCACAAGATATTTTACCCTCATATATCCATACTGGAATTCGAAGGCATGGAAAAGGGGCGGGAAAATCAATGCGCTTATCCATTGACTGATGAGCAGAAGCTTTTAAACATGGCTAGGAGAGGCAGTACTACCGAGCTGGAGGGAATGCTTCATCAGCTTGTGGAGGTTTTGATAAGTTCAAGCGGCAGGAGTTATCCTGTGCTGAGGACGTGGGTAGAAGGTCTTTACAACTCGCTGAAAAGATTATGTATTACCGAAGGGATTCTGTCAAACGAAATTTCAATTATTGAGCCTGAGTCATTCTGGTTTTCTGCCGAATGCCTGGAAAAAGACATAGGAGGTTTTATTCAAAGGATTAGCCGTATGCTTGAAGGAAGGACAAGAATTGAACATCCTGTCATAGCCAAAGCCGTAGATTATATGCTGGAGCACTATAATGAAGATATTACCCTTCCGGGTCTATCCAGGAAGCTGAGCATCAGTTCAGGTTATTTCAGCAGACTTTTTAAAGAGGAAGTTGGAACACCATTTAGGAACTATCTAATAGGCATCAGGATGGACAGGGCGAAAAAGCTCCTGCTGAAAAGTGGTGTGGCTGTTTCGGAAGTTGCTGTGGAAGTGGGCTATTCAGATCCAAACTATTTCAGTGAAGCTTTTAAGAAGTATGAGGGTATTAGCCCAAGTGAATATAGAGAAATGAACGGCGTCTCCTGATTGTTCAGGAGATTTTTTATTAGGATTAAACAGCTGTTACGGTCAAATTATGGCAGATGTAAAATAATCCGAGACAGAAGTCAAAAAAACCGGGCAGCCGGCAGGGACAGAGGAAACAAAGTTGTATTAACAATGGACAATAGGATATAAGTCCAGAGGGTATTTAATATTAATGAATAATTATTATGTATATGATTTAAAAGCACAGCTTAAAGTAAGTTGTTACCATTACGCTTATAAAGGAGAGTAGTCAATGAACAAAACGCTGCTGATCGAGGTATTTAAAAAAGAGATTGAAAAGTCAACAGGATGTACCGACCCGGGAGCTGTGACACTTGCAGTTGCAAAGGCCACAGAGGTGCTTGGGGAAAAGCCCGATAAGATAAAGGTGACTGTAAGTCCCAACCTTTACAAGAATGGCATTAGTGTGGGGGTTCCCGGCACCGGCAAGAGGGGTTTGTTCCAGGCAGCAGCATTGGGTATTTACTTGTCGGAATGGACTGGGGAAGATCTTGGCCTTCTGGATCACGTAAATGAAGAGATGGTCCGAAAGTCCAATGATATGTTAAAAGACGGCAGTATAAATGTATCATACCTGAAACAACCGCCCGACCCATTGTATGTGAAGGCTGAGGTGTCTAAAGACAGTGACAGCGCCTGGACTGTGATACAAGGCGATTACTCTAATATAACTCAAACCGGCAAGAATAATAAAGTTAAATACAGTAGACCGCTGGAAAAGACGGAAGACACTGTAGATGAACTTATAAAATACAAAATCTCAGATATCATAGAGACTATTAAACATATGGAGGTTGAAGAACTGGAGTTTTTGGTACAAGCCGCCAAAATTAACAAAGCTGCGGCTCAGGAAGGCATGAGAAATGAAAGCGCAGTTATAGGTTCGGCACTCAGCAGTATGATGGAAAATGTGAATTTCCCATATTCGGCCATGATGCTGGGCAAGCTGTATACTGCCTCAGCAGCTGAAGCCAGAATGATAGGGCTTAATGTGCCGATTATGGCTATCGCCGGCAGCGGCAACCATGGCATAACCAATTTCCTGGGGGTGTTGGCAGCAGCAGAAAGTCTTGAACTCTCTGAAACTGAGCTTGCCAGGGCTCTGGCAGTCAGTTCGGCAATAACCATATACATTAAAGGATACGTAAAGAGAATGACGGCTTTCTGCGGATGCTCGGTGGCGGCTGCCACAGGAGTTGCTGCGGCAGTTGTTTATATGCTGGGAGGCAGTTTTGATGATATGGTCAACGCCATGCATTCTGTTATTGGCGCCCTTGCAGGAATGGTATGTGATGGTGCCAAGGAGTCCTGCGCTTATAAGCTGAGTACGGCAACGGCTACAGCAATCGAATATGCTTACCTATCAAAGGAGAAAAAAGTCTTCATACCAAAGGCCAATGGCATAGTGTCGCATACCATTGAGGGGACGTTTAAGAAGCTTGGGCAACTTAATAATCCGGGAATGGTTGAAACCGACAAGTGTCTGCTGGAAATAATAGAAGAAATCCAAAGCAGGTAACTAAATTTATTAGAAAGGAGGGATGATATTGCGCGAAATTGTTACCACACATAAAGCACCGGAAGCAGTAGGCCCCTATTCACAGGCAGTAAGGTACGGTAACATGCTCTTCCTGTCAGGGCAGGTATCCATTAACCCGGATAGTGGCGAGATGGAAAAGGGAACTGTAAAAGAGCAGACTAAAAGAGCACTTATGAATATTAATGCGGTGCTTGAAGCAGCGGGAAGCAGCATTGATAAAGTTTTAAAATGCAACGTGTATTTATCCGACATCAGCTATTTTGACGACATGAACCAAGTCTATGGAGATTATTTCCATAGCAGTTACCCTGCAAGGTTGTGCGTTTCAGGAGTGGATATATACGGGGGTCTGGCAGTAGAAATTGATGTGATTGCAGCAGTGGAATAAACTTTCCGGTCATTGAAGCTATTGCTAAAGTCAAGAATAATAATGGGGAGGAATAGGAATGTCGAATAATACGGATATTTCAATTAACAAAAGGGAAACCTGGGCATCCCGCATAGGCTTTATTTTCGCGGCAGCCAGTTGGAGCATTGGGCTTGGTAATATATGGAGGTTTCCGTATATTACGGGGCAATATGGTGGGGCTGCGTTTCTGCTGTTATACCTGGCAGTGACCGTAATTATGGGTATACCGCTTATGATTGTAGAATACAATCTGGGCAGGGAATCTCAGAGTTCTCCTGTAAGTGGGAATATTAAACTCACTAAAAACAAATTTTGGCAGTTAGGCGGTATTTTCGGCTTTATCGGCGGTATAATGATTTTCTCATATTATGTAATGATTATTGGATGGGTGTTGAAATACGCTATATCTTTCCTCAGTGGCACCTTTGCAGGACAAAGCATGGAATCCATATCCCTATGGTTTGATTCACTGTATGTAAATACAGGCTTAACTCTTATTCATGAAATAGTTATACTGGTAGTTCTCGGATTTATAGTAGCGCGGGGTCTTGTTAAGGGTGTGGAGGCTGTTGCAAGAATTGCCATGCCCGCAATGGTTGTACTATTTGCAGCTCTGGCTATATATTCAATAATGTTGCCGGGAGCTGCAGAGGGACTAAAATTCTATCTTAAACCCGATTTCTCAAAGCTAAGCTTTGATGCTGTTATTGCTGCCATTGGCCAGGTATTTCTGTCCATAGGCGTTGGTCAGGGTGCGAGTTGGGTATATGGCAGCTATTTGAAAAAAGATGCCGATATCCCCTATGATATTACTAAAGTTGTACTTATGGATACCGGGTTTGCCTTATTGGCGGGGTTGGTTATCTTTCCGGCCGCTTTTGCTGTAGGAGTACAACCGGACGCAGGGTTCGGGCTCCTGTTCAAAACCATGCCCAGTGTTTTTGCAACAATGCCGGGCGGTTCAATAATCGGTATCCTCTTCTTCTTTGGTGTACTTGTTGCTGCTGTTACATCCGCTATTGCGTTTACCGAGTGCCTTTCAAGTTCCATAATGGATACCTTCAAGATGGACAGGGTCAAAGACAGAGTAAAAGCCACATGGATTACCATTGGTGTAACCTTTGTACTTAGCCTTTTCTCAGTAATGGCTTGTGGGCCGATGGCCGATGTTAAATGGTTTGGAATGGACATGTTTACATTCTTTGATACTGTCTCAGCTAACATATTCCTTATACTTTCGGGACTTATCATGTGTCTCTTTGTTGGTTGGAGCATTGGTATTGAGAAGTTCAAAGAGCAGGTTAACCAGGGGGCGGCAAAGATCAAGGTTGAAAACTGGTGGAGTCCATTACTCAAATTTGTTGTTCCCGCCATCATCATAGTGAACTTAATCGCTGCGAATTTCTAGTAATAGCAATTTCGAAATCAATACTTGCCGGAAAAAGCTGCTTAATCGAATTGAGGCTATTGGAAAAATAGCTTGGCTCAACCGGAAAAACCGCAGGTAAGATTGGCTTCCTGCGGTTTTTTCTTAACTTTTAAAATATATATAAGTTGCAATAAATATTTTACAATCTAACACATAGCCTATTTATTACCA
>JAENYX010000021.1 GCA_016841565.1 Clostridium thermobutyricum | reverse complement strand
CCCCCTGCTTCCACTTTGTTTTGCCTTTTAATGTTAATATTCTACACCATTGACAATGATTGCATCTAATAGTATACTATAAATATTAGGTGTTTCGCTTTTATAGCGAAGCGCCTTGTGCTTTATTTGTACCATTTCCCATTTAATGTATAATACTGGAGGGAATTAAAGTGGCCAAAGTTGTGTTATCACAAGCTGTCTTTGAAAACCTAATCCGACACTTGCTGGAAACCGAAGAAGGAAAAAGTAAATTTATTGACCAGTACTTCCCCGAACCCTCAAAAGAACGTGATGACTTTGAGGACCTTTTGGACAAATATCTAAATCAGATTAACAATCTCGTAAAGAATGCCAGCAAAACAGATACTTCCGATTACGGTATCCCCTTTGTAACCATCGGTAGCCACGTGGAAGTGCAGGATCTGACCGACCAGGAGGTTTTCAGCTACCGGATAGTAAACCCGTCCCAGGACGATATCGGGGCCGGAGATGTGTCCTGCCTGTCACCGGTTGGAAAATCCCTGCTGCTTAAAAAAGCCGGCGATGAAGTTGAAGTAAAGGCGCCGGGCGGGTTATTCCGTTATAAAGTAAAATCCATTCAGCTGCTGGATATCGGATAATCAGAAGCGGCCAAATATGGTTAAAGAATGATTTATAAGCGTCCTCAGTAAATGTGCAGGTGTATATGCCCGATTTTCGGCAGTGAAGCTGCCGTCCATGTTGCTTTCGGAATATAACACAATGAAGTGGCTGCATATTTATTAATAACCGGGGGCGTTTTTTTATTGCAAGCAAAACCGGTTTCCCTTGCAAACCGTGAACTCCCGAATAATACCGTCCTCATAAGACTGTATATATTCTCATTATATAACTGCCTGTACCGTGAATCCCCACCTTAAAGTTGTTGGCGTAGAAATTGCAAATATAATATTATATTGCGAAAAAAGCGCTAAGGGGGTGCTGCCAGGCATTGTACTTGATAAAATTCACTTTATGAGCATTTATTATTTAAAAAGGAGGAAATAAAAGTGATCAAACCGCAGGATGTTCTTTCAACACTGGGAAAATACATACTGGTGGATGGCTTTCCTATAGTAATAGACATGGAAAAATCCCATGGGAGTCATATCATCGATGCCAGAGACGGAACTGATTGGCTTGATTTTTATACCTTTTTCGCATCGAGCCCTCTGGGCATCAACCACCCCAAGCTTGCCAACAACGAATTCAAGGAAAGAGTTTTTAGAGCAGCAGTCAATAAAGTGGCCAACTCGGATATTTACACCGTGGAAATGGCAGACTTTGTAAAAACCTTTATGGAGGTAGCGGCTCCTGAAGGTTTTAATCATCTGTTTTTAATAGACTACGGTACCCTTGCCATAGAAAATGCCCTTAAGGTGGCCATGGACTGGAAGGCACGTAAGAATATTGCCAAAGGGTATACAGCCAGTGCCGAAAAAGGCACAAGGGTAATACACTTTAAAGAAGCTTTCCATGGTCGCAGCGGATACACCCTTACCCTCACCAATACTGCAGACCCAAGAAAATACCAGTATTTCACGAAATTCGCAGATTGGCCGAGAATCCTAAACCCGAAGATTGTATGGCCCTTGGAAGAACATCTTGATGAGGTGGAAAAAGCTGAAAGAGAAGCCATTAACCAGATTAATGCAGCAGTAAAAACCGGAGCCGACGATATCTGCGCCTTGATAATTGAAACCATTCAGGGCGAAGGCGGAGACAACCATTTCCGACCTGAGTTCTTTAAACAACTTCGAGACATATGTGATCAAAACGATATACTTTTGATTTTCGATGAAGTACAATGCGGAATGGGTATCACCGGCAAGATGTGGGCCTGGCAGCATTACGGGGTCACACCCGACATATTCGCCTTCGGTAAAAAAGCTCAGATATGCGGCATAATGGCCGGTAGCCGAATAGATGATATAGATAAGAACTGTTTTAAGGAAAGCAGCCGTATAAACTCTACCTGGGGAGGAAACCTCTGCGATATGGTCCGCTCCACCAGAATCCTTGAGATAATGAAGGAAGAAAAAATCCTCGATTATGTAAATAAAATTGCCCCGGTCCTTCATAAACATCTGCATGCCCTGGAAAAAGAGTTTCCGGAGCTGATAAGCAATGTTAGATACAAAGGCCTCATGGCAGCGTTTACCTTGCCCACTCCTGAACTAAGGGATAAATTCAACAAGCTCTGCTTTGAAGAAAACCTGCTTATGCTGACTTCAGGAACCCACAGCATTCGCTTCAGGCCTATTCTCAACGTTTCTGAAGAAGACTTGAATGATGGATACCAGAGAATGAGAGTGGCCCTAAACAAAATGAGCAAATAATAAATTAAGCTGCAGGCCGGCGGGGAGTATTCTCTCCCCGCCGTTCTGCAGCTTAATCAAGCTTTGCCGGCCTGTCAGTAACACGTCACCTGTTACCCCGCTCTATATTATTGATGTATTGACCAATAACACAGCATTAAATGCCCAATTTCCGGCGTTTCATCCTTAACGCTCCATTCCGTTGGATGTATTAATGAATGTATTATTATACAAATCAAACGAAACAGCCAACCTGTCCACCCTCTTCAAGCTACTTGGAAACTCTGTCGGCAATACTGCTTGCGCAATAGGAATCCGGCTTTATTTTGCAGTCAAAGCCGCATGCCTTCACCCATCCCACTATCTCGGATATATACCGGGAGGTTGGGCCACTGTTTCCTGCATCCACATGTATAGCAGTTATATTACAGTCCACCTCATCATCTCTAAATCTGTCGGTAAGCCTGAGTGCCAGATCCAGACTGAGAGAAGTCTCATGAATCAGCTTCTGCCTTATATTTGTTATTATTCTTGAATACCGGGTATCGGTAAAATAGATGCCTCCCTTACCTTTTCTCCATACCGCAACGCACAATACCGTCTTGGTCAGTTCGTGGTTTTGGGAATCGGAACCCACGGTAATTTCATGCTCATACTCGGGAAATTCACATACAAAGTCCTTAACTATTTCATACATTTGATTGAATGTAACACTGCCGTGTGTAGGGCTCCACATAATGCCACCAGCTTTCGTCATCTAGAGTATGTTTACTTTTAAATTATACTCGCATTAACGGCAAGTTTCAAATATAAACGGGGCTCTTGCATCCTCAAAGAATGACAGACCCCGTTCGGGCATTAATACGTGGCCGCTTTTTGTGCACCACGTTATTCTCCATCTCTAATTTTTTTCATACCTTCTGCCGCTTTGTATGAACTCCTTACAAAGGCTCCGGCAGCCACATATTTAAACCCCTTTCTGTATGCAATATTCCTATACTGCTCAAATACCCCGGGAGAGATATACTCATATATGGGATAATGCTCCCTGGTAGGCTGCAAATACTGGCCCAGGGTCAATATATCGCATTCTACATCCCTCAGGTCTTCCATTACCCTTTCAACCTGTTCTTTATTTTCCCCCAGGCCCAGCATCATGCCCGATTTGGTGGTTATGCTGCTGTCAATTTCCTTGGCTCTCTTTAAAAGCTCTACCGACCTGTTGTATACCGCACCAGGCCTCACTGCCGAATAGAGTGATGGTACCGTTTCCACGTTGTGGTTAATAATATCAGGTTTTGACTGAGCTATGGTTTCGAGTCCTGCCCAAAGCCCTTTCAAGTCCGGGATGAGTAATTCAACAGTAGTCCCGGGGTTAAGATTCCTGATTGCCTCCACCGTTTTGGCAAAATGCTCTGCTCCCCCGTCCTCAATGTCATCCCGCGTAACCGAGGTTATTACAACATGCTTCAATTCCAGCTCATTAACCGCCTGTGCCACATGAAGCGGTTCATCACGGTCAAGCTTGCAGGGTGTTCCGTTACTCACCGCACAAAACCTGCAGTTTCTTGTGCATACCCTTCCCATTATCATAAAGGTTGCGGTTCTTTTTTCAAAGCATTCGCCGATATTAGGACAGTCGGCCTCTTGGCAGACAGTATGCAGCGAGAAGCCTGACAGCAGTCTTCCCATTTCCAGAAGCGATGTCTGGCTGGGAGCCTTTCTCTTAAGCCATTCCGGCCTGTTGGCTGTAGCAGTCACCCTTTAGAAAACCCTCCTCCCGGTTAATGGTGTTCATCTCAAACACTTCTTCAAAGCGGCCTATAATTCTGTTTTCCACTTCCTCAAAGTCAACAGGGCTTACAAAGTCATCTAGAGAAGCTACTCCGAATTCAGTTATGCCGCACGGCGTAATCAACGCAAAGCTTATCTTGTCGACACTTATGTTAAAAGCAAACCCGTGCATTGTAATCCAATGCTTAAGGCCAACTCCAATGGCCGCTATCTTACTGTTCCCTGTCCATACTCCGGGATATTTGGATTTTCTGCCGGCACATATTCCGTAGTCTGCAAGGACTCTTATTATTACCTCCTCCAGCATGCCGACAAACTTATGAACATCCTTTTCCCACCGTTTCAGGTTAAATATCGGATAAGCCACCAGCTGGCCTGGCCCATGGTAGGTTATATTACCGCCTCTATTTGTCTTATGCAGCTCTATCCCCAGCCTCTCAAGCCTTTCCCTGGATACATGCAGGTTTTCCATGCCTCCGGCCCTGCCGACAGTCACAACAGGTTTGTGCTGAAGCAGCAAAAGTATGCCGTCTGCCTTCTCCTCTTCAACCATTTCAAATGCCCTCTGCTGCATTTGTATGCCTTCACCGTAACCCAACGGTCTGTCCAGCCTAATTACATAACATGTCCTCATAATATCACCCTCTGGTGCCGGGAAGATGTATTGCCGCTCCGTCGGCTGCCAGTGCAGCCTCCTGTAGCGCTTCTCCCACGGTGGGATGGGCATGTACGGTACTGATTATCTCTTCCAGGGTGGCTTCCAGTCTTAAGGCCAGAGCTCCCTGAGTTATCAGATCGGTAGCTCTGGGTCCCAGTATGTGGACTCCCAGTACCTCATCATATTTTTTATCCGAAATCACCTTTACCATACCGCCGGTCTGATTCATAATAAGAGACTTGGCGTTGGCCATCAGGGGAAACCTACCTACCTTAATGTCATGTCCTCTCTCAAGTGCCAGTTTTTCCGTCATTCCGACACTGGCCAGCTCGGGCTGGGTATACACACACGACGGCACCGTTTTATAGTCCATTTTTGTATCCTTACCCATTATATTTTCGGCAGCTTCCACTCCCTGTGCAAAAGCAGCATGGGCAAGCATCATCTTGCCGGTACAATCACCTACCGCATATATGTTTTCTGCCGCTGTTTTCATCCTATCATTTACAATTATCCTGTCCTTATTCAGCCGGACCCCTGCTGCCTCCAGGTTTAAACCGGCAGTGTTGGGTCTTCTTCCAACAGCCACAACCACTTTTTCAGCCGAGACTGCTTTTTCCGCACCCTTCTCTTCAAATCTGACCTGCAGCCCGATTCCATCCTTATTTATTGAAGTAACCTTTGCTTGAGTATTAACCTTTACTCCCCTGCTTAGCAAGCTTCCTTTCAATATGTCTGCCAATTCCTCTTCCATATTCGGAAGTATTTGATCCATCATCTCAATTATAGTAACACTGCACCCCAGACTTGAATATATAGAAGCAAACTCTACTCCTATAACTCCTCCTCCAATTATTACCATGCTTTTTGGCACCACGTCCAGGCTTAGTGCTTCGGAACTTGTAATTACACCGGGGAGGTGAGTTCCCGGTACAGGCGGAACAAAAGGCACCGAACCGGTCGCTATTATGAAGGAATCGGCTTCAATATTCATAGTATTGCCGTCAGCCCAATCAACACCAATTTCACCGCTGCTTCTAAAAGACGCCGTACCCTTTACAATTTCTATTCCGTTTGATACGAGAAGCCCTTTGACGCCTCCGGTTAATTGCGCCACTATTCTTTCTTTTCTTTTCATCAGGGTTTTCCAGTCAACTCGGGGGTTTTTCACGTCAATGCCCAATTCCTTTACATGGTCCAATTCATTAAACAGCTCCGCCGTATGAAGCAAGACTTTGGTGGGTATACATCCCACATTCAGGCAGGTTCCTCCCAGTTTATCCTTTTCCACCAGTGTAACCCGCGCTCCCAGCTGTGCTGCTCTGATGGCAGCCACATAACCTCCCGGCCCTCCCCCTATTACCACCACATTACGTTGTCTCATGTCAGTACCTCCCTATAAGAAAAGCAGAATTGGGTTTTCTGTCAGTTCTTTTATCCTTGCAAGGAATTTCGCTGCATCGGCCCCGTCGACAACCCTGTGGTCGAAGGTCAGACTGAGGTTCATTACAGGTCGTATGGCTATCTGTCCGTCAATAACCACAGGCCGGTCTGCCATAGCGTTAATGCCAAGTATTGCCGACTCGGGCTGGTTAATTATTGGAGTAAATGTATCAATTCCGAACATACCCAGGTTGGTTACGGTAAATGTTCCTCCGGTTATTTCCCGGCCGGTAAGCTTATTGTTTCTTGCCTTTTCCACCAGCACACCTGTCTCGGCCGACACATCCAGCAACGACTTGGACTGTACGGCTTTCACGTTGGGTACAATCAATGCCGCCTCCAGAGCAACAGCCAGTCCAATATTGGCATCGGCCCACTGAATAATTTGGTCACCGTCTATGGTGGCGTTAACCGTGGGGTGCTCCATAAGAGCCTTTGCGCATATTTTCATGAATATATCATTATAGCTTACTTTTAAGCCCTGGCCTTCATATTCCTTAGCCAGCTTTCCCCTTAAATCTTTAAGCCGGGTGGCGTCGACCTCAATATTGAGAGTAACCATGGGCGCCGTATGCCAGCTTTGAGACATTCTCTCGGCTATTATCCTCCTCATGGGCGTCATGGCAACTCTTCTGTCAACTTCCGGTATCGCAGACGGCCTTTCCGCTCCCAATACGTCCTCTTTCATGATTCTACCGTCCTTTTGTATGGTCTTAAGGTCTACACCCATATCATGGGCCATTTTTCCGGCAGCGGGTGAGACCTTGACCCCGGCAACGCCTTCCCTGGCAAATGCCGTTACATCCTTTTCCACCACTCTCCCGCCGGGACCGGTACCCGTTACCAGGGCAAGGTCTATTCCGTTTTCCCTTGCGTATTTCTTTGCTGCAGGAGAAGCCTTAACGAACCCCTTCCTTGCGACAGGGCCCTTCTTTTCATCGGACCCGGGCTTTCCCTCCATAACCATATCCGGTTTTTCAGTATACTTGACCTGCCCTGCGTCCAACAGGCCTGAAATGTCTTCATCCATAGCCCCTATTACTGCAACGGGCTGGCTTACAAGGGCCGTATCTCCCTCCTGCACCAATATCTTTCGTAATACGCCGCTTTCTCCCGCCTCTACTTCATTTGTAATCTTGTCGGTTGAAACCTCCAGCAGTGTCTCACCTTTCTCGACGGTATCTCCTTCGGCCTTGTGCCATTTGGAAATCACCCCTTCGGTCATGGTAAGGCCCAGCTTGGGCATTATAACCACTATAGCCATTTCTCTTCCCTCCTCTTAAGTCACAGGTTTACTTTATTCCCATAATACCCGGAAGCCACAACGATATAATTGGGAAGTAGGTGATCACTATAAGCGCAAGCAATGATGCTATTAAAAACGGCATCAGGGCACGGGATATCTCCTTGAGAGATATATTCGAGATACCGCACGCCACATAAAGGTTTACACCCACCGGCGGTGTTATCTGACCAATGGCCAGATTTACCGTCACCATTACCCCAAAAGCAATAGGGTCGTATCCTATCTGCATCACAACCGGCAATAGAATAGGTACAAGTATCATTATTGCCGAAATAGCGTCAATAAAACAGCCTGCAATCAGCAGCAGTACATTAATCAATAAAAGAAGGACAAATTTATTTCCTGATACACTGAGCAGCAGGTCCCCTGCAGCACCGGCAATACCTTCGGTGGTAATAATCCATGCAAAGAGGCTGGCATTAGCCACTATCAACATTACCACGGCAGATGAAACCGACGCCTCAATAAGCGTATTGATTAATTCTTTTACTCTAATTTTCCTGTATATGAATATACCCACAAGCAAGCCGTATACCGCTGCCACCGCCGCCGCTTCGGTGGGGGTGAAATAACCGCCGTATATGCCTCCCAAAATTATAATGGGCATCATAAGCCCCCAGAATGCATCCTTAAAGGCAGCCCATACCTCCTGCGATGAAGCCTTTTTCTCCAGGCCGTAGTTCTTTTTCCTTGATATTATCAAAGAAGCAATTATTAGTGCCGATCCCACCAGCAGCCCAGGTACTATACCTGCTATAAACAACTTTCCTATGGATACCTCTGCCGTCACACCATATATTACAAAGGCTATGCTGGGAGGAATTATTATGCCTATGGCTCCGGCTGTAGCCAGCAAAGCCGAAGACATTCCCTTCCCATATCCGGCTTCCACCATAGCCGGTATGAGAATAATCCCCAAGGCTGCAACCGTTGCCGGTCCGGAGCCCGATATGGCAGCAAAGAAACAGGATGTCAGCACCGCAACTATTGCAAGTCCTGCAGTAACGTGGCCTACCGCCTTGTTTGCAAACCGTATAAGCCTTTCGGATATCCCCGACTTCTCCATTATGATTCCCGCCAGAATAAAGAAGGGGATGGCCAGCAAAGTAAATTTACCTATTGAGGCCGATATTATCATAGAAAACATATCCAGGGGCATGCCTGTAATGACAAGGGCAGCAATGCTGGAAAGGCCCAATGCCACGGCAATAGGTACATTAAATAGAAGCAGCACTGTAAATACAAGCATAAGTACAGTTGAAACCGACATCTAGTTCCCCTCCTTACGTATAAACTGCATAACTCCCTGCTGTATAAACCTGACAATAAGGAAAAAGGCCCCTATTGGTACCGACAGGCCAAACACCCATTCAGGCCATCCCAGCGCAGGGGATGTCTGGCCGTATTTCATCTGTGAGGTAACCATGACAATGCCGTAGCGGAACAGCAGCGCAAACAACAAAACCGCACTAAACATACTAATAAGGTTGACATATTTTTGATACCTTTGCGGAACAAAATCAGTTAATACGCTCAACCCCAAATGGGCTCCCCTTTTGGCCGCCACCGCAGCTCCCAGCAGGCTTGACAGGACAAAGAGATTTGTAGTAATCTCCTCGGTAAAAGCCCAGGAAGCATGTAAAAACTTCCGGGATATGACGTTGGCAAAAGCAATTACAAGCATTGTCAGAAGACTAATGCTGATAATGTACTCTTCAATATTGTTAATTATCTTCTTTACCATAAGAACCCCCCTATGCTTTGGCACATTATTAAGGAGACAGGTCTTGAAGGTCCGGCCTTTAAGACCTGTCATTGTGACTATTTATCTGAAGAGGTCAAGAAGCTCTTTGCCCACAATGGGTTCGTACTCGTCGTAAACAGGCTGTACTTTTTCCTGGAATTCCGCTATTTGGGCATCGGTCAGCTCGGTTACCTGCATGCCCTGGGACTTAAAGTATTCCAGTTGTTCTATGCCACTGGCACGGTTTAGTTCTACCTGATACTCACATGCTTCCTTGGCAGCATCCCTTATTATTTGCTGAGTTTCTTCGTCAAAGCTTTCTAACTTGTCCTTGTTCATGCCAAGTATAATAACGTCATAGGAATAGTTCCACAGTGAGATGTATTTTTGCACCTCATACAGCTTTGATGAATGAATAACATCCATAGGATTCTCCTGCCCGTCTATAGCTCCCTGCTGAAGTGAAGTAAACACTTCTGCGAAGTTCATAGCCGTCGGGTCTGCTCCCAGTGTCTGGTACAGCGATATATACATCTTAATTCCGGGTATTCTTATCCTCAGGTTTTTCATATCGTCTGGTGAGCTGATGGGTCTTACGTTATTTGTTATCTGTCTGAAACCGTTTTCTCCAAAGCCAAGGGCAACAACGTTCTTCTCCAGCATTATTTCCGCTATCTTGTCGCCTCCGGGGCCGTTGATTTTTTCATCGGCTATTTCATAGTTTGGCAGCAGCCACGGAAGGCTCATGGTTCCAAATCTTTCATCCATGATAGAATAGATTATGTTGGAGTGGAATGAAAGGTCGGTTGCTCCGTTCATAAGCATTTCTATGCCTTTACCCTGGTTGCCTCCGGAAAGCTGCTCGTTAGGAAAGACGTTGATTTTAACCTTTCCACCGGTTCTCTCCTCTACCAGTTCGGCGAATTTCAACGCGCCCTGGGTCCATGACGAGCTGTCAGCTGTGGTTACGCTCATTTTTAATGTGACGGGTTTAACCTCGGCCTCTTCGCCCCCGTTTCCTGAGCATCCAGCCACCAGAGACAAAAGAAGAACAACTATCAAACCAAGAACCAAACTTCTTTTTTTCATTTTTACTCCTCCTCATTATATTAATTATACCTGAATAGAAACTTTCCTTTTAAAGAACTCATTGTTTCCATCTACCACCCCCGGCATTCCATCTACTAATATTCCTGGTCTTCTTCACCATATGACTTGAATAAGGGAAATCCCGTTTCATTATCCAGGCTTTTGACTAGCCTGATCTGGTTTAATTCCTGGATAACAACCTCCATTGTGGCAAGGATGGGGTTTCCGCCTTCTATAAAATGTCCCGAGTGCACTTTCCGATCTTTATCGCTCACAACCCCATGAAAATGTATCATTGCACTTCCGCTTCCGGAAACACCGATTATTCCCTGGCCTCCTATGAATTCAAGCGGGCCTTGGATTTCAACCGGTTGGCTGTAACTAACATTTAGCATGGCCTGGGAATCAGGAACTGCATATATGAAGCTGGCCTTTGCAAGACTGCCGATTATGGCGGGTATATACCCGTACCTGATGCCTTTTTGCCTGCACATATCTAACAATCCGCCAATAAGATCGGCACCGGGATGTAGCCTTCCAAAAACAACCCGGCCCATTTTTGCCTCATGTGCTGTATATATATTTCTCATAATGGTATATCCTTTCAAAACATTTTCTTTATTCCTTCTGCGATTTGCTCGGCCTTTATTGTATAAGCCTTTTCAAGTACCGGGCTGAAGGGAACCGGTGTAAAGGAAGCTCCGAATCTAAGTATGGGAGCGTCAAGGTAATCTAACCCTTCTTCTGCCGCTGTTGCAGCAATCTCTGCTCCCACCCCGCCGATTTTTACCGCCTCGTGGGCTATGGCCAGCCTATTTGTCTTTGCCAGGGATTCTAGAATGGTATCCTTATCAAAGGGCGATATGGTCCTTAAATCAATTATTTCAGCCTTTATACCTTCCTTTTCAAGCATCTGTGCAGCTTTTACAACCGTTTTGGTCATTATGGAATAAGTTACTATAGTGACGTCTGTTCCTTCTTTAATTATATTGGCCTTTCCAATAGGAACAAAGAACTCATCCTCGGGAACCGGTCCCTTCTGATTGAACAATGCCTTGTTTTCAAAATATATTACCGGGTTATCATCCCTTATGGCAGACTTAAGCAGTCCCTTGGCATCAGCAGGATTTGACGGTGCTACAACCTTAAGCCCCGGGATATGAAGGAACCATGCTTCTATACTTTGGGAATGCTGGGCGGCAGCCTGGTTAATCAGCCCGTCGGGAGCCCTAACAACTACCGGAACGGTAATCTGCCCGCCGAACATATACCTTATTTTGGCCATCTGGTTAAATATTTCATCCATACATACGCCCATAAAGTCGGCAAAGTGCATATCAGCAACCGGTCGCATGCCGGCCAAAGCGGCACCAACCGCAGCTCCCACAATAGCAGTTTCGGTAATAGGGGTATCCAATACCCTTTCGGTACCGAATTTCTGGGGCAGTCCTTTAAACTGTCCAAAGATGCCTCCCTGCCTTGCTATATCCTCACCCATTACAAATACCCGCTCATCCCGTGCCATTTCCTCGTCCATGGCTTCCAGTGTTGCCTGTGAAAAAGTTATCTCTCTCAAATGGCTCACCTCCTTACACATATAGGTCTTCAAAGAGTTCTTCCGGATGGGGATATGGACTGCTCTTTGCAAATTCCAGCGCTTTGATTATTGCCTGTTTGCTCTCGGCCCTTATATCCTCAAGCTCTTTATTTTCCAGCATGGATTCTGAAAGAACCTTTTCCTCAAAGTTTTTTATGGGGTCATTTTTTGCAAACCTCTCCTGTACCTCTTCCCTGGTCCTGTATAATTCCGGGTCGCCTACAAAATGACCCTTAATCCTGTATGTCTTAGCTTCCAGCAGCGTCGGACCTCCGCCCTTTCTTGCTCTCTCTATGGCTTCTTTGGCAGCCTCATATACGTTAAAGACATTGTTTCCATCCACGATAACCCCCGGCATTCCATAACCGGCAGCCCTGTCTGCTATATCAGCCACCGAAGTTGTAGTCCTGTAGGGTGTGGTGGATGCCCATTCATTGTTCTCACAGACGAATATTACCGGAAGCTTCCAGGCCGCAGCCATGTTTGCCGCTTCGTGAAATGTACCCCGGTTTGAAGCCCCGTCGCCGAAAAACACTACTGCCACGCTGTTTCTTTTTTGCATTTTAATTGCAAGGGCTGCACCGGTAGCAAGGGTATATCCGCCTCCTACCACTCCATTTGCCCCAAGCATTCCCACACTAAAGTCGGCTATATGCATTGAACCACCTTTGCCTTTACAATACCCGTCTTTTTTTCCAAATATTTCTGCCATCATTTTATTTAAGTCTGCGCCTTTGGCAATTGTGTGTCCATGACCTCTATGGGTGCTTTGGATATAGTCTTTCTCTGTCAGATTTGCACACACACCTGCCGCTATGGCCTCTTCACCGATATATAGGTGTACAAATCCGGGTATTTCACCGGCCAGAAAATTTTTCTCAACTTCCTTTTCAAAATATCTTATTTTTGTCATAGTTTTATAGAAATATCTTAATAACTCCTTATCTGTGCCCTTCAAGCCTGCCACCTCCCCGTTTTTAGACCGGCCAATGCTCATAGTGTCGCTTCACCTCCTTCACCCAGTCAAATTTATATTAATAACACTCAAAATACGTGCCAAAAAACCCCTCCCGGCATTTTATTTTTAAAATTTTACCGGAAGGCCTGGTTTTTCCTCAATTTTCCCTGTTTGTCGGGCTATTGTGCGCATATACACCAGCCGAAATTGACTTGTACCGGGGGATTATTTTGTGACAATAAAAAAAAGTGCTCAAAAATCTAACAATAAACTGCTAAATTTTTGAGCACTGCTCAAATATTGTACACTTATTCAGGCCGGACTATTTGTCCCTTTTTATGCCAAATTATATTTTTTGATCTTGTTATACAATGTATTTCTGCTTATTTTTAAAGCTGCCGAAGCCTGGCTTATATTGCCGTTCATTGCCTCCAGGGTCTTTCTAATTGCTCTTTTCTCCAATTCATCCATGCTTTCAATATACTGGGTTTCCTTATCAACTATTGTCTCTGCGGCTGTTTCCCTTGGTCCCAGAAGGCTGACCGGCAGGTCTTCCACATCAATAGTTTGTGTTCCGCAGACATTTATTGCCCTTTCTATGGTGTTTTCCAGTTCTCTTACATTCCCGGGCCAGTTGTAGTTCATCAAACAAGCCATTGCTTTGTCACTAACGCCTTTTACATCCTTATCCAGCTTATGATTAATTTTTTCAACAAAATAATCAATCAGCTCTCTGATATCCCCTTTCCTCTCTCTTAAAGAAGGGATATTGATACTCAATACATTTATCCTATAGAATAAATCCTTTCGAAAGTTTTCCTGCTGGCATTCATCAAGTAGTCTTTTATTGGTAGCGGCTATTATTCGAACATCTATATCAAAAATATTGCTGCCTCCTATACGGGTAATCTTCTTCTCCTGTATTACCCTTAACAGCTTTGCCTGCATATCCAGAGGCATATCGCCGATTTCATCAAGAAAGATGGTACCTCCATTGGCCAGTTCAAATTTTCCGGTTCTTCCGTTCTTCAGAGCCCCGGTAAAAGCTCCCCCCTCGTAACCAAACAGTTCACTCTCTATCAGCTCTCTTGGAACTGCGGCACAGTTAACCGTAATAAAGGGCTGATCCTTTCTGTCACTCCCCATGTGAATGGCATGGGCAAACAGTTCTTTACCGGTACCGCTTTCTCCCTGAATCAGAACGTTGGATGAGCTTGACGCTGCAATTCTTGCAAGTCTGATACTCTCCCCAAGCTTAGTGCTGCTCCCTATGATATTGCCGAAGGAGAAATTCGCATGGGCTCCCACTATCTCGTTTACCATTTTCTGTACTCTCTTAATCTTGCGGAAAGTATCCACAACTCCTGTTATTTGTCCGTTCTCATCCCTTATGGGCACTGCTGTCTTAATGAAATGCAGTTTCACTCCGTACTTGTTTGTCAGCAGGAATTCTTTATCAATATAGCCTTCGCCTGTTTTAAGTACATCCAGTACTACCGGCCTGAAATCGACCAGCTCCATCAGGTTTTTCCCTACCGAGGATTTTTTGTCAATACCCAGTATTTCCGCTCCTATATCATTTATATAAATCAGGTCGCCTTTACTATCTATTGTGAGGAGTCCATCCGACATGGATTCCACAATGGCGTTTTTATACTTATTCTGTATTTTTAGTTCTTCTGTAGCAATCTCTGCTTTTATTCTTGTCTCTATAGCCCGGGCGGCAGCAACCACCATGCCCAAGGTATGGGGATGCACCCTGTCGACATACCCGCTCATATTCAATACACCTGTAATTTCTCCGTTTCTGTGAATTGGCGCAGCCGAGCAGGCCCAACCCCTGTGAGGGAAGCAAAAATGCTCGGTTCCGCATATTTGAACGGGATTATCCTCAACCAATGCAGAACTGATAGCCGTATTACCTACATATTGCTCATCCCAGCATGCACCTTGTATGAAATTCAGTTGTTCGGCAGAATTTTCCAGGATTTCCTGGTCCCCCATTACTTCCAGCACCCTTGCTTTTTTGTCGGCCAATACCACTACAAATCCCGAGCCTTTAACAAAAGAATATAAATCTGCCAAAAAAGGCTTTGCAAAGCTAATCAGTTCCCGGTTCTCCTGCAATATCTCTTCCAGTTCCTGACCGCTTATAACCTTCGGACACTTGCCTTCAAAAGGGTTAATACCAGCGCCTATACACCTTTTCCACCCCCTTGCAACGTAGGGTTTATCCTTTGAAACCTTAGGGTTTTTCAATCTCAGATGTTGGGCTCCATCCCCGGCATCATACCCGGGAGCAGTTATATCCGGTACCATATGCTATCCCTCCCTATTGTTGATATTATAGCATAGTGCTCACAGCTTTCAAATAAAAAATCTCCTCTGCTGTTCTTCAAGTATCGGTTCACATGGTATTATGGTCAGCAAATCTCCGGTCAATTCCAAATAAGATGTCCATAATACCGTCCAAACTGCCCGGCTTTTCCAGGATGTAACAGCAATCCCCCGGACGGTTACAACTATTTTGGATTAACATAATATTATAATAGTATAGGCAATATATGAAGGGTATACGGGCATAATAATATTCAGAAGTCAGCTTTATTCTATATGGAAAGGAGGAAACCATATGTTTGACCTTATCCCCTTCAGGAAGGATAATAGCCCCAGGGATTTAATGTCTGAAGGCCTGTGGGATAACTTTTTTAACACCGGGTTGACTACATCCATGGAATTTACAGGCAAAGTCATGCGGGTGGATATAAGAGAAGAAGACAACCGATATCTTATAGAAGCCGACCTTCCGGGTTTCAATAAAGAAGATATCGGAATCCAGCTTAAGGACAACCATATTACCATATCCGCAGAGCATAACGAGGATTTTGAAGAAAAAGGAGACAGCTATTTGAGACGGGAACGAAGATCCGGTAAATTGGTCCGAAGCTTCATGGTGGATAACGTAAAACATGACGAGGTGTCGGCCAGCTATGAAAACGGAGTGTTAAAGATATCTCTCCCAAAAGAAAGCAACCGGTCGGTCAGAGAAAAGAGGATTGATATCCAGTAAGCTTAACCCCCGGGGCAGGCAAGCCCGGGGGTTAAGCTTACTGGATATTATTCTACTGTTTCTGCATCTTCCTGCTCTAATGGTATATCGGTAACATCCGTCTCAACCGCAGCGGCGAAGAAAAGAATAATTATTATCAGCAGGAAAAAGCTTTTTCCGTACAGTTTGGTGAATACGGTAAGCTTTTCTGTGAAGGTCGCCATCCAACCCCTCCTTGGGAATTTCTAATATTAGGTATGGGGACGCACCTTCAATGAAGTTATCATAACTCCGATAAATGCCCCCTAATATATATATGGAAGGGGAATACGAATTGTTACCAAATTACCTCAGCCACGCTAAATCTGCATATTTATGAGCTTTTCCAACTGGTCGGCCTTGAAAAGGTACCTGCTGTTACAGAAATGGCACACCAACTCGGCTTGCCCCTCCTTTTCCAGCATATTTCTTAATTCTTCCTTTCCAAGGCTTATCAGCACCTTCTCCAGGCGCTCCTTTGAGCAATCGCAGTTAAACTTAAGGGACTGGCTTTCAAGAAATTTCAGGCTGCTGTCCTGTAAAACATACTCCAATATACTTTCAGGGCTATAGCCTTCATCAATCATGGCCGATACCGGCTTTACACCCATAAGCCTCTCCTGTAACTTGTCTGCCTCACCGTCGCTGACATCCGGCATAAGCTGTATTATATACCCGCCCGCTGACCGCACTGACAGGTCGGTATCCACCAGTACCCCCAATGCCACAGCCGTTGGGATTTGCTCGGAATAGGTGAAATAAGCCGCCATATCCTCTCCAATCTCTCCCGACACCAATTCAACCTTGCCAATATAGGGCTCCTTGAGTCCAAGGTCCTTGATAACAGTCAGGTATCCATCCTTGCCTACCAATCCCCCAACATCAAGCTTTCCGGGGGCCTTAAGCGGCAAATCGGCCTGGGGAGCATGAACATATCCTTTCACCTCTCCCCGGGCATTTGCTGCCGCCACAATTCCGCCTATGGGACCTCCTCCAACTATTTGCAGTGTTAACCGGTTGTTTTGGCTCTTTAACATTAATCCCATCAGGGATGCCGCCGTCAGGCTCCTTCCAAGAGCTGCCGAACTGGTGGGCGAACACCGGTGCAGCTTTGCGGCCTGTCCGGCCAATTGGGTGGTAACGGCTGCAAAAGCCCTGATGCTGCCTCTGTTATCCATAGCTCTTACCGCATAGTCCATTTTTAATTCCTCCTGTATAATGATAAAACCCCGTCGATTGACGAGGTTTATATACTGCTATCAAATGCAAAAGCTAAACCATATGTTAAGCTCTTTGTACATTTGCAGCCTGAGGGCCTTTTGCACCCTGAACGATTTCAAAAGATACTTCCTGACCTTCCTCAAGTGTTTTGAAACCATCCATTTCGATAGCTGAGAAATGAACAAAAACATCTTCTCCGTTTTCTCTTTCAATGAAACCGTAACCCTTCTCAGCGTTAAACCATTTGACTTTACCTTTTTCCATTTAATGCATTCCTCCTAAAACCTAAATGTATCATAGCCTTCCAGCTACTACAAAGAGTGTATCACACTGCCATTTGTAATGTCAAATAAATTCACCCGGCTCAACGAAATTTATCAACTCACCTCTGTATAATACTCATTTGGCGTTTTGCTCGATACATGCACTGAATCTTGAATCTGCACTTTAACAATAGTTTTACCAGTTATCCGGCCAAATATGCCCTTTGTCAAACTCTTTATCCTTCCATCTTATTGCTGTGCGCGCCCTTGGAATTTTGAAGCCTCTTTCTGGTGGTAATGATTCCACCGATTCGTCCGGTTTCTGCTGCGGTGAGGCCTCCCCACCCCTCGGTCCTGACCTTTTCGCCCAAGCCCAGTTGACAGGCTATCTCATATTTCAACCTGTCCTCCGGCTTTTCCTTTTTGACTTTTGCAGTCTTACGTTTCTTTGCAGCTTTCAAGGGTATCCCTCCTTCAACCCCTATTATGCTTTGTAAGACTCAAAAATATGTAAACAGTGCATCAATTTATTATAACCCACAATTCGCCTATGCAAAACACAATAAATATAACTGCGATAAGCAGAACGGGAATAAAATCCTTAAGCCTGGGCGCAGGGGACCCAATGCCGGCGTGATGGTTCATTTCTCCAGTTCCTGCAGGGCTTCCATCCGGTTTCAGCCTTCCAAACAGTCTGACAGAGGTAAATCCGCCAACCAATGCAAGTATTCCCCAAAAAACCAAGCCGGCCATCAGGTTGCCTGGATTATCAACAGCCTCGTATCCCTGGGCTGACGCTCCCGAGACCATTCCGGCAGCATACATAAGGGTCACCGAGACGGCATTGTTTATAAAATGTCCGGCTATAGGCGCAATAATTGACCCGGTTCTGATGGCCAGATAGCCGAATACCAAGCCAAGGAAAACCGGCCCTATGAAATTTTGAATGTTAAAGTGAAATATCCCGAAAAGCACTGCGGTAATAAGAATTGATTTTCTTTCTCCCAGGTGCTCATATCCATTTAACAGAAAACCCCTGAAGAAAGCCTCCTCGGCCACCCCTGCAGACAGAGCAATCACAAGTATGTTTATAATATATTCCCTGCCGTTGTCGGCAACGGGAATGGAAATGGGTATCAGCTCTCCAAACAAGCCCAAAACCATGTTGCTGAGCATATTTAGAAATAGTCCTGCCGGGTAGATGCAGATCGTTATTAAAACACATCTCCATAACGTCGCCGGGCTGATGCTGTTCAGACGGAAGGCTTGCTTTATATCCGTTCCTTTCCACCTGACATATATAACAGCGGGAATTAGAATAATAATGAGTTCAGTGACGATAAGCCCAATATATAGATTTAATACCTGCAGATAATAGCCCAGGGTGATAAGAAGCACCGCTGTTACCATAAAAACCAGGTTTATACCAAAAAGCGTATACGAGTTCTCTTTGAACAATTGTCCCATTCTCCCTCCCAAAACTACATGCATTACATATTATTCTCCAAACTGCTTATATATCCTTTTACCAGTCGCTTTTTTACCTCGGGTGGTTGACAGTACCAGGTATTGGAAATATAATGGTTCTATCCCGAACTATCCGAGGTGAACGACATGGGTGAAATGGAAATGCTTGATGAAGTATTCAAGCTGATAAGAAAAGTCAGCCTTCAACTGGATGCCCATCAAAAATGTACCCTTGTTTCTCTGGGTCTTTCAGCCAATCAGTCAAAAATCATATGTGAGATTGACCGAAATTTTCACCTTACCCATACCCGTCTTGCCAAAATAACCAATATCAGTAAAGGCACCCTTTCAGGAGCTCTTAACGTCATGGAACAAAAAGGACTTATAGAAAGGTGCAAATGTAAGCATGATAAACGGAAGACCTATATTAACCTAACCCGGGAGGGGTGGATGGTCAGGGCCGCCCTGTTATCCGGCAGCCCGGCCCGCAACTCTTTTATGACAGCCGATATGACAGAACTGGAAAAAAAGCTGCTTTACATACTTCTTAAGAAGCTGAACTCTCAGCTGGGAGTTACTATTTGATACCTCCCAGCCTCTCAAGTATTCTGACAAACATTTCGACACCCGTAGTCATAACCTCTTCATTAAAATTAAAATAACAGCTGTGTAGTGGGTGAAGGTATCCCTTCTCCCGATTCCTTGTACCCAGCATGAAGAGCGCTCCCGGAACGCATCTTTGATAGTAAGAAAAGTCCTCGGCCATCATAACCGGCTTTATTACGTCGGTGTTTTGCTGACCCGCAGCAGTATAAATAATTTCAAACAGATTATTGTCATTGACTACCGCCGGCAGTCCGTTCCGGAAATCTACATTGATCCTGCACCCGTAGGCCCGCCCGATACCCTCGGCAATGGTTGTTATCCTTTCTTTGACAATATTGTAATCTTCCTCCCTGAAGGTCCTCATGGTGCCCTCTATTCGCGCGTCCCTGGCCACTATATTGTGTCTTTCCCCTCCGGTAATCCTGCCCATTGTGAATACCGCATTCTCCATTGGGTCAACCGACCTGCTTACTATTGTCTGAAATGCAACAATCATATGTCCCGCCGCCACCACGGCATCCCTGCCCTTATGCGGCTGTGCCCCATGGCAGCTCTCCCCGGATATGTCTATATATACCTCTTCTGTCTGGGCCATCATTGGTCCCGGCCTTAATCCCACCCTTCCTTCCTCCAGTTCGGGAAAAAGGTGCAGGCCGAATATCCCATCAACCTCAGGCTTCTCAAGTACCCCGGCCTCAACAAGGGGAAGGGCACCCCCCGGCCCTTCCTCGGCCGGCTGGAAAATAAGCCGGACATTATGTGCCAGCCTATGGATGTTTTCAATCAAATATCTGCCAAAGCCGGCCAGTATTGCCATATGAGCATCGTGTCCGCAGGCATGCATCATACCTTTTCTGGCCGATGAAAATTCAAGCCCGGTCTGTTCCTCCACCGGCAGCCCGTCCATATCGGCTCTGAAGGCATAGCACTTGCTGCCCTGGTTTGACGTAATATCCACTATTACCGATTGCCCGAATACGTCTGTCCTGACATTGGCCCCAAGTTTTTCAAAGTATTTCCTTATGGTACGGGAGGTCTCCAATTCTTCCAGCCCCGGCTCGGGAAACCTGTGTATTTTTCTTCTCATTTGAACAATATCTTTCTTAAGCTCTTGTATATCCTTCCTGACGCTGATCATGGCATCCCCTTCCCCGCTGAGGTATTTAAATAGAATATACCATTACTTAAGGTGTAAAACAATACTTGCAAGTTCATGCATAAATCCTGCATAACTAAAATTCTGCTCATTCATTGACAAACAATCTTTATCATGTTATCATAGTGAAAATTCATTATGCTATGGTAGAGGTGCATCATTCATCAGTAATTATTCCAAGGAGAAGGGACTCCCGTGAAGGATAATGAAAGGGAAAGATGCCGAAGGCGACGCCGCCCCTCAGAACGTCGCCTGGGTATCCAGTTAACAGCTGGATAACTGTCACCTTAACCGGTGGAGCGCTATCATTATATAAGGTCTACCTATTTAGTAGGCTTGTATATTTATGATGCCAGTCGGCCATTGCATGAGCCGGCTTTTTTATATCTACATAACATAATAATTCTTTTTGAATATAATAATATATTAAGGAAAACTTTGCTTGAGGAGGCGTAAGACATGAGAGGCTTTAAGATTGCTATAGTCGGCGCAACGGGAATGGTAGGCAGAACATTCCTCAAAGTTCTGGAGGAAAGAAGTTTCCCTGTGGATGAACTGTATCTTTTTGCGTCGGCTAAATCTGAGGGTAAAATACTCAACTTTAAAGGTAAGGAATACACGGTGGAAAAACTTACCGAAGGCTCCTTTGACAGGGATATGGATATTGCCCTGTTTTCGGCAGGAGGAGATACAAGCAAAAAATACGCACCCATAGCTGCTTCAAAGGGTGTAGTGGTAGTGGATAACAGCAGTGCCTGGAGGATGGAAAAGGGTGTACCCCTTGTTGTTCCGGAGGTAAATCCCTATGATGTCAAAAATCACAACAGGATTATAGCCAACCCCAACTGCTCTACCATACAGGCTGTGGTTGTGCTTAAGCCCCTTTATGACAAATACGGAATAGAAAGAGTCGTATACTCGACCTACCAGGCTGTTTCGGGCTCGGGTCAAAAGGGAATCAAAGACCTTAACGACGGGCTGGCCGGAAAACCGCCTGCCCTTTACCCACACTCCATAGTCAACAACTGTCTGCCGCATATTGATCAATTCCTGGATAATGGATATACAAAGGAAGAAATGAAAATGATAAACGAAACGCAAAAAATATTGGGAGACTATAGCCTGAAGATTACGGCAACAACCGTCAGGGTCCCTGTAGAATACTGTCACAGTGAATCCATCAACGTAGAGTTGAAAAAGGATTTTGACCTGGCGGAGCTTAAAGAGCTATTAAGCAGCAGCCCCGGAATACAGGTTGTGGATGACCCGTCCAGCAATCTGTATCCAATGGCCACCACAGCAGCAAATACCGATATGGTATATGCCGGACGTATAAGAAGAGATGAGAGCGTTGTCAGCGGTGTAAACCTCTGGGTGGTTGCCGACAATGTCAGAAAGGGCGCAGCAACCAATGCAGTTCAGATAGCCGAACTGATAGCCGGGCAAATATAGCGCTTCCTCAGCACAACAGTAAATGGAGATGTCCATGACATTCATAGAATGAATGCTTTGGGAAATACCCGCATAATCCATGGCTGAACAATCAGCAATAATCAGGAGGGTGATTTTATGTCAATCTTTACCGGTTCAGGAGTGGCTATTGTAACTCCCTATTCCGAGAGCGGGGTAGATTTTGAGAAGCTTGGCCAGCTCATTGATATGCACGTAGAACAGTCAACCGATGCCATCATCATCTGCGGAACAACCGGAGAAGCTTCCACTATGACCGAGGATGAACTGAAAGCAGCAATTAAGTATACAGTAGAAAAAACTAACAAGAGAATACCGGTAATAGCCGGTACCGGCACCAACGATACGGCCAAAACAATAAAAAGAAGCAAATACGCACAGGAAGTAGGGGCCGACGCTCTACTCGTTATTACCCCCTATTACAATAAAACAACCCAAAAAGGACTGGTTGAGCATTTTACTGCTATTGCCCAAAGCGTAGACCTGCCGATAATAATTTATAACGTACCCGGCAGGACCGGTCTGAATATACTACCCCAGACACTTGCTGTACTGTCTGAACTCGAGAATATTTCAGGAGTTAAGGAAGCCGGCGGAAACTTCACGCAAATTGCCGAGACGGCATATCTTTGCGGAGAAAAACTGGATTTGTATTCGGGTAATGATGACCAGGTGGTACCTATACTTTCTCTTGGGGGTAAGGGAGTAATATCTGTAACCGCAAATATAATCCCCAAAGAAATGCACGATATGGTATCTTCCTATCTGGAAGGCAATGTAGAAAAAAGCAGGGAATTACAACTCAGGATAATACCGCTGTTTAAAGCTCTTTTTTGTGAAGTTAACCCCATACCCGTTAAGACGGCTATGAATCTTCTTGGGTTCGATGTAGGGAAACTTAGACTACCTCTAACAACCATGACCGGGCAAAATCTTGAATTCCTGAAAAAATCACTAATAGACTACGGTTTCCAGCTGAGGGGGTAAATACATGATTAGAACCATTCTAAGCGGTTGTAACGGGAAGATGGGAAGTGTAATATCCGAAATAGCGGCCGGCCGGCCGGATATGAAAATTGTAGCCGGTATCGATATGAATACCCAGAATAGTGCCTTCGGTTATCCTGTTTTTGAAACCATAGACCAATTCAGCGGCAAAGCCGATATAATAATAGACTTTTCCAGGCCGGAATCCATATCCGCACTTGTTCCCTACGCCGTCAGAACCAGGACTGCCCTGTTGGTTGCAACTACAGGCCTTGAGCAGGAGCACACCGAACTGCTTGAACAGGCGGCCGCAACCGTGCCTGTATTCCACACCGCCAACATGTCCCTGGGTGTCAGCCTGGTCAAGGAGATTTGCTGCAGAGTCGCATCGGTACTTTACGACAGCTTTGATATAGAAATTACCGAGTTTCACCACAATCAGAAGGCTGATGCCCCAAGCGGAACGGCGCTAATGCTGGCAAAGGCCATAAAAGATGAACTCAGCGGCAGCAAGGATTTCATCTATGGGAGATCCCCCCAGACCGGTAAAAGGAAAAACCGCGAAATAGGCATCCATGCTATAAGGGGTGGTACAATGCCGGGCGAACACAGCGTCCTGTTTGCGGGACCGGACGAAATCATAGAAATAAGGCACCTGGCGCTGTCCAGAAAGATATTTGCCCTTGGTGCCCTGAGAGCCGCCCGTTTTTTAGTAGCGCAAGGGGCCGGACTATATAATATGGACAACACAATAAAGGAATAGAAAGGAATGACACTCTGATGACAAAGGATATACGCAAAACGGAAGGCTGCAGCTGCCGGGAGGATGTATGTGACACCGGGAACTGCGGCTGCCGGGAAGATGTATGTGACACCGAAAATTGCAATTGCCAGGAGGATACCTTGAATGATCCGTATAAAATAGCCGTCTATATCAAGAATGCTGATAAGACCACGCCCATAAAGGCATATATAGACGGCAATCTGGAAGGAATAGAATTTGATAGCCTCCAGATATACGGAACCCATAACTTTTGGATAGTGATAGGCGAATACAGCCAGTTTTCTAAGTTGTTGGAGTATCATGGGCAAAAAATTAAAAAATACCATATAGAATGCGACCGAAGGAATTCAGCCATACCCCTTCTGGATATCAAGAGCACCAATGCCCGTATAGAACCCGGTGCGCTCATAAGAGACAAATCCAGAATAGGTAAAGGCGTTGTAGTTATGATGGGGGCGGTGGTCAACATTGGTGCAGATATTGGCGATGGCAGCATGATTGATATGAATGCCGTAGTGGGTGCCAGAGGAATAATAGGAAAAAATGTCCATGTCGGAGCAGGCGCAGTAATTGCCGGCATACTTGAACCTCCCAGCAGCTCCCCCGTTATAATCGAGGATAATGTTTTGATAGGCGCCAATGCTGTTGTACTGGAAGGAGTACGGGTGGGAAAGGGAGCTGTCGTTGCTGCGGGTTCGGTGGTTATTGAGGATGTAGAACCCGGGGTGGTGGTTGCCGGTACCCCCGCCAGGTTCATAAAACGCATTGATCAGGTTACCAGGGACAAGACAAAAATATTGGAGGATTTAAGGGGATAGACCCATCAATGTTTAACCATCGATTGCATTCCCTGTAATCGGTGGTTTTTTTAAGATTAAATTGGACAAGGATGTGACGCAATGGACATAGTAGTGCAGAAATACGGTGGTACATCATTAGGAGATTTGGATAAGATAAAAAAGGTGGCAAAAAAAATTAAAGACAGAAAGGATTCGGGTGATAAGCTGGTAGTGGTGGTGTCGGCTATGGGCAATACCACCGACAGCCTCAAATCCATGGCCTGCCGGCTAAGTGAAAATCCAAAACCCAGAGAACTCGATGTACTGATGTCCACCGGTGAGCAGGTTTCAATCGCCCTGTTATCCATAGCTCTTAACGATATGGGATGTAAGGCCCGTTCATTCACGGGACACCAAATAGGCCTTGTAACAGAAGGTTATCATACCAAGTCGAAGATTACGGATATAGATGCATCCATTATTTTTCAGGAGCTGGATAAAGACAATGTTGTTATAGTTGCGGGTTTTCAGGGAATAAACAGTAATAACGAAATCACTACCCTGGGACGGGGGGGCTCGGATACCACAGCCGTTGCTCTGGCCGCAAAGCTGTCAGCAGTATGTGAGATATATACCGATGTAGACGGCATATATACCATAGATCCGGGGCTCTATCCCAAAGCACGCAAGCTGGAAAGTATAAGCTACGAGGAAATGATGGAGATGGCAAGTCTTGGCTCAGGAGTCATGCATCCCCGTTCAATCGAAATCGGACATAACTACAAAGTGCCGATATATGTTGCCATAAGCACCGGAGAATGTCCCGGCACTTTTATTAAGGAGAGTGACAATTCAATGGAAAAAACAGTAATTACAGGCCTGGCAGTTGATAATAACGATGCAATGGTAACGGTTAATAATTTCCCCTATGCGGTACACTCGGTATCAGAACTGTTCAAAGGCCTGGCCGAAAAACATATTAATGTGGATATGATAAGCCAGACTACCCCAGTGGATAATAAGATAAGCGTTTCCTTCACAATACCCAGGGATGATTTGGACACGGCATTAAAAAGCCTTAAGGAACTGGAAAGCAAAACAGGATCCTTCATTACCGAAACGGATACCAATATAACAAAACTCTCTGTGGTGGGAATGGGCATGAAGACCCAATCGGGAGTAGCGGCCAGACTGTTTTCTGTTCTGGCTGAAAACAGCATTAATATCAAAATTATTACTACCTCTGAAATCAGAATTTCCTGCACCATAGACCCCGGGGACCAGGCCAAAGCAGTTTCTGCCATAGCTGAAGAGTTTGACCTGTAACCGGTAAACAATAGCCAGTGATAAACGATCTGTTGACAATTTTAATGGGGACATACAGCGTCCCCTTTCCTCTGTCACCTGTTACCCAATAGCCCTACCTTGGCGCCTACCAACTACAAACTGATACGGCAATCTGAATATAGTAGTATATTTATGCATAATCAGGTTTTCAATCCTTCATCCCGTCGCGGATATTTTTTAGTCCCTTCTAAGCTTGTCTTGGATTTTTCTATGCAAATATTTATAAAAAACTATTGCATAAAAATAATATAGTAGTATAATTATCATTATAATATGTATATTAATACATAGAATTTAGAGGGGGAATTCAGATGGTCTCAAAAAACAAAGTGGTTCTGGCCTATTCGGGAGGTCTGGACACTTCAATAATTATACCATGGCTCAAGGAAAATTACGATTGTGAAGTTATTGCCGTCTGCGTAGACGTAGGCCAGGGAAATGAAATTGAAGAAGTGAGGCAAAAAGCAATTAAATCGGGAGCCGCCAAGCTTTATGTAGAGGATGTCAAAAAGGAATTTGTAGAGGATTATATATTCCCTACTCTGAAAGCCGGTGCCATATACGAAGGTAAGTACCTGCTGGGCACATCCTTCGCCCGTCCGCTTATAGCTAAAAAGCTGGTGGAAATAGCCCACAAGGAGGGAGCCCAGGCGATAGCCCATGGAGCAACCGGAAAGGGCAACGACCAGGTGCGCTTCGAACTTACAATAAAAGCCCTGAGCCCCAACATGAAGATAATAGCTCCCTGGCGGATATGGAATATAAAATCCAGGGAAGAATCCGTAGACTATGCCATGGCACGAGGTATACCAATACCGGTAACAAAGGAGCACCCTTACAGTATGGACAGGAATGTATGGCATTTGAGCCATGAAGGCTCGGATTTGGAGGATCCATGGTTTACGCCGGATAATAATACTTACCTTTTGACAGTTCCGCCCGAGAAGGCTCCGGACAAACCAACACACCTGGAACTATATTTCGAGAAGGGCATTCCCAAGGCAATAAACGGTATTGAGTATAAGCCCCTGGCCCTTTTGGAAAAGCTAAACGAAATAGGAGGCCAGAACGGTGTAGGTATAATAGATATGGTGGAAAACAGGCTTGTGGGGATGAAATCGAGGGGTGTTTACGAATGTCCCGGCGGTACAATTCTATACAATGCCCACAAAGAGCTGGAGCGATTGACGCTTGACCGTCAGACCACCTTTTTCAAGGATACGGTGGCAAACCAATATGCTCAGATGGTGTACGACGGACTATGGTACACTCCCCTTAAAAAAGCTTTGGATGCCTTTGTGGACAGCACCCAGGAGACAGTCACAGGAACGGTTAAACTGAAGCTTTACAAAGGAAGCTGCACCGTTTGCGGCAGCAAGTCCCCTTATTCACTATACAACCAGGATTTCGTTACCTTCGGCGAAGATGACGTATACAACCAACAAGATGCTGAAGGCTTCATAAACCTCTTTGGCCTGCCTCTTAAGGTAAGGGCACTGATGGAAGAAAAACTGGAAAAGGATACTAATAAGCAAAGGAAGATAAAAGCAGTATGAAACTTTGGTCTGGACGTTTCACAAAGGATACTAAAAAGGAAATGGATGATTTTCACTCATCCATTTCCTTTGATATGCGCCTGTACAAACATGATATCCAGGGAAGCATGGCCCATTGCGAGGCCCTTTTGAAATGTAATATAATCTCCCGGGAGGAATACGCAAAAATTCGGGAAGGCCTGGCTTCAATACTGAAAGATATAGAAGACGGCATTATACAATTTGACCCCAAACACGAAGACATCCATATGAATATAGAAAAGCTTCTGACCGACAGAATAGGAGAAGCAGGCAAAAAACTTCATACTGCCAGAAGCAGAAACGACCAGGTGGCTGTTGATACCAAACTATACCTCAAGGAGCAAATATCTGACATTAAGAACCAATTAACAAGCCTTCTTGAGACCCTGGTAAATCTGGCCGGGGAAAACCTCTCTGCCATAATGCCGGGTTATACCCACCTGCAGCACGCTCAGCCGGTTACCCTTGCCCATCACCTTATGGCATACTTTGAAATGTTCAAACGGGACATGGGACGCCTTGATGATTGCCTGAGACGAATGGATGAAAGCCCCCTGGGCAGTTGCGCACTGGCTGCCGCCACCTATCCCATAGACAGGAAATTAACGGCCGGTCTGCTGGGCTTTGCCGGTTATACAATGAACAGCCTGGATGGCGTAAGTGACAGGGACTATGCCATTGAGTTCGCTGCCGCTTCGTCGGTTATTATGATGCACCTCAGCCGCTTTTGCGAGGAGCTGATACTGTGGTCGACCAATGAGTTCGGCTTTGTTGAAGTGGACGATGCCTACAGCACCGGAAGCAGTATTATGCCTCAAAAGAAGAACCCTGATGCTGCAGAATTGATAAGGGGAAAAACGGGGAGGGTATACGGAAACCTTTTGGGTCTGCTGACTGTAATGAAGGGGCTGCCCCTAGCCTACAACAAGGATATGCAGGAGGATAAGGAGAGCATCTTTGACACAGTGGACACTGTCAAAGGATGCTTGTCGATATTTATCCCAATGCTGTCCACTCTTAGATTCAACAGGGAGCGAATGTATGCCGCCGTTAATAATGGATTTATCAATGCCACCGATGTAGCCGATTATCTTGCAAAAAAGGGTGTGCCTTTCCGCACCGCCCATGGCATAGTCGGTCAACTGGTGCTTCACTGCTCCGAAAAGGGACTCTTGCTGGGGCAGCTTTCCCTGGATGAATACCGAAAAATATCGCCGGTATTCCAGGAGGATATAATGGATATCATAAAGCCCGAAAACTGTGTAAATGCACGTAACATACCCGGAGGACCTGCTCCCGGGCAAGTGGAAAAGCATATCCGGCAGGCCCGGGATATTCTAACAGGTTTAAAAAATAAGAAATGATTTTTGATTCAGCAGCCCATACAATTCCTTTTGTTGGTGGACATGTTATCCGCCATGACCTCCAATATGATACGGTCGGTCTCCATCATGCCCGGATAGCTGACTCTCCCAAGGTTTTGTATGGTCTTTTCCACACTGCTGTGAATTATTCCGTTGTCACAGGGTACAACTACTCCTTCAATGGCCAGAATTGCCGACTGCAATGCCGCCGACGCCGCAGTCGAAAGCTTGAGCGCACATCCTACCTTCCCACCGTCGCAAATCATACCCGTTATATTGGCAACCAGGTTTTTGATTGTCCCTTCTATCTGAAGATTACTTCCTCCGTACAAAAAGGCTATCCCCGAACTTGCACCTATTGCTGCCGCCACGGCACACCCGCACAACGCCGAAAGCTTCCCGGTATAGCTCTTTATGTATATTGTGACAATATGGCTTATGGCAAGAGCCCTGGCCAGCATTTGGTCATCTGCCGATATCCTCTCGGCCACCGCCGTCACAGGAAGTATAGCCGTGATACCGTGGTTGCCGCTGCCTGCGCTGCTCATTACAGCCATTTTTACCCCGGCCATCCTCACATCGGCTCCGGCTGCTGTCAAAGCAGCAGTATAGTTGCTAAGGTCGTCGGACAGTACTCCCCTTTTCATAAAGTTGTAGATGCTGTATCCAACACCCATGCCTGTCTTTTCCTTCAGTCCCTTTGACGCAACCGCAAAATTCATATCCCTGCCGTCCAGCATAAAGGCTATATCCCCAAAGGGTATTTCCCTGATAATATCAATTATCTGCCCTATTTTCATACCCTGAAGCCATGTTCTCAAGTCACTCTGGTTATCCGCCTTGGTCCTGTCCTTTCTGTAAATCACCTTGCCATTTCCCTCAATTAATACAATATTGGTATGCTCGTCCTCAATAACACAATGTCCGGTCCCGGCATCCGTTTTCACTTTGCAGTCCACATATACGCCCGCTCTTTCCAGCACATCGACATGTACAGCATTACTGTCGACAAGAACCAGCGCTTTACCGGCACTCTGCTTGTCCACATTCTCCAGTACCTCCAACCCTCTGTCGGCTTGTCCCGCCGCAGCGCCCAGAGCTACAGCCACATCTATTCCCACCCTGTCAATTCCCGGGATTCCAACGGCAACTCCGTTTTTAAAAATATTACCGCTTACCTTTAACCATATCTCTCTTGGCTCCCCGCCTATTGCTTTCCGTGCATTGGCAGCAGCAAGAGCTACCGCCGCCGGCTCGGTACAGCCAAGGGCAGGTACCACTTCCCTGCGAAGGATTTCAACTATGTTCCCTACACATTCGCTGCTCAGGGTTTCAACCATGCTCCCTCTACATTCCTTCATTTAATCACCTCAATATTTGGTCTTTTGTATATATTTTACCACATTCCGACGCTATAATGAAAAATTCAATGGTGGAAAGTAAACAGACTGCCCCTATGAGCAGTCCTCCACTCCCTGGTTATTATCAGTCCTGTTGTTTTCATTTACCCTTTCCATCTTCGATATGGATACCTCGTAGGCAACCTTATTGAGCACCTCTCCGCCATACTGCTTTTTCTGATATTCCCGGCTCTGAATCCTGCCCCAGATTCTTATCCTGTCACCTATTCTCAGCTTTTCTGAAAACCTTGCATTTCTCCCCCACGCAATGCAGGGGATATAATCGGATTTCCCGTAAGACCTGTTAACCGCAACCAATATATCGGTTATTTCCCTGCCAAAGGGTGTGGTCCGGTAGAGCGGACTTTTGCAGATATATCCATCCAAAGCTATTTGGTTGGGATTTTTGACTTCTTCCTGATCCTCCAATATGGATAAATCCCTTGCAAAGATAGTGAGTATAAGCCTGTTGCTCCCATCTACGAATTTATTATACGACCTCAACTGCCCCTGTATGACCAGGTTATGCCTGCAGCTTTCCAATTCGGTTCCGTATATAAGTCTTTCAGAAACAGTTACAGGCAGTATATCAGAGTAATCACTCAACCTGGGTACAATAAGCTTGAAGTTATAAAACCCCTCTCCGTATACCTTGTGGCTGAACTCAAAACCGCCGTAATATTTGCCTACCACAGAGACAGTATTGGCATTGGTCGTACCTTGAGCCATTGACCCCACACTCCCCTTCAATTTTCTTGTGTATTCCTCAACCTAAGAATATGTTTATTCATAAGTGGAAATATTTATGAGGGGTTTATTGTATTAGGGTAAAGGTATTCAAATGGAAGGCCGGTAATATCATTCCGCATTATTTTGGACCTGGTTCCAATTTTATCCAAAAAAATATCCTGCCCCTTGTTCATGCCCTGGGCTCCCAGAAGCAGGATTATATCTCCCTTCTCCACTTTATCCACGGCTTCCGCTATTGCCTGTTCCAACAAATCATAATACCCTATCTTTATATCTCCTTTCTTGAGTTCCCCAATAAAGGCTTCCTTTTCCCGGTCTGTTACCTGGTCATATCTGCCTACAACATCTCTGCTGCATGTAACTAGAATCTCTTTGACACCAAGAAGATTTGTCCAGTTGGAAATAACCACACCGTTAGCCCTGTTTATTTCTTCGCCCCGGTTACCCCGTATTGCGTTTACAATATAAATATTGTTGTAGTTCATAGTCTGAACCGTCTCAAATACTGCCTCATAGCTTCCCGGGTTATGACTGAAATCGTCAATTACAATAAAATCGTCCCTGTATATTACCTGCATCCTCCGCCAGACTCCCTTAAAATCCCTCAGGGATTTTTGAATGACACAGGGCTCTATACCGTAGAGCAGCCCTACGGTGGCGGCCGCCAGGCTATTATATACATTATGTTTGCCGAGTATCCCCAGCCTTATAGGTATCTCCTGGGGCTCAACATCGTTGCCCATAATATTGGTAAATGACCTTTGCAGACAACAGGTATAACTTACTCCAAGGCTGTCAATATCAATACTTGAGGCAGTCATACTGGCCTTTGCTCCCAGCCCATAGGTTAGTATCAGCAATTTGGGGTTATCTCTTACCAGCTCCAGGCCGTAAGGGTCATCGGTGTTTATTACGGCCGCCGCTCCCTGGGGCAGCATACTGAACAGCCGTTTTTTTGTATATAAGTATTCATTGAAGCTGCTATGGGTATCCATATGGTCGGGAGTTATATTTGTGTGTACCGCTGTGTTAAACTGTATGGCGTCCACCCGCTGATACTTAAGCCCATGGGAAGACACTTCCATTACCGCAGCGTAGACCTTTTGTTCAGCCATTTCGGCCAGATATTTATGAAGGCATTCGCTGTCGGGTGTGGTCAGGCTGTGCGGATAGTACTTATTGCCTGCCTTAATCATTACCGTTCCCACAAGGCCGGTAGAGAAACCGGCCTGCCGGAATATCAGCTCTATCATAAAGGATGTAGTTGTTTTGCCGTTGGTGCCGGTTACCCCTATCATATTGATTTTTTCAGAGGGAAAATCATAGAACCTGGACAGGAGCTTTGCCAAAGCCGCCCTTGCGTTTTCCACCCTTATTACAGGAATATTGGCAGGCAGCTCTTTAGGGTTATCCTCGGTATATACCACCAATGCTCCGTTTGCAACCGCTTCCTCAATATATGCGTTCCCATTCTCCTTCTCGCCCCTTATTGCAACAAAAGCAAACCCCGGCTTTACTCTTCTCGAATCACAGGTAACTCCCTTAATATCGATGTCCAAAAGCATTTATGTTCACTCCATCGTTTTTTTGAATATTCTTATGTTTTGTCTAACTATAGCTATTTATGTATTTAATGATGGAGTATCATCTCGGTAAAACAGTATGTAAACGGTTTGTTTTAGGTTCCTGCTTATATTACCATCTCAAAAAAAACAAGAACCCATTGCCCATTAAAGAATAGCAAAACCAAAGACGTCCCCTGACTTTAATAAGCCTTACCCTGAAAACTACGAACTACCAACTGCAAGTTACTATTCTGGCACCTATGATCTGTGATCCGTGATCTATAACCTATGGCAGGCACAAAAATGCCCTTCACCAAGGTTTTTGAGTTCCGGCACTGCATCCCTGCAGACGGGCTGTGCCAGCACGCATCTTGGGTGAAACCTGCAGCCGCCGGGAATGTTTAACGGGCCGGGCACCTCTCCTTCAAGCAGTATTCTTTCTCTTTTATAACGGGGGTTGACAGTGGGAATGGCCGATAACAGCGCCTGTGTATAAGGATGCAGTGGTGAATAAAACAGCCTGTTCTTTGGTGCAAGCTCCACTATTTTCCCCAGATACATAACTGCAACCCTGTCGCTTATATGCTTAATAACACCAAGGTCATGGGAAATAAAAACATATGCCACACCCAGTTGCTGTTGTAATTGACGCATTAGGTTTATTATCTGCGCCTGTATGGAAACGTCCAATGCGGATACCGGCTCGTCGCAGACAATTAGTTTGGGCTCAACTGCCAGTGCCCTTGCCATACATAACCTTTGCCTCTCGCCGCCGCTGAACTGATGCGGATATTTATTTATATGCCGCACCGGCAGCCGAACCATATCAAGCAGCTCCAGCACCCGGTTTGTCCTGTCGGTTCCCTTTATAGTACCATGTACGTCCAATGCTTCTCCCACTATATTTCTCACAGTCATCCTGGGGTTCAAAGAAGCATATGGATCCTGGAATAATAGCTGCATCTCGCCCCGCAATTGACGTAAGCCCTGCCTGCCCATGTGATGTATGTTGCTGCCTTGGAAGCATACCTCTCCCCCGGTGGCCTGGAGCAGCCCAAGAATCACCCTGCCGGCGGTTGATTTGCCGCACCCCGACTCTCCTACAAGTCCAAGGGTTTCTCCCTTTTGTACCGTAAAACCGATACCATCCACCGCTTTTATTTGGATTATTGTTTTTTTAATCAGACCTTTATTAACTGTGAAATACTTTTTAAGGTTAATTACCTCAAGTAATGGCTGCGGCATTTACTGTCCCCCCTTTGCCCAATGGTGGGTATACATAAAACACCTTACCCGGTGACCCTGGTATTCCACAATTTCCGGCTCCTTGTTACGGCAGATATCCCTTGAATACCTGCATCGGGGGTGAAAGCTGCAGCCCTTGGACATATCATAGGGATTAGGCGCCATCCCCTCTATGGCATGAAGTTTTCCGTCGGTATGGTTCAACCGGGGTATTGAAGCAAGCAGACCCCTTGTATATGGATGTCTGGGATCATTAAATATACTGTTGACATCAGAATACTCTACTGCTTTGCCGGAATACATTACCAGTACGTTTTGGGAAACCTCCGAAATAACTCCAAGGTCGTGGCTTATCCAAATAATTGCCGTGCCCAGCGTTTCCTTCAATTCATTCATCAGATCCAGAATCTGGGCCTGTATAGTCACATCCAGTGCCGTTGTAGGCTCGTCTGCTATCAAAATCTCCGGCTGACAGGCAACCGCCATTGCAATCATAACTCTCTGGCGCATCCCGCCGCTCAACTGGTGGGGATATTCCGTCATTCTCTGCCGTGGCAGCGGAAGCCTTACCAGGGACAGCATATCCACCGACCTGTTGAATGCCTCCTTTTTATTCATTCCCTGGTGAAGCATCAGGACTTCTGAAATCTGCTGGCCTATAGTCAATACCGGGTTTAGACAAGTGTCGGGTTCCTGAAATATTATTGAAATATCGTTACCCCTGATTTTCCTGATTTCATCCTCGGATAACGCCATCAGGTTTTTACCCTTGAATATAATCTCTCCTTCTTCTATCCCTCCGCTCATAGATGATATAAGTCTCATTACAGAAAGGGAAACGGTGCTTTTACCGCAACCGGATTCCCCTACTAATCCCAGGGTCTCTCCTCTTCCTATTTCAAAATCCAACCCGTCAACCGCCTTAATCAATCCATCCTTTGTAAAGAAACTGGTCTTCAAACCCCTTACGCTCAATACTGTTTCTCTCACTTGATTCACCACCCCTTTGATTCTTCCTGTCTGGGGTCCAGAGCATCCCTCAAACCGTCTCCTAAAAGGTTAAAGCCAAGTACAAGGGACATGATTGAAAGGCCGGGAAATACAGACCACCACCATGCGCCGTTCAGCAGATACTGCCTGCCCTGGTCAATTTCGTAACCCCAACTGGGAGTTGGAGGTTGTATGCCAAAGCCGAGGAAACTAAGCGTTGATTCAAGCATAATGATACTTCCCATTCCAAGGGTGGCCTGGACTATTATGGGAGCCATTATGTTGGGCAGTATGTGTCTTGTTATAATCCTTGCATCTCCGCAGCCAAGGGCTTGGGCTGATACCACATATTCCTTTTCCCTGACCGAAAGAACCTGACCCCGAACCACCCTTGCCACGCTTGTCCAGTTTACCATGCCTATTGCAGCGTAAATAAGGGGCATGCTTGGAGGCAGGTAGGCCACCAAAGCCAATACAAATAACAAGAACGGGAATGCAAATATTACATTTATGAGCCATGAAATAACATCGTCTACTATGCCTCCATGATATCCCGCCAGCACGCCCATTGTAATGCCAATAATCAAAGAAATCAGTGTTGCCGCCATACCTATCTGAAGGGAGACTCTCGCTCCGTATACCACTCGGGTATATATATCGCGGCCATATACGTCGGTACCAAACCAGTGTCTTGCACAAGGCGGCACAAGCTGGGCAGCCCTGCCCTCGGTCCAGATGAGCTGCCGGGCCGGGTCAAAGGTTGTTATTAAAGGCGCAAATACTGCTGACAGTACTATTATAGCAACCAAAAACAGTCCCAGCATGGCAGGCTTATTCCTTTTCAGCCTTAACCAGCTGTTGGCCCACAAACTACGTTCTTGGCTGTTAACCGCGTTAAACGTAATATATTTTTTATCCGGCCGGGTGCCGCCAAAGGGCCCTGTTTCCATATCATTCACCCCTCCATGACCTGTGGTATCCGATACGGGGATCCAAAAGCGGATAGGACAGGTCTACCAAAAGATTGGTAAATATAAAGACCAGCGCCAGAAACAATACCTGTCCCCTTATAACAGGAAAATCCCTGTTCAGAACAGCCTCAATGCCTAAACGTCCTACCCCCGGCAGGGAAAACATTCTTTCTACCACAATAGAGCCGCTCAACATTTCTGCCATGCCTATCCCGGCTACTGTTACAACGGGAATCATGGCATTTTTCAATGCATGCTTGACGATAACCAGTCTTTTGGGCAGTCCCTTTGACCATGCTGTCCGAACATAGTCCTGACCCATTACCTCCAGCATGCTGGATCTTGTCAGCCGGGCAATTAATGCCGCAGGCCTCATCCCAAGAGTGAACACAGGCAAAACCAGGTATGTCCAGCTTCCGTCTCCGGTACCTGTACCGGGTATCCATTCCAAGTGCACACAAAACAATAGCACCAGTATAAGTCCCACCCAAAAACTCGGCGCCGATATACCAAGAGCTGCTATAAACATGCTGCCATAGTCAAGGATGGTATTTTGCTTCACCGCAGCCATAACACCCATGGTTACTCCCGTCACAACAGACAAGGCCATGGAAGCCAAAGCCAGTTTGGCAGTAAGCGGCAGCCTCTGCATTATGGCCCGGGTCACCGGCATGTTGTTTCTGTATGAGCTGCCCAGGTCAAGAGTCACCGCCCTTTTGAAAAAGTCGGCAAACTGCCACCATAAAGGCTTATTCAAACCCAGGTCTTCTCTGATCTTTTGGATGGTTTCCGGATTGCCTCTCTGGCCGGCCATAAGCTGAGCAGGGTCGCCGGGGACAATATAAGTCAGTATGAACACAACGGCAATTACGCCTGATATTACAGGTATGGCAGCCAAAAGCCTTTTTACTATATAGGTCGACAAAACCGTTCCCCCCCTTATGCTTGCATGCGCAAAATCGGCTTCCACCCTTGGATGGAAGCCGGTAGAAGCATTATCTTATTTATCCAGCCATACACTGTAGTATCGGGCGGTATATTCTCCAAAGGAAGGCAGTGAATACCCCCTGACATAGGGTTGAAGCAGCTGCTCGGTTGTATAATGGTAAATGAACAGCCACGGAGCTTCATCAACTACAATTCTCTCGGCTTCCTGGTACATTTTGCGCCTTTTCTCAGGATTGGTTTCTACCCTTGCCTCATTGGTCAGCTGGTCGAACCTGGCATTGTTAAACCTGGTGTAATTCCCCAGCACTCCAAAGTTGGCGCTGTTAAGCTGTACATACAGGAAATTATCCGGGTCGGGATAATCTACCACCCAACCCACCCTGAAAAAGGAAGCCTGGCCGTTCCCCATGGCTTCAAAAAGAGCGGCGCCGTCCATATGCTTAAGCTCCAAGTCTATCCCAGCCGGTTTCATCTGCTGCTGGAAAGCCTCTGCTATCCTCTTATGTATGTCGTCGGTATTATACTGCAGGGTCAGTTTTATTCCGTCGGGATATCCTGCTTCCGCAAGAAGCTTTTTAGCTTTTTCCGGGTTATAGGTATACCCTTCCAGGTTGGGATTGTAGCCGAACATTCCCGGCGGCAGAACACCCTTTGCCGGAACAGCGCGCCCATTGCGCAGCAAATCAATAAGACCCTGCCTCTCTATTGCATAGTTTACGGCCTGCCGGAGCTTCTTGTTGCCCTTAAAGGGCTCAAGGCTGACATTCATGCCATAGTAGTAGGTTCCCATCTGAGGCCTTCTAAAATAGCTGTCGGGGTATTTCCCGAGGGCTTTTTTATAATAGGGGTCGTCCACCACTTCTATGGAATCGAAATTACCCAATTCAAACTCGGTCCACTGCATGGTAAGATCGTTAATTACCTTTATCTCCATACCGTCAAGATAGGGAAGCCCATTTCCCTGGCTGTCCTTTCTCCAATAATTATCATTTCTTGACATTACCACCCTGTCATCCTGTATCCACTCTTCAAACTTGAAAGGACCGGTACCCACCGGGTGCAGACCGAATTCTTTCTCCCATTTTTTAACGTCCTCTTTGGGAAGAACCGAAAAAGCATTATATCCAAGCACTGAAATAAAAGGTGCGAAGGGATATTCCAGCTCAATCTCCAAGGTGTATTCATCCTTGGCCCTTACCCCCGCCAGACTTTCCGATTTGCCCTTCTGGTAGTCCTCATAGCCTTTAATCATATCAATGAAGTAAGCTCTTTCAGATTTTGTATCAGGGTCGGTTATGTAGTTGAATGTCCATACCCAATCCTCTGAAGTAACCTCCCTGCCTCCGTTTTCAGTAGGAACATCCCCTTCAGTGTTTGCATGGAATCTTATGCCTTTTTGCAGCCTGAATGTGTAAACCACACCATCGTCGCTGATGCTCCATGATTTGGCCAGGTTTGGAACCACTTCTCCCTCGGTATCTATATCAACTAATGTCTCAAATAGTTGGTAAATAACCCTTGAAGATGAAGTATCATTGGCATGTACAGGATTAAGGCTGAGAGGATTCTCGGTTACGGCTATTTTGAACGTTCCGCCATACTTACCCGCCATCTGGTCTTTCGGAGTTATAACGGGTGTTCCGGCGCAGCCGGCTGTTACTCCTGTTATTATAAATAGAATCATTGTTAATGCTAAGGTTTTTTTGAACAGCACTTATATCCCTCCCAATTGTTTGTAAAGCTAATTATTATACGTCTTACCAGCCAACGGCTTGTATTACTGAATAGTACTGCAATATTTCATATATGACATTTTATATAATTATTATTAATTCTGTATTAATTTGCATATACCTTCTCTTTTTTGCAAAATCCGATAAAAATGCGCATAAAAAATAGGTGGTTGTCCCACCTATTTTCGCCGCAATTCTAAACTACTTCATCCAAAGTACACAGTTTGCTAGTACTTCCGTCAAATTCTATCCTGTATACCACAAAGCTGTTTCCCTCGACATGGACTTCAAAGCAGCAGTTTTTGCAGAAAAACTTTTTCCTGCTGATAATACCCAGCTTAGAGTTGCAGAATGGACACATCATATAATCCCTCCATCCAATTAAATGTATATCCCTGCTGCAAACAACCATTCGCGTATTTACTTTCCTGCCTATTATACTATATTTGCAAGAAATATGCCATACTTTTATTTGTCCCATCCGGAAGTATAATATTTTGTATATTAGCAATAATATTAGTTTGATTATACCGGGAATTCTGGTAAAATAACTTTGTACATTTTAAAGGAGACATTAATATGCGAAGTGGGATGTGTGAGTTTCAGTAATACTACGGAGCAATACTTAAATCCCACATCTGACATCTCACCTCACACATCATAATACGGTGTGTCCCCATACCTTAAACAGGAGGGATTTTATGGATTGGAAACTGTTTTTCACGGCATTTACCATGCTTTTCCTGGCAGAGCTGGGAGATAAAACACAGCTGGCAGTATTTACGCTGTCCACCCAGAGCAGCAACTTTATGCCGGTATTTCTGGGAGCTTCTGCTGCCCTTGTTGTGGTAACCTTTATAGGGGTGTTTTTGGGAAGGCTGGTGTCAAACTATATACCTATACCCATTTTACATACTGTGGCAGGAATACTGTTCGTTGTAATGGGATTTATCATCCTGAAATCTTCCTTGCCGGAACTGTCAAAATTTTTCAGGTGGTAATAACCTCCTGGCTTCTCCAATCATATATAAAGAACCGGAAAATACTATCATTTCATCCGTCGATGGTACTACATATTTCCTCACTGCCTCTTCCACCGATTGTTCAAATACCGCATTCCGATTATATTTAACAACAATGTCCTTTAGTTTCCTTGGATCCATCCCCCGGGGGCTGGTGGGAGGCACTGTCACCACCCTGTCTGCATAAACAGTCATGATTTCTGCTACCCTTTCAACATCCTTGTCCCTTAATATGCCAAATATCAACAACACTCTCTTGCCGGGAAAAAACTGCTTTAATCCTTCTACAAGGGCTTCAGCGCCCTCGACATTATGTGCTCCGTCAATCAGGACAATGGGCTCGTGCCGTATAACCTCCATCCGCCCGGGCCATTTTGCTTCCCTTAGTCCTTTTCTTATAATGCTTTCGGATATTCCAAGCTCCAGCCCCGCCGCCAGCGCCAATGCGGCATTGTCTGCCTGGTGACGGCCCAGCAGGCTTATCCGGACACTTTTATACTCCCTGCCCTGCCAGACCAAATCAAATGCCTGGCCATCTGCCCAGGGCACGAAATTCCGGATTTGGCCATCGCCGATATACGAAAGGGGTGCGCCTTTGCCTGTGGATACACCCCTTATTGCTTCCTTTGCATCCTCCTGCTGGCAGCCCAAAAGAACCCTAACCCCTTTCTTTATAATACCTGCCTTTTCCCGGGCAATACTTTTTAGGTCATGACCCAGTACGTTTGTATGGTCCATGCTTACGGGGGTTATTACTGTAAGCACGGGCTTTACTACATTGGTAGCATCCAGCCTGCCGCCCATCCCAACCTCTATTACCGCATACTTGACCTGCTTCCTTTTGAAGTATTCAAATCCTATTGCAGTAATTATTTCAAATTCGGTGGGGTGCGGATATCCCTGTTCCAGCATTGTATCAACGTGTTTCTTAACGTATTCTGTTATTTGGCCTACTTCCTGACGGCTTATCTCCTGTCCTGAAACCCTGATCCTTTCGGTAAACCTTTCAAGGTGGGGCGAGGTATAAAGACCGGTCAGGTACCCTGCCTCCGTTAAAATGGAAGCTATGAAGGCGCTGGTGGACCCCTTCCCGTTTGTCCCTGCAACGTGAACCACCCTAAAATTAGACTGGGGTTGCCCCATCAGCTCCAACAGCCTGGTTATGTTCTCAAGCCCGGGACGGCTGCCCAGCCTATATGTGCTTTCGATAAAGGCAACGGCCTCTGAATAATCCATTTAATCCCCTCCGTGGAAGCAAAGGCCAAGCAAGAGAATGCTTTCTGCCCAGCCTTTGCACTGTCAGCCGGCGTCGGTACTCCGGCTCCCTACATCTGACTCAGGCTTTTCAGTCTTTCCAACACCTTATCCATCATATCCTGATACTTATCCCTTTTCTCTTTTTCAGCCTCTATCACCTTTTCCGGTGCCTTATCCACAAAACCCTTGTTGGAAAGCTTTTGGTTCACCCTCTTCAATTCCTTCTCCAGCCTTTCTTTTTCTCTCTCCAGCCTTTCTATTTCCTTGCCGATATCCAACAACTCCTGGAGGGGAATATAAATCTGCGCACCTTCAATTACTGCCGAAACCGCATCCTCAGGGATATCCGATTTGTCCTTCTTTACTATAACCTCCGAGGCAGAGGCAAGTCTTTCAATATATGCCTTATTGGCATCAAACAGATCCCGGAGGGTCCCATGGTCGGAGACTATGAGTACCTTGGCCTTTCTGGACCGGGCCACATCCATTTCCGCCCTTATATTTCTAACCGCTCTTATGGTTTCCATAATGGTCTGCATATGCTGTTCGGCTTGTGTGTCCTGGAATTTCCCGTTGACCCCGGGCCACTCAGCCAGGATTATGGTCTCACCCCGGTGAGGCAGATGCTGCCATATCTCCTCCGTTATAAAAGGCATAAAGGGATGAAGCAGCTTTAGCAGTCTGTCCAGACCATAATACAATACTTTCCTTGCAATATGACCCGTTTTGCTGTCCTCTTCATATAAGCGGTGCTTGACAAGCTCAATATACCAATCGCAGTACTCTCCCCAAATAAAGTCATACAGCTTCTGCGCCGCCACTCCCAATTCATATTTTTGCATGCTCTCCTCTACTTCAACCGTAAGAGTATTCAGCCTCGACAACAACCATTTGTCCGACAATTCCAAGTCTTCCCGTTCAAAATCACCGCTAAGCCCTTCCAGTTCACAGCCTTCAATATTCATCAACACAAACCGTGAAGCATTCCAAAGCTTATTGGCAAAATTGCCCGAAGCCTCCACCCTTTCCATATGAAATCTCATATCGTTTCCCGGTGCATTGCCGGTGGCAAGGGTGAACCTTAATGCATCGGCGCTGTATTTCTCAATTATTTCCAGAGGGTCAATACCGTTACCGAGGGATTTGCTCATCTTCCTTCCCTCGGCATCTCTTACCAGGCCGTGTATCAAAACATCAGGAAAAGGTATTTCCTTCATCTGGTCAAGCCCCGATACAATCATGCGCGCAACCCAGAAGAAAATTATGTCGTATCCGGTAACAAGGACGTTTGTGGGATAAAAGTAATCCAGGTCCCTGGTCTTTTCGGGCCAGCCAAGGGTGGAAAAGGGCCACAATCCCGAACTGAACCAGGTATCAAGAGTATCCTGATCCTGTTCCAAGTCTGCACTGCCACATTTGTCGCATGCATCAGGCTTCTGTCTGCTTACCATCACTTCCCGGCAGTGGGTACAGTAGTACGCAGGTATTCTGTGCCCCCACCATAATTGCCTGGAAATACACCAATCCTTTATATTTTCCATCCAATGGAAATATATCTTTTCAAATCTCTGGGGTACAAATTTTATGTCTCCATCCCTGACCGCTCTGATGGCCGGCTGTGCAAGAGGTTCCATCCTTACAAACCACTGGGTGGATATCAGAGGCTCGATTACCGAATCGCACCTGTAACAGTGACCCACGCCATGCTGAATATTTTCAATCTTTGTAATGAGGTTCTGGGCTTCCAGTTCCTTCACAACCGCCTTCCTGGCGTCATACCTGTCCATTCCGGCAAACGCTCCGGCGTTATGATTCATGGTTCCGTCGTCATTCATGATTCTTAGCTTTTCAACACCATGTCTTTCGCCTATTTCAAAATCATTAGGGTCATGTCCCGGTGTCACCTTGACGGCTCCGGTACCCTTAGAAATGTCTACATACTCATCGGCTACGATGGGTATTTCCCTGCCCATCAGCGGCAGAACCACCGTCTTTCCTATATACCTTGAATACCTCGAATCCTCCGGATGTACTGCCACGCAAGTATCTCCCAGCATGGTCTCGGGCCGGGTGGTAGCAACCGTTATATATTCACTGCTGTCCTTCAGCGGATATTTTACATACCAAAACTTTCCGTCCATATCCCTGTGCTCCACCTCGGCGTCGGATATGGAAGTTTTGCAGGTGGGACACCAGTTAATTATCCTGTCTCCCCGGTAGATTAGGTCCCTTTCGTACAGGCTTACGAAAAATTCAATAACAGCTTTATTGCAGCCCTCATCCATGGTAAACCTCTCCCGAGTCCAGTCGCAGGAGCTGCCAAGCTTCTTAAGCTGCTCAACAATTCTTCCGCCGTATTCTTTTTTCCACTGCCAGGCCCTTTCGAGGAATTTATCCCTACCCAGTTCATTCTTTGAGGTACCCTCCTCTGTCAGCTTCTCCACTATTTTTGCCTCGGTGGCAATGCTGGCGTGGTCGGTTCCCGGAAGCCAGAGAGTGGGTATCCCCTTCATCCTGCTCCATCTGATAAGTATATCCTGGATTGTATTGTCCAGGGCATGACCCATATGGAGCTGTCCTGTAATATTGGGCGGAGGTATTACTATTGTATAAGGCTTTTTCTCTTCATCAATCTCAGGAGTGAAAAAGCCCTTGTCCACCCACCACTGGTAAAGCCTCTCTTCAAAACCTTTCGGGTTATACTTGTCATCCAATTTCTTAACCTGTTTCATATTTAGCGCCTCCTTTTAATTTGCCAGGTATCAGATACTATATATACCGTGCTTTAGACTTTACATCTCCTAACGTGTCATCCTGAGCCAAGCGAAGGATCTTATGTCCATCTTTAAGTCACATTCTTCGGGCTCCGCCCTCTTAAATGACAGGTAAAGTAATACTATTAATGCGTAGTGTATAGGTGCCAGATATTAGTTCGTAGATACAGTCCACTAGCCGCTGGCTCCTGTAATTATGTCCCAGGAATTAAAAAAACCCTGCAAGTCCAGAAGGACGAAGGGTTTGCTTCGCGGTACCACCTTAATTCCCCCAAAGGGGCTCTCTCTAACGTATAACGGGTTATCCCGTCCCGGCCTACTCTTTTAAGTTCAACCGGGCGGCTCCGGAGCTACCTTCGGCAGTTTGTGCCGGACGCCTTTCAGCCCTGGGGCATCCTCTCTACAAGACACTTATGCTGCTTACTCCTCTCCTTCACAGCCTTTAACCTATTATTTTGTTTTAAAATCTTTTTTCTAATTAAAGTCTATTATATATAATACCCGCCAATTGTCAATAACATAATACTGCGCAATTATTTCATGACCCCTGTCCTGCCCAGCGGAAACAAGGTAAAGAAGGCCTTGCCAATTATCTGGTGGCCTGCTACAAACTGATTGTTCCAGAACCTGCTGTCATTGGAATCGTTCCTGTTATCCCCCATCATAAAGTATCCGCCCTCAGGAACCCTGTAAGGTCCGAAGCTGCCTCTCATTTCCTCGTATAAATACTCCTCCTCAATCAGCCGACCGTCAATATACAACTCACCATCTATTATTTCCACCTCTTCCCCTTCCAGTCCAATCAAGCGTTTTACATACAGTTCCTCCGGGTTGTCGGGGTATTTGAATACTATTATGTCTCCCCGCCGGGGAGTTCTAAACCTATAAATAAACCTGTTGACCAGGACCTGGTCTTCCAATTGTATGGTAGGCAGCATTGACTGTGTGGGAACCTTGATGTTCAATACTATAAAGTGTCTGATAAGCAGAGCCAGTATTACTGCAATGGCTATATACTTCAGCCAGTCCAGTATTTCATGTACGGTTCTTTGTTCCATTCTGATACCTTCTCTCCCGGTAGTAATCATCAATCAATACCTATATTTTCTCAGCCTTTTTAATATTTCTGAAATTCCACGCATATCTTGCAAAGGCCAGTACAGTTACAATTACGGCAATGACCATCAGGTATGAATAATAGGGCAGTTCGAACACCCTGGCCACTATGGACAGATAAAACAGTATTGTAGCCAGTTTACCGGTCTTGTTTGCGGCAACCACCGTCTTGTCACGGGTGAAATAGAGAACGGCCGCACCCAGAGCCATAAAAGCTTCCTTTCCAAACACCACAATAATTACCCACTGTGGCAGGTAACCGCTGTGGGTTAAGGCAAATAAAACCGACAGCAGCATAAGCTTGTCTGCCAGCGGGTCAAACACTGCCCCCCATCGGGTGACCATGTTGTACTTGCGTGCAATATACCCATCCAGTATATCAGTAACACCTGCAAAAATAAACACCAAAGTAGCAATGGTTATATTATTCGGCATATGCGAATAATAACACAAAAAGAAAACGGGTATGAGCAAAAACCTTATTCCGGTTAATACATTGGGCACATTCATATTACACCTCGTTGTTCAGGAGCATTGTATAGCATCCAATCACTACCCCTATTTTAGACCTTATAGAATAATTTTATATTGGAAGCCGGATTCCTGCAAGCTTGTCCAAATACCTATAATGTATACATATTTTTCTCTATTCCCCTCGGCTTATTGCTCACTTTACCCTCGATGTAACCGGCCGTACCCTCGCCTTTGTCTCAGACGGCCGC